>DAINOH010000006.1:0-51751 GCA_036735485.1 Draconibacterium sp. | reverse complement strand
TTTCGTGGGCGGTGAGGGATTCGAACCCCCGACCCTCTGGGTGTAAACCAGATGCTCTGAACCGACTGAGCTAACCGCCCCTATATTTTATTTTTCTGAACCTGCTTTCCGTTTCTGGAAAAGCGTTGCAAAGATAAAACCTATTTTCAGTTCTGCAAACATTTTTATTTTTTTTGCTGTAAAATTTCTGCCACTACAAAATTGCTCCCACCAACAAAAACAAAGTCATTTTTACCGGCATTCATTTTCGCAGTCGTAAACGCTTCCTTTACAGAAGGATAACTTTCGCCTTTCAATCCAATCAAATTCGCCTGTTCAGCCAAAATTTTTTCATCAAGCGCCCTGGGCAGGGCAGCCCGTGTAAAATAACAGGTTGCTTCCCGTGGCAAGAGCTGCAAAACATGTTCAATATCTTTGTCAGCCACCATCCCGAAAACAATATGCAAATTCTGGTAAGCTGTATTTTTAATCTGGTTGACGATCATTTTTATCCCATCTTCGTTGTGCCCTGTGTCGCAAACTATCAGCGGATTGTTGCCGATAATCTGCCATCGCCCCATTAGTCCGGTTGAACTCGCAGCATTTTTTAATCCATTATAAATATTATCCGTGGAAATCTTCCAACCCTTCTCCTGCATGATTTCAATCGTCTTCAAAACTGTCGGCACATTCTTTTGCTGATAGTTTCCAAGTAAGTCAATCCTCAAATCCGGGAAAGCTGGCGAATCATGCTTCAGAATGTTTAAGACCTGTTTCCCATCAAGGCTCAGCAAAGCATAACCAGCTTTAAATTCCTGGTCAGCAAAATAAAGCGGCGAATTCAAACTTTGTGCTGTTTTTCTGAAAACAGGTTCCGTTTCAGGGTTTGTTTCGCCTATTACAACAGGAACTCCGCCTTTTATAATTCCGGCCTTTTCACTGGCGATCTTTTCCAGTGTATCACCCAGAAGCTGAACATGGTCGTAACCAATGTTTGTTATAACACTTACTTCAGGAGTAATGATATTGGTAGAATCAAGCCGGCCACCAAGACCAACTTCAATAATCGCAATATCTACTTTTTGCCTCGAAAAATAATCAAACGCCAACGCCACCGTGAGTTCAAAAAACGACGGTTCAATATTCCACAGATTTTGCCCAACAGCATGTTTTTCAACCCAGTCGGTTACTTCCTGTTCCGAAATCATTTCTCCATTTACCCTGATTCTTTCTCTGAAATCGACAAGATGCGGTGAAGTATAAAGACCAGTTTTGTATCCCGCATTTTGCATGACTGCCGCCAGCATGTGCGAAACAGAACCTTTCCCGTTGGTTCCGGCTACGTGAACAGTTTTAAAATTACGATGAGGATGGCCGAAATATTCATCAATTAAAAGGGTATTTTCGAGGCTGTTCTTGTAAGCAGCCGGTCCAATCCGATGAAACATGGGCAACCGGGCATACAAAAATCCGAGTGTTTCTGCGTAAGTCACATTAAATCTTTTTTATCAACTAAAGTAAGTTAATTAATTCCCAAAGCTTCATTCAGGAAGACAGGCAAATTTATATACATTTAGAAAATTCAAATTCCTAAAAATGCTTAGTACAACAAAGAAAAGCAAAATCTTCATTCTCGACACCAATGTGATTTTGCACGACCACACCTGCATTTACCAGTTCCAGGATAATGACATTATCCTTCCGATAACTGTACTTGAGGAACTGGACAAGTTTAAAAGAGGAAACGATCTCATTAATTTCCAGGCACGCGAATTCACCCGTTTGCTTGATGAAATTGTGGGAGATGAGCTATTTAATGGCGGAAAACAGCTTGGAAAAGGATTGGGAAAACTCCGGATTGAAACCGGAAAACCTTTTTCTGATGTTCTGAAAGAATCTTTCAGGGAAGATATTCCCGATCACCGTATTCTGGCAATTGCCGACTATACTTCAAAAGCCTATCCGAAGCGGAAAACTATCCTTGTCAGCAAGGACATTAACCTGAGGATGAAAGCCAAATCACTGGGTATTCAGGCAGAAGACTACAAAACCGACCAGGTAAAAGATGAAAGTATTCTCGACAAAACTGTCTCAACTTTTGACAACTTTCGGGATGATCTGATCGAAGTTTTATACAACCAGGGCTCCATTTCGACAGACGAAGTAAAACCCGGTTTTATTCCAGAAGCCAACGAATGCTTTATTTTCAAAGGAAGTTCGTCGAGTGCACTGGCCCGTTACGATGTAAAATCTAATCGAATTTACAGGATAGAAAAAAAGCCTGCATACGGAATTAAACCTCGCAATGCAGAACAAACATTCAGCTTGAATATTCTGATGAATCCGGATATAAAACTGGTTGCACTCACCGGGAAAGCCGGAACCGGAAAAACCTTGCTGGCATTAGCAGCAGCAATAGAACAAAACAGGTTGTACGAACAAGTTTTGCTTGCCCGTCCGATTGTTGCACTCAGCAATCGCGACCTGGGTTATTTGCCTGGCGATGCCAACGAAAAAATCAGTCCATACATGCAACCATTGTATGATAATCTGGCTGTGATTAAACATTCTTTTAATCCGCGCAGCAACGAATACCTGCTTATCGAAGATATGCAAAAAGAAGAACGACTGAATATTACGCCGCTTGCTTATATTCGCGGACGCAGTCTTTCAAATGCATTTTTTATTATCGACGAAGCACAAAACCTTACACCTCACGAGATAAAAACCATTATTACCCGCGCCGGTGAAGGAACAAAAATGGTGTTTACCGGCGACCTGCAGCAAATCGACTCGCCCTACCTCGATATGAAATCGAACGGGCTGGCCTACATGACCGATAAAATGCGCAACCAGGATATTTTCGCCCACATCAACCTGGTGAAAGGCGAACGCAGCTACTTAGCCGAGCTGGCAAGTAACCTGCTGTAAACAGATACTTTGCATTAAGCAGCTTTTTTCTACCTTTGCCGCTGTTTAGAATTATTCAATATAACAGAGATGGATTACAGGGGGAAGAAAGCTGCTTTTTTTACATTAGGTTGCAAACTCAATTTTTCAGAAACATCCACAATTGCCGGCTCCTTCAGGGAAGTGGGTTTTGAACGGGTTGAATTTGACGAAAAGGCTGATGTTTATGTAATTAACACCTGCTCGGTTACCAACCAGGGCGACAAGGAAAGCCGCAACATCATCCGGAAAGCAGTAAAAAAGAATCCCAACGCCATGGTAATTGTGGTGGGATGCTATTCACAACTAAAACCCGAAGAAGTGGGTCATATCGAAGGAGTTGACCTTGTTTTGGGAACCCAGGAAAAATTTCACATTCCGGCTTATCTGGGCGATTTGCAAAAACGCGAAAAAACGGAAATTCAGACAACTCGACTGGCCGATATTAAAAGTTATCACAAAGCATTCTCGTGGGGCGACCGCACCCGCAGTTTCCTGAAAATTCAGGATGGGTGCGATTATTATTGTTCGTTTTGCACCATTCCGTATGCACGCGGCAAAAGCCGCAACGACACCATTGCCAACACAGTTGAACAGGCAAAAAAAGCTGTGGAAAAAGGTTTTAAGGAAGTAGTGCTTACAGGCGTAAACATTGGTGATTTTGGCAAATCGACAGGAGAAAATTTTCTTGAATTATTGCGTGCCCTTGAAAAAACCGACGGATTACAACGTTTGCGGCTCGGATCTGTTGAACCAAACCTACTAAAAGACGATATCATTCAGCTTGTTTCTGAATCGAAAGTGATAATGCCGCATTTTCATATTCCGCTGCAGGCGGGTTCCGATGAAGTTCTTTCGCTGATGAAAAGAAAGTATTCAACCGAACTTTTTGCACGAAGAATACACAGAATCAGGAAAATTGTACCGCATGCTTTTATCGGGGTTGATGTGATTGCCGGTACCAATGGCGAAACGGAAGAACTCTTCGAACAATCGTATAACTTCATTAACAACCTCGAAATATCACAATTACACGCTTTTACCTATTCTGAAAGAAGTGGTACACAAGCCTTAAAAATTCCGTGGAAAGTTGACCCTTCTGAACGGAAAAACCGCACCCAGCGCTACCTGAATCTATCGGAAAAAAAATTGAGAGCTTTTTATGAAAAACATCTTGGCACATCGCAAACCGTTCTTTTCGAGGCTCAAAGCAACTCCGACCGCATGTCGGGTTTTACAGAAAACTATATAAAAGTGGAAACCAACCACGACGATCAGTTGGATAACCAATTGAGAAAAGTTATTTTGAAGTCGGTTTTGCCAAACGGAAATGTGGATATTGATTTTATTTAAGTGAACCAAAAATCAGCAAAATGAATTATAAAGAACTTTGTTTCAGTGTTCAGGAAATTGCCCGCGAAGCCGGCAACTTTATCCGCACTGAAGGAGATAAAGTAACAACTGAAGACATTGAATTTAAAGACACTACAAGTCTTGTAACCTACGTTGACAAGACAGCAGAAGCCAATATTGTAGCCGCTTTGCAGAAACTGATTCCCGAAGCTGGATACGTAACAGAAGAAGGCACAGCCGGAAGCAACAACGAAAAATTCACCTGGGTGATCGATCCGCTGGATGGAACCACCAACTTTTTGCATGGCATTGCACCTCATTCCGTGAGCATTGGGTTACTGGAAGATGGGATTCCGGTTTTGGGAGTTGTTTACGAAGTAAAACAGGACGAAATGTTTTACGCGTGGAAAGACAGCCCTGCTTTTCTGAACGGAAAAGAAATTAGGGTTTCTCCCACAAAAGATCTTCAGAATGCCTTGATTGGAACCGGCTTTCCATATTACGATTTCGATCGGGTTGACAATTATATTGCTGCCATGAAAGAACTGATGCAAAAATCACGCGGACTCCGCAGATTTGGCTCTGCTGCTGTTGATCTTTCATACGTGGCAGCCGGACGTTTCAATGCTTTTTACGAACACGCACTTCATGCCTGGGATGTGGCAGCCGGCGCTTTCATTGTGCAGCAGGCCGGAGGAAAAGTCACCGATTTCAAAGGTGGAAGAAACTGGCTATTTGGTGGCGAGATTGTTGCTGCGGCGGAAAATATTTTTGATGATTTTTACAGCATTGTCAACAAACACCTCGGGGAATAAAACTTCCTTTTCACCTATAAAAATGTGTATTTTCAGGGCAAATTGCATTTTTTAACATGCATTTATCATACATTTCAGGTTCGCTCCTGTCAAATATTTCGGGAATTTGTAAATTGCAAAAAACTTCAAACCAATGGCTGAAAAGGAAAT
This sequence comes from Draconibacterium sp., assembly GCA_036735485.1. Lineage (GTDB taxonomy): Bacteria > Bacteroidota > Bacteroidia > Bacteroidales > Prolixibacteraceae > Draconibacterium. Next base: position 46,505 of record DAINOH010000006.1, on the reverse strand, counting down.
TGCACTGTTGCAGGAGCAAATAACAAGGTTGGGTGACCGGAAATTTGATCTGGAAGCCTGGAAAAACAGCACACTGATTTATCTCGAAAGAATTTTCGGAAAAGAGAGTTCAAAACTGAAAATGATCCGTGAACTGGCTTACGATTATTCGAGTTGGAACCTGCGTGACACGGCCGCTACCGGAAAAACCGGGGCAAAAGATCCGGTATTGTTGCAAGCCGAAGAAATACTGACAGCAACGATCACAGAATTAAAAACACTCGGACTGCCAGAATTAAAACAGGGAAAAAATGAACTCTGGGAACTTTTAAGTGAAGACCTGACCGGGAAAAAACTACGCGAGCTTGAAATACTTGCTGCAACCAGCGAGCCGGAAAGAGTGGAAAAAATGAAAACAATTCTGGAAGAACTTGGCAAAGAACGGTTGTCGGCAATCCTTATTAAAATTCTTACCAACTGACGTCAATGATCAGAAAACCAAAGACAGCCATAGTTATTCTGAACTGGAACGGACAGCAAATGTTCAACACTTTTCTGCCTTCGGTAATCGAACATTCAAACCCCGAAACAGCTGAAATTATTGTGGCAGACAATGGCTCGACAGACGAATCAGTTGAGCATCTGAAAAAAAATTTCCCCTCGGTAAAAATTATACAACTGTCTGAAAATTTTGGTTTTGCTGAAGGTTACAACCAGGCTCTGAAACAAGTGGAAGCCGAATATTTTGTATTACTGAATTCAGATGTAAAAGTAACCCCGCACTGGCTTGATAGCTGTATTAAGCTTTTTGAACAAGACGAAACAATTGCCGCCATTCAGCCTAAAATACTGAGCTACAATAAACCCGATGAGTTTGAGTATGCCGGAGCTGCCGGTGGTTTTATCGATAGGTACGGTTACCCGTTTTGCCGCGGACGGATTCTGAACAGGATTGAAAAAGATACCGGTCAGTATAATTTATCGTCACCAATTTTCTGGGCTTCAGGTGCGTGCATGTTTATCAGAAGCAGTGCTTTTAAAGAAACTGGCGGTCTGGATGGCGATTTTTGGGCACACATGGAAGAAATTGACCTTTGCTGGCGGCTGAAAAACAGTGGTCATAAAATCATTTATCAGCCTGAAAGTGTCGTGTATCATCTTGGTGGAGGAACGTTATCATATGGAAGTCCGAAGAAGGTTTATCTCAATTTCCGGAATAACCTGTGGATGCTATTTAAAAATCTTCCCAAACACCAGTTTAAGAGAATATTTCTTGCACGAATGATTCTGGATGGTGTGGCCGCAGTAAAATTTATACTCGGCTTTAATTTCAGGGAATTCTGGGCAGTGGTAAAAGCACACTATGCATTTTATAAAAACCTCGGCAAGCTGATCAAAAAACGCAAACAGGTTCAGAAGTCAGTTTTGATAAAAGACCACAACGAAGTTTACAGCAAAAGCATTATGTGGAAATTCTTTCTGGAAAAGAAACGTCGGTTTTCGGATCTCGGTTTTTCCCCCGAAAACTAAAAATCATTCAAATTCAGCGTCATGCAAAAACTCACTTTCGAAGAAAAAATATACACCTACCACATTGATTTTGTGGGACATGTAAATAATATCAATTACATTACCTGGATGGAAAACGGCCGCGTGAAACTGTTTGAAGCCGCCGGAATTTCACTGTCGGATTTGCTGGACAAAGAAAATACACTGCCCATTATCACCGAAACACACATCCATTACAAAAGGGCACTTTATCTGAGCAACCGCGTTTTTATCGAATCCTGGGTTTCGCAACTGAACAATGCATCGGCCATTTTGCAATTCAGATTTTACAACGAAAAAGGCGAATTGTGCAGTACTGGTCACCAGAAAGGTTCATTTATCAACAGCAGTACCATGCGGCCAACCAGAATTAACGACAAGCTGAGAAGTTGTTTCGAAAAATTTCTTAACGAAGAATAGTTGTTTTAATTATGAAGTATTTTTTAAAGGAATTAAAAATAAAGCTCATATTTACTTTAGTTTTCGTAATATTTAGCTTTAATCTTTATTCACAAAACGTTGAAATCAAGGCAGAACAATCTGGAAAAGAACTTCTGCATTATTTTTTAAATAACGATTTTTCAGGTTTAAAAAGTTGGTTTGAAAATTGGGAAAAACAACCTGATAGTTATTGTAAAAAAACAGAGAAAAGCGATATTCAAGTTGAATCGGAGGTAATTTACCAAACCGTTTGCATTCCAAAATTAATTTCTAAATCAAAATACTTTGTAATACCTGCTTATCTGTTTGTAAAACAAGGATCAAAAAATACTTTAAATTACAAATCTATTGAAGACTCGGTCAATCATTCAACATATTACAGTAATTCAAAGATTCATTTATCTCTCAACAAAAAATTCTTTGATAAGCCAGTTCTCTATCTCAATACTGAATACTTTTATTCATTAAACCTGTTTTTTAATGAGCAGAACATGAAAAGTTCTATAATAGAAAAAGGTCCCATTGATGAAAAAAGAAAATTTCTAAGTCCTTATCTATCTACTCATCTGATGCATGATTTTATTGCATTTCACTATGAAACATTTCCTGTAATTCAATTTATTTATTTCAACAAGAGTTTAACCAGTGCCATAGTTTTCATTCAAGATAGTTATTGTAATGGCAGACACTTACTTATGAAAAAAAACAATAAAAATTGGGAAACTACTGAAACTTTATCAAATTGGATGATTTAGTTTTAATCATTCTATTTCCAAAAATTTCTGATACCTTTGCCCCGATATTTATGCAATGGGGTGTCTCGTTTAAAACGAGACTGAGATTATACTCAATGAACCTGATCCGGGTAATGCCGGCGTAGGGAGTGCAAAAGGAAGATTTCCTGCCTCATTGGTTAGTTCTAACCAATAATTTCTTAAAAATGAAAAAATGTTTTCTATGGCTGTTTTTACAGCTTTTTGTGTTGTCCGTTTTCGGGCAAATCACGCTTTCCGGAACAGTCACTGGTTCCACCGAACCGCTTGCCGGAGCCAGTGTGGTGTTGAAAAATACGATGTATGGTATTTCGGCCAATGACAATGGTTATTTTGAATTCAGAAACCTGAAACCCGGACAATATGAAGTGCTGGTTTCATTTATTGGTTTTAAACCGGCAGCAAGAAAAATCGATTTAAAGTCAAACCAGCAAATTGCAATTGAATTGGAACCCGATGTAATACTGACCGATGAAATCATGATTTCGGCTTTGATTGCGGGCGATAAAACACCGATGTCGTACCTGAATCTGGGAAAAGATGAAATTGAAAAGAAAAACATGGGACAGGATATCCCTTATCTTTTGCAACTCACGCCTTCGTTTGTGGCCACTTCCGACGCGGGTACCGGAATCGGGTACACCAATTTCCGAATCCGTGGCACCGATATGAACCGAATCAACGTAGCTGTAAACGGTATTCCGCTGAATGATGCAGAATCGCACGGAACCTGGTTTGTGGATTTGCCTGACATTGCCTCATCATTACAAAATGTACAGATTCAGAGGGGAGTCGGAACCTCGTCGAACGGAGCGGCTGCTTTTGGGGCAACCATCAATATGCAAACAAACAAGATTGAACCGGATGCTTATGCAGAATACAAAACAGCAGCGGGATCGTTTAATACTTTTAAAAATACGGTTAATGCCGGAACCGGACTGATCAATAATAATTTTGCACTTGATATCAGGCTTTCTGATGTCCGTTCCAATGGTTTTATCGATCGTGGTTCTGCCGATTTAAAATCTTACTTTCTTTCGGGAGGTTATTATGCTGAAAAAACAATTTTGAAAGCGGTGGTATTTTCGGGCTACGAAAAAACTTACCAGGCATGGAACGGGGTTCCCTCAGAATTGCTTACCACCAATCGTACTTACAACAGCGCCGGCGAATACACCGACGAAAATGGCTATACAAAATATTACGCAAACCAGGTAGATGATTACCGGCAGGATCATTACCAGCTTCATTTTTCACATGCATTCAATCCGAAACTGAACCTGAATATTTCGTTTCATTTAACACACGGTGAAGGATTCTATGAAAATTACAAAGAAGATGAAGATTTGGCCGACTACCAGATTCCACCAGTTACAATTGGAGCTGAAACGATTGAAACCAGTGACCTTGTAAACCGGAAGTGGCTTGACAATAATTTTTACGGAACTGTTTTTTCGCTGAATAAAAAAGGCGAAAAGTCTGAATTTGTGCTGGGCGGCGGGTACAGTATTTACGACGGAAATCATTTCGGAAAGGTAATCTGGGGACAGTTTCTCGGAAATATTGACCCTGACCACGACTGGTATCGAAGCACCGGGCTGAAAAAGGATTTCAACATTTTTGCAAAATACAATTTTAGTGTCACCGAAAAGCTGAATCTGTTTGCCGACCTGCAATACCGGAACATCAACTATTCAATCGACGGTATTGATGATGATTTACGGGATATTACACAGCAACACAAGTTTCATTTTTTCAACCCGAAAGCCGGTGTTTTTTACCTGTTGCAATCCAATCAGGAGGTTTTTCTGTCGTTTGCAACTGCCAACCGCGAACCCAACCGCGATAATTATGTAGATGCCGATCCGAATGGCAAACAACCTGTTCACGAAACACTTTATGATTGGGAACTGGGTTACAACCTGAAATCAAAAACATTTTCTTTTTCAGGCAATTTATACTTTATGAACTATAAAAACCAGCTTGTTTTGACCGGTGAAATCAACGATGTGGGCGCACCTGTAATGGTGAATGTGGACAAAAGTTACAGGGCCGGCGTTGAACTTTCAGGCGGTGTTATTATTGCTCCCTGGTTGCAATGGAACGCGAACGCAACGATCAGCACCAACAAAATCAAGGATTTTACCGAATACGTTGATAACTGGGATACATGGGGACAGGAAAGTTATGCGCTCGGAACTACCAACCTGGCTTTTGCTCCAACATTTATCGGAAACAGCCGCTTTGAATTTGTTATGCCCGGAGATGTAAACGTTTCGATTATTTCGGGTTATGTAGGCAAACAATATATCGACAACACTTCAAATGAAGACAGGATTCTGAATGCCTGGTTTGTAAACAATCTGGCTGCTGATTACAGTTTCAGGACTGGTTTGTTCGACGAAATCATAGTCAGGGCGATGGTTAACAATCTGTTTAATGAGCAATACGAATCAAATGCCTGGGTTTATTCCTATATCTATGAAGGAAACCGTTCTAAAATGGATGGTTATTTTCCGCAGGCCGGAACCAGTTTTATGATCGGGATTGACTTCAGGTTCTGATTTTCAGGGTTGAATTATAATACCTTCCCGTTTTGCAATTTCAATAATAGGTGAAATATCATCGGTATTAAAACGCCTGGTTCCAATCGCGATCGGTTCAATTCTGAAATCATTTCTGAACTTTGGCAACCAGGGTTTGGATAAAATAACATCATCATTCGTATCGAAGTCGTCTCCGACAAGTAAAACATCAATATCACTTGTCGGAGATGCTTCGTTTCTTGCATAACTGCCAAAAAGATAGGCGAATCTTATATTAAAACCTCCTGAGCGAAGATTTTTAAGATACTGCCTTACAATATTTATAATTTCTTCCTGAACCATAATATTAATTCCCGAGTTTGACTAAAATATTCCGAAACCTGGTTGTATTCAGGTGTGGCAGGATAATATTCAGGGTATCTCCCTTCTAATTGATATTTCATTAGTATTTGTGCAATCCTCTCCATTTCAGGAGGAAGTTCAATTCCTGCAATCTTTGTCAGATAAAAAATGTCGTGAGATTTCTGAGGAATATCTTGGGTATTCTTTACTATCAGTGCTTTTATTATTTTCTCAATACTTAAATGACAAAAGAATAACCCGTGAACGTATTTTTTGTTCTCTATTAAAATTCCGGCAGTTTCAAAATCATCATCCGATCCCTGCCTCCAGTAATCAATTTGCTTTTGAATATTAATCATTTGAAAACTCAAGTTTCCAAATTTACAAAAATAACTCCATGAAATGCTATTCCAGAATCACCTTGCCTTCAATTTCCACCAAAAGGTCGTTGCGGCAGATATCAGCAATAATATATACAACTGGCAGGTTACCAAAATGCGATTTAAAGGTTTTGCGGATGGCTGCGTAATCCTTTTTTTCTTTTATATAAACCCTTGCATGTCCATACTTAGGGGAAAGATTGCCGGTTGGTAATTTGGCAAGGACACTATCCGAATAAAGTTGTTTGATGTTTTCGATTGTGATTTCAGTTTGCTTTGCCGGATCGTTAACTCCAACTGTGTGTTCTCCTCTGATTGAGGCAGTTCCCGAAATAAAAATGATTTTCTTCCCCAATAACTCAATATAGCGCGCCCGTTCAAATTTCGGTGTTGTTTTAACCATACAGGCTTCACCGACCAAAACATCTTCACTATACGAGTGCGCCGCAATCTGAATTGGATTGTCAATTGGTTTTGTTACAAGATTGGCTGAATGAATGGCAATAAATTCAATAATAATACCTCCTTGGTTCATGCCAATTCCTGTTGCAGCCGGGTAACCTTTCCCATCAAAACAATTCCCATAAAATGCCGATCTGACATTGTTGAACTCCTGGTAACGCTGTTCATTTTCATCGAAACCAAGAATATCTTCAATATAATTCCATTGTCGGATTATGGAGTTAATCGGAAAACGGGCCCTGATAAATACATCACTGAGATGTTGAAATGCAAGATCTGCATTCTCCCTGCAATTTTCTGAAACAAACGATTGCACATTGCCAATCAGGATTCGGTTATTTCCGTTTTTGAACAACACAGCACCATTCTCACTATTTGAAACAGGTTCCGCGCTCCAGAGCTCCGGATCGTAAAAACAAACCTCCACAATTACTTTACCTGTAAGTGGCGGTTGGGCAATAACACTGATCAGTATATTACCCGGTAATTTTTTTCTGACGTCTTCGCAAACCTGATTCCTGATTTCAGCATAATGATCGCGGGTGACGGAATCAATAAAAAAATTGAGTTTGAAAATCTTTCTCCCCGAATTGATTCCAGCTATTTGAAAAAGACAACTCTGCAGTTCTTCTGTAAAAGTCCCACAAATTTTATCTGGTTTAATATAGATCCGGTCGCCGTTTAAAAAATGCATTATCTCTTAAAATGAAAGGTGCAAATATGGATGAATTTTCAGAAAAACCAATGTGTTACCTCATGTTTCACATTAGTAATTTCCTTCGGCTTTTGCTCCTTTCAAAACGGCTTCCGTTGATCCGATTCCCAGCCTGTCGGCACCCTGTTCCAAAAAAGCAACGGCGGTTTCCCAATCACGGATTCCGCCCGAAGGTTTCACCATCATGCGGTCGCCCACTGTTTTTACCATCACTTCCACTATTTCAGGCGTGGCTTTTCCGGGGCCAAAACCGGTTGAGGTTTTTACAAAATCGGCACCGCCCTCATCACTCAGTTCGCAGGCTTTTGCCACTTGTTCGAGTGTCAGGTAACCGCTTTCCTGGATTATTTTTACAAGCACACCGTGACTGTGAGCAACTTCCACAACCGCTTTTATATCGTTGACAACATATTCAAAATCTCCCGACAAAAACTTGCCAATATTCATCACCATGTCAATTTCATCGGCTCCATCTTCAATGGCCTGTTTTGCCTGAAATGCCTTCACTGGTGTAGCATCGGCGCCATGCGGAAAACTGAGTACACACGATACTTTTACATCGCTGTTTTTCAGCAATTCTTTGGCAGCTTTTATATCACAGGGTTTTACACACATACTGAAAACCCCGTTTTCGATACACATTTTTGCGTTGGCAACCAGGTCGGCATCGGTTGAATCGGGTTTCAACACCGCATGGTCGATGGTTTTTGCCACTTGTTCCTTTGTAAACATTTATTCGGTAATATTTAAATCGTTGATTATTTCCTGTGCTTTTCCTGCATCGGCTGACAATACAAACAAATCAATCGCTGAGGCAGAGTCGGCAACGAAACCAGCTTTCAATCCCTGGGAAAATCCATCTTTCACGATGGGCACAATTCCGCCAGCTTCAAGTTCTGCCCGCACATATTCAATTTCAACTACCGATCCGGTAAAAACCAGCACTAATTCATCTGTTTTGCTCATTTTTCTTCATTTTATCAGTTTTCCATTTCCTTTAAAATCTGCTCCACCTGTTCGTTGGTTTTGGTGAGTTTATCTTTGCAGATTTTCAGCAAAACCGAAACACGCTGAACCTTTTCAGCCAGTTCATCAACATCGAGTTCTTCATTCTCTATTTTTTCGAGAATTTCTTCCACTTCAGCCATTGCTTCGCTGTACGAAATTGTCTTTTTTGTATTCATTTCTTTTCCTTTTTTGTAATCCGGCTTTCTGATTTTCCGTCTGAAAAATAGGTTTCAATTTGTTCTCCAATATTCAGATTTTCAACTGATTTTATGATTTTCCCTTCTTTCAGCGTGATTGTGTATCCACGCTTTAACACATTCGCCGGACTGATTAATCTTAAAGTATTCTCGTTAAAATGTAACCGTTCTTTTTCTCTTTCCAGCATTTTTTCTGAAAGTTGCCCAATCTGCTGATTCAACTGATCTGCAATCATTTTTCTTTTCAAAAATATACGCTGGATGTCGTGTTTTAAATATACAGTTTTCTGTTCAACTTCGTTTCGTTTTACCGTGAAGAGCACTTTCAATGCCGGAAGTATCTGGTTTTTCAGTCTTGCTGAATGTTGTACTTTCAGCATAGAAAAATGACGGACACTGTATAACATCCGGGTTCCTGTTTTTCCCAACTGACTGTTTTTTGCTGAAATATAGGATTTTACAATATAGCTGAGACTTGTGGCTGCCTCTTCAAGTTCGTTCTGTTTTTCGGTTAAAATTTCCCTGGCATATTGAATGATTCCTGATTCAATCTCCCTGAGTTTATTGCCAAACCTGTCAACACCTGTAATTAAGAATTCAGCCACGGCAGTAGGGGTTTTTAACCGGGTGTGTGCCACCAGGTCGATAATTGTATCATCTTTCTCGTGACCGATTCCGGTAATTACCGGTAATGGGAATTGTGTAACATGAAAAGCCAGATCGTAGTTATCAAAGCTGCTCAGGTCGGCAGTGGCACCCCCGCCCCGAATAATTACCACTGCATCGAAAAAATCTTCGTAGTTGTATATTTTTTCCAGTGCGCTGATAATTGTGGGCACCGTTTCAACACCCTGCATCGTTGCCGGGAAGAGTTTTGTATAAAATTTATATCCCTGCGGATTGTTCTGCAACTGGTTGATAAAATCCTGGTATCCGGCCGCGGTGGAAGAAGAAATGACCGCAATTTTCTGGGGTACCAGCGGCAAATCAAGTTCACGGTTCATATCAAAAACACCCTCAGCCTTCAACCGGTTGATGATTTCATTTCGCTGCAAAGCCATGTCACCCACCGTGTAAACCGGATCGATATCGCGGATATTCAGACTTAAACCAAATGAAGGATGAAACTCAACGGAAACCTGGACAAGAATTTTGATTCCCGGCGAAAAAAGCTGGCCGGTGGTAGTTTCAAAATAGGGTTTCAACATCCGGAATGTGTAGGACCAGATTGTGGCGCGTGAACGGGCAACAATTTCGTTCCCCTGTTTTTCAATCAATTCAAGATAACAGTGTCCGTTCCGGTTTTCTTTTAATTCACTGATTTCGCCGATCACCCAAACGCCAACGGGAAAAGCACCTGACAGTACTTCACCAATTTGTTTGTTTAATTCCGAAAGGGTGAGCTTCTGATCCATCCAACTATTGAATTTTGCTGAGTTTAAAAGTTTCGGTTTCACCTTCAGTACTGATTTTCAGAATCAGTAATCCAGCAGGAAGGTGGTTTAATCCCTCAAGGACAATCTGATTTTCGCCCGGCACAACCTTTTTCATCAACATTTTGCCTTCAACTGAAAAGATACAGAGTTCTGTTGTAGCACCCATAGAACCACTTATTTTCTGTATTATCAGTTTTTCAGCCACCGGATTTGGAAAAACCGACCAGTGTCCATTTTCTTTTAAATCTGAAACATTGAATGGGAAATAATTCCACCATGCCTTTTTAAAATCAGGTACACCGTATCCTAATCTGACATCGGGATTTGCATAAAGATGACTGAACTTTTCGATGGTCTTTTTTATTTCGGCAGCCGGCACATGCCTGACGGACTGCCAGTAACAAGCCGCCATTCCTGCCATTACCGGCGACGAAAACGATGTTCCGTTTGCATAACCTAAAGTTCCATTGCTGAGTTGCATGTAAGTATTCCAGCCAATAGCCGTAACATTGGGTTTTGTCTGTCCACCGAATGCCGGACCAAATGACGAAAACGCAGCTGCAATGGTATCTTTGTTCATTGCACCCACCCCGATTACATTTTCTCCATCCGACGGAGCGCCGATGTATTTCCAGGCTTTGTTCCCATCGTTTCCGGCACTTGCAAAAACAAGCATTCCGCGCGTGGCTGCAATATTTGCTCCACGTGTTACCCGGGTTGTTTTTCCATCCAGATCAGAATAGGTGTGATCCATTCCCGGATCATCAAAAGTTGTATATCCCAGTGATGAATTAATAATGTCGCAACCCACACTGTCGGCAAATTCTGCCGCTGCCACCCAGTTGTCTTCTTCAATTAAATACTCCGAGCCTGTGTCCTCAGAGCGGAGCAGCCAATAAGATGCTTCGGGTGCCGTTCCGATCAATTGCCCGGGAATATTGCCTCCCATACAGGAAAGCACACTCATTCCGTGGTAATGGGTTGAGTAGAAACGTGATTGCGGATCAACAAAATCTTTGGTTCCCAAAATCTGACCGTTGGCCCGCAGACTATCAAAAGCGGGGTAAATATCCACATTCAGAAATCCCCCGTCAAGAACGGCAATATGCATCCCCTGTCCACGGTAACCGTGATTGTGTAAAAATTGACCGTTCAGCGTTGAAACCTGGGAAACGGATAACCCATAATGAGAAGTATCAATGGGTTCTGATTCCGAATCCATCTCAGTTTCCCATTTATTATAGGCACTTTTGGTTCCGGTCGATTTAGTGAGCTGAACCTCTTTTACAAACGGCAATTGTTTCGCTTTGTACTCAAAACTGTCAATGGCAACTTTTACTGTGATGCCATTCAGCCATTTTGAGGAATGGACAAATTCCACTCCAAGATCGGTTACCTCTTTTATATAGTTTTTATTAACCGGAAGATCCAATGAATCAATTTCAATTTGCTGGCGATCGCGCCGCTGAATAGCCCTTTCAGACAAAAATTCATTGGGCTTCGCAATTGAATAGGGTGTATTTTTTTTATCGGAAAAACCAACCCAAAAATAATTCTGTGCAAAAACAGGTAAAACTATTGTAATCAATAATATAGCCAGTAAAATTTTGCGTTTCATCCTTACCTGTTTTAATCTGCGATAAATTTAAGCCTTTTCCTGAATCATGAACCTGGGCCACTACTTTAAAATATTCGCCTTTTGCATGTATTCCGAGGGATCGGCAATATATTTTTCGGGATCAATCACAGTGTCTTTTCCTTTTTCCATATCCAGAATCTGCAGGTTGGCAATACTGTCGCGCACCTGCGGATTCAACAATTTCCCATTGTCGAAAAATAACGAATAAAGATATTTCCCCTCTTTGTTGTAATATTTCCATTCGCCATCGCGAAGATTGTTTTTATAAGCCGCTTCCATTTCCAGCCGGCCATTGTCGAAATACGAAAGACAAAGACCATTACGCTGGTTGTTGCTCATTTTACACTGGAAAAAGGGGTTGCCGTTTTTAAAGAAAACCTGGTAGCTGCCTTCCTGTTTTCCGTTCACCCAGTTGGTTTCTTCGCAAACTTCACCGGTGTCATAAAATTTTCTGGCTTTGCCATTTTTGATTCCTTTTTCAAAGTTTTCTTCAGCAATAACTTTATTTTCAGAAAAATACTTCCACAACCCGGTTTTCTGTTCGTTCAAAAAAATACCTTCTACCATTTTCTTTCCGGTTTCATCAAACATCACGGTAAAAGCGGAGTCTGAACCAGCTTTGTAGCTGATGGTTGCCTTTATCCGTCCGTTCTCATGGAATCTTTTCCATTCTCCCACTGGCTTATTATCTTTAAAATAGCCGTCGTACAAAGGTTTTCCATTAGGCTGCATTTTTTGCCAGCGCCCTTGTTTCATTCCATTGCTGTCGGTCTGGTTGATTTGCGAAAATGCGACAACCGGCAATAAAAAAATCAATATCAAAATCGACTTCATGTTTCTGTTTTTAAACGCTGTAAAATTAGGGAATATTTCGCGAGGAGAGTGTTAAAGAACATTCTGTTCCGCAAGACAAATTTCAGGTTTAATTCTTAGTTTTAGCAGTTATTAAAATCAATTAAAAAAAGTCAAAAATTCCCGAAAATGAAACGCCTTATAATCTTCAAATCTCTTTTATTGTTTTCTATTGTATGTTTCAGCCAATCGTATCAACCCTTTGATTTTGAAAAAGGGATGTGGTATTGTCGGTATGTCACCAAAGGCGGATGGTTTGGTGCCGACTTCGATCGAACATTGTATGTAACTGATTCGGTAAAATTCTACTGCAACGGCGATACAACCATCAACAATTTTGTTTACAAAAAACTTTACTATTCAGGATTCTCCAGTGTTCATGGGTTGCCCAGAGAACCTGTAAGCGGCTACTATTCAGCCATCAGAAATGACACCATTAATAAAAAGATACTTTACGCACCTGCCGGTCACGATGCAGCAAACACAGGTTATGGGCTTATTTTATATGATTTTAATCTCTCTGTAGGCGACAGTATCGGATACAATTATTCTACCAACAAAAAAGACATTGTTACCAGCATCGACACAATTATTTATTGCAACCGGGAGCACCGGCGTTTTAACACCGAATCGGGATCGAATACGCTTATTGAAGGAATTGGCTCGGTGAATGGATTGTTTCCGCTTGTTAGCCCGACAGATTTTGGCACCCTGCTTTGTTACCAGGAATATGGAAATAACGATTGTGTTGATTGTAAAATTTTTACTCCGGATGATTATTTAGCCCAAACTTTTTGGAGTAACGTAATTGATGACCAGCAAAAAAATCTTTCCTATATTACAGACAAAGCGCTATTCCGCGATTCTGTAATTGTAATTTCGGGTGTTGTAAGCGAAGCATCCTGTCACAATTACAACCTTTTTGCATTTAACCTGAACGGGCAAAAACTTTGGGAAATCCGGGGAACACAGGACTTAATTTGCACTGACAGTAATTCTATTTACACGGCAGGATTTACTTTTATCGATGATATATCAGGTATTGAACAGATTATCATATCGAAATACGATCCTGAAGGAAAAGAAATCTTCAGTATTGGCTATCCCGATGTGCCGCATCAGGACAATTATGAGTTTATTCCCAAAAGTATTCACATAAGTTCAGATGGTAAAATTATTGTAAGTTCCGAAAAATCGGTTGTTATGACGGATTCCAGCGGGACTACGATTCATGAAATACAAATTGACGTTCAGGGTGCTATTCAATCCGTTTATTCAATTAATCCTGAATCGTTTTTGTTAACTACTCAAAATACCATCTTCAAAACTGACCAATCATTCTCAGCAACAGATTCTGTTTCGTTTGGTGGAACCATCAAAAAAACACTACTTCATAATGACACAATTTACGCAGTTGTTGATACTGAATTGCTTCGGATTGACCTAAATCTGAATATTATCGACACATTGATTTCCAACTCATTTGAAATACAGAACTTTGATTTTTCCGGTGATGATTTGTGGATTTCTTCTTTTGAGGATGAAAATATAAACCTGGCTAAACAGCATGGCAAGGAAACCGCCACAACTGTAACCTTTCCTAAAATGCTGAACGAAACTGAGTTTATTGTTACCAACAACAGTTTTGTTTTCGCAGGAAACTCGTTCTCAAACCAGATTGGACTTTTTAGTTATCCAAGAAGTGTTTTACCCGAACAGCAGGTTTTACCCGACATCGAGTTTGTCGATTTTAATACTAACAAAATCAGCATTGAATATCACACGTTTCAGGGCGATTCGATTGCAACCGGGTACTTTTTCACACCTGAAGTTATTGTAAAAAATAACAGTTCCGACACCATCGAATCGTTTGCTGTTTTTGCTGATCTGCACGGTGGAATGAACTGCGCTCAAAACTTCTTTTATCAAAAAATCACAGGTCTCGAAATCCTGCCGGGCCAATCGCAAACAGTTACTTTATCAAGGGGTTATGAAGAAAACATTAAAAACAACGAGCTTTGTTTTCAGCTTCTTGCTCCAAACAGTAAAATTGAAACACAGGTTGAAAACAATTCAATTTGTAAAACATTTACAATTACATCGGTGACAAACTTGAGAAATGCTCAAACAAGAATTTTCCCGAATCCATTTTCAGATGATATTTACATAGAAAATCAGGAATTGGGAGATGTTCAGGTTGAATTACTTGATTCGAATGGAAGGTTAATTCTTCAAAAAAATTCAAAAGCCAATCCGATAAAACTTGATACCAACAATTTAAAGCCTGGTATTTACATTGTAAAAATACATTCGTCAGAAACAACGCAAACAAAAACATTGATTAAACAATGACCGCAAAAGAAATCATTCAACAACTGCAACTGCTTCCCCACCCCGAAGGCGGCTGGTACCGCGAAACATACCGTTCGGCAGAAACAATGACCACCAAAAACGGGGCGAAACGAAATGTTTGCACGGCTATTTATTTTTTGCTCGAAGGAAAAGATAAATCACATTTTCACCGGATTGTAAGCGACGAAACCTGGTTTTTCCATAGTGGTGAAGCTTTGGAAATTTTGATGATTGAAGGCAGAGAACTCAGGTCAGTTTTGCTTGGGAATAACCTTTCGAAAGGAGAAATGCTACATTTTACAGTACCTGCACGAACCTGGTTTGCTGCCAGCATAAAATCCGGAACCGGTTATTCGCTGGTGAGTTGCACGGTAGCGCCGGGTTTCGATTTTGCAGATTTTGAATTGGCTGAACGGGCCAAACTTTCAAATGAATTTTCTGAACTCAAAAACGTGATCCGGGAATTTACAACCGATTGAAAACTGGTTCAGTGTCTTTGAGAAGCTTTGTGCCTTCTTTGTGCTCTTGGTGAAAATAATTACACAAAGAGCACAAAGAAAACACAAAGAATACAAAGGATAAAACTACTTCTTTAAAAGAAATCCTATTCTTTATTTATATCAATTCCTTGTAAATGAACTGTTTTAACTGCGCGTCCCGATGGATCGGCATTGTTGCGGAACGAAGCGTCCCAAGCCAGCGCCTCGGCGGTACTGCACGCAATTGAAGGAACTGATGGAACACATTTCGCCGCTTCATCCGACGGGAAATGTTCGCTGAAAATGCTTCTGTAATGATATTCTTCCTTGCTCATCGGTGTGTTGATCGGGAAGCGGAATTTGGCGTTTTTCATCATTTCATCAGTAACCAAATCGTTGGCAACCTGTTTCAGCGTGTCAATCCAGCCGTACCCAACACCATCTGAAAACTGTTCTTTCTGGCGCCAGGCAATGCTTTCCGGGATCTGGCTTTCAAAAGCCTTGCGCAGAGGCCATTTTTCCATCCGGCCGTTCTTTGCCATTTTTTCGGCAGGATTAAAACGCATGGCCACATCCATAAATTCTTTGTCGAGGAACGGCACACGGCCTTCAACTCCCCAGGCAGCCAGCGTTTTATTGGCACGCAGACAATCGTACAAATGCAAACGGCCTACTTTACGCACACTTTCCTTGTGAAACTCTTCGGCATTTGGCGCTTTATGAAAATACAGATAGCCGCCAAAGATTTCATCGGCACCTTCACCCGAAAGCACCATTTTTATTCCCATCGACTTGATAACACGGGCCAGCAAGTACATGGGAGTTGACGCACGAATAGTGGTAACATCATAGGTTTCGATATGGTAAATCACATCGCGGATAGCATCGAGCCCTTCCTGGATGGTATAATGTATTTCGTGGTGAATGGTTCCAATTTCTTCAGCAGCTTTGCGTGCGGCAGCTAAATCGGGCGATCCTTCAAGCCCGATGGCAAACGAGTGTAACTGAGGCCACCACGCTTCTTTTGTATCATTTTCTTCAATGCGTTTGCCCGAAAATTTCTTGGCCAATGCCGATGTGATGGTTGAATCGAGCCCTCCTGACAATAAAACGCCGTAAGGTACGTCGGACATCAATTGCCGGTGCACAGCCTTTTCGAGTGCTTCGCGCAATTCGTCGATATCGGCCGGATTATCTTTAACATTTTCGTATTCGGTCCACTCCCGGTTGTGCCAGCGTTTTAATTCACCGTCTTTGCTGTACAGATAATGTGCCGGCGGAAATTCTTCAATTTTTTTACATTGACCTTCCAATGCTTTCAACTCCGAAGCAACGTAATAATTACCAAATTCATCCCAACCGTGGTAAAGCGGAATAATCCCGATATGGTCACGGGCAACGAGGTAAGCATCGTTTTCTTCATCATACAATGCAAAACCAAAAATTCCGTTCATCTCATCCAGAAATTTTTCCTTTTTATCGCGATACAAAGCCAGAATCACTTCACAATCAGAACCGGTAAGAAATTCATATTTCCCTTCATACCTTTTTCTGATCTCCCGATGATTGTAAATTTCGCCGTTTACCGCCAGAATCAGTTTTCTGTCTTTGCTGTACAACGGTTGCTGACCTGATTCAGGATCAACAATCGAAAGCCGCTCGTGGGCCATCACCGATTTTTCGCCACAGTAAATTCCCGACCAGTCAGGGCCACGGTGACGTATTTTTTTCGACATCTTCAAAACCCTTGGTCTGAGCTCCTGAGCATCAGTCTTTAAATCGAACGCACATACTATTCCACACATATCTGAATTTATTATTTTCTTAGTAATTTCTGCCAAAAATAATCCTTTTGATTGTCTGACAAAATTTATTGTGACATATTTCTATATTATTTCACTTTTATTATACATTAATCAATTATTTGCTGATTTTTCAAACAAATATATTTTTCTGAATAATTCCTGATAACACCCATTTTAACACACCCTTTTTCGCATTAAATCACAAATTAAGTTACAGCACCCCTTTTCAAAAAGAGGGCAGCTCTGAAATTTTAACCGTTTTTACCTGAATACCCATCTTATTAAATCAGTTGAGTAGTATTGATTACACAATACATTTCAATTTCATAACTTCTATTTTTATTGTAACTAATTAACATTTTGGCAATACGACACGTTAAAAAAAACATGCATAATCGGTCACAACAGATAAATATGGAAGAGGAAATAAATAAATCCTGAAAAGTTGCTGTCATCTTGCCATTAAAAAATCAGATCCCGCCAAAGTGGAAACAATTCATTTTACTGACCTGATAAAAACCCCAGCAGACGATTAGTTAAAATTGCGCCTGGTGATCTTTTCCATCTTTAGATGGAAATCAGGCATTTTGTAATTGAGAAATATTCGCTTACAATAGAAGAATGGCATGTATCGGTAAAAAAATACGACCGGGGATTCAGGATAAAAGATAAGAAAAGAACTATTATTTACCTGTCGTCCAAAAATGGCTGGTTCATTGTCACTTTTATATTCGGACAAAAAGCAGCCGATGAAATACTGGCTTCGGAAATTAATCGGGATTTACAAACTGATTTGATAAATTCAAAAGTTTATATGGAAAGCCGGGTGATCAGGATTGATGTTCGGGAGCCCGGCTTAATTTCTTACATTAAAAAGCCGGCATTGATAAAACTGGCCAATTAAAATGAAGCACCGGCTTATTTAAAAACCGATGCTTCAGAATGCATAAAAGATTGAAGACTTATAAATTATTTTTTATACCAGTCGAGTTCAACAGTACCTCCTGAATTTGCCCATTTTATAAATCGTGGGTAAACTTTATCAATTGATACTTTTTCCTCAGGGGTTACAAAATCGGTGTAAAAGTTGAGCGCCCAAGGCAAATTACGGTCAGTTTTGTAATAACGGTTATTTTCAACACTGCTGTAATCATCACCCTGCCCAAGCATTGCAAAACCCTTTGAAGTTGGCGTCAGGTCGGGCAAATGAACTTCACGTTTACGGTCGCCATCAACAATAATAAATGGATTAAACGGCACACTTCCCAACGTGTTTTTATTAACCCCTGTTTTAAAATCAACCACTATTTTTAAGGTCTGTCCTTTGAGTTTTGTGGCATTTTCTGTAACAAAAATTACAGTTTCGTTAACGCCTGACTCTGTACCATTTGAATTCAATAATGCATAACCTGCATTCATTGCCTGATTTGACACACTTTTAATTTTATCTGCCGAAACAGGTAGCACAAATGCAAATCCATTTCTGAATGACCCTCCGATTTGTTTAACCGTGAAAGTAGCTTCAATTGAAATAATATGGTTTTTTGAGTTGGCAATCATGTTAAAATTGTAACCCATTACAAGATCGTTGAAATCATAATCGCCTTTGCTTGGCCACAAATCTTCGTAAACCAATGTTCCAGTATTATCTTTTGATGGTGAGAAATTATTAAACGATTTATTGGGATCGTATGGAAAATCATCGAGTTCATCGTTAATACCATCGCCATCAGCATCATTAGCTGCATCAATTGGTTGAACATCCGATTTTAAAACTGCGTCAACCGGATTAACTGTGGCATAATAAACTGCATCGTTAAAGTCATTATCACAACTGCTTTCGTCACGGTTTATATCTTCAAAACCCATCAGCAACAATTCGCGTGTTTTATCCCAAAGTAAAACCATGTGATTTTTGTTTGCACTCTTTTTCTCGGGATTGATATCTGACTGTGAATAAAAAATTCCCCTGGCATCGGTAACTGTTTTACCATTCCATCCATCAGCCACCAAAAACCAGGAAATCACAGTGTTCGCTTCAAACTGACCAAGATGCACTTTATCACCTGATTTTAAGCCACCACCACTGCCTGAATACGATAAATTTGGAAAAACAACGGTCAAAGCTTCAATTTCTGCACGCGTCTTTGGCTCCTGCCCTACTTTATAGGTATAATACCCCAGAGAGTTTCTATAACCTGCTCCTTCGTGTACAAAAGTCACCCATACATCTGCCTTTTTGGTAAGTATAATATTGGTTTCTGCATTTCCGGCAAGATATTCAGGATGAATATCAGTAACTTTTTTCTGTTCCGGAAGCGATGCATTAATATCATCAAGTAAATTTTGTGCAATTACATCGGGAGTAATCAGGTACGACGGAACACCGTTAGAGTTATAACTTCCCATATAAGAGTATCCGTTTGCAGAGGCCGATTTTATATTAATTGGCTTTATATCTCCTGATTTTGAAGTTCCTGAATATAAAGGTCTGTAATCAAAACTAGCCCTTTTTCCTGCAACAGGAATTGAAATTTCATCAATGAGACCAATATACTCTGACTGAACAACCAATGTATCAATATACGATGGAACAGTAACAGTTGAACTAAAAACACCAGTCTCATCAAAAGTACCTTTTGCAATTACGAGACTATCAGCACCTTTTTTAAATGCCACTACTGAAAAAACTGCCTTTTTCAGATTTTCAGGTACAATTAATTCAACTTCGACATCTTTTGTTGTTGAATAATTGAATCCATCGGGAACAACCACATTGTCAATATTCATATCATCAACATCAACAGTGGCAGGTTCGTTGTTGTTACAACCAAACAGAAACAAAATAAGGGGCAAGATTAACAAGGTTTGTTTAAATACTTTCATCTTCATTATTTTTTGTCCATTAAAAATTCATCTTCACTAATTCACTTTCTAAAATCGTGCCAAAATTTCATACCATTAAT
The DNA here is from genome assembly GCA_036735485.1 of Draconibacterium sp. Taxonomy (GTDB): domain Bacteria; phylum Bacteroidota; class Bacteroidia; order Bacteroidales; family Prolixibacteraceae; genus Draconibacterium. Next base: position 26,585 of record DAINOH010000006.1, on the reverse strand, counting down.
TATTAGCCACTTACGCACATTTGCAACAAATCCAAAAATTCATTATGAACCTCAATATTCCCATTTTTTACAGAGATTTCATTTTGGGATTTCGTTTTATGACAATTTCTCAACTTTTTATGTTGTTTTTTGATAAATGCATCCAATTTAAAAACAACGAAATTTAAATAAAAAATGCTAATGCATCTTCATTGATAAACTTACTTAAACTCATTATAAATTAAGTAACTCACTTACCTAAAAAGGGATTTTTTGAAAATTTAATTTGATTGTTTGATTTGCTTTGCCTGTTTGGTTTTCAGCAAATCTGATGATTAAATTCTGAGATAAAGTTGTTAAAAATACCCTTTCAGGAACAATACAATCCATAAACCTCCTAAAATTCAGGTTTGATTACTTATTTCTGAATTTCTATATTTGCTACCCTTAAAAAAAGATTCAATACTGAATTCAATTAAACATGTACTTTATCGGGCTCAATTTCAACAAAATAGACAATCAATAAATCAAATAACAAGGAATGAAAGGTTACAAAATTATCGTACTTGCCAAACAGGTTCCCGACACCAGGAATGTTGGCAAAGACGCCATGAAAGCCGACGGAACAGTTAACAGGGCTGCTTTGCCGGCAATTTTTAATCCCGAAGATTTGAATGCGCTGGAACAGGCACTCAGAATTAAAGAAAAATTCCAGGGAACAACCATTACTCTGTTAACAATGGGCCCGGGCAGGGCTGCTGAAATAATCCGCGAAGGTTTGTTTCGTGGTGCCGACGATGGCATTTTACTAACCGATCGTGCGTTTGCCGGTTCCGATACGCTTGCAACGTCGTATGCACTGGGTCAGGCAATAAAAAAATATGGAAAATTTGATCTGATCATTGCAGGTCGTCAGGCTATTGATGGCGACACTGCACAGGTTGGACCGCAGGTTGCCGAAAAACTAAAAATTCCGCAAATCACTTATGCCGAAGAAATTCAGAACATAGAAAATGGGAAGGCAATTATTAAACGTCGTCTTGAACGTGGTGTGGAAGTAGTAAAATGCCCAATGCCACTTGTAGTTACGGTAAACAGTTCTGCTCCCGACTGTCGCGCCCGCAATGCCAAACTGATTATGAAATACAAACATGCCAAAACAGTAACCGAATTGCAGGATTCAAACGAAGACTATCTTCACCTGTACAACGATCGTCCGTATCTGAACATTAAGGAATGGACGGTTCAGGATATTGAAGTGGATATGAATGAACTGGGTCTGACAGGCTCACCTACAAAAGTAAAAAAGGTGGACAACGTGGTTCTTCAGGCTAAAGAAGCCAAAATAATCACTTCTGCGGACGATGATATCGATCAGCTTATGCGTGAGTTAATTGAAAATCACACAATCGGTTAATTGTTTAAAAAGTACTAATTATGAACAGTGTATTTGTTTATTGCGAAATAGAAGACAGCCATGTAGCCGAAGTGAGCCTTGAATTGCTCACCAAAGGACGTTCACTGGCTACCGAACTGAAATGCAAACTGGAGGCGGTTGCCATCGGGTACAAACTCGATGGAATCGAAAAAACAATTTTCCCTTTTGGAGTTGATGTGTTGCACATTGCCGATGACAAAAGGCTTGCTCCATTCACTACTCTTCCACATTCTTCGATCATTATTAAACTTTTTGAAGAAGAAAAACCGCAAATCGCTTTAATGGGAGCCAGCTCTGTGGGTCGTGACCTGGGGCCACGTGTTTCTTCAGCGCTGCACAGCGGCTTGACCGCTGACTGTACTTCGCTGGTAATTGGTGACCACGAAGACAAAAAAGCCGGTAAAGTATACAACAACCTGCTCTATCAGATCAGGCCTGCTTTTGGTGGAAATATCATCGCCACCATTATCAATCCTGATTGTCGTCCGCAGATGGCAACGGTTCGCGAGGGTGTGATGAAAAAAGAAATCCTCGACCCGGCCTACAAAGGAAAAATCAACAAACTCGATGTTTCGAAATATACCAGCGAAACCGATTTTGTTGTCGAACTGATTGAACGCCACATAGAGAAAAGCAAGGTAAACATCAAAGGCGCCCCGATTATTGTTGCCGGTGGTTATGGTGTGGGGTCAAAAGAAAACTTCAACCTGCTTTTTGAATTAGCCGAAGTTTTGGGAGGCGAAGTGGGTGCATCCCGTGCCGCTGTTGATGCAGGCTATATTGAACACGAAAGACAAATCGGCCAGACGGGGACAACTGTTCGCCCGAAACTTTATATCGCCTGTGGTATTTCAGGACAAATTCAGCACCGTGCCGGTATGGAGGAATCTGCACAAATTATTGCGATCAATACAGATCCTGAAGCGCCGATTAATTCGATTGCTGACTATGTGATTACGGGTGATGTCAGTGAAATCATCCCGAAAATGATCAAATATTACAAAGCAAACACCAAGTAGTTCAATTTGAAAAACTGAAGAATATGGCTAATTATTATATCGACAATAAAGACCTGAAATTCCACCTGACACATCCGTTAATGGAAAAAATTGTCAGACTGAAAGAAAGGAATTTCGAAGAAAAGAAATCATACGATTTTGCCCCGATGGACTACGAGGATGCCATTGACAGCTTCGACAAAGTTTTGGAAGTGGTTGGCGAAATCTGTGGCGACATTATTGCACCCAATGCAGAAAGTATTGATGCAGAAGGTCCTCAGGTTATCGACGGACATGTAAAATACGCCCGCGGAACAGAAGAAAACATCAAGGCGCTGAACAATGCAGGTTTAATGGGAATGTCGCTTCCCCGTAAGTTTGGTGGACTGAATTTCCCGATTGTGCCTTACATTATGGCTGCCGACATTGTTTCGCGTGCCGATGCCGGGTTTGTGAACATCTGGGGTTTACAGGATTGTGCCGAAACCATCAACGAATTTGCCAGTGAAGATCAAAAAGCAAAATATCTGCCTCGCGTAAGTGCCGGTGAAACCATGGCGATGGACCTCACAGAACCGGATGCAGGTTCCGATTTGCAGGCTGTTCAGTTAAAAGCCACCTGGGATGAGAAAAAAGGTACCTGGCTGTTGAATGGTGTAAAACGTTTTATCACCAACGGCGATGGCGATATTTCGCTGGTACTGGCACGTTCTGAAGCCGGGACAAAAGATGGCCGCGGTTTGTCGATGTTTATTTATGACAAGCAAAATGGTGGCGTTACCGTTCGCCGCATCGAACACAAAATGGGAATTATCGGTTCACCAACCTGCGAGCTTGTATTTAAAGATGCGCCCGGAGAACTGGTTGGCGACCGCAAAATGGGGCTGATCAAATATGTAATGGCATTGATGAATGGCGCCCGTCTGGGAATCGCCGCTCAATCGGTGGGTGTTTCTGAATCGGCTTACCGCGAAGCGCTGGCATACGCAAAAGAACGCACCCAGTTTGGCAAAGCCATCATTCGTTTCCCTGCTGTTTACGAAATGATTTCGAACATGAAGGCAAAACTTGATGCATCAAGATCATTGCTTTATGAAACAGCCCGCTTTGTGGATATTTACAAAACCTACATGCACATTTCAGAAGAAAGGGCGCTCGATAAAGAAGAAAGAGCTGAAATGAAAAAATACCAGAAACTGGCCGATATTTATACACCGCTGGCAAAAGGAATTTCAAGCGAATTCTGTAACCAGTTGGCATACGATGCGGTTCAGGTTCACGGTGGATCAGGATTTATGAAAGATTACCCGGTTGAACGGATTTACCGCGATGCACGCATTACCTCAATTTACGAGGGAACCACCCAATTACAGGTTGTGGCTGCCATCCGCGGCGTTACCACCGGTGCATATCTCGAACAAATCAGGGAATATGAAGCACAGAAAATCAATCATGAATTGGAATTTATGCGTCGTACACTGATAATTCTGACTGATGAATACGAACAGGCGGTTACAAAAGTGGTCAACAGCAACGATAATGAATTCATCGATTTTCATGCACGCCGGTTGGTGGAAATGGCAGGACACATCATTATGAGTTACCTGCTTGTAACCGACAGCAATCGCGATGCTGCTTACACTTCTTCAGCCCGTAATTTTATCCGAATGGCCAAATCTGTTGTAAAAGGTCATGCCGAGTTTATTAAAAGTTCGGTGGTGGAAGACCTTGCATCATATAAAATTGAGTTGTGATAAAATTCGACACTTAGAATTTTATGATTAAAAAGCCGGCTTTGTCCGGCTTTTTTTCTGCAATAAACTGTCAAACAAGAAATTTCAGAAAATTCTGATTCTTATAACACTACGTCATCCTAAATTTATTTCTGAAGATTATCTATATTCGCCTCAAATTAAAACTGTAACATTAAAATTCTGATTAAAATGAAAAAAATCCTGGTTATCGTACTTGCTCTGGCAATTTTCGCCTGCTCTAAAAAACCTGAAGGTTTCCAGATAGATGTAAAATTAACTGGTGCCGAAGGAAAAATCTTACTTGAAAAACGTGGCTCCGGCGAATGGATTCCGGTTGATACAGCCGATGTTGTTGAGGGTGTTGCTGTTCTTGAAGGAAAAGTTGACAATCCATCCGATTTGTATTTATCAATTCTTGGCAACCGTGCAAAAGCCATTCTTTTTGTTGAAAATGCAAAAATGTCGGTTACCGGCAATGCAGATTCACTCGATAAAATGGTGGTTACAGGATCGCTTACTCATAATGAATATGATGCATTGAATAAAGAAATTAACGCTGTTGCTGAAAAATATATGGCCATGTACAAGGAATCGAGAGATGCCATTGCAGCCGGTGACACAGCAAAGGGACGCCAGATTATGGAAGAAGTTGAAAAAATGTACGAAAGCACCAACACAATGCGTGAGGATTTTATTAAAAACCACCCGGCTTCTTATGTAAGTCCATTCCTGCTCTCGCAAATTCAATACGGAAAAGAAGCGGAAGAACTGGAAGTTTTAGTTGGCGCGCTGGATCCGAAACTCGACTCGGTTGAGACTGTTTTAAAACTGAAGGAACAGATTGCAAAACTGAAAACTGTTTCTGTGGGGCAGATTGCTCCCGATTTTACGCAAAATGATGTGAATGGAAATCCGGTAAGTTTTTCAAGTGTTTACAGCCAGAACAAATTAACATTGCTCGATTTCTGGGCAGCCTGGTGCGGACCCTGCCGTGCCGAGAACCCGAATGTGGTGGCAGTTTACAACGAATTTAACACGAAAGGATTTACCGTATTTGGTGTATCGCTCGATCGTACAAAAGAAGATTGGATGAAAGCTGTGGCTGACGATAAACTGACCTGGACACATGTTTCTGACCTGGCTTACTGGCAAAATGCAGCAGCACAAACTTATGCCATTCAGTCAATCCCATCAAATCTTTTGATTGACCAAACAGGCAAAATCATTGCAAAAAACAAACGTGGCGATGAATTGCGTGCTTTTGTAGCTGATTATTTAAAATAAGGTGAAGCTTTAATACATCAAAAAAGCCTTTCTCCGGAAAGGCTTTTTTTGTTCCTTCTTATTCATACTTTTGCGACCATGTTTCAAAATCATATTGGCGAAATTGCCGGCGTATTAACCGCTGTGTTCTGGACTGTTACCAGCCTGGCTTTTGAGTCGGCAGGAAAAAAAGTGGGTTCGTTATCGGTCAACCTCATCAGGCTGGTGATCGCGTTTGGCTTCCTTTCGGTTTACAGCTGGATAACACGAGGATTTTTGTTCCCTTCGGATGCAACCGGTTACCAGTGGCTGTGGCTATCGCTTTCAGGATTGGTCGGGTTTGTCATTGGCGATTTGTTGCTTTTCCAGGCGTTGGTAGTCATCGGCGCACGGATTGCCATGCTGGTAATGGCACTGGCGCCACCGTTTGCAGCTTTTATCGGCTGGCTGGTTTTGGGCGAAGTAATGTCGGCTTCCAATCTTTTGGGAATGGCTATTACTTTGACGGGTATTGTGATTGTGATTCTGAAACGTGAAAAAACCGAAGAAAACGGAACAGTTAAAACAAAATTGAAATCAAATTATTCCATCCAGGGAATTTTGCTGGCATTGGGTGGCGCCATCGGACAGGGAGCCGGTTTGGTTTTAAGCAAAAAAGGAATGGGGAATTACGACCCTTTTTCATCGTCGCAGATACGCGTGCTCACCGGGATTGTTGGTTTTATTGTTGTTTTATCGGTTATGCAAAGATGGCCGCGGTTTATGGCAGCCATAAAAAATGTTCCGGCGATGAAACGAATTACTTTGGGCGCTTTTTTCGGTCCTTTTTTGGGTGTTTCATTTTCACTTTTGGCTGTTCAGCACACTCAGGCTGGTATTGCTGCAACTTTGATGTCGATTTCACCAGTTTTGATAATTGCCCCGGCGGTAATCCTTTTCAAGGAGAAAATTAACTGGAAAGAGATTGTGGGTGCCGTGATTACCGTGATTGGGGTGGCGTTGTTCTTTTTGTAATATCCTTCAATTTAAATCCAGAAACGCCCTCAATTCGGCCATTCTGAGCTGACGTTCTACCGAATATGCAGTACTTTCGCGTTCAACTTTATCGAGCAAAAACCACGATTTACTGAAGTACCCCAGTTTTTCATGCTCATTTTCTGCAATTTCGCCCTGTTCTTTTAAAACAAATGCAATGAGTTCGAGATGTTCGTTGGTGAGTTTTTTCTCGGTTGTTAAATACTTTATCATTTCTTCTGCCGGCATTGCAACAAAATCAGGTTCAACAGCCAGGCACCTGTAGAAATAATCAATTTCTTCAAGGGCATTTTCGTTTTGCCCGTTTTTCCGAAGCCTTATGATGCGGGCAATCACCTCGAAAAGCATCATCAGCTGGCGCATTAAAAAATCACGTTCAAATCCCATTTTTCTGAAATTGCAGTTAAAGATAAGCAACGAATAAAGAGACTTAATATGTAGCTTTGCAAAAAATAAAGCAAATGGGCATTTTTGACGATATTTTTGGTAACAGCGATGGTTATTCGGATGGACTGAAAGAAGGAAAAGATTTCTACATGGAAAAAGGCTACCGGGTGATGACCGAAAGTTACCTCATCAACCGCGGCTATTGCTGTTCAAACGGGTGCCGCCATTGCCCCTACTGGCCCAAAGCACAAAAAGGAAACACACGGCTGAGGCCGGGATTAACAAAAAAGGAGCACAGATGAACGGAAAAGATTTACGCATTGTGTTTATGGGAACCCCCGATTTTGCGGTTGCCAGTCTGAAAGCACTGGTGGAAGGCGGCTACAACGTGGTCGGGGTAATTACCGCACCCGACAAACCCGCTGGCCGGGGAAACGTACTTTCGGAGTCGGCAGTAAAAAAATATGCCGGTGCCAATCAGCTTTTCCTGATGCAACCCGAAAAACTGAAAAACCCGGAGTTTTTGACTGAATTACAAAATCTGAAAGCCGATTTGCAGGTGGTGGTGGCTTTCAGAATGTTGCCGGAAGTGGTGTGGAACATGCCCCGGCTGGGGACTTTTAATCTGCACGGTTCGCTGTTGCCGCAATACCGTGGCGCTGCCCCGCTCAACTGGGCGGTGATTAACGGCGAAACAAAAACCGGTGTTACCACTTTTTTGCTCGACCACGAAATTGATACCGGCAAAGTTCTGTTTAAATACGAAACCGAAATTGGGGAAAACGAAACGGTTGGTGATATTCACGACAGGCTGATGGAAGCAGGAGCCGGAGTGGTTTTAAAAACCGTGGATGCCCTGGCACGTGGTGATTACAAAGCTATTCCACAGGAAGAATTGACTGCAGACACCGAAATAAAACACGCACCCAAAATTTTTAAGGAAGATTGCAAAATTGACTGGAACAAACCAACAGAAACCGTCAGAAACCTGGTTCGCGGACTCTCACCCTACCCCGCTGCCTGGAGTATTCTGAAGAACAATGAAACAGGAGAAGAAATTCAAACAAAAATATTTTTTGCCGAGAAAACCACCGGAAACCAGACTGAGCAACCCGGAACAATTACTACCGACAAAAAGAAAACTTTGCTGGTGGCCTGCGGAGAAGGCTGGCTGAATATTACCGATATTCAGCTGGCAGGAAAAAAACGCATGAAAACAGAGGAGTTTTTAAGAGGATTTCAGCAAATTGAAAATTACAGGTTCGCATAAAAAAATAGCTTTTCCAAAGTCCGGAAACTTTGGAAAAGCTATAAATCATACAAACCAACCGGGAATCAGTTTTTCTTCCGGTTCATAAAGAAGAAGTAGAGCAAAAATCCCGACGAAATAAAAACCAGCAGGATTCCGAAAGGCAGAGCGGCGTTTTCGACATTCCACATGTACGGATTTGACGCCCTCATAATTTCGATAACGATTAACCCGATACCGGTCATCAATGCCACCAAACCCCATTTCAGCGACGGATATTTGTTTGATTCTTCACTGACAACGCTTTTGGCTTCGAGGATTCCAACCTTTTCATATTGTCCGGCTTTAATCAGTTTCCGTTTCAGAAAGTAATCGGAGATAAGAACTAAAATGTGGTAAATTCCGAAGAAAACCAACCCTGTAACTACAATTTCGCTTAAATGTTCCATAATTTATTGTTTTTAAAATTTGTTTTTCTGACCGTTTGACATCGCAGGTTTCGGAAATGTTGCAGAAAGTGAAAAGTTTTTTTGCTTTTTTATTTTGCCTCTGGTTTTACTGACCAGCTGACCTGAAGTCAGCAGGTCAGAGAAAAAAAAACCGCGCGCACGAACAGGCAGGGATTGGAGCGGCAGCTTGCCTAAGCAGGCGACGGTGACGGCCGGTTTGCAACGGCGACCAGCGGAAGCCCGCTGCAAACCGCTGCCGGAACCGGAACCTGCGCGGCAACTACAGCGGAAAGCCCGGCCGCCTGCCCGAAAAAAAAGTTTTTATAAAAACTGCAACATTTGAGTAACTTTCAGAGTCAGATTGTGCAGTTATGAATGACGCCGAGTTAGTACAGCAAATAATCAACGGGAACAGCAATGCATTCCGGTTTCTGGTTGCCAAACACCAGCGGCTGGTTTTGCATGTGGTGGGGCGCATTGTACAACGGCAGGAGGATGTGGAAGATATTTGCCAGGAGGTTTTTATGAAGGTGTACTCAAAAATCGGGAAGTTCAGGGGCGATGCAAAACTTTCGACCTGGATTGCGAGGATTGCTTACAACACAAGCATTTCGCACCTGAGAAAAGAGGACCGCGGCGAACATTCGTACGACGAAAACCCGAAACTGGTGGCGGCAGAAACCGACGAATCGGCAGCACACCAACCGGTGGAAAAGGAGGAAGTAAAAAGGTACCTGATGCAGAAAATTGAGGAGTTGCCGGTGCAATACCGGACGGTGCTGACACTGTTTCACCTCGAGGAATTCTCGTACCGCGAAATTGAGGAAATAACCGGGATGCCCGAAGGAACCATAAAAAGTTACCTTTCGAGAGCCCGGAATATTTTAAAAGAGAAATTAGAGAAATTGGCAATTAGTGAAAAAACAAATATTTTTACCGAATATGCTTAACGACGGAAAATACAACGAAAACGACAAATGGCTGGTTGACGCGCTGAAAAGCGAACCGGGATTTGTGTTGCCCGACAATTTTGCCGACAAAATGGCTGAAAAGATGAGTCGCAAATTTGCATGGAGCCAGTATTTAAAAGAATTCGGCGTTTATGTGGGTGTTGTTGCCGGAATTTTGCTGATTCTGGCGGGTGTTCAGATTTTTCTGGCGGGTGCCGACTGGAAAAACTGGCTTGATTTTGTCACTAAAAATCTTCCGGTTATAATCGGAATTTCGGTTTTATCGCTTTTTATCCTGTTTGCCGACAGGGTTTTATTGCGCTATTTTATGCACCGCTCAAAAATCGATACAATTTAAAATCAAAAGTTTTACCTTCTTTTTTCGCGTAAAAAGATAACCTCTTCAGTTTTGGGTTCTTCCCCGGGTTTCATACCATTCCGTTTATAAAGTTGTTTCAACCTGATTCCGTAAATCTGCGAAATAAAATGCATGGTTTCACCGGGCCCAACTTTGTGTTTTTCCATTCCTTTCAAAGCTTTCCGGTGTTTATGCTGAATATAAACGATTTCGTTTTTTACCGGCCGGTAACCTTCGGGCCTGTCGTTAAACTTGTAAATTTCCCAGGCTTTTTTTCTGAAACCCTGCGCAATTATTTCAAAGGTGTCGCCTTCGCGGGCAACCACCGCTTTCAGATGATTCGCACTGACAACCTGGTGAGGTTCCAGTTCAATTTTCAGGTTATTCGAAACATTTTTCAATGCGATTTCAGATCCCCCGGCCATTGCCAGTTCATCAAGATTCATCCCGTTGTCGAGCAGATAAAGCCTGTTTTCGTCGATAATTTTTATGAGTCTTTCGGCGTAGTCAGGCGCTGTTGCGTACCCAGCGGCTTTCAGACCACGCGCCCATCCCACATAATCGGTGGGCTGAAGAGCAAATAATGATGCATACCGTGGACTGTTTACCAAAAAATTTGAATGGTCGATAAACGATTCTTCCACGGTATCATATTTTCTGAAGCATTCATTTCTTTCATCATCATCCCACTTTACACTTTCGCCGGTCCAGTTCGATTTGCATTTTATTCCGAAATGGTTGTTTGACATTTTGCAAAGCGGGCTGTTTCCGTTTGCCGATTCCAGACAAGCCTGTGCCATTTTAATACTGGCAGGAATACCTGTCCGGCGCATTTCGTTAATCGCAATATTCTGGTACATTTCGATGTATTCGAGACGGGAAAATTGAGCAAAGGCAAAATTTAAAATGAGGACAAAAAAAGTTGTTAAATATATTTTCATTCGTTAAAATTTCAATCTTGATTTTTATAATTTTCGTATTAACCTTCGCTTTTCAATCTATTCAACCAACGGTATGGAATAGCCATTTATTCATTTTCAGTTTCAATGTGCTTTAGTACTTATGGCTATTTCATGAATGCATCCGTAAATTGTAAAAATTCAAAAATAGGCTGAATGAGCTATTTTCTTGTTTCATCTGCTTTTATTTATAAACAATATCCTGTCAATTTCATTGTGTCAAACACCTGATTTTTCTTTTATCGCTGAAATGGGTTATCATATTGATTAATCCTGAAAAATTATACTTTTAACAAAATTTTTATCATGCTGAAAAAAGTTCTCGAGATAATTACAGAAGAGTACGATTCTTTTGACGGGTTGGCAGAAACAGATAAAAAGCTAGTTCTTGCTGCGCGTGAAGCTGCTACAAAAGCATATGCTCCTTATTCCGGATTCAATGTTGGCGCTGCGGTTTTACTCGGAAATGGAGAAATTATAAAAGGCAACAACCAGGAAAATGCTGATTTTACGGATGGTTTGTGTGCCGAGAGAGTAGCGCTTTTTTTTGCTCATGCCAATTTCCCGGATGTTGCTGTACAAGCTATTGCTGTGACAGCGCGTAACAATAGCGGTCTGATTGCTGGTCCTGCACAACCCTGTGGCTCTTGTCGTCAGGTTTTGGTGGAAACCGAAACCCGTTATAACCAGAAAATAAGATTAATTCTTGATGGGGCAAAAAAGATCATGGTTCTTGATGGGGCCGAATGCCTGCTTCCTTTTGCCTTCAAACCGGGGTCACTGGGCTGAACCGGTTGCTCCTGAAAAGTTTCATAAATTCATTCCATACCACATCATCCGGCGGATCGGCTACTATTGTAACCGTTTCGTTCTTTACCGGATGCAGAAATTCTATTTTGCGGGCATGCAAATGAATGCTTTTGTCGGTATTCGGTCGCGGAAATCCGTATTTCACATCTCCTTTTATATAAAGCTTCAATTGCCGTAGCTGAACCCTGATTTGATGATGGCGGCCCGTGTGCAACTCAATTTCGAGCAGGTGATAATTATCGATGCTTGCAACGTGGCGATAAGTTAAACTGGCAAGTTTGGCTCCTTTTTGCTTTTTATCGTACGCGTAGCTCCGGTTTTGGTCTTCCTTTTTTAAAAGATAATGGGTAAGCGTATCGGTAAATTTTGGCGGACGTTTGTCAACCACCGCCCAGTAAGTTTTTTTCACACCATCGCGGTTCTGAAAAAGGGAATTCAGGCGAACCAGTGCCTTGCTTGTTTTGGCAAGTACCACAATGCCGGTAGTCGGGCGGTCGAGGCGGTGCGGCAATCCGACAAAAACATTTCCGGGCTTGTTGTACTTTTCCTTCAGATACTTCGCCACAATATCAAGCAATGTAACATCGCCTGTTTCGTCGCCTTGCACTACCTCCCCGGCTGCTTTGTTGACTACAATGATATGATTGTCTTCGTAAAGAACTACCATCTTTTCATTTCAATACTGTTCCTTTTCATTCGGGAAATCAGCCGATTTCACATCATCAATATAATGTCCCACAGCCCCTTTTATTTCGGCAGCCAGATTGTGGTATCGTCTTAAAAACCGGGGAGAGAATTGCTGTGTAATTCCAAGCATATCGTGAATAACCAGGACTTGTCCGTCAACACCACCTCCGGCTCCAATTCCAATTACAGGTATGCGGATTGATTTCGAAACCAACTCGCCCAACTGAGCCGGTATTTTTTCCAGAACGATACCAAAACATCCCGCTTCTTCAAGCAATTTGGCGTCAGTCAGTAATTTTTCAGCTTCCGCTTCTTCGCGGGCACGTACTGAATAAGTTCCAAATTTATTGATGGATTGCGGCATCAAACCCAAGTGCCCCATCACAGGAATTCCGGCTGACAGGATACGCTCAACCGATTCGATTACCTCGCTTCCGCCTTCCAGTTTTACAGCATCTGTGGCTGTTTCTTTCATTATCCGGATGGCGCTGGAGAGTGCTTTTTTTGAGTTTCCCTGGTAAGTGCCGAATGGCAGATCAACCACCACTAAAGCCCTTTTTACCGCATTCACCACCGAGCGGCCATGATAAATCATCTGATCAAGTGTAATTGGCAGTGTTGTCTGGTTGCCTGCGAATACATTTGAAGCCGAATCACCAACAAGTATCACATCAATTCCGGCTTCGTCAACTAATTGTGCCATACTGTAATCATAAGATGTTAACATCGCAATTTTTTCACCGCGTTGTTTCATCTCAGCCAAACGATGAGTGGTCACTTTTCTTATTTCGCTGTGTACTGACATCCTTCACATTGTTAAATTCAGGGCAAAACTAAACAAACCATTTAACCTGAACAAAACAGATTGATTACTTCTTCGTTTTATGCCAACAGATTGTTTACTTTGAACATTGAAATACGTATTCATTGTCATGAAAATTAAATCATTTAAAACTGCATTATTTCTGATTATTCTGTTGTTTTCAATTCCATTTGAGGGCCTTTGTCAGTTCAGGCTGGCTGAACCCGAAAAAGCAGAATACCGGAAACAGGAGATAAACTGGGGTTTGAATTTTTCGTCGGTCAAACAAAGAGAATCGCTGAAAACAGATTCTTCGGAGTATTTTGAAGAAATGACCAACGGTACATTAAACTTCTTTGCCAACAATAAATTCTGGCATTTTAATGAGTTCAAACAAGAGCAGTTTTCTTTCTCAGCGCAGGCCGGGCCACTTTGGGGCAGAGGTTCGTGGAACGACAGTACAAAAATCCAGGAAATTGATGCCGACCACCGGATTGCCGGATTGAGAGGATATGCAGTGGCCGATTATTCATACCGCTTTTACTACAATTCCCGAAGTTACACGATGGTAAAACTGAATGGCTGGGGACAATACGACTGGTATCGTCAATCATCGGAAGGAACAGTTACCGACTCGAACCTGGTTGTAGCTGGTTATTCAGATGTAACAAAAGGTGGAAAATGGAAAGCGGGGATTGAAGCGCGTGCCGGATGGGGAATTGGCAGACTGGCCGCAACAAATCACATTATGCTTGCAGAATATATCCTTGAAAAATATTATTTTGAAAAAAGTTTTTCGCAGGAAGAAATTCAGGCGCTGGCCCAAATAATCGGGAAGGTTAAAAATAACCGTGAGATTATTACCGGTCATATTACAGAAAAAGAATTGATTCCGGTAATGGAGTTTCTGAATCAACGAATGTTTTTACTACCAAAAAACATTGAAGCAAACGATTGGGAAATGGGGGAATTTCTTCCACGCTATCATGGTAATCGGGTGGAATTCGGTCCTTTCTTTCAGTATTATAATAAAGAACCCGATTTTGTTTATGGCGGATATTTATTGTACGAAAATGCAAAATATATCAACCGGAAGTGGAACAGGAATTTAAGTACCGCAATTAATTACAATGCTTACAAACACAACGACTGGATTTTGGGAGAAATTACGCTCAACTGGTCGAATTACATCAAATTAAAAAGCCAGTTTGATTTTGGCGTGAGATATATTCCGGGACTGGAAATTGCCGGTGAAGAAGTAAACTTTTACAATGGACTGGTGCCTTATTTTTCGTATTTCACCCAGTTAAATCCAAAAAGCAGAATGGATTTAAAACTTGCCTGGCGTTTTGCATCTGATGAAAAACTGATGGTTCCGGGGCCTGAAATTTCGGTTTCGGTTTACAGAAGCCGATATTAAAAAAATACGCAACAGAAAATCTGTTGCGTATTTTTTTGTCTGAAATATCTCGCTTTAATCAAACCCTCAGGAAAATTTTCTTTTTAAACATGTAATACAAAAGCAGCCAAACCAGCATTATTTCGCCGGCAACAAGGAACAATTCACTGATATCGCCAAAAATGCTTGTCCAGCCAAGCAAGAGTTTTGTGGGTCGGCCGGTGTCAACAAACCGGTGAAAAAGATAGATGAATATTGAGTTCATCCCGATAACACGGAAAAAGAATGACCATTTCTGCCAGCCTTTTACATCAATAATCCAGTAAAACAGGGCTATGAGTAAAAAGCCGATCCCACTGGTGAGCAGGTTAAAACTGCCGGTCCAGCAGGCTTTTATAATCGGATAAAATGTACTCAGCACCAAAGCAAGAACAATTGCCGAAACGCCGCTCAGGGAAAGTATTTTCACTTTCTGCATTTCGCCGCTTTTTTTATGCCGGAGAATATATCCTGCCAGTGAACCCATTAAAGTAACAGTAACTGCAGAAACAACGCAAAGCAATCCTTCCGGATCAAACACTTCACCATGCAGCCTGCCGGGCACCAGCGCACGGTCAATGTATCCGTTGATACAACCTTCGGGAGTAAGAACGCCTGCTCCCACCCCGGGCACCGGAACCAGCAACTGCAGAATTCCGATACCAAGCAGAATACTGCCTAGCCAGATCAGCCTTTGTTTCAAATCTTTGGTATAAATGGTGATCAGCGCAGCAAACATGTACCCCAATCCAATCTGCCCCAAAACGCTTAACAACCGCGGATTTTCAAAACCATTGCTGAAAACACCATTGTAAATCCAACCTAATAAAACCAGGATCAGGCCTCTGCCAATCGCTTTTTTAGCCAGCGATGACTTTGGCACTTTCTTTTCCAGTTTCGAAACGAGTGAAAACGGGATAGCAACCCCACTGATAAACATAAACAACGGGAAAATAAGGTCGTAAAAATGAAAACCATTCCACGGAACATGTTCCATTTGCTCCACAATCGGGCTCATCCACGAAGCGCCGGATTGACGGGCAATTACCTCAATAAGATAACTACCCCCGGTTATCCAGAACATATCGAAACCACGCAGGGCATCGAGTGAAATCAGTCGTTTCTCAGGTTCAAGGTGCAATGATTTTGTTGTCATAACTGTTGATTTGATGAATGTCGAATTTAGTAAAATTAAGATGCCCCGATTAACTAAATAATTGGTATTTTTTATACAATTTTAGCTGAACAATACTTCCTTTTGGTATCATAATTGTTCCCAACACCTTAATCAATAACCAAAAACCTTTTTATCATGAAACATTTTATCTCCTTGGCAGCATGGTTAATTTCGACACAAATTACATTTGCCCAAACCGAAAAAATCAATCTTTCAGATTACAAACTCCCCGAAATGAAAAGACACCAGTTGGATTTAAGTGTTAACTCGCAGGGGAGTAAATTATCCTCTCAATACTACTATGAATATGAAAACCAGACTGATACTTTCATCCGAAAAGAAAACACTTTCCGAGGTACAGGTAATTTGAGCTATTCATTTTATCAAAACTCGGAAAAGATACAATCTGATATTAATTCCCTGATTTATGGAAATTATAATAAATCTGATTATAATAATCCCAATTATGGTATTGACCAAACTGATTTTAACAGTTTTCTGTATTTCAACTACGACCTGAAATATTTCCTAACTCCCGATAATTGGTTTATTAACGTGGCACCTAAAATTGAAACATCATATAATAATTATAACCAATACAATTCGGAGTCTGAATATCTGAATGCAAGTCCTGCCATCAGAATCGGAGGAGGAAAAGGCAGGATAGAACAGGTACAAGATCTTCGACATGCAATTTTATTGGTTGAGGAATTTCAAAAGAGGGGTGTTTCCAAACGTATTTTAACTGAACAGGAGATATTAGAGTTTGCCTCGTTAATTTCACAACTGAAAAATCAGCGCTTTTTCGATGCCAGAAAACAAAAAGAAAAAGAATTAGTAGCATTAGATTCATTTCTGGTTGAAAAAGGAGCCTTGGAAGATAATGATATTTTGTATTTTACAGGATTAGAGGATATCTGGAGTTATGGTGGACTGCAAATTAGAGAAAGCGGAAAGCAGCTAATTTTCACAATTACTCCTGATTATGATTACTTAAAAGATTTACATAAAACTGAAAATAACATTACCGAAGACTGGTCTCTGTTTTACAATCTTGCTTTTATTTCGAAAAAACCTTTATCCATTAAATGGCAAACAGATTATGATTTAGGCATTAGACATATGAGTACTTACAGGCTTAGACAGATGTACGAGGGAATTCCCGAACAGAGCTACTTTTCAGAGATATATTTAAACAGTCAAATCGGATATTATCCCAATACCCGGACCAACTTCATTGTTAACGGGAAGTTTGATCTGGCTAACTACAGCGATGAAAAAATATTTGACAAAGAAAATTTTGGAATAGAATTTATTTTTTCAACTTCTGGATACTATTACATTTCTGAAAAATTGAGACTTGGTTATTCAATTCAGTTTGATGCATTAAAAGGTGTTTTTAACAGTAAAACTCAAGACAATTACCAGAAGCACCTGAATTACAACTTCAACCTGAATTATGCCATTTTCTAATACTGAGCATCTGGTAGATTCTTCAAAGTTTCTGCCGTTTTGTCACCAGCCTTGACAAAACCCTGCGTATATTTTTTGTTTATGGTGTCACATTTTCTCCTGAAATGGCAGATTCGGGGCTGGCACAATCCTTGAAATACACCCATCGTAAATTTTTTGTTGAATAATCATTTAAAACATAATAAAAATGGGAAAAATAATCGGAATTGACCTTGGAACCACCAACTCGTGTGTTTCAGTAATGGAAGGCAACGAACCTGTTGTAATTCCTAACAGCGAAGGAAAACGCACAACTCCTTCGATTGTTGCTTTCGTTGAAAACGGCGAACGTAAAATCGGTGATCCTGCAAAACGTCAGGCCATCACCAATCCTACAAAAACCGTTTATTCAATCAAACGTTTCATGGGCGAAACCTACGACCGCGTGGGAAAAGAAGTTGCCCGTGTTCCATACAAAGTAGTAAAAGGCGATAATAATACACCACGTGTGCAGATTGACGACCGCAAATATTCCCCGCAGGAAATTTCGGCGATGGTGCTGCAAAAAATGAAAAAAACGGCTGAGGATTATCTGGGACAAGAAGTTACCGAGGCTGTAATTACAGTTCCTGCCTATTTTAACGACGCCCAACGCCAGGCAACCAAAGAAGCCGGTGAAATTGCCGGTCTGAAAGTACGCCGCATCATCAACGAACCTACTGCAGCTTCGCTTGCTTATGGTTTGGACAAGATGCACAAAGACATGAAAATCGCAGTATTCGACCTTGGAGGCGGTACTTTTGATATTTCAATCCTTGAGTTAGGTGATGGCGTTTTCGAAGTAAAATCAACCGATGGTGACACCCACCTTGGCGGCGATGATTTCGACCAGACCATTATTGACTGGTTGGCAGAAGAGTTTAAAAAAGACGAGGGCGTTGACCTGAAACGCGATCCGATGGCTTTACAGCGCCTGAAAGAAGCAGCTGAAAAAGCAAAAATCGAATTATCAAGTTCATCGCAAACCGAAATCAACCTGCCTTATATTATGCCGGTTGACGGAATTCCGAAACACCTTGTAAAAACGCTGACCCGTGCAAAATTTGAACAATTGGCCGACAGCCTTATCAATGCCACCATCGAACCTTGCCGCAAAGCTCTTCAGAACGCAGGTCTTTCGGCCAGCGAAATCGATGAAGTGATTCTGGTGGGTGGTTCAACCCGTATCCCGGCTATTCAGGATAAAGTACAGCAGTTCTTTGGCAAAACTCCGTCTAAAGGAGTAAATCCTGACGAAGTGGTAGCTGTGGGTGCTGCTATTCAGGGTGGAGTTTTAACGGGCGAAGTAAAAGATGTGTTATTGCTGGATGTTACCCCGCTTTCACTGGGTATTGAAACCATGGGTGGTGTGATGACCAAACTGATTGAAGCCAACACTACCATTCCGACTAAAAAATCGGAAACATTCACCACGGCCGCCGACAACCAGCCTTCGGTTGAAATCCATGTATTGCAGGGAGAGCGTCCGATCGCTTCGGGCAACAAAACAATTGGCCGTTTCCACTTAGACGGAATACCGCCGTCACCACGTGGAATTCCGCAGATTGAGGTGACTTTCGATATCGATGCCAATGGTATTTTGCATGTGAGCGCCAAAGACAAGGCAACCGGCAAAACACAGTCGATTCGTATTGAAGCTTCGTCAGGTCTTTCGGATGATGAAATCAAACGGATGAAAGCCGAAGCTGAAGCCAATGCCGAAGCTGACAAAAAAGCAAAAGAAATGGCTGACAAAATCAACCAGGCCGACAGTCTGATTTTCCAGACCGAAAAACAGCTGAAAGAGTTTGGCGACAAGATTCCGGCCGACAAAAAACAGCCAATCGAAAATGCGCTGAAAAAACTGAAAGATGCACATGCCAGCAGAGACATTGCCGCCATTGATGCAGCCATGACAGAACTGAACACCGTGTTCCAGACAGCTTCGCAGGAAATGTACAATGCTTCGCAGGCACAGGGCGGACAACAAGCCAACCCGAATGCCGGAAGCCAGAACAGCCAGCAGGGCGGTCAGCAGAAAGCTGATGGCGAAGTAACCGATGTGGATTTTGAAGAAGTGAAGTAAAGAAGTTCGAAGTCCGGAGTCGAAAGAATATAAAAGCCCTTTGGTTTGCAGCCAAGGGGCTTTTCGTTTTTATGAAGTAAAAACATTGTTTGCAAAATATTGTTTCAGAAATAAAAACTGAAAACAGGCAAAATGAACGAGTACGAAGAATCAAGAAGGGCTTTTCTGACAAAATTAGGATTGGCGGTTGGGACAGTCACAATCGGGGGACAAAAAATTTCAGCCAGGGTTTTAAACAGCAAAACCGACTTTCCATTAACAGCAGAACAACAGCAGTTAATGAACCGATATGAACAATGGATGGATGATTTTATCCCGGTAATCAAAGCATTCCGTGCCAACCAGGACGATCCGCTGGCCAAAAAGCAGATTGCAGAGCTTTCAGAGGTTGCTGAAAGCTGGCGGCCACAATTAACTGAATTTATGAAAGACGAAAATTTTGCCCGATATTACATGACGGCCACTGAACGAATGACAAAGGAAATCTGGTAAAAAGAAAAGAGGAACCATTGCTGATTCCTCTTTTACTATCTTTTTGATTAAATCTCAAGCTTGCGCTGTTGGTCCACCAAAATTCAATGGCGGCATCATCGGATCTCCACCCGGATGTACATTTTTAATCGGCCCGTTTACAGCTTCAAACTTTTTAATGTTATCCTGAAGTGCAAACAGCAACCTTTTGGCATGTTCCGGTGTGAGTATAATCCTCGACTTTACATTTGCCTTGGGTACGCCCGGCATAATTCTGACAAAATCAACCACAAATTCAGAACTTGAATGGGTGATCACCGCCAGGTTTGAATAAACTCCCTGTGCTATTTCTTCACTCAGTTCAATATTCAGTTGCTGTGGTTTCGGATTGTTATCTTCCATTTTTGTCTGAATCTTGAATTAATCTCTTGAATCCATCAACTGGTCGTATTCAGCTTTTGAGCCTACCACCAGGTTTTTGTATTCTTTCAAACCGGTTCCGGCAGGAATCAGGTGACCGCAGATTACATTCTCTTTCAAACCGTCTAAGTAGTCAGTTTTGCCGTTGATAGCGGCTTCGTTGAGTACCTTGGTTGTTTCCTGGAATGATGCTGCCGAGAGCCAGCTGCGTGTCTGCAATGCAGCTCTTGTAATCCCCTGGAGAACCTGGCTTGATGTTGCCGGAATTGCATCCCTCGCATCAATCAGTTTTTTATCCCTCCGTTTTAACTGTGAGTTTTCATCCCTCAGTTTACGTGCCGAAATAATCTGGCCAGCTTTGATTCCTTCTCCATCACCCGCATCGATAACCACTTTTTTGTTGTAAATCCAGTCGTTTTCAGAGAAGAATTCGTTTTTGTCAACCACCTGTTTTTCAAGGAAACGTGTATCACCCGGGTCTTCGATTTCCACTTTACGCATCATCTGACGGATGATGATTTCATAGTGTTTATCGTTGATTTTTACCCCCTGCATACGGTACACATCCTGAACTTCGTTCAAAATGTATTCCTGAACCGCAGTCGGACCTTTGATGGCCAGAATGTCAGACGGAGTGATTGCACCATCAGACAGGGGAGTACCGGCCCTGATATAGTCGTTTTCTTGTACAAGAATCTGTTTTGAAAGCGGTACCATGTATTTTTTTACTTCTCCCGATTTCGAAGTCACAATGATTTCGCGGTTACCACGTTTGATTTTACCCATCGAAACTTCACCATCGATTTCCGAAACAATGGCCGGATTTGAAGGATTACGCGCCTCGAAAAGCTCGGTAACACGGGGAAGACCACCGGTGATATCGCCTGCTTTACCAGCAGCACGCGGGATTTTCACAAGTACCATACCCGCTTTCACCATCTGTTTGTTGTCAACAGAAATGTGGCCACCCACCGGAAGGTTGTACGAACGAATTGCCATTCCTTCTGCATCAACCACCTTCAAGGTCGGGTTTTTGGTTTTATCTCTCGATTCGATAATTACCCTTTCGCTGTAACCGGTCTGTTCGTCCGATTCTTCGCGGAAAGTAACACCATCGATAAGATTTTCGAATTCAACTTTACCGTCAAACTCCGTAATAATTACCCCATTGAACGGGTCCCATTCACAGATGAGTTTTCCTTTACGGATTTCCTCACCATTTTTCACATACAGTTTCGACCCGTATGGAATCGGGTGAGTTGACAAGGTAATATTGGTATTTTTATCTACAATCTTTAACTCGGTCAAACGGCTAACAACAACATCGCAATCCTGGTTATCTTCAGTTTTGAATTTTACTGCGCGCAGTTCTTCAATTTCAACATAACCGTCATATTTCGATTCAACTGTTGACTGGGCCGAGATGTTACCTGCGATACCACCCACGTGGAAGGTACGCAGTGTAAGCTGAGTTCCGGGCTCGCCAATTGACTGTGCGGCAATAACGCCTGTGGCTTCACCTTTTTGTACCTTTTTACCGGTAGCCAGGTTACGACCATAACATTTTGCGCAAATACCCACTTTTGATTCGCAGGTAAGTACCGAACGGATTTCAACACTTTCAATCGGTGAATTTTCGATTACAGTTGCAATATCTTCTGTAATTTCCTCACCAGTTTGTACAATCAGTTCGCCGCTTAGCGGGTGGAAAATATCGTGTACCGAAGTACGACCCACAATACGTTCGAAAAGCGATGCAACAACTTCCTCATTGTTTTTGATGGTGGTAGCCACCAAACCACGGAGTGTTCCGCAATCGTCTTCCGAAATAATCACATCCTGCGCAACGTCAACCAAACGACGGGTCAGATAACCAGCGTCAGCAGTTTTCAGCGCGGTATCGGCCAACCCTTTACGGGCACCGTGCGTTGAAATAAAGTATTCAAGAACCGAAAGGCCTTCTTTAAAGTTAGCCAAAATCGGGTTTTCGATAATCTGCGAACCGGTAGAACCTGATTTCTGTGGTTTTGCCATCAAACCCCTCATACCACTTAACTGGCGAATCTGTTCTTTCGAACCACGGGCACCAGAGTCAAGCATCATATAAATTGAGTTGAAACCCTGTTTATCGCTGCTCAAAGTCTGCATCACAGAGTGCGTCAGTTTTGAGTTGGCATGTGTCCAGATGTCGATAACCTGGTTGTATCGTTCGTTGTTGGTGATGAAACCCATGTTGTAGTTGTTGATAATATCTTCAACTTCTGCGTATCCGTCGGCTACAATTTTTTCTTTTGCTTCAGGAATAATCACATCATCGAGATTAAACGACAAACCACCACGGTAAGCCATGTCATAACCAAGGTCTTTAATATCGTCGAGGAAGGCAACAGTTTTTGCATTTCCACTGCGGATAAACACATCGGTAATAATGGTACGCAACGACTTTTTGGTCAGTAACTGGTTGATGTAACCAGCTTCGCGCGGAACTTTTTCATTAAAAATCACGCGGCCAACTGTCGTTTCGATAATATGTTTGAAGAAATTGCCCTTTTCGTCAACGTCTTCCACTTTTACTTTGATAATAGCATGAAGATCGATCACCTTTTCTGAGTAGGCAATAATAACTTCTTCAGCTGAGTAGAAGATCATTCCTTCGCCACGGGCACCTTTCCGTTGTTTGGTCATATAATACAGACCCAAAACCATGTCCTGCGATGGAACCTGGATGGGTGCTCCATTGGCCGGGTTCAGCAAGTTGTGAGAAGCGAGCATTAAAAGCTGGGCTTCAAGAATTGCTGCGTTGCCCAGCGGGAGGTGCACTGCCATCTGGTCACCGTCGAAGTCGGCGTTAAACCCGGTACAAACGAGCGGGTGTAACTGAATTGCCTTCCCTTCGATCAAAACCGGCTGGAAAGCCTGAATTGACAAACGGTGCAGTGTGGGCGCACGGTTCAGCATCACCGGGTGTCCTTTCAATACGTTTTCAAGGATTTCCCAAACAACCGGGTCTTTGCGGTCAACTATCTTTTTGGCCGATTTTACTGTTTTTACAATACCACGTTCAATCAGTTTCCTGATTACAAATGGTTTGTACAGCTCAGCAGCCATATCTTTCGGAATACCACATTCGTGGATTTTCAGTTTCGGGCCAACGACGATAACCGAACGGGCAGAATAGTCAACACGTTTACCGAGCAGGTTCTGACGGAAACGTCCTTGTTTCCCTTTCAAACTGTCGGAAAGTGATTTTAATGCCCTGTTATTTTCAGTTTTTACCGCGTTCGATTTTCTTGAATTGTCGAACAACGAGTCAACAGCTTCCTGTAACATACGTTTCTCGTTACGGAGAATTACCTCAGGAGCTTTGATTTCGATCAATCGTTTTAAACGGTTGTTGCGGATAATAACCCTGCGATATAAGTCGTTAAGATCGGAAGTTGCAAAACGGCCCCCGTCCAACGGCACGAGCGGACGCAAATCGGGCGGAATAACCGGCACCACGCGTACAATCATCCATTCCGGACGGTTGATATTTTTACTTGCCCTGAAAGCTTCAACCACCTGCAACCTTTTTAATGCTTCGTTTTTACGTTGCTGAGATGTTTCGGTGTTTGCTTTGTGTCGCAATGTGAATGACAAATCGTCGAGATCGATTTTGCTTAAAATATCGAACAGTGCTTCTGCACCCATTTTGGCCAAAAACTTGTTCGGATCAGCGTCATCGAGTAAATGATTGTCTTTTGGTAATGTTTCGACAATATCCAGGTATTCTTCTTCAGAAAGGAAATCAAGTTCCCTCACTCCATCGGCATATTTCACACCCGGGTTGATTACCACATAACGCTCGTAGTAAATAATACTGTCGAGCTTTTTAGTGGGTAAACCAAGCAGGTACCCGATTTTATTGGGAAGTGATTTAAAATACCAGATATGTGCCACCGGCACTACCAGCGAGATGTGGCCCATTCGTTCGCGGCGCACTTTCTTTTCGGTAACTTCAACACCACAACGGTCGCAAACAATTCCTTTATAACGGATTCGTTTGTACTTACCGCAATGGCATTCATAATCTTTTACCGGTCCGAAAATACGTTCGCAAAACAAACCGTCACGCTCAGGTTTGTATGTTCTGTAGTTAATTGTTTCGGGTTTCAGAACTTCGCCAAACGACCTTTCGAGAACCTCTTCAGGAGAAGCAAGGCTGATTGAAACTTTTGAAAAACTAACTTTTGCTTTATTATCTTTCTTAAATGCCATAAATACTAATCTAAAAAATGAAAACAGCACCTGATCATTTCAGAATGAATTACTCCATTCTTACGCTGAGACCTAATCCCCTGAGTTCGTGCAGCAACACATTCAGTGATTCCGGAATTCCGGGTTGAGGCATTGGTTCGCCTTTTACGATTGATTCGTAGGCTTTTGCCCTTCCCATAACATCGTCCGATTTCACCGTCAGGATTTCCTGAAGAATATGTGAAGCACCAAAAGCTTCGAGCGCCCAAACCTCCATTTCACCAAAACGCTGACCACCAAATTGTGCTTTACCACCAAGTGGTTGCTGCGTAATAAGTGAGTACGGTCCAATTGAACGTGCATGCATTTTGTCTTCAACCATGTGGCCCAGTTTCATCATGTAAATAACACCCACTGTGGCCGGCTGGTCAAACTGTTCACCGGTTTCACCATCAATCAGGCGTGTCACACCATAACGTGGTACGCCTGCTTTATCAGTGAATTCGCTGATTGACTCAAGACTTGCACCGTCAAAAATCGGAGTCGCAAATTTTACGCCCAGGTTTTTACCTGCCCAACCCAGAACCGTTTCGTAAATCTGTCCGAGGTTCATACGCGAAGGTACACCCAGCGGATTCAAAACGATATCAACCGGTGTTCCATCGGCGAGGAAAGGCATGTCTTCCTGACGAACAACACGCGAAACAATCCCTTTGTTACCGTGACGACCTGCCATTTTATCACCAATCTGGAGTTTACGTTTTTTGGCCACATAAACTTTTGCCAACTGGATAATACCTGCAGGAAGTTCATCACCAATAGTGATATTATATCTTTCGCGACGTGAAACAGCTTCAGCTTCTTTATACTTCTGAATGAAGTTATTAATCACGCTGAAAACCATGTCGTTTTTCTGCTTGTCAGTAGTCCATTTTGATGGATTGATTGCCAGATAATCGATTTCCTGAAGTTGTTTTAAAGTGAATTTAACACCTTTGGCAATAATCTCGGTTCCATAATAATCTTTTACTCCCTGCGAAGTTTTACCTCCGATGAGTGTAAATAATTTGTCTTCGAGTTTTGCCCTCAATGCAGCAACTTCACGTTCAAAACGTTCATCAATCTGGTCAAGCAGTGTTTTTGTTGCTTTTCCTTTTTTGTCTTTTGTTACACGTGAGAATAATTTCTTGTCGATAACAACACCCATTAACGATGGAGAAGCTTTTAATGAAGCATCTTTCACATCGCCTGCTTTGTCACCAAAAATTGCACGTAACAGTTTTTCTTCAGGAGAAGGATCCGATTCGCCTTTTGGAGTGATTTTACCAATCAGAATATCTCCCGGTTTAATATCGGCTCCAATCCTGATCAACCCATTTTCATCGAGATTACGGGTGGCTTCTTCACTCACATTCGGAATATCTGAAGTAAATTCTTCAACTCCCCTCTTGGTATCGCGTACTTCAAGACTGTATTCATCAACATGAACTGATGTAAAGACATCCTCACGCACTATTCTTTCAGAAATCACAATCGCATCTTCGTAATTGTAACCCTGCCATGGCATGAAAGCCACCATCAGGTTACGGCCAAGAGCAAGTTCACCTTTATCGGTTGCATAACCTTCGGTAAGAATTTGTCCTTGTTTGATGCGCTGACCTTTGCGAACAATCGGTTTCAGGTCAACTGTGGTTCCCTGGTTTGTTTTTGTATATTTCTGAAGTCTGTAAGTTACCACATCCGGATCAAAACTTACAAAACGATCATCTTCTGATATATCATAACGAATAATAATCTGTTCAGAATCAACGTATTCAACCACCCCGTCAAATTCGGCTTTAATCAGAATCTGAGAGTCGGCTGCAGCCCTGCCTTCCAATCCTGTGCCAACAACCGGTGCTTCAGGACGTAAAAGCGGAACCGCCTGACGCATCATGTTCGATCCCATGAGTGCACGGTTGGCGTCGTCGTGTTCCAGGAACGGCACCAGCGCCGCCGCAATGGATGCAATCTGGTTGGGGGCAATGTCCATGAAGTGAATGCCCTGAGGTTCGGTTACAGGGAAGTCGCCGTTGTATCTTGATTTAACCCGGCTTTCAACGTATTTGCCTTTTTCGTTTAAGGGAGCATTTGCCTGAGCAATCATTT
>DAINOH010000005.1:0-92397 GCA_036735485.1 Draconibacterium sp. | reverse complement strand
TATAATGTTAATAAGTTTTGATTTTGAGAGATAAAAATCTACCAGTTTTTAGCCAAATTTGGTAAAAAGCTGGTAGAAATGGTAGGCAAAAAAGAAAAGAATCCGCAGTTAAACATGTTTCAGGTTCCTTTAAAGCAATTTATCAATGAAAGCCACGAGCTGGTTAGGCTTTCGAAGAAAATAGACTGGGAAAGTCTTGAAAAAGATTTGAGTGTTTATTACTGTGAAGACAATGGACGCCCCGGGGTTCCGATTCGGTTAATAGTTGGCATTATCATGCTACGGCGGATGTTTAACCAGGGCGACGAAAGTGTGTTGGACCGCTGGGTTGAGAACCCCTACTGGCAATACTTCTGTGGAGAAGTTTATTTTCGGCATGATTATCCGTTTGACCGCACCGAGTTGATAAAATTCCGCCAGCGAATTGGTGAAAAGGGAGCAGAGCAAATACTGAAGGCAACGGTGAATTTATTTGAAAAGAAAGAGGTACAGGAAAAGGAAGTATTGATAGACACAACCGTTCAGGAAAAAAACATCACTTTCCCGACCGATGTAAAACTTCAGAAGAAAATCATAGAACAGTGCCGGAAAATCTCAAAAGGTGAAGCCATCAGGCTTCGTCAGACCTACAAAGGGGAATTAAAGCAACTGATGATAGACCAGCGTTTCCATGACCATCCGCGGCGAAAGAAGAAAGCCCTTGCTGCCAGGCGGAGGATAAAAATAATTGCGGGGAAGGTTTTTCGCGACCTGGAACGCAAAATGACAGAATCACAGCGGATGAAATACGCGGAAAAGTTCAGCATTTTCAATCGCGTACTAACTCAAAACAAGAATTCGAAGAACAAGGTTTACAGTCTTCACCAGCCACAGGTGAGTTGCATTGCCAAAGGAAAAGAACACAAGAAATATGAATTTGGCAACAAAGTATCGATAACAAAAACCCGGAAGTCGGGGATTATTATTGGTGTATTGAGTTTTGCAGGCAACCCATTTGATGGCGATACCCTTGCTCCACAATTAGCACAGGTTGAAAGAATTACAAACCATAAACCCGAAACAGGAATTGTTGACAGGGGGTATCGGGGCCGCAAACAAGTAAATGGCACACAAATTATTTGTCCGGGAAAATCGCCCAAAACGGGCAGACAATACCAACGACAGAAAATGAGGCAACGCTTCAGGGCAAGGGCTGGGATAGAACCGGTAATTGGCCACATCAAACACGACCACCGAATGCTCAGAAATTACCTCGTCGACGAAATTGGGGACAATATGAACTCAATTTTAGCCGCCGCAGGTTTTAACCTGAGGAAAATGCTTCGGAGGTTAAAATCCGAAGCAAAACTTGTTTTTGAAATATTTGAAACCTTTATTTTTTCGCTCAGCAGAAATCTTAATTTGTTGTTTTCGCGAAAAATGTGGGTTTTTCACGTTTAACTAAGTAGAAACGTTTATTTAAACCGTTGAAATAATCAAAAAAGTAAAATACTATTTCATAAATTATTTATATATTTATATCCAATATATATAATTACATGAAAATTTCTTCGCTTTCTTTACACTTTTTCCTCACCAACTACGGCAAAGCGCTTTCAATAACAGACGAATACGAAAAGGCAGCCAAAATTTCACAAAAAGCAACAAAGTTTTACCCCAATGCCATTGTGTACAAAGCCCTGGGCAACAGTTACAAAGCAACTGGCCAAAACAAAAATGCCGAAGCTGACTATTTACATGCCTGGTACTTGAACCCTTCGCATTTCCCTCAAATACCTGCTGGCAAAACTCTACCACGAAACCGGTCAATGCGCAAAGGCGGTTGAGGCATACATAGAAATGCTGGATAAGAAAGTAAAGGTAAATTCTGCTACTGTTGAAGAAATCAGGAAAGAAATGCAAAAGATAGTCAGACAAAACATAGAACACAATACCGTAACACCTGAAATAAGACGAAAGGCAAAAACCATATGAAGAAATATTCAATCTGTATCGAACACCAGTTTTGGTAGCTCCCTTCTCGGGGAGTAAAAATAAAGAGAATAGTATTAAGAGGACTATTGAGTCTATTTTCTTGAAAACGAATTTTCATATTATAGTATTTACAGTTTAAAATTTTATCAATAATGAAAAAAATTATAGGAATATTTGTTTTTCTTCTAATAGTAGGGACTATGTTTTTTAATGTTAATTTGTCATCTTACTCTAAATCAGATGTGGATGTAGATTTAGCTAGTTTAGTTGCTATTAACGTAGCAAATGCAGAAGATGGAGGGGCTGGTTGTTTTTATACAAGTTATTGGTTGGATGAATGCAGCCAACCACCCTATGTAACTAAATCCCTTTGTGAACCGTCGTATATGTTTCTTTGTAACTGATATATGTACTTACAAAGGGAGGAATTATGTTTATAGTAATAAGCGGGTTTAATTTAAATCAATTATTACTATAAACTTTTTCACTCTGAAAATTTTTAAAATCAGGATATAATCATAAATAGTTTAAACTACCATTAAATGTTTGTTCATTCCGTTAATTAAGATATTATTAACAAGTGATTTATGTTTATAAAATAATATAATTAATTCGTCTAAATACCTATGCTTAAATATATCACGTTTATGGGTAATAAGGAATTACATCCAAGGCTAAAACTATTTGTAGCGACTGTCGTAACATGCTTATTAATTGTCGGATGCGAACCTGCAGATAGCGTTTTAAATGAGAACTTCATATCTTTTTCAAAATTTCCAAAAGAGGAAGTTATTGTTTTCAAAAATATTTATGATTATAAAGAAGGAATAGCTGGAATGATAAAACTACTTGATTCTACTTTGATAATATTTAATGTACAACCTGGGGCAAATAACTTTCTTAACAACTTCTCTTTGAGTAGCGGAATAATTTCAAATGGATATTTGGGCAAGGGGAGAGGTCCTGGCGAAGCTATAGGGCCAAGAGCAATTGGAGTAAATGGTAATAGTCTGTGGTTGCAAGATATTACCTTAAAAAAAACATTTACAATTGACAAAGGAAAAATTGTTGATACAATTTCATCTGTTTCTTTTCACGAATATCCCATTGAAGATCATTATTATATGATTGATTTCAAAGACAGCCTTCACTTTTACGGTGTAGGAAATATAAATTCAGAATATAAAATCCAAGAAATTGATTTGACTTCAGGTAAGGTGATTAAGCAGTTTGGAAAAATTAAAAAGATTCCTGATGGTATGTCATTACTGTTATTCAAGTCAATATATCAATCTTTAATTTTTACAAAACCAACTGGAGATAAACTAGTTTTGCCCTATCGTTACCTAGATGCAATTGAGATATTTAATACGGAAACTGGATCAGGTCTTGCAATACTCGGCCCTGAAAGGTATAATGTAAAATATATACCCCAACCCAACGGAATAAGCAGAACAGACGAGACCAGATTCGCATTTGTTAACGGAACCGTGACTAATGAATACATTTACCTTGCATATTCGGGAAGGACAAGAAGGGATTCTAATTCATATGATGGAAACTGTATATATGTTTATGACTGGGATGGAAATCCTATTCGAAAATTAATTTTAAACAAATGTATTCAAGGGCTGGCTGTATCAAAAGACAACAAAACTTTATATGCTTTTGATGTAAATACTGGATTTCTTGTCCAAGCAAAAATCAATTAAGTTTATATGAGACATCTTATATTCAACATAATAAAATGCATGGTATTCATTTTTTTCGTGAGTTCTACTATGTCGTGCCAGAATAGAGAAACTCAAGAAAAGGAAGCACATTTGAAATCAGTGGTAGAAAATTGGCTGAATAAAAAATTAATAATTCCAGATAGTTTAACTATATATGCTCCATTCCTCAATTATATTGCAGATAGTGTTCAGTTGTCCAATGCTAAAATTAAAATTTATTCCCATATAAATGCGTCGTGTCCCACATGCATACGTGACATAGAACTGTGGAACAATATAATTCCGAATTTTGAAAAGCTTAAAGTCCCTATAATTTTAATATGTGAATCAGATGATAATTTTGAGTTATTTAAATTTATGTGTGATAAAAGAGAAATAAAAAGTTTTTCATATCCATTCTTTTTTGATTTAAAACGAGCTTTTTATAAACAAAATAAATTTATGAAAGAATCGACACATTTCGAGACAGTTTTAACTGATAGCGACAATAATATTCTGCTATTAGGAAATCCAATACGTTCAAAAGAAATGCAAGTAATTTATTTAAAAGAAATACAAAATCGAATAGAAGAGTAATGATCTCTTATCGTATTCTAAAAAAGTCCGAGAGATGAAATTTTTATTACAATTAAGTTTAATTTTACTTATCATTTCCTGCTCCACTTCCATCACCCAGAACGATGCAGTTATTCGGTTTAACAAACAGGATTATGATTTCGGTATCATACAATTAAAGAACGAGGTGGAATATAGCTTTGAATTTTCCAATCCAGATAAAACTCCACTGGTTATAAACAATGTAAAAACCTCATGCGGCTGTACAGCTGTTGAATGGACCAGGAGGCCGGTAAAACCGGGAAATCATGGAACAATTACAGTCAGGTACGATGCAGCTACGCCCGGAATATTTCATAAAGAAATTACAGTTTATTACAATGGCCCCGGTTCCCCGGTTATGTTGAAAATTAATGGAAAAGTAGAATATCCTGATTTATAATATTGTAACCTGATGGGAAGAAAATGGCTTAAAACTACATTTATGTTTATTGGCATAATTATCCTTGCCATCATGCTCCGTATGTTTTTCATCGAAATCTATTCCATTCCAAGCGGTTCCATGGAAGATTCGTTATTACCTGGCGATAAGATAGTGGTAAACAAACTGATTTACGGTTCAAAACTGCCAGCATCGCCTTATGACATCCCTTGGATCAACCTATTTTGGTTTTTACACGCCAAAGCTATGACCAATCTGGATTCAGTATACTGGAATTACAAAAGACTGCCAGGAATATCAGATTTTAGGAGAGGGGATGTAATGGTTTTCTCACACCCGTTATGGGGTGGACCAAACAATTTTTTTATAAAACGGTGCATAGCACTTCCATGTGATACTTTGGCAATAGAAAGCGGCAACGTAAAAATAAACGGGCAATCTTGGCCTGAACCGTCATTTGTCAAAAAGCGTTATAAAGCTTGGATAAATAATCGACAGCAATTTACGCAGCTGACATATACACTTGGAATTAGAACATTTAGCCTTTCTACTCAAACATATAAAAAAGGTATAGCAGAACTGTTTTTGACAGAAATCCAAAAAAATCAACTTTGGGAGTCGGAAACTATTGACTCTTTCAAAGTAATAACATTGCCACCCGATTCATCTCTCCAGATTTTTCCAAAAATTCAAGACCTAACCTGGACTATAGATGATTACGGCCCTTTGGTGATTCCACACGAGGGCATGTTAATCACACTTACTGATCAGAGTTTTTCACTATACAAAAGTACCATCAATCTCCACGAAAAAATGAATCTGGTAGAGAAAAACGGTCTGTATTACCTTAACGAGAAACAGGTAACCCAATACGTTTTTCAGCAAAACTACTATTTTATGTTGGGCGATAATCGACATAACTCAAATGATTCGCGTTATTGGGGTTTTGTTCCGGAAAAGAGTATAGTGGGAAAAGCAGGATTAATCTTTTATAATTATCACGATGGGAAGTTTTGGTGGAACAGATTACTAAAGCGTATTGTTTGATAAATAAAGTTACTTACTGATAACAAAAACAATATGTATTAAAGCTATCTAATAAATGGTTAAATTTTAGTATTTATAATTAAAATAACCTCAAGAGCGATATAAGTCAAAAATCTAAATCTTTTTCAATTATAATATTAAGGACTACCTATGAATAAACGAACTCTTATTGTATTAACGATTTTTTTTTCTATTAATTCATGTAAACCCGATTATCCTCCGGAAATTTTGAAAGCTCTGGAACAGGCCGGTGCCAATAAAGGTGAATTAGAAAAAGTTTTAGTCCACTACAAGCAGAATAGTTCAGACAGTCTGAAACTAAAAGCGGCTTACTTTCTGATTCAAAACACCATATATCATTATTCTGTTGTAAGCGAGCAGTTAGACAAGTTTGACAAAGCTTTTTTTGATAGTATAGTCTCTATTGAAAAAGTCGATTATAATTATGATGATTATGAGATTATTGAGAAAATAATACAAACTCCAATTATCAATCTATGGAATCGGAATATTGAACGCTATGGAGATCCTTCGACATTTAAAATTTCAGTAGAACCTGACTGTAAGGCTATTACTGCTGAGCTATTAATAGAAAACATTGATTGTGCATTTAAAGCCTGGCAATTTCCATGGGCCAGGCATATTAACTTTGAACAATTTTGTGAATATTTATTGCCATATAGATTTGAAGATGAACCACTTGAAAGTTGGAGGCCGTTTTTTATGGATCGATATAAGTGGCTCAGTGACTCTTTGAAAGATAAAAGCGACCCTATAGAAGCTTGTACTTTAATAAATAATGATATCGCATCATGGCTTTTACCCAGAGGAGGTGGAATCTATAAGAAACACCCTCGCGGATTTACCCCTTCACAATTATTTAGTTGTAGAATTAGCTTTTGTTTACAACAGGCTGCTGCCGCATCATTTGCAATGCGTGCGATGGGACTTGCTGTAGCCCGAAACAAAATTCCTAACTGGGGAGATCGTAGTATGGGGCATGATTTTAATTCCGTACTTTCAAAAGAAAATAAATTTATTGATTTTTTAGGAGGCGACCTACCACCAGGTAAAAATGTCTTTAAAAATAAAGCTCCTAAAATATACCGTGAAACATTTTCAATGCGACAACCTGATTCTGAAAAAAAACTAATCAATTCACCATTAAATATTGATTTAAGTAAAAATATTGATATCACAGATGAATTTATATCCACAATAGATCTTTCAATAAATCTGGATTATAATAAGAATTTAAATCGCATAGCATATTTGTGCATATTCAATAATAAAGATTGGATTCCTGTTGAAAGTGGAAAAGTAAATAATGGCAAAGCTACTTTTAGAAAGATGGGGACCGAAATAGTTTATTTGCCGGTTTACATTGAAAAAGGAGAACAAATTCCTGCTGGCTTGCCTTTTTTTCTTGACGAAAATGGTACAATAAGTAAGTTCATTCCTGAAATCCAATCAGCACACACCGTTCACCTTTTTCGAAAATATCCGCTTGCTAAGAGATTTATTGAGTATGACAAACATATGATTGGAGGTAAGTTTCAGGGAGCAAACCAACCTGATTTCAGTGATGCTGTTGATCTGCATATTATTACTACTGTTCCTGATACATACTTCAAATCATATCTCGTACCTGAAGGAAATTATAGATATTTGAGATACTTATTTCCACCGGTTTCGTTAGAAAATGCAAAAGGAAATGTAGCAGAAATAGGATTTAAATCCATAGACGAGAATGGAAATGATTTTTTTCTTGACGGAAAATACATATTTAGTCCTGAGATTACACAAAATAATGTAAAAATCCTTTTTGATAATGATTTAGACAACTACATAACCATTAATATAAGCAACGATAAATTAGAAGGTCTTCCAGATGAAATGATAGTAATTAAACAAAAGAAAGAACTTTGGATTGGTCTTGATTTAGGTAAATCTCAAAAGGTTACGCATGTTAATTTCTGTCCTAGAAATGATACCAATAATCTATACACTAGTTGTGATTATGAGCTTTTTTATTGGGAGAACAAGTGGATTTCTTTGGGTAAAAATCAAGTTAAAGATGATCGTTTGATTTATGATAATGTACCCATTGGAGCTTTACTGCTATTACATAATCATAGCGGAGGCAAAGAAGAACGAATTTTTACTTATGAAAATGGCATACAGGTTTGGTGGTAAAGTATTTGATATTTTGGTTATATTTAGTCAAACGTATAAAAGTGCATTTTCTCCGGGTAAAAAATCAATAACCCAATGATTAATGGATAGATGATAATAAGTTTTCAAATATTTCAAGAATGAGTTTTGGTTTGGTTTTTAATCTGCAAAGCATTTTTTTGAGGTTTAAAACCTGTAACTACTCTGGCACGGATTTCCTTAATCCATACCTGAGCCTTTGGCCAAAATATTCTGGTCTGCTGACCAGGACACCAATGTATAATCGGCGCCAGCGAAAGTTGCCGGATATAAATTACAAAGTAAAAGTTCTTCAAATAATATAAAATTACGAATTATAGAACTGCTTAATCAGCCTTAAAATGAATCGCTCAATTGTTTATTGTCTAATCTTGTTTTGTTTGGTTTCATGTGCCGACAAAAATGCACAACAACCCATAGAAGCTGAAAAACGCTCGTACACAGAACAGCAGAACCCGGTAGAAGTTATTGTACTTCAAAAAAGTACATTTAAAAAGGAGTTGGTAAACAATGGTAAACTGGTTGCCCTGAAAAAAAGTGGACTTCAGTTTCGCGTTGGAGAGCAACTGGAGAAACTCCATTTCAGGAACGGAGAAAAAGTCAATGCAGGTCAATGTATTGCCGAACTTAATTCATTTTCGTACCGGCAGCAGGTTGTAAACGCTGAAATACAGTTAAAACGGACAAGACTGGAAATGCAAAACCTGCTGATTGGCCAGGGCTACAATACTCTGGATAGTACGTTAATACCCTCTAATATATTTGATATGGCCCAGGTGAAATCAGGTTATGCAGAAGCCATGCAGGGATATAAAACTGCACTGTTTAATCTGAACTCGACGAGACTCTCCGCTCCCTTTTCCGGCATTTTAGCTAATATCGAACAAAAGCAGTTTGACCAGGTAACGGCGGGAGCCCCCTTTTGCACCCTTATCGACAACTCTGAATTTGAGGCAGAATTCCGAATTGTTGAAAGCGAAGCCGGTTACATCAGTTTAAATGGGGAAGTACATTTGATCCCGTTTACAGGGCAGACTGTTTACCAGGCCTATATTTCTGAAATCAACCCGGTTATTGATGAAAACGGGATGATTTTGGTTAAGGCAAAGGTAAAAAACACCACAGGCGCCCTGATGGATGGAATGAATGTAAAAGTAGTTATCGAAAACGAAGTGCCCGGTCAGTTGGTTGTTCCCAAAACGGCAATTGTACTCAGAGACAACCAGGAAGTACTGTTTAAATGTGTGAACGACAGCATCGCCTTCTGGACTTATGTGCAGACAACCGGGGAAAATACAACCTCATTCTCGGTGATTGCCAGTGCCGAAAAAGGGGCAGAACTTGAAGCCGGTGATACCATCATTGTTTCAGGGAACCTGAACCTTGCCCACGAAAGTCATGTCACGATAGAATAAACTGCCAGAAGGCCTTTCAGATAATCTCAATTCTGATTTAAAAATTCAAATATGGTCCGATTTCTTATCCGTCGTCCTATCGCTGTCACTATGAGCTTCATCGCTATCCTGGTGCTGGGTATTGCAGCCATGAATTACATTCCGGTATCGTTGATGCCTGACATTGATATTCCCGAAATAACCGTTCAGGTCAGCGCTCCCAATACATCAGCCCGGGAGTTGGAAAACACAATGGTCAAGCCGCTTCGGCGCCAGTTAATGCAACTTTCGCACCTATCGGATATTACCAGTGAAGCGCGCAACGAAAGCGGGTTGATCCACCTGAAATTTGAATACGGGGCTCACATTGATTATGCATTTATCGAGGTGAATGAAAAAATCGACAGGGCCATGAACACACTTCCGCGCACGATCGACAGACCCCGGGTTATTAAGGCCAATGCCAGCGACATCCCGGTATTTTACCTGAACCTCACACTAAAAAGCCAGAAGAATGAAACTTCAATTTCTTCAAACCTTCAAAATAAATCAAACGAACTTTTCCCTGTTTCGCAGGCATTTGCTGAGCTGAGCCGGTTTGCGACCAATGTAATCAGCAAGCGGATTGAACAATTACCCGAAGTTGCAATGGTTGATATAAGCGGTACTGTCAGTTCCGAATTGCTGATCCTTCCTGATAACCAGAAACTGCAATCGCTGGGCGTCACCCTGTCCGATCTTGAAACCGGCATTCAGAACAGTAATGTCAGGCTGGGGAATTTGCTTATCCGCGACGGTCAGTACCAGTACAACATCCGTTTTTCATCCACTTTGCAAAACAGGAAAGATATTGAAGACATTTATTTCAAGGTTAACAACCGCTTGTTCCAGCTAAAAGATGTCGCAACAATCATAGAACATCCGCAGAAACAAAAGGGAATGATCCTCCATAACGGCGCGGATGCCATTTCTTTTGCTGTTATAAAACAAAGCGACGCCCGGATGTCGGATTTGAAAAACAAGCTGAATAACCTGGTTGGCGAATTTGAAAAAGACTATCCCAATATCCGGTTTGATGTGACCCGGAACCAGACTACTTTGCTGGATTATTCGATCGGAAACCTGGGACAAGACCTGTTCTGGGGCGCAATTCTGGCGTTTATTGTTATGTTTTTCTTTTTGAAAGATTACCGGGCGCCACTGCTTGTGGGTATTACCATCCCCACATCACTGGTGGTTTCAATGTTGTTTTTCTACCTGCTGGGAATTTCTATTAACGTGGTTTCGCTTTCAGGAATCATCCTCGGGGTTGGGATGACCGTTGACAATTCGATTATCGTAATCGACAACATCACCCAGCACCGCGAAAGACTTCGCCGGTCGGGGAAGGCAAAACTGCTTTCTTCTGCTGAAACCCATTCAGCACCCCAAACATCAGCGTCATTGGATTCAGAAATCATGGAATCGGCCTGCGCGAGCGGAGTCAACGAAGTTTTTGGCCCGCTGCTGAGTTCTTCGTTAACTAACTCATCGGTTTTTCTTCCGCTGATTTTTATCAGTGGGATAGCCGGGGCCATGTTTTACGATCAGGCTATGGCCGTTACCATCGGGCTGCTGGTTTCGCTGGGCGTATCGGCTACACTGCTGCCGGTGTACTACCGGTTAATCTATCGAAAATCTGAAAGTAAGGGTGAATTAAAATTTTTGAAAAAAATCAATCTTTTGAATTTTGAAGTCCTGTATATGGCGGGGTTCCGTTTTGCCATGCGCAACCAGGTATTGTCGTTTATTATAGTTGGGTTGCTGCTGGCAGGGACATTTTCCCTTTATGGCACATTGGAAAAGAGCCGCTTACCTGCCATTGAACGGGACGAATTAATACTGGCAGTTGACTGGAACGAGCAAATTCATATTGGCGAAAACAAACGCCGGATACTTCAGTTGGTCAGCCATTTCCGCGATCAACTGGAGCAAAATACCTGTATGATCGGGGAGCAGCAATTCCTGATGGACAAAAACAGCGTGGCTTCGCCTTCGGAAGCATTGGTGTATATGAAGGTCAAAAACCCGGCGCTGACCGACAGCGTGTGGCTTGCTACCGAGTCGTACCTGAAGAAAAATTATCCGCAAATCATCGTGCAGCAGCAGGAAGTTGACAACATTTTCAACATGATATTTTCCTCAGAGGAGAAACCATTTACGGTGCGATTAAGAGCGGTGAAAGATTATGGGCCCGACTATATTTCGTACCTGCAAAAAACATTAAAAGGAATACAATCAGCACTGCCCGGCTACCCGGTTGACAAGTTACCTCTTTCTGAATATACAGTACTGCATACCGATCCGGCACGGCTCCTGCTTTACGATGTATCGTTCGATAAGGTTTACAGCCAGTTGAAAACAGCTTTTAATCAAAACCAGGTTCTGTTAATTGCCGATAACCAGGATTTTGTTCCGGTTGTGCTGGGAAACCGGCAGGAAGACATACGAACAATCATCAACGGGTTGCACATCCGCAATGCAAATAACGAACTGGTTCCGGTGAGAGATCTGATACAGGAGACCAAGGGTGAAGATCTTAAAGTGATTATTGCAGGAAAAGAAGGCGAATATTTCCCGGTGAGTTTTAATATTGGAGATAAGGAAGCTTCAGTACTTTCGGACAAGATTACTTCAGCCGTCAATAAAGAACGTTTATTCGAGGCAGGGTTTGGCGGTAGCATCTATTCCAACAGGGCAATGACTAAAGAACTGGCTGTAATCCTGCTGATTTCACTTGCCCTGCTCTATTTTATCCTGAGTTCGGAATTTGAATCGCTCAGCCTGCCATTGCTTGTATTACTCGAAATCCCGATCGACATTTTCGGGGTGTTTCTTGCGTTAAAAATCGGGGGAACAGGAATTAACCTGATGTCGCTGATTGGCATTGTGGTGATGAGCGGAATTGTGATTAACGACTCCATTTTAAAGGTAGAAACCATGAACCGGTTGTACAATGGTGGAATGTCGCTGATGCGGGCCATTGTTGAATCAGGGCATCGCAGGCTGCTCTCTATTCTGATGACAACCCTGACAGCCATACTTTCGTTGCTCCCCATCCTGTTTACCGGCGGGTTGGGCGCCGACCTGCAAAGACCACTGGCACTGGCAGTTATTGGCGGAATGTTGTTGGGTACTGTAATCAGCCTGTATTTTGTTCCGCTGTGTTTTTATTACATGAAAAAAAATAAGCCTGTAAAAAATAGATGATTATGCGTATTCTTTTCTATACTTCGATTTTAATCTTGTTAAGTTCATGTGGACCTGTTGTTGTACAAAATAATGCCACAATCCAGTTTGATAACAGACAGTACGATTTTGGCATGTTATCATATAAAAAAGAGGCCGAGTACTCATTTCACTTTGCAAATTCAGGTAACACTATGCTAATCATAAACAATGTAAAAACCTCTTGTGGCTGTACTGTACCTGAATGGATACACGAACCCATAAAACCGGGCAGTAGGGCTTTTATTAAAGTGAAATATGATGCTTCATTTCCAGGGGTATTCCATAAAAGCATTGACGTGTACTTCAATGGACCTGGGTCGCCAGTGAAGCTTGAAATAAAAGGAACTGTTAAATATCCAGAAGATCCAGAAAAATGAAATGCAAATTTACGATAGCGATTATAATTGTTGTTGTGGTACTGGCAGTATCTGTTGGTATGTTCTGGCTGTCTTTATTCATCCTGGTTGTGTTTGGCATTTATAAGTTTTTTGGGTCTGGTTTAAAGCCTTTTACCTGGATAAGAAAACATCGAATAATTTATACCGCATTATTTCTTCTTGCTACCTTTTTACTGGCAATAGGCATACGTGTATTTTTCATAGAGATCTATTCCATTCCAAGTGGTTCGATGGAAGATACTTTGCTCCCTGGTGATAAGATATTGGTTAGTAAACTCAATTACGGCCCGGCCATGCCACATTCTCCTTATGAAATTCCCTGGCTAAATCTTATCTGGTACTTAAAAAATAAAAATAATTCAAAGCCATACTCAACTTATTGGAACTACAAAAGGTTATCAGGCTTTACTTCGATTAAAAATAATGACGTACTCGTCTTCTCCTTCACATTATGGGATACACGTGATAATTTTATAGTGAAGCGATGTATTGGCATTCCAGGGGATACTTTGCAGATTAAAAAGGGGAAAGTATTCCTTAACAACAAGGAAATGCCAGTATCTGGATACGTTAAACAGCCGTTTTTTATTTATTCAAAAAACAAGGAAAAATTTACTCATATTGCTGATAGTTTAAATATTACAGGTTTTGGCTACCGGTATTCTCCGCACGATGAAAAAATGGAAGTAACATTAAATGAGTTTCAAAAGACCCAATTGGAAGGATTAGGAATCATTGATTCTTTAACACTTTCCACAGTCAATCAGGATTCTGCAAATTGGGTAGAACCCAAAGACCAGACAATTGGTTGGACCATTGACGATTTTGGCCCAATACTAATACCTAAAAGGGGTATGACTATTCCATTAACAGAATTAAATTTTCTTATTTTTCAAGTTACAATTAACGAACTGGAAAAACAGAAACTCGAAAAAAAAGGAAATCACTTTTACTTAAAAGGAAATCTGACTTCTACATATACATTTTTACACAATTATTATTTTATGATGGGAGATAATCGGCACAATTCCCAGGATTCACGAAGTTGGGGATTTGTTCCCGAAGAAAATATTGTAGGAAAAGCTTCTACAATATTGTTTTCAAATAATACTCATGAAATAGTTTGGAAACGGAGTTTGAAAATAATTAAATAATTTAATATATAGAAGTTGAATATATTAATATTATCCATATTTTTATGTCGTTAAAAAACCCAAATTCATGAATACATTTAATTAACCTATAAAGGCGCCGAACAGGAAGCCTAACCCGTAAAAGTCATCTCTTTCCTGTTCGGCACCTTTTCTAAAAAAGAAAGTGAGGTGATGTGACACAGAAGAAATAATAAAGCGAAACTCGGATTCTTTGACTGAGTTAAATGATAGCAGATAACGTTCTTAAAAAACTCAAAAAAAAAAAAAAATGAAAAGAAAAATTAGTTCAATAATTACTATCGTGGCTTTTCTTTTAGCAATCAATATCAATTTTAATATCAAAAGCCAATCAAGTAATAATAATTCCTTAATTCATGTGAATATTAAGGCGTTTGCTGATACTGAAGGTGGTCAAATTGATTGTACAACTTTGTGCAATTTTGTTAGTTATGACGTTTGTTATTTCTCATATCCTTATGGATGTTTGGGAAAACATTTAAAATGGGCTTAAATGAAATATTTCTAAAAATTGTATTATGAAAAAAATTGTATTTTTAATTTCCATTGCTTTTTTATCATTTTTCATACCTGAAAAGAAAAGTGAGACTAATAATTTCTCATTGGCAATAGCACAAAACAAAGCATTAGCGGATGGAGAAGTTATTGTTGGACCATTCTGTGCCCATGTCAATTTTGATTATTGTTATGTTGATGAAACGGGATTCGTTCTATTTGGTAAAAGATACTAATTAGTTTACATAGCCGATATGATTTCTCATTTTTAGAGTAATAAATCGGCTATTTTTCATAAATTAATACAATATATTCATGAAATACATATTCTGGATTCTTTCAATATTTCTAACTTTTACGATTTGGAATTGTAATAAACCAAAAACTATAAATGATTCAAACAATTTTGAAGCTACGAAAAATTATTCTGCAAAACGAATTAATTATAAGAATGAGGACCTGATACTCGGATTCCCTTCAAAATTGATTGTTGTTGACTCGGCAATTGTAGTTTTAAGTAATAAGTCATCCAATTTTTTAACCATTCTTGACATTAAGAACGGGGAAATCTTTGAATTAGGAAACAAAGGGAAAGGTCCGGGTGAATTAGTAGCGCCAATAAATTTAACAAAAAATCAAGCTTTTAACAAATGTTTTGATATCTTCGACTTTGCAAAAAAAGAAATTTTTACCTATAATATTGATTCTTGTAGAATACAGAAAATTAATACAGGACCATTAAAATCAGATAAGATTATAAACGGTACATTTAAATGCTATTCACTTACAGATTCTACATTTTTGAATACCGGTCTTTTTGATGACCAATTTTCATTCAGGCTTTCGAATAAAATGAATAGAACTATTACACAGTTCGGAGATTACGATTATGACCCAAATGATAAGAACACACCAATGAATAAATGTCTAGCTTATCAAGGAAATGCCTCTGTACAAGATACCAATATTGTTTGGGCTTGTTCCAATGCACAGATAATTGAAATTTTTACTATCAGGAAAAATAATGAAATAGCATCAAAAAAGAGAGTTATAAAAAGTTTAGTAGAATACTCATCAGAGAACCAAGGCAAAGGTTACTCTTCTGCTTTGAAACAAACTAATAAATTAGCTTACTGTGATATTACAACATCATCTCTACGAATTTATCTATTATATTCAGGGAAAGCATCAAGCGAATATAAAAATATGACTGATATCGTTAAGTGTCCGGAAATACATGTTTTTGACTGGAATGGGAATTTTTTAGAGAGGATGGTTTTAGATAAAGAAGTGGTTAATATAGCTGTTTCTGAGGTTGATAATAAATTGTTTGCTATTATACATGAACCCGAACCTCAAATTGTATATTTTCAATTATGAAATACGACTTTTATACAAAATTCATGAGTAAAGGTTATTTTTATGGTCTGATACTTTTATTAATTTGCTTCGCATTGACGATTTTGATTTATAAAAATCCTGAGTATTATTCAAAAAAAGAGCATGATTATGCTACCGCTCATATAATATTGAAGTGGCAAGGCAGAGAACTTTATTTGCCTATTTGTGATTCTGTATCAGAAGAATTGCTCCATAAACAACAAAAAGTTCTGAAGGTTATCACATTCATTGATGGTAATTGCGGTGTTTGTTTGAATGATTTGAACAAATGGAAACCTTTAATTGAGCAATTTCGGTCATTAGCCAATGTTAGTTTTGTATTTTATGTAAATGCGATTGATTTTGATGGATTGGTTAAGTATGTTAGCGACGAAAATCCTTTTCCTATTCCTCTAATAAATGATGCCGAAAATTCATTTTTTATAAAAAACTCTCTTGAACAGGATAAGATGTTTCAAACTTTTTTGATTGATAGTTGTAATCGGATACTACTTATAGGAAATCCTATAATAAATGAAAAAATATTTGCCTTGTATAAAGAAACAATTCAAAAACAAAAACATTAATACTTTGAAACTAAAAATAGAGAACATTGGCATAACTTATTAAGGTTTATAACAATATTTTGAATCCATAGAAAAATGATGGAACCTTCCAATTTCATTCAATAAGTTTTGTGTTATTAATTACCATTGGAAAATAGGATGATTGCCTATGCCAATGTGAAATTCTCTAATACACACCTTACAATGCATATCTAAAAGTTCTTCTTTATTTTGTTCTTTGGGTTATTGCATAAAATAACACTTAAACACATTTATTAGTTATTATTATCATGAATCGTAATATTGGGGTATTAAGTCCTTTTTCACTACAAATCTCTTATAGCTATCAAGCACTATTTTGTACTGTTGGTATTAGTTGGTAAAATACTAAATTGCAATATTGTTTATCAAATAATCTGTTTGACAAAAGAAATAGATGTTGGTACAGATTCAAAAATACCGGTTTTCCTCTTTTTCTGTTTTAGCCATTTTCATTCTGCTGATGATCGTGGGTGGGTGCCTTATGCCGCTGCTGAATATCCAGCTGACCCCCTCGCGGACGTTGCCCGGACTGACAGTGTCATACAACTGGCCAAACGCTTCGGCCAGGGTAGTTGAACAGGAGGTTACATCCAAACTGGAAGGCTTGTTCAGCGGAATAAAAGGCATTAAAGAGGTGTCGTCGGTATCGTCAAAAGGCTATGGTCAAATTGATTTATCATTTAAGAAAACGGTTAACCTTGATGCAATCCGG
The DNA here is from genome assembly GCA_036735485.1 of Draconibacterium sp. Taxonomy (GTDB): domain Bacteria; phylum Bacteroidota; class Bacteroidia; order Bacteroidales; family Prolixibacteraceae; genus Draconibacterium. Next base: position 75,003 of record DAINOH010000005.1, on the reverse strand, counting down.
TTTGAGGTTTCTTCGCTGATCCGCCAGGCGTACCCCAATTTGCCTGAACAGGTTTCTTTTCCTGAAATATCCGTTGGCGCCAGCGGAAAAAACAGCAGCCCGATACTTACTTACACCCTGAATGCAAGCGCCAGTCCGTTTTTTATCCAGAAATACGCAGAAGACCACCTTGTGCCGAAATTATCATCCATCCCTGGCGTGAATGGAGTTAAGGTATATGGTTCAACACCTTACGAATGGGAAGTGCGCTTTAATAGCAATCTTGTGCAAACTCTTGGAATCTATTCCGGTGAAATAGTACAAAACATATCCGATTATTTTCGCAGGGACTACCTGGGACAAGGATCTATTTCAGGGGTAAATAAAAGTGACGGGAATGTAACCGGTTTTTACCTGTCCAGTACCCGGAAAGATAGTACGAGCTGGTCTTCCATTCCTGTCAAAAAAGTGAATGGGCGCATGATTTTGCTGGGTGACATTGCAACGGTTACCTATAAAGAACAGAGCCCGTCATCCTATTTCAGGATAAACGGACTGAACACAGTTTATATGGTCATTTACCCTGATGATAATGTAAACAACCTGAATTTGGGCAAAAAGCTGAAAGAGGAAGCAGAGCGGCTGAAAACGAGTCTTCCTGCCGGTTACTCCATGTTACTGGCCAATGACACCACCAAATTCCTGGGTGAAGAACTATCGAAAATCGCTGAGCGTACAGTTTTTTCATTATTCATACTGCTTGTTTTTGTCCTGCTGATCAGCCGAAGGTTCAAATATCTTTTGCTAATCGGGGCAAGTATACTTGCCAACTTGTTGATTGCCTGTATTTTTTATTACATCCTGAAAATTGAAGTGCACCTATATACCCTGGCCGGAATTACCATTTCATTTGGGATGATCATCGATAGCAGTATCATTATGATTAACCATGTCAGCCACCAGGGGAACAGGAAAGCTTTTCTGGCAATATTGGCTTCGGCCTTTACCACGATTGGTGCGCTAAGTATTGTCTTTTTCCTTAAAGAATCACAACGGGTAAACCTGATTGAGTTCGCCTGGGTGATAATCGTCAACCTGGTTGTTTCACTGGCAGTTTCACTGTTTTTTATCCCGGCCCTGATGGAAAGGATAAAGCTAAAAGCCAGGCAAGGCTCCCGCCTTCTGAAACAAAGAAGAAGGATTGTAAAAATATCACGCTTTTACCGTCGTTCCATTGTTTTCAGCAAAAAGTATAAATGGGCCTATATCCTTCTTTTTATCCTCGGATTCGGAATTCCGGTACAATGGCTGCCTGACAAAATCGAGAAAGAGGGCAAATGGCCTGAATTTTACAATAAAACCGTCGGTAACGAATGGTTTAATTCGGAGATCAAACCCACGCTTGAAAAAGTTCTGGGTGGAGCTTTGCGACTTTTCTCCGAATACGTCTTCGAAAGCTCATTTTATTCCGAACCAACCCGTACCACGCTTTATGTCCGAGGGAAGATGCCCGAAGGCTGCACCGTTCAACAGCTGAATGATGCCATCATACTGATGGAGAACTTTCTAAGCAAATACAACGAAATAGAACAATTCCAATCCTCGGTTACCTCCTATAACAACTCGTCCATTATCATCCAGTTTAAGCCGGAATATGAATTTAGCTCGTTCCCTTATTTTCTGAAAGAGGAAATTACATCGAAAGCCATCAGTCTTGGCGGGGTTGATTGGGGAGTGTATGGAGTTGGCCGTGGTTTTTCGAACGAGTTGAATTCTGGGTTCAAAAACAGCCGGATCATACTGGAAGGATATAATTACGACCAACTTTATCGTTATGCCGAGCTTCTGAAGGAAAAGCTGGAAGAAAACGAGCGGGTAAAAGATGCCGAGATTACCGGATCGACCGCATGGAACACCAAAACCCTTTATGAATATTATATTGATTTCAACCAGGAGAGCATGGGATTAAACAGTGTTGCTCCTAACCAGTTTCATTCCTTTCTGAAAGAGAAGGTTTATAGGGCGCAACTCTCACCGGTATATTCAGGAAACGAGTACCAGCCGGTATCATTGGTGTCTGACTCTTACGGGGAATTCAATGTCTGGGATTTGAAAAACCTGCCGGTGATTGTCGGCGACAAACAATTGAAACTGGCTGATTTCGGGACATTGGCCAAACAAAAATCAGGTAATGAAATTTATAAAACCAACCAGCAGTACCGATTGGTTGTGGCTTATGATTTTGTGGGACCCGGACCGCTTTCAACAATGGTGAGGGAACGGCACGAAGAAACAATGAAACAAATGTTACCGCTTGGTTACACGGTACGTCCGTCCAACCAGGAATGGGGATGGGACAAGGAAGATAAAAGCCAGTATTTGCTGATATTACTGGTTATTGTGATTATCTATTTTATTTGTTCCATTTTATTTGAATCGCTGATACAGCCTTTAGCCATCATCTTCATGATCCCGGTTTCATTTATCGGGGTGTTTCTCACGTTTTACCTGTTCGATTTCAATTTCGACCAGGGTGGTTTCGCAGCATTTATCCTGTTATGCGGAATCGTTGTCAATGCCGGATTGTATATCATCAACGACTACAATAATTTCAGCAAAGCAAGAGGAAAACGTGAAAGACTGTCCCTTTACATGAAAGGATTCAACCATAAAATAGTTCCGATCTTCCTGACTATTATTTCCACAGTTTTAAGTTTGGTGCCGTTTGTTTGGTCGGGACAAAAGGAAGTTTTTTGGTTTGCCTTTGCCACCGGTACAATGGGTGGAGTTATTTTCTCTGTTGTAGCTATTATAGTTTATTTACCTTTGTTTTTGAGATTTGTAATTAAATGAATCTAATAATTATTAAGAATATTTAAGCTCCAAAATTAGAATTCAAATTAGGCTTACAATTGTTCGCTTTATTTGATTTTCCTTATTTAAGTTACTGCCTCCAGATTGAATAAGCATTAAATTATTATATTTATCATCTGTATATACATATTTTTTACAATCATTTCTAAAACAATTCTTCTATATAAAATAGCAATCAGAGTTTTATGAAATATCTTAGTTCTTATTAATAATCTATTTATAATCTTTAAGAAAGGAGGTGTGAAACAAATGACTTACAAAAAACCAAAAATCTTGGCACAAAGCACTGTACGTATGGCAGAATGCCGTCCAAATAGTAAGCCAAGCGGAAGGCCCTGTAATCCACCTGGGCCAAAACGTTAAAGTACTTCTAATCAGGTGACGAGATGCTATAAGTTAATACTCGTCGCCTGATTTCAAAAAAAAATTGCTATGTATTTTAAGAAAAAATCTAATGTGCTATTCCGAAACTATGAGTCCTTCGGCTTTATAACTGACAATAGAAATTTCGGTTATAAGCAGACAAATAGCAATGATGATGTCATTGGTGACAAAATTATATCAGAAAGCGGAGCAGTCTTTATGTCTGTATTAGGCAAGAAAACACAAACAATTGATGAGCTTGCAGAAAAAATTAATGCGCAATTTACAGATACTGACATTAAAACAATAAAGAATGACGCCATTGAATTTTACCATATGCTTGAACGGGATGGCTTTATTGTATCAGGCAAAACTATAAGGGAGTGCGAGGAAAATGATGCGAGGTTTTCGTACAAAAACCTAGATCCCGATTATTCTTCGTTCGCTATTATTTCTCCAGAAAAATCTACACAGGATTTTTTTGAAGAGTATTTTAAGGGCAACCCTCAACTAACAAGTTTACACATAGAAATTACAAGTTTATGCAATGAACGATGCATACACTGTTATATTCCACACGATTACAAAGTAAGTTATATAGAACCGGATCTATTTTATGATGTGATTGACCAATGTAAAAATTTGAGGTTATTGCATTTAACTTTGAGCGGTGGCGAACCGATGTTGCATAAAAATTTCTGCGAATTTTTAAGGCATTGCAGAGAAAGTGATTTTTCAGTTAATGTGCTTAGTAATTTGACATTACTCAATGATGAGATAATCAAAGAAATGAAATTGAATCCACTTTTAGGTGTTCAGGTCTCATTATACTCAATGGATTCCTATGTTCACGATGAGATAACTCAAATGAAAGGGAGTTTTGAAAAAACAAAAAAAGCAATTTTAAAACTGATTGAAAACAATATCCCTTTGCAAATAAGCTGTCCAATCATGAAGCAAAACAAAAACAGTTATGCTGATGTAATTGAATGGGCAAAAAAGCATAAGATTCATGCCGGTGATGATTATGGCCTTATTGCCAGATACAACCATTCCACACAAAATCTAAGCTGTCGGCTATCTATTGATGAAATCAGAGGTTTGATTAACGACAAAGTTGACAATGACCAGAAGTTTTTGGAACAATTGAAACTTGATACCGAGAAGAAGAAAACAAAAACTGCGTATGATAATATATGCAGCGTTTGTCATTCTTCCATTTGCGTTGCTGACAATGGGAATGTTTATCCATGTGCTGGCTGGCAGGATTTTGTTGTTGGTAATGTGAAAGAAACTTCTCTATTGGATATATGGGATAATTCTGAAAAAGTAAAGTACCTAAGAGGTTTACTCATTAAAGACTTTCCTAAATGCATTCAATGCCTGGATAAGGATTATTGTACCATGTGTATGGTTAAAAATGCAAATGAAAATCCAAATGGAAACCCATTAGTTGTAAATGAGTTTTTTTGCAATATCGCTAAACTCAACAGACAAATAATGATTGATAGAAAAGGGTTATAAATGAACTTTTAAGGTTTAAACAAAGAGAAAAAGTTATTATTCAACTAACCACAATACTATGAAAAAAAACAAAAATAACCTTCACAATAAAACAAAAGAACTTTTTGAGGAAGGGAAGTATGATGAAGTAATAAACTTGCTTAACAACAATGTATTGGAAACATACAGGGATGCTGGCTTATATGTAAGGAGAGGTTTTGCATGGTATTGCAAAAAGTCCTATAATGAAGCAATTATTGATTATAATAAAGCTTTAGAAATCAATCCTAATTATGAATTGGCATTTAACAACAGGGGAGCCACATGGGTTGCCTTGAAAGATTATGACAAAGCAATAGAGGATTTTGATAAGGCAATTGCATTCAATTCGGATTATAAGGATATTTATTTAACTGCCAGAGGAAATGTATGGAAAGCAAAAAAAGAATATAGTAAAGCAATTGATGATTTTACTGAAGCAATTAAAATAAATCCTGATTTAGAAAATGCGTACTATAGCAGAGGGTTAGCAAAAAAAGAAGAGAATATTGATTTGGAAGGAAGTAAGCTTGACTTTGAAAATTATCTGAAACTTAATACTGATGAAGATGATTTATGGGCTCAATATGCAAAATACTATCTAAAAAAACTTGAAGAAAAAAAAGATAAAAACCTTACCGATATTGTAGATATTGTTTCTGAAATAAAAGGCTTGCTGCATATTAAAGATGACTGTATAACACATTATACTAGTTTGACTGTATTTAAAAGTTTAATATTTGACAAGAGTAAATTCAGAATATCAGAAGGGAACTTTATGAACGACCCCTCCGAAGGTACTGAGTTCTTTAACTTTTTAGAATATAACCCCTTAAATTACTGTAAAAATGGGTCCTTTTTCGAAAGTTTTTCACCTAAACCATTTATCGGCTGCTTTGTCCCGAAGGATATGCATAATAATTTAAACATGTGGCGGTTTATGGGAAAGAAAAAGGAGTGGAGGCTAAAGGGTGCGCTATTACTCTGAATACACAGGAATTCATTGATGATCTAATTAAATCACTAACAGATGAATCTAAAGAAGCTCTTATTGATAGCGAAACAGATTTAAACTTTTATCAGGTTGCGTATCTAATTGATGGAGGGAAAAATTTTTATATTCCAAGTTCTGATAAAAAAAGCATGGAGTTATTGGGTTTAATGTTAAACCTTAGAGAGAAAGTAATTGACTACAATGGAGACTGTAAAAATTCTTTAGAAAAATACCTGACTAGTATTGCATTTTTATTTAAAAACGATTCTTATAAAAACGAAAACGAAGTGCGCCTAATCGTTAAAGGAATTGAATTCAAAAAGAAATATGATATAAATGTAACACCACCAAGGGTCTATATTGAACTTGAGCCAATTAAACAGAGAGTAACACAAATTACATAAGGTCCTAAGTTAGATAATGTTAGCGAATGGGCATCAGCTTTTTACTATAGTTACGAAGATAATGCACCGGAAATATTGATTTCGCACTTACCATACAAATAATCTAAGACTGAAGGCTATTTTATACAGTGCGTAAACTTATTTGACTAAGAATCAGATGACATTGAAATAAAAATAACTCTTATGAAAATGAGTTGATAGTTAACCAGACAATTTACCACTTTCTCGTAAGTAATCTAAAAGAAATTCACTAAATTAAAAAAGCCTTGAGTTTGGACATAATTAGCAGCAGGTCATGATTTATATGAAGAATTGAAGTTGAAAATATTAATTGAATTAATTATATTATTGAAAAGAATGTATTATTTTTAACAACAATTAATGTTCTTTTCTTGTGAGTCAAAAGGTGAACACTTAAAAACAATTATCAATAAATCATTAGTTTACAGACAATAACGAGGAGCAGTTCGAATCCTGCTACCCCGACTTTTTAAAGGGTTAAGTGATTGAATATCAACTTAACCCTTTTTTGTTATCTCTGTTTTATCCCAACTATATAGAAAATTCAAACCCGCCAAAGTTTACTTTAGGATAAATTTGTAAAATTCCCGAAATTATTTTTTTAATACCCGCCAGTGAATAAATTTGTGATCTGAAATTTTCTCCGAGCTTTTGTACCTGTGATTCAGAATCTGGTGCAAAAGCCGATGGGATAACCCGGAAACAGGTTGTCCTCCCGCATTCCCGATTAATACGGGAGTAATTTTGGAAAGGAGAATGACCATATTTCCCAATATTGGTCTGTTTGCCTTTCCAGTAATTTTTTAAAACCAAGATAAATGGAAGAAATTATATTTCTGGGGTTGGTTTTTCTGATGGCAATGTTGTATTCATCAGTGGGACATGGCGGTGCGAGCGGATACCTTGCACTGATGGCGCTGTTCAGCTTCCCTCCCGAGTTTATGCGTCCTTCAGCGCTGGTGCTCAACATTTTTGTGTCGTCTATTGCACTTTTTTCTTATGCCCGAAACAGTCATTTCAGGTTAAAACTGTTGCTTCCATTTATCATTACTTCGGTTCCAATGTCGTTTGTTGGCGGGTTAATCTCCACAAATCCAAAAATCTATAAAATTATCCTGGGCATATTTCTGCTCATTGCCATTGCACGGATGGTTTATCAACCCGATAATAAGTCGGGTGAGATCCGGGAAGTCAACAACCCTCTCGCCTTGTTTATTGGTTTCTTCCTGGGATTTCTGAGTGGTTTAATCGGAATTGGAGGCGGAATCATTCTCAGTCCCATTATTATTTTGCTGAAATGGGGATCTGTGAAAGAAACTGCTGCTGTTTCGGCAGCGTTTATTCTGGTGAATTCGGTGGCAGGAATTGCCGGTCAATTTTCACAAAGCTTTCAGTTGGCACCCGAAATTGGCTGGATGCTGGGTGTGGCTGTTGCAGGTGGGTTGATTGGCTCGCATATCGGAAGTTTCAAAATAACCGACAAAGCACTGAAATATGCGCTTTCGGTGGTACTCATTTTTGCCAGTTATAAACTTTTGTTTGTATAACATGAATGAACCAGGAAATATAAAGATAAAATTACCTAATTTATTGCTGATTGCAGGCAACGGCCGCAACGTGGGAAAAACTACGCTGGCATGCAGAATCATTACTCATTTTTCAGAAAAAATGCCGGTTACAGCTTTAAAAGTCACACCTCATTTTCATGACTATGATGAAACTGACCTCGTTTTCAAAAACGAAAAATTCATTATTCTCGATGAAACAAAAGACCACGAAAAAGACAGTTCGCGAATGTTGAAAGCGGGTGCCAACAAGGTTTTCTTTGTAATGGCAAAACCTGAATTTTCAGGAGAAGCTGCCCAAAAAATTCTTCAGTTTCTTCCGTCAGATCTGGTGGTTTGCGAGTCGGGCGGATTCCATGAATTTGTAAATCCGGGGCTATTTCTGATGATAAAGCGCGCTGGCGATGAAATTATAAAAACCCATTTATTAAACTACTCCCCCATTATCGTGAATAATAACGGAACAGATTTCGATTTTGATATTCAACAACTTGAATTCAAAAACAAAACAATCAAACTAAAAAACTTATAATGGGCCAGTTCGAAGAAATACAAAATATTATAAAAAATCTTTCACCTGTTTTTAAAACAGAAATTATTGATTTAAACACCACTTTCGGCAGAATTTTACAGGAAGATATTTTTGCCGATGGCGACATGCCTCCCTTTCATAAATCGGCTGTGGATGGGTTCGCCTGTCATTCGGAAGATCTTGCAAACGAACTGGTAGTGCAGGAAACGATTCAGGCAGGAGCAGTTCCGGCTAAAACAGTTGGTAAAAACCAGTGTTCAAAAATAATGACGGGTGCCATGATTCCCGCCGGTTGCGATTGCGTTTTTATGGTGGAAGATGCTGAAAAAACAGGCGAGAACTCGGTGAGATGTACCAACCCGAATACAAGAAAAAACATCTGCTACCAGGGAGAAGATTACAAAACCGGCGAAATGCTGATTCGCAAAGGCACAATTGTCAATGTATCGCAAATGGCGGTGCTGGCAGGTGTTGGCAAAACAAAAGTCAGAGTTTCTGCACTGCCCAAAATTGCGCTTATTGCAACTGGCAGCGAACTTGTTGAACCGCACGAAAAACCGCTGCCCGGTAAAATTCGTAACAGCAACGCCAGCCAGTTGATTTCGCAATTAAAAAAAATGAACTTCGATGTAAATTATATTGGGCTGGCAAATGACAATTTTGAAGAACTCACCCGGCTTTTTACTGAAACGATGAAGAATCATGAAATTGTCATTTTTACCGGCGGCGCTTCTGTGGGCGATTTCGATTTTATTCCTGAAATACTGAAACAGCAGGGTTTTGAGATTTTCTGGACCCGAACCGGCATGAAACCCGGCAACCCGATGACATTTTCGAAAAAAGGCGAAAAATACGTTTTCGGACTTTCAGGAAACCCTGTATCATCGTTGGTTCAGTTTGAACTGATTGCCAAACCAGCTCTTTACCAGCTTTCAGGGGCCGAATACCAACCTCTCAGAATCAAAGTGCCTCTGTCGTTCGATTTCAAACAACGAAAAGCAGATCGGCTAATTCTGATTCCGGTGACCATCAACAATAACGGAGAAGTTGAGTCCATTCCCTTTAACGGTTCGGCGCACATCAATTCATTGGTTTATGCCAGTGCCCTGATGGAAGTTCAGCCCGGACAAACCGAAATTAACCAAGGAGAAAACGTTTATGTACGACCGCTTTAACCGTCGCATCAGCTATCTGCGGATTTCGGTAACCGACCGGTGCAATTTCCGCTGTGTTTATTGCATGCCACCCGATGGTGTGCCACTGAAAAGTCATGCCGAAATTTTAACATTCAACGAGATTACCGATGTGGTGCGGGTTGGTGCAGAAATGGGACTGAAGAAAATCAGGCTGACCGGGGGCGAACCATTGGTGCGAAAAGACTTGCCGGTACTTGTAAAAATGCTTGCTTCGATTGAGGGGATCGAAGAAATTGCACTCACCACAAACGGAGTATTTCTGACTCAAATGGCAAAACCTTTAAAAGAAGCCGGATTGAACCGTGTGAATATCAGCCTTGATACACTGAATCCCGAAAAATTCAGAAAAATTACCCGCAGTGGAAATGTGGAAGATGTTCTGAAAGGTATTGATGCAGCGTTGGAAGCCGGTCTTTTACCGGTAAAAATTAATTTTGTCCGCATTCCTGGTGAAAACGAAGAAGATGAAAAGGCTGTCCGTGAATTTTGTGAACAGAAAAATTTACAGCTCCGCTTTATCCGCCAGATGAACCTGAAAACAGGCGAATTTGATGCGGTTGACGGTGGTTACGGAGGCATCTGCGAAATCTGCAACCGTCTGCGGTTCACGGCTGACGGCTACATTGTGCCTTGCCTGCATTCCGGGCTTCGGTTCAATGTAAGAGAATATGGAATTGAAGAGGCATTTCGTAAAGCTGTGGAATTTAAACCCGAAAAAGGCACGGGTACCGAATCGCATGAATTTTCAAATATCGGAGGATAAAATATGAACCAGTTATCGCATTTAAACAACGACGGAAAAGCCAACATGGTTGATGTAGGCGGAAAACCAGAGCAAATCAGGATTGCAAAGGCATCGGGATTTATTCATCTTCAGCCTGAAACGCTCAAATTGATTAATGAAAACCTCATCAAAAAAGGCGATGTTTTAACTATTGCCGAAATTGCCGGAATACAGGCAGCCAAGGAAACTCCCCGATTGATTCCGCTGTGCCACACGCTATTACTAAGCCAGGTGGAAGTAAAATCGACGGTTAAAAATGATGGCGTTGTAATGGAAAGCACAGTGAAATGCACAGGCAAAACCGGCGTCGAAATGGAAGCATTAACCGCTGTAAGTGTAGCACTTTTAACAGTTTACGACATGTGCAAAGCTGTTGATAAGCAGATGAAAATCACCGATATTCAACTCGATTTTAAAGAAAAAAAAGAGATAAATTAACTTGTCATTTCGAACCAGAAGCATGGAGGTGAGAAATCTCTTCGATTCAACAGATTTCTCCTCGTACCTCGTCGAAATGACAAAATAAACAAAATCCAACATCAAGAATCCAGTATCAACAATCCAGTATCAACAATCCAGTATCAACAATCCAGAATCCAGTATCAATCTATGACAAATACCTGTATTATCAAATCGCTGAATATTTCAGAGAAAAAAGGGACGATCAAAACTCCGCGAAAAGAGATTAAACTTACCCCGCTGGGAATTGAAGGCGACGCACACGCCGGAAAATGGCACCGCCAGGTAAGTTTGCTGGCTGAAGAAAGCATTTTGCGATTTGAAGCCGAATTAGGTCGCAAAATCAACTTTGGCGAATTTGCCGAAAACATTACCACTTTCGGGTTCGATGTTCACAAAACAAAACCATTCGACCGCTTTTTGTCGGCTGAAACAGAAATGGAAGTTACCCAGATCGGCAAGGAATGCCACGGAACCAATTGCGAAATTTTTCAGCAAACCGGAAACTGTGTAATGCCCAAAGAAGGCATTTTTTGCAGGGTGATAAAAGCAGGAACGCTTCGTGAAAATGAAGTGCTGACCTACATTCCGAAGGTTTTCAGAATAAAAGTAATTACTTTAAGCGACCGGGCTGCGGCAGGAATTTACGCCGACAAAAGTGGCCCGCTGATTGAAAAACTTACCAAAGACTGGTGGAAAAACCAGCAGTATTTATGCGAAACCAATCGCGTTGTGATACCCGATGAAAAAGAGTTGCTGGAAATAGAACTGCAACAGGCGGCGGCTGAAAACTTCGATGTAATTTACACAACCGGCAGCACAGGAATCGGACCGCGCGACATTGCCCCTGAAATCATCAAACGGTTTATCAATCTCGAAATTCCGGGAATCATGGATCACATCCGGCTGAAATATGGTGCCGAAAAACCCAACGCCCTGCTCAGCCGTTCTGTGGCCGGGGTTAAAAACAAATCGCTTGTTTTTGCTCTGCCCGGAAGTACCAAAGCTGTAAACGAATACTTAACCGAAATTCACAAAATACTGATGCACTCCTTTTTAATGTTGCACGGAATCGACAGCCATTGATTTTTCCGGGTTAAACTATTCTTTTATCAGCTTTAAGGTTTGCCTTTTTGCGGTTCCAAGCTGAACAAAATAAAGCCCGGAGTTGAGTCCGCTCAGATCAACTGAGTTGATTTCATCTTCAAGTTTACCGGTTAAAACTTTTTTGCCGGCAAGATTGACAATGCTGAAAACTTCCCCTTTTCTGTCGCCGGCAATCCTGAGGCTGACAACATCTTTTACCGGGTTCGGATAGGCTGAAAAGCCGGATAACAATTGATTATCAATAACTGGTGTAACACCTTGAACAATGATTGAAGCTTTCATCCCCATGTAAGCATGAGGAGTGCAAACATAATAGTGTGTCCCAACTGTGAGATTGGCCGTCAATAAAGTCCCTCCGCCAAAAGGCAAACTAAAACCTCCTGACAGGCGTGTATTCCCATTGCTGTTCCATGTTTGCTGGCTCACTTCAATAACATCGTGTCCGCTGCTGATTTCAAAAACCACCGTATCACCTGCATTAATGGTAATTGTTTGTGGTGAATAGGTGTAATAGTTATTGGTAACTTTCCAAACTTTACCAATACCATTGAAAACGAAAAAAATAAAAACAATTGATAGTAGAATTCCTGCTTTCATAGTAATAGATTTTAAAAATTGTTTCCTGAAACTGAAGTCAATTCAGAAAAACAGAACTGATTTCGGGATAATAACAAATAAATAAAATACTTGTTTGTATTTATCTTGCAAAAATTGATGATTTTGAGGTATTTAATACTAATGACAAAAAATAATCTGAGGATAGTAATTAAAAAACTCAATTGAATCAAATTGACATTCCCGTTACTTTATCAGAATTTTTTTCATTTTTACAAACAATTCCTTACTAGTTTGTTTTAAAATGAGGAACAGAAAAAAGGATGTTGAATTTAAAGTAGTCAGAATATGAAAACAAAGATTTTTTTAACTGCAATAATTATCGGGTTTGGAATAACAACAGTTTTTGCCGCCAATAAAACCGAAAAAATTACGGTAAAAGGCAATTGCGGCATGTGTGAAACCCGAATTGAAAAGACAGCACTGACCGTTGATGGGGTTTCGAAAGCCGATTGGGACAAAACCACCAAAAAGCTAAAAATTACTTTTGACGATTCAAAAACAAGTGTTGATAATATTGAGATCGTTATTGCTAAAGCTGGTCACGATACGCCAAAACACAAAGCAGCCGATGAAGTGTACAACGAATTACCAGACTGTTGCAAGTACCGTGATAAGAACGCAAAAACGCACTGATTTTTAAGGAATCAAAAGAAAAGCCGGAATGTTTTGACAGTCATTCCGGCTTTTCTTTTATAAGTCGTCGGTTTTATTGATAGTTTTAGGTTTCAGAATGGTAAGCTGCAAAATAAGCGCCACTACCACCACCACCGAAAGCATGGCGAAATCCTCACGAATACTTCCGCCATCAACCGATTTACCCAGAAAACGCGTAATGACTGCTCCTGCTGAAATACCGGCCAGATTAAGTAAACCATAACCGCTGGCCCGGTAACGGGGCGAAACAAATTGGCAAAGAATAGGCATATTGTTTACGTCGAACATCCCGAAACCCATTCCAAATAAAACTGAACCAGTCAGAATTGGCACAATGCCGGTTCCGTAACCAATCAGGAACAAAGCCGGAATTGTTAACACCAACCCTGATGCTGCCGTAAAAATTCGTCCTTTCAGATTTTTCTGTACCCACCGGTCGGAAATGTAACCACCCAATAGCACCCCGACAAATGACGACATTGCGGTGGTAATTGTCGCCAATGGGCCCGCTTTCGACATATCCATGTGCAAAGTATCTGAAAGCAGGGTAGGCAGCCAGTTTTTCACCGCCCAGCCTGGCAAACTCGGAGCCGAAAACCAGAAAATAATCACCCAGAATGCGACATTTCCGAAAAGCAGGGCCAAGCCCTTATAAATATTGGTCAACTCCATCCTGAACGATGTTTTTTCACTTGTATCGACAGAATAGGATTTCTTTTCCCTGATAAAAAGAATTAAAACAAGACTGTAAATCACGCCTATTAAACCAAAAAAATGGAATGTGAACTGCCATGAGAAATTACTGGCAATTGTGGCGCCGAAACCACCAAAAGCCTGCCCAAGGTAAACACCGGTAATATGAATGCCAATGGCCATCGAACGGGTTTTCCCCTGGTGATAATCGGCAATCAGCGCTAATCCGGCTGGCATGTAAAATGCTTCACTCACGCCCATTATCGCACGTAGAACATACAACTGGTTAAAAGTGGTGGCATACCCCATCGCCAAAGTAACTGCCGACCACACAAATAAACTGCCCACAATCAGCCATTTGCGGTTCATCCGATCGGCAATCACACCCGAAACAGGACTCATAAATGCATAAATCCATAGGAAGATGGCCATGAGACGGCCAAAGTTCTCGGCTTTTGCCAGTTCGGCAATATCCACCATCATCGACGGCTTCATGGTCGAAAGCATCTGCCGGTCGAGATAATTGAGCAGTGCCACAAACCATAACAAAATCACCACCAGCCACGGATAAAACTTCTTTTCTTCCAGTTTCATAAATTGTATTTTTATCTTTTAATCCACCGCTAAAATAGAACCGAACGGATTAATACTGTAAATATAATTTGACAAAAACATCAGTAAAATAATCATTAATAACCGATTCTGATTTTTAAAGCCATTAACAACCGGGGCAGTTTAACAGAATCAATGAATTCACACTATCTTAGCATTATCGAAAATTTCAAAAAACTATTATGAAATCCAATCTTACGTTTATAAAAGTAACACAATGGATGGTTTTGTTACTTTTTGTTATGGGTTTTCAGCAGGTGTTTGCTGCCGGTGAAAATACATGGCCAAAAGTTATTGAGAACCCGAAAGGAATCATTACCATTTATCAGCCACAGCCCGAATCACTGAACGGCAATATTGTTGAAGGGAGAGCTGCCATCTCGGTAAAACCTGCCAAATCAAAAAAACCTGTTTTTGGTGCAATCTGGTACAAAGCCGAACTTGAAGTTGACAGAACCACCCGAATGGCAGTTATAAAAGACGTTACAATTCCAAATATCCGCTTTTCGGACGAAATTGATTCGACAAGCAGGATGCTGATATCAAAACTGATTACCGACGAAGTTCCGAAATGGAAGATGGAATTATCAATGGACGATTTGATTTCGACGCTCGAATCAACAAATTATAAAACCGATGCGAAGTTTAAAAACGATGCGCCGGAGATTATATTTTCCAATAAACCGGCAGTTCTTGTGTTAATCGACGGCAAACCCATGCTGAAAGATTTACAGGGATACACCGATTTTCAGCGGGTTGAAAACAGCCAGTTTTTTATTGTTTTTGATAAAGACGACAAGCTTTATTATATGTACGGCGACAGGGTCTGGTTTTCTTCGGCCGACCTGCTGGCCAAATGGGAACTGGTAAAAAAGCCCTCACGATCGTTAAAAAAATTGCAAGGTGATATTGAGGAATCGAATAAAAAAAGCGGACAACAAAATACGGCACCGGCAGAAGAGGTAAAACCCGAAAATGTGCCCGATATTTATGTTCGCACAAACCCGGCTGAATTGATTGTTTTTGAAGGAGAGCCCAAATTTACGCCGGTACCGGAAACCACCCTGCTTTATGTGGAAAACACCGACGGCAATGTTTTTATGAATATTGACAGTCAGAAATATTTTATACTGATTTCGGGCAGGTGGTACACTGCTACCGATTTAAAAGGCCCCTGGGCATTTGTTGAAGCAGACAAATTACCGGGAGAGTTTGTAAAAATACCAGAGGGAACAAAAAAAGACCAGGTACTCGCCAGTGTAGCTGGTACGCAGGCATCAAAAGAAGCTATTCTGGATGCCCAGATTCCGCAGACAGCCGAAGTAAACCGTAAAACCACCACGGTAAAAGTGGAATACGATGGCGAACCAAAATTTGAACCGGTTGACGGTACTTCCATGCTTTATGCAGTCAACTCGCCACAAACCGTCCTCAAAGTCGGCAACACATTTTATTGTGTCGATAACGGGATTTGGTTTGAAGCACCGACCGCCAAAGGTGCCTGGACAGTGACAGATAAACGTCCTTCGGAAGTGGATAAAATAGAAGCTTCGAGCCCGGTTTACAATGTGAAATATGTTTATATCTACGAATCGACACCCGAAGTGGTGTATGTTGGTTACACACCCGGATATTACGGCTGTTATGTTTATGGGCCGACCATTGTTTACGGAACCGGCTGGCCTTACTACCCCTGGTACGGTGCCTATTATTACCCGCGACCTGTAACCTGGGGATTTAATATGACTTACAATCCCTGGTATGGCTGGGGAATGAGTTTTGGCTTTTCATACGGGCCTGTTCATTTCTCTTTCGGAGGCGGTTATTACGGAGGTTGCTGGGGACCGCCCATGTACCACCCGCCGTGTCATTATCCACCCGGACATGGTGGTTATTACCCGCCTCATGGTGGAGGATATCCGGGTAATGATTATGGACAGCGCCCTGGAAATGAAAGACCTGGCAGCGGAAACAGACCTGATAACAGCCGTCCGGGAACAAGACCTGATAACAAATTACCCAGTAACCGCATCGACCGTTCCGGAAATCAGGTGAGCACCCGCGACAATGTGTATTCAGGAAACCGGCAAGGAGTGAAACCCTCTGTATCGACCCGTGAATCGGCAGCCAACCGGGGAACTTCAAACAGACGGACATCTAATAATGTTTATACCGATAAAAGCGGAAATGTTTACCAGCAAAACAATAAAGGAGGATGGGAACAACGTCAGAACAACAGTTGGAAATCGGCTGATAAATCAGGAACAACCGGACGTAATAATTCAAATGTTTCCACAAGGCCGTCAACCGGAAATTCATCTTATATGAACGACCTGAATCGTTCGAGCCAAAACAGGGACAGAGGTGCAACAAGAACAACGAATTACAACAATTACAATCGTTCTTATTCATCACCTTCGCGGAGTTCGGGAGGTGCGTCCCGTGGTGGATTCAGTGGTGGTGGCGGTGGAAGAAGAAGATAAAACCAACCTTTAATAAAAGCGGGGCCGAAAGTTGATTTCTGCCCCGCTTTTGTTTTACCGGATTTCGTATTTATTCAGATAATACCTGATAAAATCAACATCGTGGCTGATTTTAGGAACCAGAATTTTCTGCTTTTCAGTCAGCGATAACTTTTCTTCTTCATCTGAAAGCAACGGGTATTCAACGTGCAGCGTGATCGGGGCAGCAATATTCAGTTCACTGATTGTTTTAAAATAGAGGTTGAAATCAATTAGTCCCTCCCCTAACGGAACACTCACAACACTGGCTTTATTTCCGGTTACTTCCCATTTAAAATCCTTGATTGCCAGCGAACTAATGTTATTTTTGATAAGGTTTAACCCGACAATCCACGAATTTGCGCCTTCGACCATGGCATGGCGGACATCGTATTGAGCACCCATAAACTCAACCGGCAAATCTTTCAGCGCACTCCACAAGTCCCACACAGGCGAACCAAAACTGGTTCCTGAATGATTCTGATAACCTCCCTGAATTCCCACCGACTGATTCAATTGTGCCAGCAATTTGAGTTGTGCTGCAAATTCCTGTTGCGATTGTGCAACAGGTTTGTCTAAATCATATTTAAACCAGGCTGTTCGATAATGTTTTACACCCAAAGAAGCAGCAGTTTCCAGTATTTCCTTTGTAAAAAGCTGGTCTGGTTTTTCAATGGCTGTTACCATCATTTCGGTTCTCAGGCCGGCTTTCCAGGCAATTTCAACAAACCTTGGCAAATCGTCCTTCACACGGGCGGGCTCCACTTTTCCCTGAGGCCGCACCGTAACATCCAGGCTGTTAACTCCGGCCAAAGCCAGCGTTTCGGTTAAAAACGGAGTTTCGTACTTATCCAGAAGTTTAGTAAAAAATGAAATGGATTTTTCCTTCGTTATCTCAGATTCCGGAACAGGAAATCCCGAGACAATTTGTGTTGCTGAAACTGCTGTAACAGCAGCCATCCCTTTGATAAAATCACGCCTGTTAAAGTTCATTTTAATTCAGATTAGCGATTAAAGATAATACTTAAACTAATTTTTGACTGTTGCATGTATCGAATCTTTCGTACCCTGAAAAACATCAGCTTTACGGTTTTCTTCTGTACAAATTATTAAAGTTACCAAGTAGTTGTCGGTTATACTTTGTCTCTTTTCTCCACATGCTCACCCGATGGAACCTGCCTGACAGCAAGGCAGGCTCACATGTAAAATTTGTTCATTGGTATTTGTGTTTTTCTGCAAACATGTTCGTTTAATTTTCAAATATTTACGCTCAAAAACTTAAAAAACCGGTACTATTTCTGATGTTTTTTCCTTAAATTTAATACCCGTCGATTGAGCTTTTTCTGAACCATAGCTGTAAGCATTATGAAAAAAAAGCTTTCTGTAACAATTAATCAGAAAATTGAGAAATTACTCAGTTACCAGGGGTGTGGCAAGATTGAATTAACAACAAGAAAAGCCCTTTGGACTTCCACTTTTTTTGGATTTCTGCATGTTCTGATTCTCACTTTTTCTTTCCTGTTTTTTGTGCCCGAATTAACCATCCTCATAAAATATGGATTTACCTGTCTGGCAATTTTAAGCATTACTTTACTTGTAATTCCATTCCTTAAAAAAGCGTTTAACCGTTACATTACACTTCATCTGTTGTCGCTCATTTTAGTTACTTTCTATACCATTTATCAGCTTGGAGGCATTGCCACTTCAGCCGGACTTATTGTTGCCGGCCTGTCATTTGTCCTGCTATCCATCCCGTTGCAAACAATATCAGTTACCATTTTCATGTTTGTGGTATATTCAGTTTTTATTGTATTCATCGGATTTATCGGGCCAAATCTTGCCATTCCTGAACAAATCACGACCTTAAGAAACTCAATTATCTGGATGATTAATACATTGTCGATGTCGGCTTTATCGGTGGTGTTTGTCGTCGATTCCATCAGACAGCAAAGAAAATTTGAACATCTTGAAGCCAGTAAACAAAAAGAATTAAACGAAGCCAAAACAAAACTTTTCACCAACATCACCCACGAATTCCGGACACCGCTGACAATTATCCAGGGAATGTCGGACCTGATTCAGCAGAAACCCGATCAATGGCTTACGGAGGGTACACATAAAATCAGCAAAAACAGCCAAATCCTGCTGAAACTGGTAAACCAGATGCTTGATATTTCGAAAATCGAAGCAGGTTCCATGCCCGTCAAAAAAATTCAGGCTGATATAAATCCTTTTATTTCATATTACACCGAACTGTTTCGGTCGGTAGCCCATGAAAAAAACATCGGACTTTACTTTACTTCAGACAATAAACCGGTGGTGATGGATTTCGATCCCGAAAAACTGATGCACATTATAACCAACCTGCTTTCGAATGCGTTTAAATTTACCCCTGAAAATGGCCGGATAGAAGTCAAAACCCATCTGAAAACCAAGAAAAGACTTTTCGTAATCAAAGTAATCGATTCAGGAATCGGAATTCAGAAAGAACACCTTTTTCACATCTTCGACAGGTTTTATCAACTGGAAAATAATCTGACCAACAACGGTACCGGCCTTGGTCTGGCAATTGTGAAAGAATTTACCGAAATGCTTTCAGGTTCGGTGACTGTTGAAAGCGATCCGGGAGCCGGAACAATATTCACCCTGCAGCTTCCGCAGACCAATGACGCAACAACCGATAATCAGATTTTACCTGAACTATTTTCCACCAGGGAACACATCACGCTACACCAAACCAATAACGCAAAAAAAACGGGTTTGGGCTTCAGCGAAAAAAATGAACTCCCGTTGCTGCTGATTGTTGAAGACAGCGAAGATGTTTCATTGTACCTCAACGCAATACTTCAGAATGAATACAATATTGAGCTGGCCGGAAACGGGAAAAAAGGGCTGAATAAATCGCTGGAACTGATTCCCGATATCATTTTGAGCGATGTGATGATGCCAGAAATGGACGGAATTGAGATGCTCGGAAAAATTAAAAACGATTTTCGAACCAGCCATATTCCGGTTGTGATGCTGACAGCAAAAGCTGATATCGATTCGCGCCTGACTGGTTTGGAACGGGGCGCCGATGCTTACATTTCTAAACCTTTTAACGAAGCAGAACTCCATATTCAGTTGAAGAACTTAGTGGAACAACGGAAAAAACTGCACGAAAGATATGCGTCGTTTGCAAAATATCCCGAAACCAAAGATTTGTCGGTTAAAACTGAAGATGCTTTCATGGTGAAAATCCGTTCGATACTGGAGAAAAATATGGACAATGAAGATTACACCATCCATGAATTATGCAGTGAAATGGCGGTTAGTCATGCACAGTTGTACCGAAAATTCAAATCAATCAGTAATCAGACGATTGCCGGATATTTTAAATTACTCAGACTAAACAAGGCAAATGAATTACTGGCAGGCCAGAACATTAATGTTACACAGGTTGCTTTCGCTGTAGGTTTTAAAAACCTTTCGCATTTCAGCCGCGAATATTCACAATTGTTTGGCAAAAGCCCCAGCGAAACCCTCCGGCAAAACTAAAACCTCTAACAAATCCATTTCCCCTGCATTTTCAACCTCATTTTATCAGGCCGTCAAATTTGAGATGGGCAGCAAAAGATTTGAGATGGGCAGCAAAGCATTGTTTTAGTTGAAACCTGAAATTTGGTTAAAAATCAATTGATGTTTCACTTAAAACTTGAAATTATGAAAACACTGATTTACCTGTTTGCCGTTGTAATGCTCCTTTTTGCCGGCTGTGCAAAAGACGAAATGTTTGATCAGAACTCAAACAACCCTGAACTAAAAAAGGCAAAAGTTCCGATTCCGATGAAAGCCGATTTTTGTGCCATACCTGATATGAATGTACCTCCGGTTTCAACTATTATCCCGGGCCAGGGACCAATGTATTTACCCGGCGGCATGTTTGTAACCGGTACCTGCACACACATGGGAAGAGTAAACAGCGAAAAAAGCTATTGTAAAGTGGACGAACTGACATTCATTATGGATGAAGGTAAACCCTATCTGCTTGAAACCGGTACCGGGATAATGACAGCCGCCAATGGCGACAGCTACAAAATAACCTGGTGGGTAAAAACATCGTTACCTGACATGAACTATGTTGGCGAAGTGGAAATGTTTGACGGAACCGGCAAGTTTGAAGGATGTTCAGGAACAGTGGATATGTTAGGTGCTGTTGATCTTGTAAACCAGACCAACTGCTGGACAGGAACCGGATGGATGGAATTTGAATCCGACAAATAATTTTACCTGCTGAATTCCCTTCTCTTTCAATCCGGTTTCTGACTTAATCAGAAGCCGGATTCATCAAAGCCTGTTTGGCTTCCTTGGTGTGTTTTTTTAAGACCGATTGTTGGAACAAGTTCATTGAAAGAGGTAATTAATTCTGGTTTATTAAGTCCTCTAAAAATAGCTGGTATTATTGAATATATAAACCCACAAAAATGTTTCTTGCTAAAAATCACTGTTGATAAACATTACATTTAAAGAGACTATTTTGAAATTTCCCGTATGGAAAATAGATGGATAACAAAATAGAAATATATGGTAAAATTTTGCTGTATTTCTACCCAAATTTTGTTCATGACGCCTGCATGAAGGTAGGCAGGGAACAATTAAACTAATTCAAAACAGTCTTTAAGCCGTTACAGATATAAATCAAAAAAAAGAGCCGCAACCTATCAGTCACGGCTCTCCAACTATTTTACTGAAATATTAAGCTTTTTCCAATTTCAGTGTTTCAGTAGGCTGGTCACAAACTTCGGTTGGACCAAAATATTGAATCGGACCCGGGTAAACATAGTCGGTTTTGTATGCCCACTCACCTCTCTTCGATTGGAAATATTTAAACGGTGCACCATCGAGTTTCACAAGTGCTTTCTGGATCACGGGTTTCATGTGGCCATGACGTTTTTCCATGTTCATCATCATGGTAATCGGAACACCGCCGGCTACCCATTCGCTTGCCGGAGCAGTCGTATTTCTTACCGACGACATGTAACCGGTTTTTCCGGAAGCTACAAGCACGGCGGCTGTGTAACCCAGCGAGTAACAATAGTCGGCATCAAAGTTCGAAGGGGCTGCACAACGGCCTTCATAACCAAAGAAATGGTACTGGACACCAAATTTGCCAACAAATTTTCCGTCTTTTTTCATTTCGTCGAGCCTGGCTTTTACCATTTCGCCCAGCAGTTTTTCGGTTTCAATCAACGATACCTGGACGTTTCCGTGCGGATCACGATCAAGTGTTAATTGATTGGCAATTCCGGCTGGCAGCGATTTAAATACAACTGCCGATTCATGTGAAATTTTTTCAGCCACCCATTCGAGTCGGTAACTTTTCTTAACATTCTGGAAAATCTCAGCCGTTTTTGTTCCTTCTGCCAGTAAATCGTTTAGTTCACTGATCAGTTTTTTCATTTCAGGTACAAATTCAACCAACCCTTCCGGAATCAATGCAACCCCGAAATTATCGCCACGTTCTGCCCTGTTGGCAACCACTTCAGCCATGTAATCCACAATTTCTGCCAAAGTTTCTTTCTTTTTGGCTACTTCTTCTGAAATTAGACAGATATTGGGCTGTGTTTTTAATGCACATTCCAAACCAATATGAGATGCCGAACGGCCCATCAGTTTAATGAAATGCCAGTATTTTTTGGCTGAATTAGCGTCGCGTTGAATATTACCAATCAACTCAGAGTAAACTTTTGTGGCAGTATCAAAACCAAATGAGGTTTCAATCATTTCGTTTTTCAGGTCGCCATCAATCGTTTTCGGACAACCAATTACCTGAACTCCTGCATTTTTTGCTGCATAATATTCTGCCAGCACACAGGCATTTGTATTTGAATCGTCGCCACCAATTACCACCAAAGCATTCAATCCAAGGTCATTGGCAATTTCAAGCCCTTTTTCAAATTGTTCTTCTTCCTCAAGTTTTGTACGGCCCGAACCAATAATATCAAAACCACCGGTATTGCGGTATTCATCCACAATTTCGGCTGTAAGTTCAACATATTCATGCTTTACCAAACCTCCGGGGCCACCCAGAAAACCATACAATTTACTATCGGGGTGAATGCGTTTAATACCATCAAAAATTCCGGAAATCACATTGTGTCCGCCGGGAGCCTGGCCACCTGAAAGAATGACGCCAACATTTACCGGATTGAAAACGGATGACTCTTTCCCTTCTTCAAAGGTAATCAAAGGCATTCCGTAAGTATTCGGAAACAATTTGGAAATTTCTTCCTGGTCGGCCACCGATTGTGTTTTGTCACCCTCAACCATTTTTATGGCGCCACGCAACGATTTCGGCAGCTTTGGCTGATATTTAGCCCGTTCTTTTTGTAAAGCACTGATACTCATAAATATTGATTTTTATTTTTATTCATTAAAAAAGCGAATCAAAATTAAAGCAATTTACCATCTGTCAGATGATTATGCTTTTTTCTGAACATGATTTAAAGAAAAGTTAAAGGCAAACGAGCTGTCAATATTCTGACTGATAAATATCAAAAAAAGCTACGGGGTCATTTTCTATCAGGCCAACAAAACATATTAAAGTTTTGATGCTGAAGCTTTGTCGAGATAAAGCCATGCAGATGGATGTTCCTGCATTACCGAAGCCGGGACCATAGGTGTAACATCACAGACAATCGTATTTTTTACGGCTTCCGCTTTTCGTTCGTCAGGCACACTGCAAATAATGTGTTTTGATTTCATAATCTGTCGTATCGACATACTGATCGCCTGTTTCGGAACATCGTCGAAAGACGTGAACCAGCCTTCGACAAGTTGCTGTTTGCGGCAATTTTCGTCGAGATTAACAACGATGTAAGGTTCTCCGGTTTCAAAATCGGCTGGCGGGTCGTTAAAAGCCAGGTGCCCATTTTCTCCAATCCCAACAAATGCCACATCAACCGAATGTTTACTAATGATTTCGCCCAAACGTCGGCACTCCTTTTCCGCACCATTTCCGTTTACGTAATGAAATTCTTTAATCGGAACCCGCGACACAAACCTTTCTTTCAGGTATTTCCGGAAAGATGCCGGGTGCGTTTCTTCAACCCCGATGTATTCATCGAGATGAAAACCTGTAACCACTCTCCAGTTAATATTTTCCGTTACCAGTTCCGAAAGCATTTCGAACTGTGAAGCACCGGTAGCCACAATAATATTGGCTTCTCCCCTTTCGGTAATGGCTTTTCTGATGAATTCAGCGCCTTTTTGGGCTGCCTGTTTACCAAGCTCCTTCTTTGTTGCTGAAATGATTATTTCCATAATTTCATTTTTCTCGATTAAATACCTGCTATTCCTGATTTTTTGTTTTTCCCTTAAAAATATAACTTACCGACAACATCGGTCCAACTTCAACATAATGGTACTTCTCAGTGATATAAGTAACAGACCAATTATTATTATCCTTGATTTCTTCTCCTGAAGTATTCTGAAATTTTGCAGATAGATTTAAATTCACATTTCCGGATAAAACAAATGAAAGACCAGCAGCACCGGAATAATAAAACAGTTTCTGTTTTTCATCGTATGTAAAATCTGTTCCTCCGGGTGAAGTATGCTCCTCTTCTTTTTTGGACAATCCGAATCCTGAACTCATTTCAAAAAAAGGGCTGATTTTTTTATCATTAAAATTCAGTCTGAGAAATAAACCTGATGACAAGTTATTGTAATTTATCCCATAACTCAAATTACATTGATAGAATTGAAAATCGATTCCCGCTTTGATGCGTTTGCTGACTTTATAACCTAAACGAGGTGCAACAGCCCACGAAAAATTATCATAATCTCCTTCTTGCCAAAGAGTTCCGTCATTATTAATTGTTTCCCATTTTAATCTGTAAAAAGAAAAACCTGATTTCCCAATAAAATTCTGATAATCACCATCACCAAAAACTTTTACACCGGTTTCGACGAAGAACTTTCCTTTATTATCCTGGGCACAAAGTGTTATTGAAAAAATCAATAACAGAAAAAATATTAATCCGGGTTTCATGACGGTTTAGTTTAATTTATTGTGATTGAAGAACCTTTCCCCAAAAATATCAGAATAAATCGACAATTGCATAGTAGGTAGTCAAAAATGAAAACAGAATAACCGCAATTATTCCGAGATTCAACTTCCAGTTTGCCTTGTAATTTCCCAACAGCTTTTTTCTGTTTAATAATATCAGCGCCGGAATTGCCACTGCCGGCAGAATGCAGGCTTGAAAAGCCTGTGAAAATATCATCAGCGCCGGTGGTTGCTGTTTCAAAAATACTGAACCAAAGGCAAATAAAAGTCCGCCAAAAATCATCCAGCGGTACATCGGTGTTTTTAGGTTGCGTGGTTTGCCGGTATAATCGGAAATCAGCCAGGGAGCAATCAGAACGATTGGAAATACTGTTGATAAACCGGCTCCGGTGATTCCCACAATCAGAATCAGGGCAGCCAGTTTTCCGCCAAGTGGCTCAAATAATGATATCATTTCGACTGTGTTGTTCAGCCGAAGCCCCATTACATGCAGCGTCCCGGCTGAAACCGCCATGATAATCCCGCTGAGTAACAACATTACAAAAGCTGATACAAAAGCATCTTTCTTTTCAGTTTTCAAATCGCTGATTCCCCACCCTTTTTCGGCAACCACCACACTGCGCATGATAAAAACCGCGGCAGAACAGGTGGTCCCGGCCATGGCAGCAATCAATCCCAAGGCACCGGGTTCGTCGGGAACTGTCGGAACCATTCCCTTCACAATCTCTTTAAAATCGGGTTTCAGCATAAAAAACACCACAATAAAACTCAAGCCCATCAACACCACAAAAACCGTCAGCACTTTTTCGAATTGTTTGTAACCACCAAACCAAAGCAACAAATACATCAAAACCGAAATCACCAGGATAATCCAGAAGGTTGAAACAGTTGTGCCACCCGTGAGAATCCTGATTCCTTCCTGCAGCAGTTCAGCTACAATTCCCATCACGCCAATCAATGCAAGTAATTCGCCAATAATAAGCGCCACCAGAATATACAATGCCAGCAGCCAGCCATATTTAAATTCCGATTTTATATTGAAAAGCGCTGTGTGGCCTGTCACCAGAGTCATTTTTCCGTAGGCAACCATCAGGATAAATGTAAAAACACAAGAAAGAAACAATGCCCAGAATAATGACATTCCGTATTGTGCGCCCGATTTTGCCATGGTTGTAACACTTCCGGTCCCGATATTGTACCCGATAAGAAACAGACCAGGCCCAACGGCTGCCAAAGCGATAGTAATTTTTTTCAGAATAGGATTTTTCATGACAGCTTAAAAATTTAATAACCAATAATGAATTTTCAATATCCAATCTTCAATTAAAAAAATTTCATGAGTTTAATTTTGATTTTGCCGTCTTACAACTTTTAGCAAAAATGGCAATCAGTTCTTCATTTTCTGAGAGTACTTCTGAAGATTTTTTATCTGTCACCCAACATTTTCTTTTAATGATTTTCAGATTTATCCTTGTTTCTCTTAACTCCTTTAGAATAACCTGAATTTTATGAATAAAATCTTTCTGGGATTCAACAGATTGCACTTCACCATAATTTAAAGCTGGAGATGAACAACTTCTGACAAGTTGACCAGCCAAGTGATTCGATAATTTTGTATTTGGAAGTAGTTCAACTATTTCATCCACTTTCAAAACAAAATCGATAAGTCGTTCCTCAAGATCAAATTTTCTGCTGTCCATATTTTAATTAATTTGTTTTATATGATTTTAAAATTTGGTAATTGATTATTGGATATTCAATATTCAATATTCAATATTCAATATTCAATATTCATACTATTTCTTTTCAAACACCAACTCTCCATTCACAAAGGTTTTCTGAATATCGATTACAAAATCATCCAAATTAAAAAGAATCAAATCGGCCCTTTTGCCAGGCTCCAACATTCCGCGGTCATTCAGATTGTAAAGTTTTACCGGATTCGTGCTTGCCATTTGAATTGCATCGGACAGCGAACAACCCGTAACTTTCATAATATATCCCACTCCTTTTGTAATAGGTGAGGCTGAGCCATATAAAACCTGTTGTTCGGGGTAATGTAATTTGCCTTCTTTGGTGAGTTCGATGTTTTCGCCGGTTTGCGTTTTGTAAACTCCCGGAGGCAATGACGCATAACTTGTAACATCGGAAGTGATGATGGTTTTATGCACTCCTTTTGTTTTGTAAAAAACCCTGATTTCTTCGGGCAAAAGGTGAAAACCGTCGCAGATTATGCTGATCCACAGACTGTCGTTCGAAAGTTGTGGCCAGAGCGGGTTGTTGTGCCGGTTGATCATGTTGGCACACCCATTTCCGAGATGTGTTGAAATTCTCGCACCATTTTTTACAGCTTCATCCACTTGTTCGCGATTAGCGTTGTGATGCCCCAGTGCCACGACAATCCCACTTTCATTGCACTTTTTGATAAAATCCTGCGCTCCTTTCATTTCGGGAGCCAGCGTAACCTGTAGAATTTTTCCCCCGGCAGTTTTGTTTAAAGCCTGAAATTCGTTCCAATCGGGCAGCCTGACAAACAGTTTTGGATGCGCTCCCCTGAAACCGTCTTCCGGATTAATGTAAGGCCCTTCAAGGTGAAAACCTGGAATGGAACCTAAAAGCCGTGGATCGTCAACCGCTTTGGCCAGCAGCGAAAAGTTTTTTTCAAGCACTTCGCGACTATTGGTGGTAAGCGTTGGTAAATAAGTAGTTACACCAAAGCGCCATAATTCACGGGTGGCTTTTTCAATTCCTTCAGCGGTAAGGTCACTTTCACCAAAAGCAAACGAAACTCCGGCAAAACCATTTACCTGGTTATCAAAAAAACCTGGTGCGATATAAACTGACCTCGTTTCTTCTTTCAGCGCTTTAATTTCTTTTACTGAAACAATCTTTCCGGCTTCAATATTAAACTGAACCGGTTTGCCAGTGGCGTAATGGATTCCTTCGATGGTTATCTGTGCAAAAAGATCAGAAACTGAAAAATACAAAAGTGAAATAAGCGTAAGTTTAATAAAATAGCACTTAAAGAATCTGTTGTTCTTGCTCATTATCAGATTTCAATTGGTTCGAGGGATTAAAGTACACTAAATTTTGAAATCGTGAAACGATAAGAAAAAAAGAAATCCCGGAACCAACATCTGTTTATGTTGGTCCGGGACTGAACATTGTTTAATTGTTGTTTAGCCTATGTTTTCATAGAATTTAAAGAAAATTAACCAGTTACAAAATCAAGGATATTGCTTGCACCGGTTGTTTTTCCTTCCTTGTAAAATTCAGTAAATCCGCATTTGGCGCATGAGACTGCCACAAATCGGCGGTTCTGAATATTGAAGAACCGGGTAAAACCAGAACCTGTTGTTCTGATTTGGTCGGTTTCGGCTTTGTGGTATCCACATTTAGCACATGTATAACTTCTTTTTTCCATTACTGAATTATTTAATCTGGTTCCGAATCATTTTGAACATCATTTATTTTCAGTCGCTTGGCATTTTTCAGTGCATTACTGATAATCCATTCCAACTGGCCGTTAATACTCCTGAAATCGTCGGCAGCCCATTTTTCAACTGCATCGAGCATTTCAGGATTAACTCTGAGTACAAACGTTTTCTTCTTAGTCATAACTTCTTTTCTCCGTTTCCATCAGCTTTTTCAAAGCATATTCAAATGCCTGTTTTCGTTGTGTTCCAATCAGCAGTTTTTTCCCGTTTGTGAAATACAACTGCAAACCTTCTTTCCCTGAAATTGTAAAAGCAGAACCCCGCTTTAATTTTCGTTTAAATCCGTGGCCACCAAATTCCCGGTGCGCATTGTAAGTTCTGAATTCATATTTTTCAATCATGGCAGGCGTGATTATTCTCCATTTTCTGATTAGCGGTGGAAAGCTCACCCACAATGCATCGCTGGTAATTTTTACTTTCAGGGTCATTTTAATAATCAGATAATTGGCAGCAGCTATCACCACAATCAATCCCAGTCCGATTACCACCAAAGTTCCCGTACTGGCTGGTTTGTCACCAAAAGGAACATGCAGCACCTCCTGCGAATAAATACCATATGCGATGGGTGTAATTGCCGCAAACATCGAAATAAGCAGGATAATAATCATCCACCGCTGATTATTTTTCTGTTCTTCCTGAAAAAGAATTTTTTCCATTTCTAATACAAAGTACCTGTATTAACAACAGGTGTTGCATCTTTATCACCACACAATACTACCATCAGGTTGCTAACCATCGTAGCCTTTCTTTCTTCATCAAGTTCTACAATTTTCTTTTTGCTTAATTCGTCAAGTGCCATTTCAACCATGCTTACCGCGCCTTCAACAATTTTATAACGGGCAGCAACAATGGCTGTTGCCTGCTGCCGTTTTAACATGGCCTGGGCAATCTCCTGCGCATAAGCAATATGGTTAATTCTTGCTTCAATCACCTGAATTCCAGCAATATCAAGGCGTTCTTTTATTTCAGCTTCCAACTGGTCGTTAACTTCCTCGGTACTTTCCCGTAAAGTAAGCTTTGCCTTTTCATCTTCAATGTTGTCATACGGATACATTCCGGCAAGCTTTCTCAAAGCAGCCTCGCTTTGCACCACCACAAAATGTTCAAATTCATCAACACCGAAAGCCGCTTTAAAAGTGTCGTCCACTTTCCACACAAGCACAAGACCAATCATGATTGGATTTCCCAGCTTGTCATTCACTTTTATGGTTTCGCTGTCGAAATTTCGCGCCCTGAGCGAAATCTTTTTCCGTACAAAAAACGGGTTCACCCAATAAAAACCATTTGTTTTAATAGTCCCTTTGTAGGCACCAAAGAGAATCATCACACAACTTTGGTTTGGATCGACAACCGTAAAACCGATTGCGAGCACAAAGAAAATGACGATTGCAATGGCTGCAGCCACAAACATTCCGCTGATAAAACCGAATACTGCAAAAGCAATTAGAATCAATTCAACCAGTAGAAACAAATAACCCGAAAATCCCGAATACTGTTTTTCCATGACATTAATTTTTTAGTATTATGATATTATTTTGATATCACAAATATAAATTATCTCTTTGAATCACGCAACATGTTTTTCGACATATTTTCTGCCCTTGAAATTTTATTACGACCTAAACAAAAATTCTTAAATTGGGTTGTTTTTACTAAAAATCAACTCATGAAGTTTATAAAAGAACCGATAAATAAATTTATTAAGCTTGAAACATCATCAAGCATCGTGCTTTTTACGGCAACAATTCTGGCTTTGTTATTGGCTAACAGTGCAATCAGTGATCAGTTTCTCGGGTTCTGGAAAAACCAGATAACCATCAGCATCCCGGGGCTTGAGCTGTCAAAACCGGTGATCAAATGGATCAATGATGGGTTGATGGTGATTTTCTTTTTTTTAATCGGACTTGAAATAAAACGTGAACTGATTGCAGGCGAACTGAATGATTTTAAAAAAGCGTCGCTGCCAATGTTTGCAGCCATTGGCGGAATGATATTTCCCGCTGCAATTTTCACTTTATTAAACTACGGAAAACCCGGAGCCGAAGGCTGGGGAATCCCTATTGCTGCCGATATTGCTTTTACACTTGGGATTTTACAATTACTTGGCAAAAGAGTTCCGGCAGGTTTGAAAGTTTTTCTGATGGCCTTTGCCATAATTGATGACCTTGGTGCTGTGCTTGTAATTGCTTTCTTCTACAGCACCAATATTGCCTGGAACTATTTAGGAATAGCTTTGGTTTTAATTGCTTTTCTGTTCCTATTCACCTGGAGAGGTTACTATTCGAAATATTTGTTTTTCACCATTAGTCTGATAGTTTGGGTTCTGTTTTTAAAATCCGGGATTCATGCCACAATCGCTGGCGTATTGCTGGCTTTTACCATTCCGTTGCGGCGCAAAACAAAAACTGCCATTTTTATCAGTGAGGTGAAAGAATCGCTCAGTATTTTTGAGAACGATTGCAGCAGACAAAAAGACAAACTGCTTTTAACAAAAGATCAGCTTTCTGCAATTGATGACATTCAGGAAGTTTCTGAAAAAACAGCCGCACCGCTTCAATATCTTGAACATTCGTTGCATGGCTGGGTTTCATACCTGATAATGCCACTTTTTGCTTTTGCCAATGCTGGCGTGGTTTTCAGCTTCGGTAACAATTTTAACTTTGATCTTACTTCCAATATTGCAATTAGTATGATATTGGGAAATGCGATCGGGATTTTCACATTTTCATATTTATCGATAAAACTTAAAATTTCGGAAATGCCACAAAATGTGAATCTAAAAATGCTGGCCGGGATTTCAATACTTGGCGGGCTCGGATTTACTATGTCGCTCTTTATTAATAATCTGGCATTTACAGATCAGGCGCTTATCGACTCAGCAAAAATGGGGATTCTTATCGGATCTGTTATAACCGGAATTCTCGGATATTTTGTGCTTCGCTTAAACCTGATTACGATAAAAGAAAAAGGGAAGTAATTCGTTTACTTCCCTTCTTCCTCAATTCAGATTCATTTCAACAAATCCCGCACTTTTTGTCTTTTTTACATCGTAACTGCGCGAAAAGTTTAAAATATTATCAATTGTTTTCTGAGATGGCGTTTTTAATGGTTTCCCATCCCAAAAACCTGCATCATTAATACTGCTTTCAACTTGCAATTTTTCTTCCTGAAATCGATTAATAATGTAAATTAAGGTAGAACTTTTCCTCATAGGCATTTTCACTTT
The DNA here is from genome assembly GCA_036735485.1 of Draconibacterium sp. Classification (GTDB taxonomy): domain Bacteria; phylum Bacteroidota; class Bacteroidia; order Bacteroidales; family Prolixibacteraceae; genus Draconibacterium. Next base: position 43,332 of record DAINOH010000005.1, on the reverse strand, counting down.
CATTTTATTTGAAAACGCCTTTCACCTCGTTTTATTGTGTTAACGATCGTTAAAACTTTGTCAGAACAAGGTTTTTCTTTTCCACCAGTTTTCTGAGATTTATAAGGGCATAACGCATTCTTCCAAGCGCAGTATTAATACTTACATCCGTAAGATCGGCAATTTCCTTGAAACTCAAATCGAGATAATGACGCATGTAAATTACCTGCTGCTGATCTTCAGGCAATTCTTTCACAAGGTCTTTCACCTCACTCAAAATCTGGGAATAAACCAATTGGTCTTCAACTGTTTCGTCAGCAAATTTCGGGGAGTTGAACAGATCTGTTTCCATGCTGTCGTTTGAGACTGTACCTTTGAGCTTCTCTTTTCTGAAATGATCAATAATCAGATTGTGTGAGATTCGCAACACCCAGGAGATAAATTTCCCGTTATCAGTGTATTTTCCTTTTTTGAGGGACTTGATTACTTTGATAAAAGTTTCCTGGAAAATGTCTTCAGCCAGTTCCTGATTTCTCACAATTAGCAAAATATACGAAAATACCCTGCTTTTATGACGGTGAATAAGAATCTCTAATGAATTTTGGTCACCTGATATAAATCGCTGAACGAGTTCGTTGTCGCTCAGAAAATTTTCTTTCGACATTACCTTCTATTTAATTAAGTTTAAATACAAAGTAAATTTCTTCAATAGGCAACCTTTTTTAAGTGATGTAAAAGTAAATACTAATTTTGTGCTCGTAAAAATGAAACATTTTAAGGAATAATACAAATTTTTAACTCAATAATTGTAACCCGGGATTTATGACGGTAAAGGAAGAGACAAAATATATTGAAATTCAGCACGCCAGGGTTCATAATCTAAAGAATATCAGCCTCAAAATACCTCTGAATAAATTCATTGTAGTAACCGGAGTTTCGGGATCAGGCAAATCATCACTTGCATTCGACACGCTTTTTGCCGAAGGTCAGCGCCGTTATGTTGAAAGTTTGTCATCGTATGCAAGACAATTTTTGGGACGAATCAACAAACCCGAAGTCGATTTTATAAAAGGTATTCCTCCGGCAATTGCCATTGAACAAAAGGTAAACACCCGAAATCCACGTTCCACAGTCGGAACTTCAACCGAAATTTACGATTACCTGAAGCTTTTATATGCCCGCGTAGGCAAAACCATTTCTCCTGTTTCGGGCGAAGAGGTAAAAAGAGAAAGTGTTTCCGATGTGCTCGATTTTATGAATGGTTTTACAGAAGGAACCAAAGCAACAATCGCCTCACCACTAAAAGTGAACAATGGGCGTAATATTTTAAAGGAAGCTGAACTGCTTTTGCAGCAGGGATTTTCGCGTCTCGAAATAAACGAGGAAATTATCAGAATTGAAGATCTTTTGAAAAATCCTGAAAATTATAATTGCACTGGAAACTGTAGTATTATTATCGACCGTATTTCAGTAAACAAGGACGATGATACACAGGGAAGGATGGCCGACTCGGTGCAAACTGCATTTTACGAAGGACATGGCGAATGTGTTGTAAAGATATTGTCAGAAGAAAATCCGGTTGCCAAAACTTTTTCAAGTCGCTTTGAAGCCGATGGAATTGAGTTTGAAGTACCCACTTTGCACATGTTCAGCTTTAACAATCCGGTTGGCGCCTGTCCAACCTGCGAAGGTTATGGAAAAGTGATTGGCATTGACGAAGACCTTGTAATTCCCAACAAATCGCTTTCGGTTTACCAGGATGCCGTTGCCTGCTGGAAGGGTGAAAAAATGAGCGAGTGGAAGAATGAATTGATTTACAATGCAAAAAAATTTGATTTCCCGATTCACAAACCATTTTACGAATTAACTGAAGCACAACGTTTTCTGCTCTGGACCGGTAACCAGTATTTCGAGGGGCTGAACCAGTTTTTCAAAATGCTGGAAGAAAACAGCTACAAAATACAGTATCGAGTGATGCTTTCGAGATACCGGGGGAAAACTATTTGTCCCGAATGCAAAGGCAGCCGTTTGAAAAAAGAAGCCAGTTATGTAAAAATTGCCGGTAAATCGCTGCACGAACTTGTTTTATTGCCGGTTTCAGAATTACGAAACTTTTTTGACACCCTCGAATTTGATAAACACGAAACGGTTCTTGCCAAACGTATTTTAATTGAAATAAAAAACAGACTAAGCTTTTTATGTGAAGTCGGCCTTGGTTATCTGACTTTAAACCGCTTATCATCAACACTTTCAGGCGGAGAATCACAACGGATTAATCTGGCTACGTCGCTCGGAAGCAGTCTGGTCGGTTCGTTGTATATTCTTGATGAGCCCAGTATCGGGCTGCATTCGCGCGATTCCCAAAGATTGATTAAAGTCCTGCGCCAGTTACAATCCATCGGAAATACAGTGCTGGTGGTTGAACACGACGAAGAAATTATTCGCGCTTCAGACGAATTGATTGACATTGGCCCGCTTGCCGGACAACATGGCGGTGAAGTGGTTTTCCAGGGAAACCACATGCAACTTGCCGAAAAACCGGAAAGCCTGACCACAAAATATCTTTCGGGAGTTGAAAAAATTGAAGTCCCAAAACATCGCCGGAAATGGACCAATTTTATTGAAGTAGTTGGCGCCCGCGAAAACAACCTGAAAAACCTGCGGGTAAAATTTCCGATGAATGTGATGACAGTGGTTACCGGTGTCAGTGGTTCGGGAAAATCGTCGCTGGTAACAAAAATTCTGGCACCTGCACTGACAAAACTGATGGGAGGAATGGGCGACAGAACCGGGCAACACGATGCAATTCTGGGCGATTATCACCTTTTAACCGCCATTGAATACATCGATCAGAACCCGATTGGAAAATCATCGCGTTCAAATCCCGTGACTTATCTGAAAGCTTATGACGAAATCCGTAAACTTTTTTCGGAACAACAGGCTGCCAAAATTCTGGGATTACAACCTTCGCACTTTTCGTTTAATGTTGATGGTGGCCGTTGTGATGAATGCCAGGGCGAAGGAACCATCAAAGTGGAAATGCAGTTTCTGGCCGATGTTTTCCTGGTTTGCGAAAGTTGTAACGGAAAACGATTCAAGGAAGATATCCTTGAAGTTAAATACCACGATAAAAACATTGATGATATTCTGAACCTGACAGTTGACGAAGCCATCGAACTTTTCAGTCACGGAAAAAGTTCGACGGAAAAGAAAATCACAAAACGTCTGCAACCTTTAAAAGACGTGGGTTTGGGATACATAAAACTGGGACAGTCGTCAAGCACACTTTCAGGTGGTGAAAGCCAGCGCGTAAAACTGGCATCCTTCCTGGCTTTGGAAAAAGATGCTCCCACCCTGTTTGTTTTCGATGAACCCACCACCGGGCTGCATTTTCACGATATCAGCAAACTGCTCGATTCGTTTAATGCACTGATTTCAAGAGGTCATTCGATCATCATCATCGAACACAATCTTGAAATCATCAAATCGGCCGACTGGATCATTGATTTAGGACCGGAAGGTGGCGACAAAGGGGGAAATCTTGTTTTTGAAGGTCTTCCTGAAAATCTCATCAAAGTAAAAGAATCATACACCGGCGAGGCGCTTGCTTCAAAATTGATTTAATTTTCTGCAATTATTCAAACCACATAATCATGAAAAGAATTATTGTTTTTGTGTTGTTGATGAATCTGGTTATTGTACCGGGGGTAATTTTAGCCTGCACCAATTTTCTTGTAACAAAAGGAGCATCGGCTGATGGCTCAACCATGATTTCGTATGCTGCAGATTCGCACATTCGTTATGGAGAGTTGTATTACAGCCCGGCACGTCACTGGTCTGCAGGCAGCATGGTTACTATATACGACCGCGGCACTGCAAAACCTCTTGGCCAAATTCCGCAGGTGGAATACACCTATCAAACCATCGGTTTCATGAACGAACATCAACTGGCCCTGGGCGAAACTACCTTCGGCGGCCGTAACGAACTGGTGGATACAACCGGAATAATGGATTATGCAGCACTGATGTTTATTGCACTTCAACGGGCAAAAACAGCCCGAGAAGCCATTAAAGTTATTGCTGAACTGGTTGAAAAGCATGGTTATGCAAGCTCAGGTGAATCGTTTTCGATTGGCGATAAAAACGAAGTCTGGATAATGGAAATTATTGGAAAAGGAACTGAATGGCAGGTTGATAAAAAGACCAAAGAAAAAATAAACAGCAGAAAAGGTGCGGTTTGGGTGGCAGTCAGAATACCTGACGGATACATTTCTGCCCATGCAAATCATGCGCGAATTACTACAATTCCATTTGAAAATACCGAAAAATGTATCAGTAGTAAAAATATTGACAAAATTTTCAATTCCGGGGTTGAAGTTGTTTATGCACACGATGTTGTTTCGTTTGCGCGTGAGAAAAAGTATTTCGCCGGCAACGACAATGAATTCAGTTTCAGTGATGTTTATGCGCCTCTCACTTTCGATGCTGCCCGCTTTTGCGAAATCAGGGTCTGGTGTTTTTTTGATGAATTCACAGATGGAATGGATGAACACTGGGATTATGCAACCGGCAAAAACACAGCCAAAAGAATGCCGTTATATGTAAAACCCAATAAAAAGCTGACGCCACAGGATTTGATGAATGCCAAACGAAACCATTTGCAGGAAACCGAACTGGATATGACAAAAGATGCCGGTGCCGGGCCTTTTGGTTTGCCATACCGCTGGCGCGGACTCACCTGGAAATACGACGGCAAAGAGTATTTTAATGAACGGGCTACACAAACCCAGCAAACCGGTTTTTCTTTTATTGCACAAATGCGAAACTGGCTGCCCGACCCGATTGGTGGCATCAACTGGTTTGGTGTTGACGATGCCGGCACCACTGTTTATGTGCCATTTTACTGTGGAATTAACCGTGTACCCAAAACATGGAGCGAAGGTTATGGCGATATTCTTACTTACAAAGACGACGCTGCATTCTGGGTTTTTAACCGGGTGGCACATTTTGCCTATCTTTTTTACAGCCGTGTGATGCCCGATGTTCAGAAAGTGCAGAGCGAACTGGAGGGAAAATTTGCAAATTACACCCCCGCTGTTGATGCTGCCGCATTGAAACTCTGGGAATCAGACCCAATTCTTGCCCGTGAATTTATTACCGATTATTCTTGCAATACAGGCGATTATGTTGTTCAACGCTGGAAAGAACTCGGAGATTTTTTAATGGTAAAATTCCTCGACGGAAATGTAAAACAGGAAAAAGACGGTGAATTTTTAAGAAATCCCTGGGGCTATCCAAAGTCGCCTTCATTCCCGGGATATCCGGATGATTGGAAAAAAGAAGTGATTGAAAATACAGGTGACAAACTTTTATATCCGTCAGGAAAGTAAAACCTGAAATTGAACAAATTACCGGAGTACAGGTTATTTTGGACTGTTTATCAGCAAAAAATTAATTGGTAAGAAAAAATGAAACAAGAAAACATAAACGAAAAATTACGGCAGGCTCTTAATTCGGAAGAAATTGAAGTTGTTAAGGATGCTCTTGAAAAAATCAGTGAGACCGGTAACAGATTTTACCTTCCGCTACTTTTCGATTTGCTGAATACAATGCCTGAACATGAGGTAGAGGTTGAAATTATTAAATTGATTGGTTCAGTTAAAAACAAGGATTCAGTCAATACTTTTATGCGTGCTGTTGAAGATGAAAAATACACGTCAATCAGAAAAAAACTAATAGCCGCATGTTGGCAGAATGGTCTTGATTTCAGCAATTTTATTCCGGTATTTATCGATATTATCATTCATGACGACTGGGAAACAGCATTTGAAGCTTTTACTCTAATCGATAACCTGGAATACCTGCCCGGAGAAGAAATAATAAACATTACCAAACTGAATATTAAAGAAGCTTTTCCCGCAGCCAATGAACAGAAAAGATATTTTCTCACTGAAATTGAAAAGAAATTTGAATAAATAAGGGTGAATCCATAAAAAAAGTCCGGCTACTTAACCGGACTTTTCTCCCTCAAACAAATGAATAATCAAAAGTGACTTTAACCACGGACCCTTTCCCCCAGCTTTTCGGTAAACTTTTTTTCAGCCATCTGCCAGGGCACAATAAAACCCTGATTTCCCTGTAAATTCAATTTAAATTTATTGCTGAAAACAGTTGAATTCTCACCAGAACTTGCATTCCCGAAAAGCCTGAATTCGCTATTTGTTTTTGCTTTCATAACACCATTTCATACGGTTAAACTCGCCGATTTGTTGTGTTAAAATTTACATCTTAACCATTTTTCAACATTTTTAACACCGCAGAAAGTGACCAATAGCATTACCCAAAAGGCAAAAAATACCTGCTCCCTTTGTTTCAGGGCCAGTAAAAAAAACAGGCAAAATATAAACGCAAACTACTCTCTGTTAGAGTAATACTTCATAAATTGTGCGCGTTCGTACAACATCGGATCGGGAATATTTTTATAGGAGAGCCGGCCCCTGAAATCTTCAATCCGTTTGAAATTCCATTTTTTCATAAATTCAGAAATTCCATTGAGAATTTCCGGAATTACTTTAACTCCATTCAGATAAATGGTGGAACAAAGCTGAGTAACCTGTGCTCCGGCAATTAAGAATTTTATCACAGCATTGCTGTCGTGAATTCCGGTTGAGGCGGCAATTTCAATTCCGGTAACTGATGATGAAACCATGCCTGTCCAGCGAAGCGTGCGCCTGATATCAGAAGGATTGCTGAATATTTCGGATGCAGTAAGTTCAAGCGTTTCAATATTAATATCAGGTTCATAAAACCGGTTGAACATTACAATACCTTTGGCACCGCCACCTTTGAGTTTGTCGGCCATTCCTATAATATTGCTGTGATAAATGCCAAATTTCACTGCCACCGGAATTTTTACCTCACTTTTCACCTTCTGCAAAACATCGAGATAGAGTTGTTCCACCATTCCCGGGCGTTCGTTTCTGTCGCTTGGAACATAAAAAATATTCAACTCCAGTGCATCGGCACCGGCTTTTTCAAATTCTTTTGCAATCGACGTCCACTCATTTGCTGAAACGCAGTTGATGCTGGCAATTACAGGAATTGTGAGTTCCTTTTTGGCTGTTTCAATCAGTTCAATATGTTTTCGCAGTGAATTATCACGCAGGTAATATTTGATATAATCTTCAGCTTCCGGATAATCTGCATTTTCAGCACCTTTCGAAATCATGTGAGAGACTTCACCCAGAATCTGTTCCTCAAAAATCGATTTCAGAACCACAGCAGCAATTCCCGCTTTTTCAAGTTCCTTTAATTTTTCAATTGAACCGGTTAGCCCTGAACTGGCTGCAACCAGCGGGTTTTTAAGTTTTAATCCTAAATAAGTTGTTTCCAGGTTTCCCATAACACTTGGTTTTATTTTATTAATGCTGATAAATTCTTTCTCCGAATATTTTACTGCCAATCCTCACAATTGTACTTCCTTCCTCAACAGCAATGGTGTAATCATCCGACATTCCCATCGAGATTTCACAAAATTCAGGATTGTTTTGAAAATATTTTATTCTGAATGAATCAAAAATTGCCTTTAAATTTCTGAATTCGTTTCTAACATGATTCATATCGTCGGTAAATGTTGCCATTCCCATCACGCCGCAAACCGAAATATTTTCAAGTTTCATAAATTCAGATGATTCAAGCATTTCAAATGCCTCTTCCTGCGTAAATCCAAATTTTGTTTCTTCGGCGGCAATATGAAACTGTAGTAAACAGTTAATTTTTCTTTTGCATTTTTTTGCTTCTGCATCAATTACTTTCAATAATTTCAGCGAATCGACACCATGAATTAACGACACAAAGGGTGCAATAAACTTTATCTTGTTAGTTTGCGGATGACCAATAAAATGCCATTCGATGTCGTTGGGGAGTGTTTCATATTTCTGAACCAATTCCTGCACCTTGTTTTCGCCAAAAATGCGTTGCCCGGCATTGTAAGCAGCCAGAATATCTTCAACCGGTTTGGTTTTCGAAACCGCCACCAGCCTCACACTCAAAGGTAATTGGTTCTTTATAGCTGCTATATTTCCGGCAATATCCACGTTGGTTTTATTTGCAGTAAAAATATAAATATTCAACCTTGAAATGGCCGGTTTTTATTTTGAATTGAAATTTATTAGCCGGGATATTTACTTTTTTACCTTTGCCGCAGAAAAATGAAATCAGCAAAAGATATAAAGAATCTGCTTAATGAATGGGGAAAAAACAAGGTTCCTTTTGGCTTCATTATTGATTTTGAAGGACTTTCACCAATTGTTTTTCCGCTAAAAAAAGTTCCGGCCGGCATTTTCTGGCAAACACCCCAATCAGCAAATATTCCAGAAATAAATATTGAAGAAAAAAGTTTGCAGTGGAATATAACGCCTGTCTCATTTGAACAATATCTGACTGGTTTTGACCGTGTAAAGAAACACATCAACAATGGCGACTCTTACCTGCTGAATTATACACAGCCCACCACAGTTGAAACAAATCTTTCTGCAAAAGAGATTTTCTATCGCAGCAGTGCCTTGTACAAAATTTATGTCGAAAACAATTTTGTTTGTTTCTCGCCCGAAAGTTTTGTACAGATCAGGAACGGCAGGATTTTTTCTTATCCCATGAAAGGAACTATCGAAGCTGAAACTGAAAATGCTGCTGAATTACTGTTGAAAGACACCAAGGAACTGGCGGAACACAATACAATTGTTGATCTGATCAGAAACGATCTCAGCCTGGTGGCCGACGATGTGAAAGTTGAAAAATTCAGGTATCTCGATCTGATAAAAACCAACCAAAAAAATCTGTGGCAGGTGAGTTCCGAAATCTCGGGCAAATTGCCTGAAAATTATGCTGAAAATATTGGCGATATTATTTTCAAACTTTTACCGGCAGGCTCAATCTCAGGTGCTCCGAAACGAAAAACAGTTGAAATTATAAAAGCTGCAGAAAATTATGAACGAGGTTTTTACACCGGAATCTTTGGTATTTTCGATGGAACGAATCTCGACAGTTGTGTTTTGATCCGGTTTATTGATCTCAGCACCGGAAAAATGATTTATAAAAGTGGCGGTGGAATTACTTTTATGAGTGATGCCCGGAAAGAATATGAAGAAATGATCAGAAAAGTTTATGTGCCTTTTACTTGAAACCATAAAAATAGTCGACGGAAAACCACAAAATCTTGATTATCATCAGGACCGATTTGAGCATGCACAAAAATCGCTGTTTGGGTTGAAAAATTTTGAATGGCTTTCGGAAACAATCAAAGTTCCTGAATTTGCACAAAAAGGTTTGTTCAGGTGCCGGGTTCTTTATTCAATGAGTATTGAAAAGATTGAGTTTTTACCCTACAATTTCAGGCAAACAAAAACGCTCCGGCTTGTTGAAAGTAATGGAATTGACTATTCATTTAAATTCGCCGACCGTACTGAACTTGAAAATCTTTTTGCACAGAAAGGCGATTGCGACGACGTCATTATCGTAAAAAACGGGCTGATAACCGATAGTTTTGCGGCCAACCTCGTTTTTTATGATGGCGAAAAATGGTGGACTCCTGATTCTCCGCTTTTTAAGGGCACAAAACGCGAAAAGCTTTTAAAAGAAAAATCTATCACAGCCTGTAAAATAGAAGTGGGAGATTTACAAAAATATTCAAAGGCCGGTCTCATCAATGCTATGATCGATTTTGATACTATGCCGGTGGTTTCAATTGAAAACATCAGAATTTAAAACCGCATAATCCTTGATATATTTTCTGATTCATTTTCAGAATATTGCACCTTTCTTTTCAGAATAAATTCTTGATTGAGTTCAATTGTGTTCCCATAATTTTGAAGTGTTCAGAAAAATCGGGAATGCGTAAAATACTAACGGTCAATTACAAGCGAAAAATCGCTGCTCTGCTGAGTGATGTTCAAAACAAACAGGCAGAAAACACATTGAAGAAATCTTCAAATGATGAACTTGAAGCTTTCTGGCACATTATTGTAGCCGGTTATCCGGTTTGTTTTGCTGTAAAACATCATAAAACACTCTGTCACTATCTGAAAGATCATCCTTATACTTATGCCGAATCGCTGACCACATACCGGATTTTCCCGGAACTGGGCTCCGGAATTCTCATTACCAAAACTCAATGGTTTGAATTAAACTGAAAAGGCCCTGCATTTCTGCAAGACCTCTTCAATATTCATTTTTATTAGTTAACTACTTCACTTCCCAGGTATTTCCTGATTTCAGCAAATCGTCAACACATTTTACCTTTGCAGTCTGCTGAACCTGTTTTATCTGTGCCACCATTTCCGCGTCATAAACCGGTGCTTCCGCTTTCCTGATTACACCCAGTGCAACCGGAAATTCAGGCAATTGCATATTAATCAACGCCATGTGCAGTGTCGGATCTGTTTCAGTTTCGTCATGAACAAGAATATCATCTTGTGTTACGCCATTTTCACCGATTGTTACCACTTTCAATTTTCCACGGTTATCAAATGCAATTCCTTTATCATTGTTTGCCCCAAAAATCATGGGTTTTCCGTGTTCAAGAATAAGCTGACGATCGGCCCTGTATAATGGATCAGTCAACAAATCATGTGCACCGTCGTTAAAAATCACACAGTTTTGCAATACTTCCACCATCGATGTTCCTTTGTGACTGGCAGCCGATTCAAAAACCGACTGGCTGAGTTTCAGGTTTCCATCAATCGAACGGGCAAAGAAAGTACCCCGCGCACCAATTACTAATTGTCCGGGCACAAACGGGTCTTCAATGGTTCCGAACGGCGAAGTTTTTGTTTTCTTACCACGTTCAGAAGTTGGCGAATATTGTCCTTTTGTCAACCCATAAATCCGGTTATTAAAAAGAATCACATTCAAATCTATGTTTCTTCTGATCAGATGAATAAAATGGTTACCACCGATGGCCATTCCATCGCCGTCGCCAGTAATCACCCAAACATTCAGTTCAGGATTGGCTAATTTAACACCCGATGCCACAGCAGTAGCCCTTCCATGAATGGTATGAAAACCATAAGTACTCATGTAATACGGGAAACGCGATGAACATCCGATACCGGAAATAACCGCAAACTTTTCGCGTGGAATTCCCATGCCTGCCATTGTCCGCTGAACCGCATTCATAATGGCATAATCGCCGCAACCCGGACACCAGCGAACTTCATTTTCGCTTTTGAAATCTTTGACTGTATATTGTAATATTTCGGCCATTTTCTATTCCTCTAATAATTTATAAACACTTTGTTTCAGTTCGTTTACCGTAAATGGCAACCCTTTCAGTTTGTTTACCTGGTAATAGGTGAACAGGGGAACCATGTTTCTGAGGTATCCGGCAAACTGCCCGAGGTTGAGTTCGCCAACAATAATCTTTTTAAATTTTGAAAATACTTCAGCAGTATTTTTCGGCAGCGGTTTAATGTAATTGAAATGGGCAAGGCTCACATTTTTGCCTTCCTGACGCAATTCGCGGGCAGCGCTGATCATGTGACCATAAGTTCCGCCCCAGCCAACCAGTAAAATGTCACCTTCTTCGTCGCCATAAACTTCCAGATCAGGAACCATATCAACAACCCGTTGAACTTTTGCTTCCCTTATTTCACTGTTAACCTGGTGGTTATCCGGATCGTGGCTTACATTCCCTGCAACATTTTTTTCAAGTCCGCCAATTCGGTGTTCAAAACCAGGTGTTCCCGGTATTGCCCATTCTCTTGCCAGCGTTTCAGGATCGCGTGCATAAGCTTTGAAAGTATCAGGATTCTGTGCAAATCTTGGTTTAATTTCAGGAAGTTCAGCCATTGAAGGAATTCTCCAGGGTTCGCTGCCATTGCCTAAAAATCCGTCTGTCAGAAGAATTACCGGAACCATTCGTTCCAATGCAATTTTTGATGCAATAAATGCATAATTGAAACAATCGGATGGTGTACTGGCAGCAATAACGACTGCAGGGCTTTCACCGTTTCTTCCGTAAAGTGCCTGTAACAAATCGGATTGTTCTGTTTTTGTTGGCAACCCGGTTGATGGGCCACCACGCTGAACGTTAACAATCACCAACGGAACTTCTGCCATTACTGCAAGCCCAATGGCTTCTGATTTTAAAGCCAGTCCCGGCCCCGAAGTGGTTGTAATAGCCAGGTTGCCTGCAAATGATGCACCGATAGCCGAAGTAATTCCTGCAATTTCATCTTCAGCCTGAAAGGTTTTCACGCCAAGATCTTTTCTTTCAGAAAGCGCTGAAAGAATTTCGGTTGCCGGAGTAATCGGATAAGATCCCAAAAATAAAGGCCGGCCCGATTTTTCGGATGCAGCCAGAAAACCCCATGCAGTTGCCACGTTTCCGCTTATATTTCGATAAATACCTTTTTCAATTTCTGCCGGGTGCACAATAAAGTTGGGGGTCATATGCTGCAGGTTCATCCCGTAATTAAACCCATCATGCAACACTTTTATATTCGATTCGGCCACTCCCGGTTTTTTGCCGAATTTTGTTCTGATATATTCGTCGATATAATCCAATGGTCGATTGAACATCCAGCAAACAAGCCCGAGTGCGAACATGTTTTTACTTCGAAGAATACTTTTGTTGTCGAGTCCGAATTCTTTGAGACTTTCGCGGGTTAATTCGGTCATCGGCACCGGAATTTTCACAAAGTCATCAAGATGACATTCAGCAAAGGGGTCGTCGGTAGTAAAATTGGCTTTCGCAAGATTTTTATCGTTGAATGAATCCGCATCGTAAATAATCGTTCCGCCGGGATTCATAAATTTTGCATTGGCTTTTAAAGCGGCTGGATTCATGGCAATTAATACATGGGCATAATCACCCGGAGTATTGATCTGCTTTCTGCCAAACTGAACCTGGAATCCGGAAACCCCACCCACAGTTCCCTGCGGAGCTCTGATTTCTGACGGATAGTCAGGAAAAGTTGAAATGTCGTTTCCAAACAAAGCCGAGGCGTCCGAAAACAGGGTACCGGTTAACTGCATCCCGTCGCCGGAATCACCCGAAAACCGGATGGCTACCTCCTCCATCTCTATAACTCTTGTATCCTTCATTATATCAAATATTTACAATTATTTTACGATAAAAGAAAAACGATCCCGAAACCAAAAAAAACTGTGATTTCAAAATCGATTTTAGTTGAATATTCTTTTCAAAATTTTGCCACCAAAAATAACCATTATTTAACAAGTTAATGATGACATTACCGATAATTTCCATCATTTGATATATTTGAAATCGATTTAAACAATCACAGAAAATGGCACTTATAAAAACATTAAACGGAAACACCCCAAAAATAGGAGACAACTGCTTTTTAGCGGAAACGGCCACAGTTATCGGAGAGGTGGAAATCGGAAATAACTGCAGCATCTGGTACAACGCAGTTCTGAGGGGCGATGTTCACTATATAAAAATCGGGAACAACACGAATATTCAGGACAATGCTGTGGTTCATGCCACCTATAAAAAATCGCCAACCAATATCGGCAATTTCGTGACCATTGCACATGGCGCCATTGTTCATGGCTGTACCATTCACGATAATGTAATGATTGGTATGAATGCCGTTGTTCTGGATGATGTGGTTGTTAACAGCAATACCATCATTGCTGCCGGATCGGTGGTTACAAAAGGCACCATTGTTGAATCGGGGTGTGTTTATGCCGGAATTCCAGCCAAAAAAATCAAGGAAATCAGCAAAGCACTGTTGGAAGGTGAAATTGTACGGATAGCAAACGCCTATGAGATGTACTCGGGGTGGTATAAAAAATAAAAGCCGGAAAAACCGGCTTTCTTTTTATTTGATCGGCACCTGCCGTTTAAAATCCATTTCGAGTGAAATAAAGGTTTCGGTGCGGGCAATTCCTTCAATTTCCTGCAATTCATCGTCGATGATTTGTTTTAAATGCACATTATTTTTGGTCTGAATTTTAATAAAAATTGCATATTGACCAGTAGTATAATGACATTCAACAATTTCAGGAATATTTCTCAGCGCTTCCACAACCTGCCGATGGTATTTGGCCTTGTCGAGATAAATACCCATGTAAGCACAGGTATTATAACCCAGTTTCGTGGGATTTACAATAAACTCGCTACCCTGAACAACGCCAATATTAAACAACCGCTGAACGCGCTGATGAATGGCTGCTCCCGAAACACCACATTCGCGTGCCACTTCTAAAAAAGGTATTCTTGCATTCTGTGTAATCAGCTTTAATATTTTCTCATCCAATGCATCAATATCAGCCGGATGTTCAAGGTAATCGTTTGTATTCATTTTATTGTTTTTGTTTTCAGTTTCAAATTATCATGCAAATTTATTAAAAATTTACAATTGCTAAATAGAACAGTCTATTTTAGTAACAAATGTAATAATCTGTAAATTAAGCACTCATTTTCATGGTTTTTGCTGCCGAAAATCATTACGTCAAAAAACATTATCTCAAAATTTCTGTCAACAATCCGGATTGAATTTCAGAATTGCTATTTTTCGGGAAAAAATCCATAATGAAACTAAAATCACTTTTGTTGCTGTTTGCACTGCCAATACTGAGTTTTGCGCAGGTTGATTTCAATAATTATTTCCAGGTTAAATCGCTCCGATTTGATTTTCTTTTGGGCGGAAATGCCAAAGAAGAAAAAGTGTTTTTTCAGCAAATGAAAAAAGAACCTTTTTGGGGTGGATCGAAAACCAATACCATTGATCCGTTTAATTATGGTAATTTCAGATTCCGGGTTTTTGACCTGAACTCAGGGACTCTCCTTTTTTCAAAAGGATTCAGCACGCTTTTCGATGAATGGCAAACCACTGCCGAAGCCAAACAAATTGACAGAACCTACTACCAAACAGCAGTTTTTCCTTTCCCGAAAAATAAAGTACTGCTTGAAATTGATTCGCGCCAGTGGGATGGCACTTTTAAAAATATTTACAAAACCGAGATTGATCCCAAAAGCTATTTTATATTGGATGAAAAACCGGCAGCTTTTGAAACTTTTGATGTTTTGAATAATGGAGAACCTGCAAAAAAGGTGGATATCGTTATTCTTGCCGAAGGATACACTGCAAATGAGAAAGATGCATTCAGGGAAGATGTGGAAAAAGTGGCTGGTTACCTTTTCAGCGAGGAACCATTTAAATCTGAAAAAGGAAATTTTAATATCAGGGCTGTTTTTACACCATCTGTCGAATCGGGCACCGATGTTCCGGGCGAACATGTTTACAGAAACACGGTTTTTAATTCAACTTTTTACACATTCGATGTGTCCCGTTATCTTACCACCAGCGACATGCAACCAATTCTGGATGCCGCGGCAACAGTTCCATATGATCACATTTATGTGCTTGTAAACACCGATAGATACGGTGGCGGCGGTTTCTATAATTTTCTATCGGTTTGCACCGCTGACAATAACCTGACACGTGAAGTTTTTATACATGAGTTCGGGCATGGTTTTGCAGGTTTGGGCGATGAATATTACAATTCGGAAGTGGCATACGAAGATTTTTATAACCTGAAAACAGAACCTTGGGAGCCCAATATTACCACGCTGGTAGATTTTGATAAAAAATGGAAAGGCATGGTGGATAAAAACACTGAAATTCCGACACCGAGAACCGCAAAATATGAAAATACAGTGGGAGTTTATGAAGGTGGCGGATACATGAGCAAAGGAATTTACAGTCCGTTTATCGATTGCCGGATGAAAAGCAACCAGGCAGGTTTTTGCCCGGTTTGCCAGGAATCGATAAAAAAAGTGATCCGGTATCACTGCGAATAAAAAAAAGAATGGCGGATGTTTTACATCCGCCATTCTTTTTATCTCCCCGAAATCGATTTATTTCTTTTCCAGTTTGTTGGTAATCAGGTTGGCAACGATAAGACCAACACCGCCAAGTAAGAGAATCATGGCAAAATAGGCAGCCACTTCATTCATCACCTGTGCCAAAGCGTAGCCAGCAAGTACGCCAACTCCCACGCTGATCAGGAAGATTCCCCATTTCAGCAGGTTGTATTTTGTACATTCGTTTTTAAAGATGCTTACATCGAGCCCTTTATCGATGAGTGCCAGCCGTTCTTTGGTGCGGGTTGTCCAATACACGTAAAGTATGGCGAAAGTTGCCAGAAAAAATGCCAGTGGTACGAAAATTCCTTCCATAATTGTAATTTTTAAATTGTTGTTTTTTGTTTTCTGCCCTTATGACGCACTCTTTTTTTCCCGGTTACAACTTTTAAAAAAATATTTTTCAAACTGTAACCACTTTCATAAATTAGCGTCAATATCGGTGACAATGGAAGTAAAAGACGACATCTGGTATGTGAACAAGGTATTAAGTGGCGACACACATAGTTTTTCGTACCTGGTTGATAAATACAAGGATGTGGTTTTTTCAATAGCCATGAAAGTTCTCAGAAATCGTGAAGACGCAGAAGAACTGGCGCAGGAAAGCTTTATCAAAGCGTTTAAATCGCTACACACTTTTAAAGGGAATGCCCGTTTTTCAACCTGGTTGTACCGGATTACCTATAATAATTGTATCTCGGAAATCAGGAAACGAAAAATGAAATTTGTTTCGGCTGACGATGTTCAGTTGCCTGACGAACCGGATGAAATGAATTTCGATGGCATACCGGCTGAAAATCGTGCAAAATATGTGAAGGCTGCGCTCGAAAAACTGCCTCAGGATGAATACACGCTGATTTTGCTTTATTATTTCGAAGACAAATCGGTGGAAGAAATCGTGGTAATTACACGAATGACAGAAAGCAATGTAAAAGTAAAACTGTTCAGAGCCAGGAAAAAACTTTATGCTTTTCTGAATGAAATGCTGAAAGAAGAATTGTACACCATTTTATAAATACTGCTATGAAGACAGTGGAAAATGACAAAAAACTGAAAGAACTGCTCCGTGAAGTTAAACTCGAATCGCCGGGTAATGATTTTACAATGAAGGTGATGAATCGTGTCTGGGAAGAAAAATCGGTACAATCGAGGGTGGAAGTAATTAAAAACGAGCGGATTCTTGGTAAAGGATTCTGGATTATCCTGGTTCTGTTTGTCGGGCTTTTTGCTGCCGTAGTTTTTACTTCAGGCAACAGTGGTGAGGAAGCAGGCCAATTGTCGAAATTAATGCAGGGACTGCAAAACGACCAGATTTCGGATGGATACAAATCGTTTTTCAGCAACCTGGGATCACTGCCTTTGAGTATTGGCGGGATTTTACTGGCATCAACCCTGTTAGTTTTTATCGACCGGATTTTATCACAGTTTGGACACGGACTTATTGCCCACAAATCATAAACTTCAAAGAAATTTCACGAAAGGGTTAAATTCTGAAAACAAAGGATTTAACCCTTTTTTGTGAATTGTAGTATCAGACCTCTTACAATCAGAAACTGTGCTGCCATATAAGTTGACATTACAATAAGTCCGTCAAAAGGAACTGGCTGCAGAAATTTATTGATGGCAATCACAGAATCGGAAATCACAAAAAGCAGTGATCCGATAAAAACAAACCAAAAGCTTTTCTCAGGTTTCGTTCCTTTGCGGTTCAGCGCCATTACCGACATTCCGAGCAGTGCAACCATATAAATAAACACAGCCACTTTCAATATCGAATCGAGATTCGGGAATAAAAGAAAGTAAACCAGGTTTCCATACAAAAAATACAAAAACAGCCAGCCCGGATATTGTTTCAGAAATGACCACGATTGTATTCCGGCAATTTTATTTGAATGCTGAAACAGAAAAATGTAACCGATTTGAGAGATCAGAAATGAACCGAGTCCGGCCATGAAAAAAAGCTGGTTTTTGCCTGTAAACATCAGAAATGTATCGCCCAGAAGTGAAAACAAAAATGCCCAGCCGGCAAAAACCTTTGTCCTGACACTGATTCCGGTTGTTTCTGAAAAAAACATTCCACCGAGCGAAATCATAATCAGCGGTTTAAAAATAAAATCAAACCACTTTTCATGGAAAATGATTCCGGCAAAAACACCCGTCACACTTAAAATGAACAGAAAAAAGAAGACCTTTTTATTCATCTGTACAAATTATTGAAGTTGCTAATTAGTTGGCGGTTAAGCTTAGTCTCATTTATCCACTTTCTCTCCCGATGGAACTCATCCCGATGAATCGGGATTCGTTTCATTTCAACAAATTAAAGGGCGATAAAAAGAATTTTTTCAGAAGCAACACCCTGTTTTCAAAAACTCATCAACATAAATTCCAACTCCTTCTTCTAGCGAAGTAAATGGTTTATCGTAACCGACGTTTCTCAATTTCTGAATATCAGCTTCGGTAAAATACTGGTAACGCCCACGCAAATCAACCGGCGTATCGACAAAAGAAATATCAGGCGACAGGTTCATGCTTTTAAAAACCGAAACGGTAAGATCGAGAAATGAACGGGCTTTTCCGGTTCCGACATTGTAAATTCCTTTGTTTTTCTGGTTTTCCATAAAAAACAGCATCACATCTGAAATGTCGTCAACAAAAACAAAATCACGGCTCTGTTCACCATCTTTAAAATCACGGTGATGCGAACGGAAAAGTTCCATTTTACCGTTCTCTTTAATGATATTGTAGGCATGTAAAACCACCGAAGCCATCCTGTCCTTATGGTATTCATTGGGGCCGTAAACATTGAAGAACTTCATGCCTGCCCAAAATGGCGGGGTGTGAACCTGTTTCAGAGCCCACACATCAAAATCCTGTTTCGACCAGCCATACAAATTCAACGGGCGCAAATTTGGTATTTTGTTGTGCGAATCAGAAAATCCATCTTCTCCGTTTCCATAAGTAGCTGCCGAAGAAGCATACAAAAGTGGCACCTGAATTTCGGAACAGATATTCCACAAACGCTGTGAATACATCAGGTTCAGTTGCTGGTACAAATCAGGCTCCTGCCCTATTGTATCGGTATTGGCACCCAGATGAAAAACAAAATCGACATCTGTGGCATGATTAATTAACCATTTAAAGAAATGGTCGCGATCGATAAATTCCCTGTATTTTTTATTGCGCAGGTTCATCTGTTTCCAGGGGTGGTCAATCTTATCCACAAGAATCAGATCGGTGTATCCCGCCTTGTTCAGTTTCCCTGTCAGATAACTCCCGATAAACCCGGCTGCTCCAGTAATAACAATCATTTTCAATTGGTTAGTTAGAAAAGGCCGATCTCAGTTTTCATCACCAAAACCGACATTTAGACTAACTTTGTTTTTGGTATAATATTGTCTCTGCTGCAAAATAAACGGAACTTTTTTAATCAACAAAAATATCTACAGGTAAATTTGCTGTAACTCCCAGATTTGTTGCCCTTTCAAATAATGTGAACACTGCATTTTTACCGGTTTCACCCAAATCGACTGTAAAATTATTTACATACAACGCAATGTGCATTTTTATCACTTCTTCCTCCAACTCCTGCGCATAATATTTCACAAACCCCTTTCCTGAATCGGGATTTGCCAGTGCAAACTCAACACTGCGCTTTAAAACCCTGTCCACTTTTTGCTGAATTTCTGCTGAATGTTTTCGGTGAATTACAATTCCGCCAAGCGGAATGGGGCATTTTGTCTGCAATTCCCACTCTTCCCCCAGATCGGCAATTTTCACCAATCCTTTCTTTTCATAAGTAAACCTGTTTTCGTGAATAATCAATCCGGCATCAACTTTTTTGTTTATCACTGCGTCTTCAATATCTGAAAAAAGAAACTCAGTTTTATCACTTAAATTGGGATATAGTACCGATAAAAGCAGGTTGGCAGTCGTATGTTTTCCGGGGATCGCAATTTTTACACTCACTGATTTTTCAAGATTAATATTATCTTTTGCAATCACCAGCGGCCCGTTTTTGTACCCCAATGCACTGCCTGAATTCAGCAATTTGTATTGTTTGGCAACGTATAAATAGCTGTGATAACTGAGCTTGGTAATATCAATGTTTCCGGCAAAAGCGTTCCGGTTTAATTCTTCCACATCGGCCATCAGCACTTCAAATTCGAGTCCTTCGGTATCCACTTTGTTGTGAATCATGGCATCGAATATAAATGTATCATTGGGGCAGGTTGAAAATCCGAGTATGAGTTTCATTTTCTTCAAATTTTGCCAAAAATAGCAAAATCAGGCGACTGCCACCGGCAGTTTTCTTAAAACGCCCAAAACCGATTCGCTGAGTTTTTCGAGGGCCAGCGGAATATTCCAAAAAGCGGTTTCCCTTGGCTCGACATAATTAGAAATGGCTCTGAGTTGCAGGCAATCAACTCCCAGCCAATTGCAGACATAAAAAACTGCTGCTCCTTCCATTGATTCAACCTGGGCCGGAAATTTTGTTTTTATTTCTGAAATGGAATCATTTCGCCCGTGACTTTTATTGACGGTAATTCCGCGTACCTTCCTGAAACCTGTGATCATGTTGGCATCTGTGGTTCTCAGAAGACCATTGGTAAATGGATACTCGCCGGAATCCATAAAACCTGATTCGAAAAGTGTGAGAAAGTCCTCTTCTTTTTCAATCCCCAAATCACCAAATTCGTCGGAA
The DNA here is from genome assembly GCA_036735485.1 of Draconibacterium sp. Classification (GTDB taxonomy): domain Bacteria; phylum Bacteroidota; class Bacteroidia; order Bacteroidales; family Prolixibacteraceae; genus Draconibacterium. Next base: position 22,753 of record DAINOH010000005.1, on the reverse strand, counting down.
ACAACCGAAACGACTTCGCCTATTTCAAGTTCTTTAGTCAGGCTGCCGGCAATTCCTGCATTAATCACAAGATTATAATTTTGACTTTTCAAAACATTTGTAAGGTGAAAAGTGGTAAATGTCAAACCAATACCGGTTACCAATATATCAATTTCAGAGTCCTCAAACCTGTATTTTTTCACCATTTGACTGGTTTCACCAACAAACTCAAGTTCATCGGCAAAAATTCTGACTTCGAGCCAGGTAGCAGCAACAATCAAAATCTTCATAATTTCATTCCTTCAATTTTGAAAACCACAAATGTACAATTCATCCGTATTCTAACGATTTTGTTGGAACTCATTTTATATTTCAAAACGAAACCCAAACAAACATTCATACTGATTTTTGTAAAAAAAGTTAATATTTGTACTCATTTAATTGCAAAACCATGTTCGGGGAAAACAACAACAGCGGAATCAACTACGAAAAAGTTGAGATTTACGACGAATACACAACCCGTGAATTAGCCGAAAACTACAAGAATATTTTGACCCTCATTGGCGAAAATGCTTCGCGCGAAGGCCTTGATAAAACACCGGAAAGAGTGGCAAAAGCCATGCAATTTCTGTTGCAGGGTTACAAAACCGACCCGGTTAAAATTCTTCAGTCGGCCATGTTTAAGGAAGATTACCGCCAGATGGTGATTGTAAAAGACATCGAGATTTATTCGATGTGTGAACATCATTTGCTGCCATTTTTCGGGAAAGCGCATGTTGCCTATATTCCAAACGGAACGATCACAGGGCTGAGTAAAATTGCCCGTGTTGTGGATGTTTTTGCCCGTCGTTTGCAGGTTCAGGAGAGGCTGACTACCCAGATCAAGGAATGTATCCAGAACACACTTCAGCCGCTGGGTGTGGCCGTTGTTATTGAAGCACAACACTTGTGTATGCAAATGCGCGGCATACAGAAACAACATTCGACCACCACCACCTCCGATTTTACAGGCGCTTTTCAGAAAACCGCCACCCGCGACGAGTTTATCAAACTGATTGGCACAAAATTCAGTTGAATAATCAGAGTTATAAGAATTCGATACAAACCGGACTTCCGGTTTTTAACTGTTTGCCGGTAAACTCAGGCAACCCGGTTTGTTGATTGATTCTGAAAACAGTGATATTCGCGCTGCGTTGATTGGCCACCAGTAAAAATGCACCGTCAGGTGAAATGCCAAAGTTCCGTGGCCAATTGCCCTCCACCGGAACAAAACCAACAGTTTTCAGTTCACCATCAGCAGGATTCACCGAAAAAACGACAATTGAATTGTGCCCACGATTGGAACCATACAAAAACCGGCCATCTTTTGAAATATGAATATCAGCACAATAACTTTTTTCTGTAAAATCATTTGGCACGGTTCTGAAATTCTGCTTTTTAATCCAAACACCACCTTCATTCGCCAATAAGGTAACCGTTGAATTCAATTCATTGATCACATAAATAAATTTGCCCGATGGATGAAAATCGAAATGTCTGGGACCCGCACCAGGGTCCATTTTTACAAACTTCTGGTCATTTTGCAACAACTTGCCATTTTCAAGCCTGAAAATATCAAGCTGGTCGGTTCCAAGATCGGCGCTGAAAACCTCGTTGGTAAAAGGTGAAAATTTTACCGAGTGGGCGTGAGGCCCGGCCTGCCGAGCCAAATCGGGCCCCGAACCCTGGTTAAAAATTACCGAACTGGCTGGCTCTAATTTTCCTTCATCTGAAACCGGGAAAAGTGCCAGTGTTCCACTTCCATAATTGGCAGCAGCCACCCATTTATTATCTTTTGAAACGTCAACATGACAAGGTTCGTCGCCATGAGAAGCCTGTTTATTGACAAATTTCAGCGACCCGTTTTCGCCGATTTTGTAAACCGAAATCCAGCCTCCTGCCGGCTCAACTTTTTCGGGCGGTCGTGTTCCGGCTATTAAAAAACTTCTGTCACCCGAAATTTTCAGAAATGCCGGATTATCGATTCCTTTAAACGTTTCCAACACCTGTATTTCTCCTGTTTCAGTATTCAAACCACAGCGAAGAATGCCTTCGCCACCTTCGGAAGTGAATGTTCCGACATAAAAAATCTGCTGACTTTTTAACTGGGCAAATGCCACAACACTCAAAACAGACAGGGCCAGCGCTAACAGTGAAATTTTCATTTTACAGAAATTTTAATTTTCAACAATACAAATTAATACTTTGTTTGTTGTTATCTTTTACAGGAAACTGACTTATTAATTAAAAACTACAGAGATGAAAAAATTTTATTACACACTATTATCGCTTGTGCTTTTAATTCCGGCCGGATTATCGGCACAAAAACTTGAAAAAATCTGGGAAATTTCTGACGGATTAAAAACACCTGAATCGGTTATTTACAACTTAGATAACAACCTGATTTATGTTGCAAACATCAACGGACAACCCGCCGAAAAAGATGGGAATGGTTTTATTTCGGTTTTAACAGCCGATGGAAAAATGAAAAAAGCAGAGTGGGTAACCGGGTTGAATGCGCCAAAGGGAATGGCTATCCTCAAAAACAAACTCTATGTTTCGGATGTGGATGAACTGGTGGAAATTGACATTGAAAAAGCCGCCATTGTTGCCCGTTACAACGCTCCCGGCTCCATTTTTCTGAACGATGTGACAGTGACTGCCAACGGAACCGTTTTTGCATCGGATAACAGGGCCGTGAAAATTTATATTTTGAATGACAACAAATTATCGGTTTGGAAAGAAGGCGAACCATTTAAAAATCCGAACGGTCTATTTGCTGAAGGTGAAAAACTTTTTGTAGGAGATATGAATATTTACGAAGTTGACCTGAAAACCAAGGCAACAAAAGTATTGATAGAAGATGCAGGCGGCGTTGACGGGCTTGAAAAAAACGGAAAAGGAGAGTTTGTGTTTTCAAACTGGCCGGGCAGGATTTTTATCCAGCGTGGCGGGAAAACAATTAAATTGCATGATTCTGTTGAGCAGGAAATCAACACAGCCGACATTGATTTTGCCATTAAACTGAACCTTGTTCTGGTGCCCACTTTTTTCAACAACAAAATTGTTGCTTACCGGATTGTTGACTAAATTCGGCGTAATTGAACTTTAAACCGAAAAATAATGGAATCACCAAAAATTGCAGCACGTTTTCCGGCAGCGGTAACACTTGAACCGGGGACTTATTTCTGGTGTGCATGCGGGAGAAGCAGCAATCAGCCTTTTTGCGATGGTTCGCACAAAGGAACCGGTTTGTCGCCTGTTTCGTTTACAATCGACACTAAAAAGAGTGTTTTTTTGTGCCAGTGCAAGCAAACAAAAAACAGACCTTTTTGCGACGGAAGTCACAAAAGTCTTTAAAAAGAAACGGGGTGAAAGTTCAGACTTTCACCCCGTTTCTTTTAATCACTTTTTCTGAAATATTCTTTCCCTGCATTGCAGATCGGGCATTTGTAATCCTCGGGTAAATCCTCAAATGGCGTTCCCGGTGGGATTCCCATTGTCGGGTCGCCCTCTTCCGGATCGTACCTGAAACCACAAATAAGGCAAATATAAACTCCGTTTTCATCCCGGATAATTTCGTGCTCATCTTCAACAGGTTCTTCAGATTTCTGCTTTATTTCAGGAACACTTTCCTGTTCCAGTTTTTCGCGGTCAACATATGTCGGGGCATTTTTGGGCGAAAACATCCTGTATTTTTCCCGGTAATAATCATAAGTAAGCGGTTCTTCTCCCGAAATAACATCACTTTCCAGCACTTCGCCGGTAATTAAAATATGCGTTCCCACATCGAAAGTACTCACAACTTTGCAATCGAACCATGCAACCGATGAATCAACAATAATGGGTGCCCCCGTAACGGAAGAAATTGTATTTATATTTTCAAATTTATCCATTTCTGCTCCCGAAGTAAAACCAAAAACACCAATCAATGAAGTATTTACCTCTTTCTGCAATACAGAAACAGCAAATTTCCCGCTGTCTAAAATCTTTTGAGTGGTGAAATTATCTTTATGACTGCTGATAACCAGTTGAGGCGGTTCTGAAGTCACCTGAAAAACGGTGTTTCCAATATACCCGAACTTTTTGCCGCCAATTTCGGTGGTCACAACATATAATCCATACGAAAGTGTGTGAAATGCCCTATACTTCATATAACTAATATTCAGTTTTTTTACAATCAATTATGATATATAATTCTCAAAAACAACCAAAATATATCATTGATTTTTCAATTCAAACCAAAATTTCACGAAATCAGATAATAACAAATGATTCCCGTTTCCTGAACAACGCTCTGTGTAAAATAATGTTTTTAAAACAGCAACATTGTTAATTGTTTCATAAGAATCTATTATAAATAAACAAAAAAATCAGATTTGTGTTTTTGACATAAAAATATGATGTAATAGCAAAAAAGATTTGGAAATAGAAGGAGATTAGTTCTAAATTAGTACCATTAAACAAAAGAGACCAAAAATGGCCCAATCCAGAGTAAATACTCAGTACAAAATTTTTGTTGTAGAAGATAACGTTTTATATGCCCAGATTCTAAAAAAGCAGCTTGTAGAAGACGGTTATCAGGTAAAACTTTTTCACAATGGCCGCGATTTTATGGCAAGTCTTGATGAAAGACCGGATGTTGTAACGCTTGATTATACATTGCCAGACATGACCGGATACGATGTTCTGAAAAAAATTCAACGACGGATGCCCGGAACCAATGTCATCATTATTTCGGCCCAGGAAAACATCAATACAGCTATCGACCTGATGAAAAACGGCGCATACGATTATATTATGAAAGCGCCCGATACCCGGGAAAAACTCAGCAACATCATTAAAAACATCCGCGAAGCGGATCAACTGCGTACTGAAAACCTCATTCTAAAAGACGCGGTCAAGGAAAAATACAATTTCAGAAACCTGATAAAAGGAAACAGCCGGGAGATTGAGCACATTTTTGAGTTGATGGACAAAGCCGTTCAAACCCAAATTTCGGTTTCCATTTCGGGAGCTACCGGAACCGGAAAGGAACTGGTTGCCAAAGGAATTCACTACAACTCGAAAAGAAGCAACAAACCATTTGTGGCTGTTAATGTCTCCGCTATTCCGGAAGGGCTGCTTGAAAGTGAGCTTTTCGGGCATGAAAAAGGAGCATTTACAGGAGCAGATGCCCGTAAAATCGGAAAGTTTGAACAGGCAAATGGCGGCACATTGTTTCTGGATGAAATTGCTGATCTTGAATTAGGATTGCAGGCTAAACTTCTCCGTGTGATCCAGGAACGCGAACTTGTCAGGCTTGGAGGAAACGAAACGGTTCCGCTGGATGTAAGAATTATTACGGCCACCCATAAAAACCTTGCCAATATGGTGGCTGAGGGAAAATTCAGAAAAGACCTTTATTACAGGTTGCTGGGTTTGCCAGTGGAATTGCCACCTTTGCGCGACAGGGGAAATGACATAATTTTGCTTGCGAAATATTTTGTGGATGAGTTTTGTCGTGAAAACGATATGGAACCCAAAGAAATTTCGGAAGAAGCGCGAAAACTACTGCTCTCCTATCATTTTCCGGGAAATATCAGGGAATTGAAAGCAGTGATGGAACTTGCCTGCGTGATGTCTAACAAAAATATTATTAAGGCCAATCACCTGAATATGAATATCGACAATAGTGTTCAAAACCTGTTGGCATCAGAAAAAACGCTTGATGAATACAACCACGAAATCATCAGTCATTTTCTGAATAAATACAACCACAATGTTCGGCTGGTTTCAACAAAATTAGGCGTTGGAAAATCGACTATTTACAGAATGTTACAAAAGAAAGACCTTGAATAAAAAGAAAAACCGGAGAATATCCGGTTTTTTCTTTTAAGCCTGGTAAGATCCGATACTCTCGGCAGGAATGTCTTTATCCACTTTTTTAATCAGTCCCTGTAATACTTTCCCCGGACCGATTTCGGTAAACGAAGTTGCACCGGCAGCAATCATATTCTGCACAGTCTGTGTCCATTTTACCGGGGCAGTCAATTGTGCAATCAGGTTTTTCTTAATCACTTCCGGATCAGCAGTTGGCTGGGCATTCACATTCTTAAAAACCGGGCAAACGGGCGTGTTGAATTTTGTTGCTTCAATGGCAGCAGCCAGTTCTTCGCGGGCAGGTTCCATTAATGGTGAATGGAAAGCGCCGCCAACCACGAGTTTTAGTGCGCGTTTTGCACCGCGGGCGGTCAGCAATTCGCAGGCTTTGTCGATACCGGCAAAAGAGCCCGAAATAACAAGCTGGCCGGGACAGTTATAATTCGCCGGCACCACCACTTCGGCAACTTCAGCACAAACTTCTTCCACAACTTTATCATCGACGCCAACAATGGCGGCCATTGTAGATGGTTCCAGTTCGCAGGCTTTCTGCATGGCCTGTGCACGTTTCGAAACCAAAGTCAGGCCATCTTCAAAAGTCAGCGCTCCGTTGGCCACCAATGCCGAGAATTCACCCAAAGAGTGACCTGCCACCATTTCGGGCTGAAAATCTTTTACTGTTTTTGCCAGAATAACCGAATGCAGGAAAATTGCAGGTTGGGTTACTTTGGTTTCCTTCAGGTCGTCAACCGTACCTTCGAACATGATTTTGGTAATATCGAACCCGAGAATCTGGTTTGCCTTTTCAAACATTTCGCGGGCAACCGCCGAATTGTCATAAAAATCTTTTCCCATTCCCGGGTATTGTGCTCCCTGTCCGGGGAATACATATGCCTTCATAATTTTCAGTTTTAAAATTCAGGGGGCAAAGATAAATTTTTTACTCCACAGTAACACTTTTCGCAAGATTCCTCGGCTGGTCAACGTTACAACCTTTCATCAGCGCAATATGATAGGCCAGCAACTGCAGCGGAATAACTGTAAGCAACGGAGCCACAGCCGGGTGCGAAGCAGGAATCTCGATAAAATCAGTCACCATTTCTTTCAGCGTTTTGTCGCCTTCGGTAACGATGGCAATTACATTTCCCTTGCGTGCCTTCACTTCCTGTATGTTGCTGACTATTTTTTCGTAATAATCGTCCTGTGGGGCCACCACAATCACTGGCAGGTTGTCGTCAACCAACGCAATCGGCCCATGTTTCATTTCGCCGGCGGCATAACCTTCGGCATGGATGTATGAAATTTCTTTCAGTTTGAGGGCGCCTTCCAATGCCACCGGAAAAAGATATCCGCGCCCTAAGTAAAGTGAATTGATGGCGTCCTTGTATTTTTCAGCAATGGCCTTTATTTTATCGTTGCTTTGCAGCAGTATTTGCCTGCCTTTTTCAGGAATTGCGGCCAGTTCGCGCACAAGAACACTGTATTCATCCTGGGTGATGGTTTTTCGTGCACGCGCCAGTTTCAGTGCAAACATGGTTAAAACCGTAACCTGCGCAGTAAAAGCTTTCGTGGAAGCGACGCCAATTTCGATTCCCGCATGGGTAAAAACACCCGCTTCGGTTTCGCGGGCAAGCGTTGAACCCACCACATTGCAAATACCCAGAACCGTTGCACCTTTTTCCTTTGCCAGGTGCAATGCAGCCAGTGTATCAGCCGTTTCGCCGCTCTGACTGATCAGTATCACCACATCGTTTTTACCAATTACCGGTTTGCGGTACCTGAATTCTGAAGCATAATCGACTTCCACCGGAATCTGTGCATACTCTTCCAGCAGGTACTCGCCAATCAGTGCAGCGTGCCACGAAGTTCCGCAGCCGATAATGATGATTCTGTCGGCATTCTGAATTTTTGGAAATACATTTAGCAAACCACCCAAAACAATTTCAGAATAATCCGCGCGAAGTCTTCCCCTGAATGTTTCCTCAATGGTTTTGGGTTGCTCAAAAATCTCTTTCAGCATAAAATGATCAAATCCACCTTTATCGAGTTCTCCGATTTCGAGATTCAAATGACTGATTTTTAGTGTCACCGGGGTGTTTTGAACGTTTTTCAGTGTAAAACTGTCTTTTGAGATGATCGCGATATCCTCATCATTCAGATAAACAACCTGGTTGGTGAATTCAACAATGGGGGAAGCGTCGCTGGCAATAAAATACTCGCCATTTCCCAATCCCACCACCAGCGGGCTGCCTTTCCGGGCTACAATTATTTTGTCTGGTTCTGTTTTGCAGAGAACCGCAATTCCGTAAGCACCCACAACCTTTGAAAGTGCCAGCTGTACAGCCATTTCAGCATTAATCGCCTCATCCTGACTATAAAAATACTCTACAAGATTTGACAGAACTTCGGTATCGGTTTCACTTTTAAAAGTATAGCCTTGTTCTTTTAAATCATCTTTCAGTTTGGCGTAATTTTCAATAATTCCGTTGTGGACTAAAGTAAAAATGCCGTTCATTGAAGTGTGCGGATGTGCATTGTTGTCGCTGGGTTCGCCATGTGTGGCCCAACGTGTGTGACCAATGCCAATCACACCGTCGTGTTTTTGTGACAAAACAAATTCTTCGAGTTCGGCCACTTTTCCTTTCTTACGATACACCTCGAGGCTTCCGTTCTGCAAAGCAAGACCCGCAGAATCATACCCCCGGTATTCAAGCAGTTTTAACCCTTTAATCAAAATCGGAAATGCCTTTTTTTTTCCAATATATCCAACAATTCCACACATATAATTTCGAGTTTAATATTTAATGTTTAATGTTCCGGGTGACCAAATTCCAAATCGCAAATTTCAAAATCCAATATCCAGAATCCTGCATCCAGTATCAAGTATCAAGTATCCAGTATCCGCCTGTCAATTTCTTCCGGTCGTATTTTCTGCAAATAACTCTTTTACCGCTTCCATCATTGCAATCACTTCATTACCCAGCATTTCTTTCTTATGCATGTGTTGCCTGATGGCAACAACGGTGGGATTATTATCAAATTCTCCCCTTACCTGTGCAAAATCTTCTTCGCGGGCGCCGTTTGTTCCGTCAACCCCAAAGCCGGTCATTTTACTCATCGAGAATTCTTTTCTTGCATCTTCGTAAAGGTACTTGTCGAGTTCAAGAACACTGTGTTTCCACTTTTCAACAATGTTAATCACATCGCCGGCGGTAAACCGCGAAACTTCCTTGCCATAAAATTCAGAAAAAATATCGGCAGCCCAGGTCCACTCGTAGTTATAGTAATTTTTATGAAGTGCTGCCAGTGCGGAATTTACCTCTTCGAGCGACGAAATTTCTTCATTTTCAATGCTTGTCAGTATTTTATCGAGTGCTTCCCACGGACAAATCAAACCCGAAATGTCAACCCAGTAACCTTTGCCAACTGCGGTTCCGGGCTGCAGCGCTTTTCTGATATCTTCATCCGATTTAAATTTTCCGTTTTGCAACCTTGTTATCAGTGAGTTTCCCAAAAATTTCCAGATTGCCATGGTATATAAATCAATTCCTCGGACTAATGCATGATTTTCAATTTTCATTTTATCATAGCTGTAGCTGCTTGCCTGGTCGCCCGATGTTTCGCGGATAGCCATCAGTTTTTTACGCCCTTTAATCATTTTATGAATGGTGTAAGGACTGAGCAGGTTAAAGTTGATAAAATCGAGCAGGTGTGAATCAGTTCGCGTATCGCGGCCCGGCCATTTTTGTGTATCGCGGATGGTACCAATGCTTTTGAGATTAACGGCAGGCACAAGAATACTTTCGTCGTTGCTTTCAATTAAATAGGAAAAAGGAAAGTCGGTTGTATCGCAATGTTTGTAATGGCGGCCCATAACAAGTGTAAAAGCTCCGATTCTGGATGGCCAGAGCAAATAAGAATCGCTGGTGGTTTTGCTTCCACGTTCCATAATTCCCTGGTGAATAGGGCCCAGTTTATACATGTGGTTACTTTGGTTCGATCCGCTGCCGGCATTCAGAAAAGAAAACATCCCGGCAATCAGCAAAGTGGATTTATGGTGAGTTACTGTGTATGGACCGGCAAAAATAGCACACGCTTCCCCGTGAAATCCCTGGCAATTCGCAAAAAACAACGAGTTAAATGCAGAGTAGTGTTTATCCAAAAAACAACCCTGCCCGATAAAACAATTGGAAACCAGCGTGGCATCGGTAACTTTTGAACCGGAACTGACAATAAAATTCTCCATAATCACACCTTCACCAATAATAACAGGCGCCTCAAAATTGCTGTTGATACTCCCGTTTTTCAGTTTTTTGGCACCATCGATAAAAGTAGCCGGTCCTGTTTTTATATTCAGCAAAGTTGTGGTATTCAGAATTTTTGATCCGGTTCCGATTACTCCCAGGCTGCTTTTCACAGATCCCGCATAATCGTAAACCATGTTTTTTAATGCTGTCACTAATTTTGGGCGATGCCGGTAAAGCGACATGATGTAGGCAACATGCGCCGAAAGAAAATCATAAACCGGAATATCGCGTCCGCCACCTTCGTTAATGGCTTCCACTTTTATTCCATTTCCAAAGGTGCTTTCGCCATCCACTGCTAGCGTGGTAATATTGTGAATCACCACATTATCGCCGATTTTATAATTCGCAATATAACTTCTTACATTGTGGATCAGGGCATCCTTTCCCACTTCGCAATTGTGAAGCCATGCATTGTAAATACCGGTTTTAAAGGTAATTCCACCTACAAGGTTTACAAAGCCATTAAAACTGTTTAACCTGATGTTGCCTGTAAATTTACTGTTTTCAACACGGTCGGGGATAAAATCATTGGAAACCTGAACAAGATTCCAGTCGGTAGAGGAACAACCCTGGTGGATTAACTGGCCTATTTCTTCATCCTGAAGATTTCTGTAAGCAGCGTGGCTGTTTTGATTTACCATACTTTAGATTTTGTGTAATAGAATACTCAAAAGTATGAAATATAATTTTACAATGCCAACATTAATACCTAACAAAAACAAACCAAAATATTTAATAAACCTATCAAATATAATCTATATTCCTGTTATTTATCTATTTAAACAACTTATAAAACATTACAAAATAAAAATATCAATATTAATTAAACCTAATTTCAGAGTTGAAAAAGGTAATTTGACAGCCGGATTCCTGCCGGCAATTTCAGTTTTTTTCGTAACCGGATCCTTGCAATCTCTACACTTTTGGGGTTCATATTCAACAACCAAGCGATTTCCTTGCTTGTCAGGCCAAGCCGCATATAACCGCACAATCTTTTGTCTTTTAAGCTGATGGTTGGATGCCGGGTACCCAATTGGGTAAAAAACCCGGGATGCAATTTTTCGATTTCATTTTCAACCACCGACCAATCAAGGTTTTTATCCTGATTTTCAATAGATTCGAAAATCTGGTTAATAATTTTTGCATTTTTCCCCGATTCGTTTTTTATGAGTGCCGGAAGCTGATTTTTTATTTTTGAAAGTAATTCGTTTTTGTTTGAAAGCTGCAATAAAAACGAAACCAATTCGCGGTCCTTAACACTCAGTTCGGTCTGAAGGCGTTGCCGGGTTCTGTCTTCCAGGTTTCGGGCAGTTTCCATCTCAAGAATCTGCCCCATCGCCTTTTTCAGTTTTGTAACATCATCAATCGATGCCCTGATTCCCAGGTATTTTCCGCGTTTGTCATAAACTCCGCGAACATTCATGATACACCAGCGAAGTTGTTTTGTTTTTGTGAGAATCCTGAATTCGAGCGACTGGTTAACTATTGTCTGGTTCAGCGATTGTTCCAGAAAATCGACAAATTTTACACGATCGGATTGGTAAACAAGCAATTCTGCAATATTTCCGGAAGAAATAATTTGATTGGCAGTAAAACCGGTTAAATCGAATCCTGAAGGCGAACAATATTTAATTGATTTATCAACATCAAACCAAAGTTCCCAACCAAAAGTGAAATCGGCTACAAACTGGTAGAAGCTGAGTTTTTCGGTCACTGAATCCAACAATTCTTTTGATTCAGAAAGTTCAAATTTGAGTTCTGAAACCTGTTTTTCAAGCTCCTTAATTCTGTTTTTGTATTTTTCTGTGTTCTCCAAGTTATTTCTTAAAAATAAAATATACAGCCAAAACCAGGAATACAAAACCGATCAGATGATTCATCCTGAAAGTTTCGTTTTTAAACAAAACAACCGAAAAAACAGTAAAAATCAGCAATGTAATTACTTCCTGAATTACTTTCAGTTCCACCAAAGTAAACGGGCCGCCATTACCCTTGTACCCAATCCGGTTTGCGGGTACCTGGAAAAAATATTCGAACAAGGCAATTCCCCAACTGATGAGTACGACACCAATCAATGGCAGGGTTTCAAACCACTTCATTTCTTTAAATTTCAGGTGGCCGTACCACGCAAAAGTCATAAATGTATTCGACAATGCAAGTAAAGCAATTGTATAAACCGATTTCATCTCAATTAAAATTTGGTGCAATATTAATCCAAAAAAAGCATGAAATAATCAGGTTATGATAAAATGAAAGTATTGTTAAGCAAAAAGAAATGAGCCGTTTATAGCAAACAGTTATTTGAAGGGTTGAAAAAGAAACTCAACTGCCAAATCGATAACCAATACCTGAAACCGTGTTCAGAAACCTGGGTTTGGCCGGATCATCTTCAATTTTTTTACGGAGTTGGGCAATAAACACCCTTAAATACTGGGTTTGCTCAATGTATCCGTACCCCCACACTTCTTTTAAAACATACTGATGGGTTAAAACGCGGCCCTCGTTGCGGGCAAGCAGGCTCAACAGCAAAAATTCGGTGGATGTGAGTTTTACAATTTCATTGTTTTTTCTGACGACATGATTTTGCAAATCGATAGAAAGTGTATCGAAAACCAGGAAATTGCTGTCAGGATTTTCATTGACCGACCTGAGCGCTGCCCTGATTCGTGCCAGCAATTCACCACTTCGGAAAGGTTTTGTCAGATAATCGTTGGCACCGTTATCAAGCGCCGAGACAATATCTTTTTCCGAATCGCGCACCGACAAAACAATCACAGGTTTTGAGTACCATTCACGTAGTTTTTTCAGGATCTCCACCCCTTCAGCGTCGGGCAGGCCAAGATCAAGAATCACCAGTGACGGGTGCAGCGTGGCAGCTTCCACCAAACCCTCTTTTCCGGTTGACGATTGCAACACCTTGTATCCGCTGGCCGAAAGTGTTATTTCAAGCAGACGCCTGATTTGTAATTCGTCGTCAATCACCAATATGGTTTCCTTTTCATTCATGGTCATCAAGTAAAATCAGGTTTTTAATATCAGCAACTTCAGTGGGAATACGGATCGAAAAAACAGCGCCCCGCTGATGGTTGTTTTCAACGGTAACATTACCAGCGTGAGCTTCCACAAATCCTTTAACAATTGAAAGACCAAGACCCAGACCGCCTGTTTTTGACCCTTTTACCCGGTAAAACTTGGTAAAAAGATGTTGCAGTGCCTCGTCTGAAAAGCCTGGCCCTTCATCTTTCACACGGATTAATAATTCATTGTTTTCAATATCCGACGAAAGATCGATACATGTTAATGGGTTGGCATATTGTGTTGAATTAAACACAAGGTTATACAACACTTGCTCCATTAAACCAAAATCGATTTTTACAAGTGGCATATTTTCCGGTATTGAAACCTTAACTTTAAAGAATCCGAGTTCATCTTTCAGGTCGTCAATTACCTTGTTAAACAAATCGTTAATATCGCACCAATCGGGCGCAACCAATAATTTTCCGCTTTCAAGACGCGACATGTTCAGCAAATTCTCAATTAAACGGTTTAACCGCACCGAGGCAGTAAAAATTTCGTTGCTCAGCACATTTTGCACATCGGCCGGGAGTTTTGAGTTGAGCAAAGAATCGGAAGCACCCATAATAGTTGCCACCGGAATTCTGAATTCGTGAGAAATGGAATTAAAAAGTGTTTTATACAATCTTCCTGATTCATCAAGAAGCCGTGCTTTTCCGGCCACTTCGGCTAAAAATTCACGTTCAATTGCATTCGAAATCTGGGTAACAAAAGTCAGCCAGAACGTTCTTTTTTCACCGCTCACCTGAAACGGGGGTTTTACAGCGAGAACGCCCGGCATTAATTTGGTTCCGGGTAACGGGAAAAAACTGTAATCAACGTGATTAAAATTCGGGGTTAATGCTCCGGCTTCCTGTCCATTTCTGAAACACCACTCTGCCACATCGTATTCTGCAGTTGCAAGCATTTTTCCCTTTTGCAATCTTCCGGTTGAATACAAAATATTATTACCGTCCTGAAGAATAAAAAGTACATTCACCCCAAAATGAAGTTTAATCTCTTCAATGGCAATTTTCAACACTTCGTCAATACTTCCGGCTTTCGAGAGCTGTTGTGTGAGTTTAAAAAGAACCGAAGTCCGCTCCTCTCTTTCAATGGCCAATTGTTCCTGGCGGCGGATTCTTGAGGTTAAAATACCATTCAGAATGGCAATACTGAAAAACAGCACAAACATCAGAATATCATCAGTTTTTTCAATATGAAAAGTATTATGAGGTGGAATAAAAAAGTAATTCCAGGTAAGAGAACTCAGTGCGGCTGCCAGAAAAACCGGACCGATTGGCAGAAATACAGCCATAATTAATACGGCAAATAGCAGAATATACGAAACAAGGTAGTATTGCTGGGTATCGGAAAGCGGATAACAAAGCAATGTAACCAATGCAACAATTGAAACCGATTGCAGGTAGCCGTAAAAAGCAGTATTTCTCAATTTTGACAAAACCGGTTTCATAAGCATTTTCTGAAATATAAATCTCAACAAATCTAATACAAGTAAAAGGTTTTAACCTAATTCCTCCAATATCCCGGAATAAAAAGCATTAACAAAGTTAAAATCTCCAAACGGCCTAAAATCATCAAAAACGACAAAATAAGTTTTGCAGCAACCGACAAATGGAAAAAGTTACTCACGGGTCCAACCGTTCCGATACCCGGACCGATTCCGGCCATACAAGTGGCAACCGAGCTTGAAGCCGTTTGTCCGTCAAGTCCGAGGGCAACTAAAACAATACTGGAAACAATAAAAACAAGAAGGTAAATACTGATGAATGACAAAATGTTCCGGTTATTTTCATCGTTTACAACATTGCCATTCAGTTTCAGTTGAACAATTGCATTAGGAGAGCGGGCCAGTAAAATAAAACGCTTAATATTTTTGAAAAGAACAAGATGTCGTGCCATTTTTATACCACCGGCGGTAGAGCCCGTACTCCCGCCCAGAAACATGATAAAAAAGATGATTGTCCAGCCAATTGACGGCCAGAGCAAATAATCAGCAGATGCAAAACCCGTACAGGTAATAATTGAAATTATCTGGAAAAAAGCCTCGCGGAATGATTCTTCAAAACCTTTGTCCATCTTCAGGTAAAGAATAAAAGTTACAATCATCCCGATAATAAATACCACAAACAGGTAAAACCAGAATTCATCGTTTTCCTTCACCTTTTTAAAATTCCACTTCAGAATGTGGTAATGAATAATAAAATTGACGCCTGCCAGTAGCATAAAAATCATCACCACGTACTGAATATAAGGAGAGTAGCCAATAATGCTTGTATTTTTAGGTGAGAATCCGCCTGTGGCAACGGTGCCAAACGAGTGACACAAACTTTCAAAAAGATTCATCCCGCCTAATAAAAGAAAAACTACTTCGGCAAACGTAAGCAACAGGTAAATATAAAGAAGCCGCATTCCCACTGCTTTTATTTTGGGCTGAATTTTTTCCTGCACCGATGATTCCAAAGTAAACAGGTTGTACGAGCCAATATTAAGTACCGGCAGAATAACAATAACAAGAACAATTATTCCGATTCCGCCAATCCAGTGTGTCAGGCTTCTCCAGAATAATATGGAATAAGGCAGTACCTCAATATCAGTTAAAATGGAAGCACCAGTGGTTGTAAAACCCGAAACTGACTCAAAAAAAGCATCGGTAAACGAGGAAACCGAACCTGAAAAAACATAAGGTAACGCGCCAAAAACCGAAAATAAAATCCAGGATATTGAGACAATAAATCCTCCATCTTTTTTTGTCAGATTTTCTTCCGGATTTACTTTACCCGGCAGCAGCAGCAAAATACCGGCTGTTAAAAAAACAATCCCGGCTGAAATTAATAATGGCAAAACACTCTCGGCATAAACGATGGCAATTATTGCATTAAAAACAAGGGCAAATGCAAGAATAAACAAACTTCTGGCAACAATTTTCAGGTTCAGAAAAAGATGAATAAACATGCCAAATCAGGCTTTATAAATAACATGCAAAATTGTGGCTGATTTTATAAACAGATTATCAGGAAAAACGACATTCGTATAAAGATTTTATAAAGATTCCATTTTGCAATTACTCAACGCCTATAACCTGAGAACCAAAATACGATTATCTTGTTTTTATTCCGTAAATAAAATAAATTGCTGTAATTCAATACTAAATTTGTATTGAGTAATAAATTGAAATTCTGCTATTATGAAAAAAACGCTTCTCCTTCTCCCTTTGTTATGGGTAAGTATTTCAACAATTGCCCAAAATAAAACCGATTCGATCGCAATACTGGTTTTAGACCAAATGAGCCATATTATTGGCGACCTCACTTCGGTTGATTTTACAGTGGAAACGCGAAATGATGTAAACGATCCGGTGCTTGGGACTGTAAGTCAATTCAGTGTCAACGAGGTTATTTTCAGCGGACCTGATAAAATGTACATTAATACGAACGGAATAAAAGGTCACCGCAGTTTCTGGTACAACGGCGCAATGCTGGTTTATTATTCTTTTAACGAAAATAACTATGCAATCATGGAAACACCGCACACAACCATTGAAACCATTGATTCGGTTAACCTGAATTATGGAATTGATTTTCCGGCTGCCGATTTTTTCTATCCTTCGTTTACCGAAGATTTGATTGCTGCCAGTACTGAAATAATTTTTGCCGGTAAAAACACCATCGAAGGAAAGGAGTGTTTCCTCATTATTTCGAAACAAAAAGAGATGACAATTCAACTTTGGATTGAAAACAGTGTTCTTTTTCTTCCGGTTAAAATGCTGATAATGTACCAGAATAAAAACCAGGGATTACAATACGAAGCTACCTTCAGAGAGTGGAAAATCAATCCTGTATTGCCAGATGCCATTTTCAACTTTATACCTCCACCCGGTGCACGCGAGATTAAAATTTTAGCCAAAACAAAAAAATAAATCAGAATATCCAATGAATACAAATTTGAGAATTCGAACAATATTGGTACTGTTAATCGGTACTGCAATGTTTTTTTCCCCCGAAATGTTGACGGCACAAAGAATGAGGGGTGGCGGGGCTTCGAGACAAGCCGTTTCGCGACCAGCAACATCCAATTCCAATCGCTCAATTAACGGTGGGAGTACAAGGCCAGCACCCAGTACAAGGCCATCAACCAGCCAATCAGGAAACATCAACAAATCTGCTGGTGTTAGTAACAACCGGGCAACAACAGGTACAACTGTAAATACCAATAACAGGACAAACACAGGAGCCAGCGTTAACAATAATAGCAGGGGTACTCAGGCCAACAGAGGTAACTCGAATACAAAAATCAATACAAACGACCGGAATAACTCAGGAAACAATATAAACTCCGGGAACAATAACAACATCAACAACAGCCGGAATAACATAAATATCGACAACAGCCGGAATGTAATTGTGAGACCACCGGTACATCCGTATCCCCGCCCACCCTATGCATACGGAGGATACCATTACAATTGTTATCATCCCTATCACTATCATCCTTACAGTCCATATTATTATGGGCCTGCTTACAATCCCTGGGGATTTTTTGTAACAACCCTTGCCGTTACTGCAATCGTGGTGAGTGTAAACAGCCAACCCTATTATTATGACCAGGGTGTTTATTATATTGAAAGCACAGATGGTTATACAGTTGTGGAGGCCCCGGTTGGCGCTACAGTGAAGGAACTTCCGAAAGAATCGCAAACAGTGGTGGTTAACGAAACCACGAACAACTATTATTACGCAGGCACCTATTATGAAAAATCAGGAGAAGGATACACGGTTGTCCCTCCCACTGCCGGAACTGTAGTGGAAAATCTGCCGGAAGGAGGTGAAGAGGTAAAAATTGGTGACGTAACCTATGTTAAATTTGGAAACGTTTATTATCAGCCTATTGAAAAAGATGGCAAAAGTATGTATGAAGTTGTGGAAGTAAAAGAAGCAGAAGGATAACCATATAATTTAAGATGAACGGGTCCGTTTATCCGTACAATGCGAAATGCTATAGTTTTGAATCTAACAACAGTGAAATAAAAAAGTGATTTTCCTACTTCAAAATTATTGATTTTCAACGCACTAATAATTTTATGATTATAAATTAACATAACTATATTAAAATTTAAAATTTAAAACCATGAAACGAAAATTGTATGCACTGGCCATTGTTGCCACACTTCTGTTTTTCGGCGGGTGCTACCCGGATGGGGCAGAGTATTATGAAGACACTGACGTAGTTTATACAAACTATGAAAAGAGTTACGATTTTAAGAGCAAAGGAACTTATGCAATGCCCGATAAAATTGTAAAAATTGAAGGCAATCTGGCTGAAGGTGAAATGCCTGAATTTGTGAAGGAACCTTTCAATACCCAGATTTTGCAGAAAATTGAAAGCAACATGACTGCATTGGGTTATACAAAGGTTGCTGATCCAACAACAGCTGATCTGTCGCTTATGCCTGCAGTTTGGACAAATACAACTGTTTATTACTGGTACGACTACTGGTGCTGGTGGTATCCATATTATTGTGGTTGGGGATGGTACTATCCATCAGGTGGTTATTCCTCTTATACAACTGGTACTCTCGTAATGACACTTGTGGCTGAAGACACAAATATGGTTCAAAAAACAAATGTTTGGACTGCCGCCGCAAATGGTCTTCTTTCAGGTTATTACGATGTTAATCGTGTAAACAAATCAATTGATCAGGCTTTCAAACAGTCTCCTTATCTAAAAACAAATTAATCCAATAACTTTAAAAGACTACAGCTATGAAAAAGATATTATTCTCATTGATTTTGACAAGTCTGTTTGCTGTTTCTCAGGTAAAAGCACAGGATGGTTTGTTTTCAGTTCAGTATTCAGTTGGGTTTGGTACCGGTGATGTAAAAGATTTTATCAGTGCCACAAGCTGGAGAGGTATTGCTTTTGAATATCGGTATTTAATTCAGCCAAATGTTAGTGTAGGTTTTGAAACAGGGTACAACCTGTTTTACGAAGAAATGCCTTATGCAACTTATACAAAAGGGACACAGTCGCTATCAGGAAAACAATTCAGATATCTGCACACTGTACCGGCGCTTGGAACAGTTGACTATAATTTTTTACCCGACGGACAATTCAATCCGTTTGTAGGAATGGGTATTGGTACATTGTATTCATACAATGATGTGGATATGGGAATGTTCACAGTTGAGGATGATGTGTGGCAGTTTGCCCTCAGACCCGAGGTGGGAACTTTTATCTCAACTCCTTATATTGATATGATTGTTGCAGCAAAATATATGATGGGCTTCAAAACAGGAAATTCTGACCCACACAATTATATTACTCTCAACCTGGGATTTGTATTCTGATCAATTCGGAAATCAATGATAAAAACCGTGTCCGGGATTCCGGTACACGGTTTTCTTTTTTTATGCGCGGCAATCAATTATTGAATTGACCGTTTTATGAATCATAAATTCTATTTTTATGCAGAATTGTAAAATCAGCAATGCAGCCGGCAAAATCTAAAATAATCGTTTCAGTTACCAGCGACCTTGTATCCGACAACCGTGTGCATAAATATTGCAGCACTTTGCACAACATGGGTTTTGAGGTTTTACTGATTGGAAGGAAGTTTAAAAACAGTTTGCCGGTACAAAACCGCCCCTACCCAACCAAACGTTTCAGCCTGTTTTTTAATAAAGGACCGTTGTTTTATGCCGAATTTAATTACCGGCTTTATCTTTTTCTCCTTCTTTCAAAAGCCGATGTTTTATTAGCCAACGACCTCGACACACTGACTGCCAACTTTCTGGCTGCGAAAGTAAAGCAAATACCATTTGTTTATGATAGCCACGAATATTTTACCGAAGTGCCGGAACTGGTTCACCGGCCAAAAGTTAAGCGAATATGGGAATGGCTTGAACAAAAGATGGTGCCGCAAATCCGTTATACAACAACCGTTTGCCAGTCAATTGCCGATGTTTACAATCAAAAATATGGAGCGCAGTTTAAGGTGGTCAGAAACTTACCAGTTACAGCAGAAACAATAATCAGAACTGAAAAAGAAAACAATACGGATAAGATTGTTCTTTATCAGGGTGCGCTGAATATCGGTCGCGGACTTGAACAGGCCATTCTGTCGATGAAATTTGTAAAAAATGCCAGGCTTGTTTTAGCTGGCGACGGCGATATCAGACAACAACTGGAAGAACTGGTACAAAAAGAAAACCTGCAAAATAAGGTGACTTTTACCGGCCGGCTCTCCATCGAAGAGCTGAAAATGCTCACACCCACCGCCGACCTTGGGCTTTCGATTGAAGAAGACCTCGGACTGAATTACCGCTTTGCTTTGCCGAATAAACTCTTTGATTATATCCAGTCGCAGGTGCCGGTGTTGGTAACCAATCTGCCTGAAATGGCGGCTATTGTTCAGCAATACAAAGTCGGCGAAATCACAGATTCGCTGGAGCAGGAAACGCTGGCCGAAAAAATTTCCGGTTGTCTCGAAAACGAAGCAAAAAGAAAAACCTGGTTACAAAACCTGCCAAAAGCCGCGTCAGAGTTGACCTGGGAAAACGAAGAGAGTGTGATCAGGGAGATTTTTGAACGGTTTCTGAAGACTGATTAAACTCAGGAAGTTATGCGGGGATTCCCTGCCGCCATCCACAAAATCAAAGATATTTCCTTTCAATCCCTTTCACAGCCTTGCTGTCCGAGGGTAGAAACCATCATAACCAAGAACTGGACGTAGTGCTTTGGCCGGCAGTTATTGTCGGCAATCGGTATGATAATCGTTGTAACTGAATTGGCGATAAATCGCCATTTGCCGCTAACAGCGAAGAAAACGCGGCATGGGGCCGAACATTTCCGGAGCATAGCGGACAAATGCCGGTCCGGCAATCGTCCGCTGTCGTACGGCAATTGCCCGCCACCATTCGGCAAACCTCCGCTGCCGTTCGGAAATTGTCCGCTGCCTTTCAGAAATTGTGCGCCGACGTTCGGCAACCAACCGCCCGTGTACGATTGATCTCCGCTGCTTTTCGCGCAAAAACGCCCATATAGGGCGAGAGCCGATTCCGTAACTTTTAAAAGTTAGTAATTCTTCTCAAGCAGGCTTTCAAAATCAACAAGTGTATTGTTGGCCGCCGAGTCGGTAATACCACTGTTGGCACAAACCAGCGTTCTGGTTGGTTTTTTGGCAATCGATGCATAATCGTGTGTTACCATTATCACGGTTTTTCCCTCCTTGTTCAAACTGATAAAAAGGTCGAGAATTTCTTCCGAGGTTTCCGGGTCGAGGTTGCCGGTGGGTTCGTCGGCAAGAATCAGTTCGGGATTGTTCAGAATGGCGCGGGCAATCACCACGCGTTGCTGCTCTCCTCCGCTGAGCTGGTGCGGCATCTTCATCAATTTATCCAGCATTCCCATGCTGTCAAGCACCTCTGCAATCCGCGATTCAATATCCAGCTTGTTTTTCCAGCCGGTAGATTTCAGCACAAACGAAAGGTTATCGTGTACATTCCGGTCGGTTAGCAACCTGAAATCCTGGAAAACAACGCCCAGTTTTCTTCTGAGTGGCGGAATCTCCCTTGATTTAATATTGAAAAGCTCAAAACCTGCCACCTTCCCCGAACCGGATTGCAACGGAATTTCAGCATTCAGTGTTTTGATGAGACTTGATTTTCCGGTTCCCACTTTCCCGATTACATAAATAAACTCACCTTTTTCAATTTCGAGGTTGATATTCGACAACACCAGGTTTTCACGCTGATAAATATCAGCATTCACCAATTCCACTATTTTGCCTGATTCCATAATTCAAAAATAATTCAGGTTATGTTGGTAAAAATAGAAGCCTTCGGGATAATAAACAAAGAAATAAACAGTTTCATGTTAAGAAAATGATTTAAAACGGTTGTCAACTGCCAGCTGAATCACCTACTTTAGAAATTCAGATTAAAGTAATTACTGAAACTAAAATTTCAGGATGCAGTGAAAACCATAAAAAACTGAAACAACAAAGCATGAGAACAATCCGGATTGTTTCTATACTGTCGTTAATTTTTCTGTTACATTCACAGCTAAAGAGCCAGGAAACAGGCTATTACAGCAATGTACAGCGCGATATCGACATGGCAAAGGAACTGTTTGCCAACGGGAAATACATTTCCACTTTCAGGGAATTCCAGAAAATTCAGAAACAAGTTGATGAAAATTCTGAACTCTATTCAGAAGCTGAATATTATAAATCGGTTTCGGCGTTAAAAGCCGGTTATACAGCGGGTAGCAAAATGCTGACAACTTTCACAAAAGACTTTTCTGAAAGCCCATACATCAACAATGCAAGGTTTTATTTAGGCGAATACCAGTTTGAGAAAAAGCAATATGCAGTCGCCATAAAAACTTTTGAGAGTGTTGACCGGAAAGATCTCAGCGAGCAGGACCGCATTAAACTCACCTACCAGAATGGTTATGCAAACCTGGTAACCGACAACAAAGAAGTTGCCGCC
>DAINOH010000004.1:2728-98412 GCA_036735485.1 Draconibacterium sp. | reverse complement strand
CAAATCCATATCGACTAACTTGGTTTTCAGGAGCTGGCGCATGTGAAGCACTTCTTCGTCGAACTCTTCGTTGGCAAATTTCTCATCCGAATCAAGCGTGATTTTTTCGTCAGAGAACAGCATGAAGTGATAGATCAGAATTTTAGCTGCTTCTTTCAGCGCATCTTTTGGATGAATTGAGCCATCAGTGGTTATTTCGATCACTAATTTTTCGTAGTCGGTTTTCTGTTCAACACGATAATTTTCGACTGTATATTTTACCAATTTTATTGGGGTAAAAATAGAGTCGATCGGGATTAAACCGAATTCTGCATCGGCAGGTTTATTTTCCGATGAAGGAACATAACCGCGGCCTTTGCTGATGGTAATTTCCAAATGAAGTTTCACATCGGGTTCCATGCGGCAAATCACAAGTTTTGGATTCAAAACTCTGAACCCGGTCATAAACTTGTTAATATCACCTGCAGTAAACTCTTCCTGTCCTGTGATGGTTATCGATACTTTTTCGCTGTCGAATTCGTCAACCTCATTTTTAAACCGAATCTGCTTCAGATTAAGGATAATATCGGTAACATCTTCAATAACCCCTTTAATCGTAGAAAATTCATGGTCAACGCCTTCAATTTTAACAGTCGTGATCGCATATCCTTCGAGAGACGAAAGCAGGATACGGCGCAGCGCGTTACCCACAGTAATACCATAACCGGGTTCAAGCGGACGAAACTCGAATTTTCCGAATTTATCATCGGATTCTAACATGATCACCTTGTCAGGCTTCTGGAATGCTAATATTGCCATAATGACCTTAAATTTTATTATTTTGAATACAACTCTACGATCAGTTGTTCTTTGATGTTTTCAGGTATTTCTTCGCGTTCAGGGCGGTTCAGGAATTTACCGGCCATTTGTTCAGCCGACCATTCCAGCCATGCATAACGGCTACCCCTGCGTGAATGCAATGAGGAGGTAATTTCTTCCATCGATTTTGATTTTTCCCTGACGCCAATTACGTCGCCTGGTTTCACAAGGTACGAAGGAATATTTACTACGCTTCCATTTACTACGATATGTTTGTGTGAAACAAACTGACGGGCAGCAGCCCGTGTTTTTGCAATACCCATGCGGTAAACCACGTTATCGAGCCTTGACTCTAACAACTGCAGTAACACTTCACCGGTTACGCCTTTCGAAGCCTGTGCTTTCTGGAACAGGCCACGGAACTGACGTTCGAGGATACCATAGGTATATTTTGCTTTTTGCTTTTCTTTTAACTGTAACCCGTATTCCGATTTTTTTCTGCGTTTTGCAGCTAAACCGTGCATTCCGGGAGGAAAGTTTTTGTGTTCAAAAACTTTATCGGGGCCATAAATTGGCTCACCGAATTTACGGGCGATTTTTGATTTTGGTCCAATGTATCTTGCCATTACCTTTTCGTTTTAAAATTAAACACGACGTCTTTTAGCCGGACGACAACCATTATGCGGAAGCGGTGTTACGTCAACAATCTCGGTAACTTGCAACCCTACAGTTGCCATTGCCCTTACTGCTGATTCACGACCATTGCCCGGTCCTTTAACGAATACTTTTACTTTACGAAGTCCAAGGTCATATGCAACTTTTGAACACTCTTCAGAAGCAACCTGTGCTGCATACGGAGTATTCTTTTTTGAACCACGGAACCCTTTTTTCCCTGCTGACGACCACGAGATTACCTCGCCGTTCATATTTGTCAGCGTTACGATGATATTGTTAAACGAAGAGTGTACATGAGCCATTCCGTTGGCTTCAACCACAACAACTCTTTTCTTGCTACTGACTGTTTTTTTTGCCATAATTCAAATTCCTTATTTAGTAGCCATCTTCTTATTAGCAACAGTTTTACGTTTACCTTTGCGGGTACGCGAATTGTTCTTGGTACTCTGTCCACGCACAGGTAAACCCAGGCGGTGACGGATGCCACGATAACAACCGATATCCATCAGTCGTTTAATGTTTAACTGAACTTCAGAACGCAATTCACCTTCAACTTTGAAGCTGTTATTAATAACTGTACGGACAGCGGCAAACTGGTCGTCGTTCCATTCCTTAACTTTAAGGTTTTTGTCAACACCGGCTTCATCCAAAACCTTACTTGCCCTGCTGCGGCCAATACCGTAAATATAGGTGAGTGCTACTTCACCTCTTTTATTATCTGGAATATCAACACCAACAATACGTGCCATAAATTTTTTATTTTTTCAGATTAATTACCCCTGACGTTGTTTAAACTTCGGGTTCTTTTTATTAATCACATACAAACGGCCCTTTCTGCGGATAATTTTGCAGTCGGCGCTACGTTTTTTAATCGAAACACGAGTTTTCATCTCATTATCGTTTTTAATCGTTTACTCTATTCGATGAAACCCGTCCCGGGATATTTCCCGGAACTCGTTTCACTTTTATTAGTTTTTATATCTAAAAGTTATTCTACCTTTAGTTAAATCATATGGTGACATCTCCACCTTTACCTTATCACCAGGTAATATTTTGATGTAGTGCATCCGCATCTTTCCCGAAATGTGGCCCGTAATAACATGACCGTTTTCAAGTTCCACCCTGAACATTGCATTTGACAATGCTTCGATGATGGTTCCATCCTGTTCGATAGATGATTGCTTTGCCATAAATTTTACTTACCTGAAATAAATTATAAGTGGTTATACCTCATTAATAAGAACCTCCTGCACGTCCCTTGATACGGCCTGATTTCATCAAACCGTCGTAGTGACGCATCAAAAGATGACTTTCAATCTGTTGTAATGTATCCAGAATTACTCCTACAAGAATCAACAACGACGTTCCGCCATAAAAATAGGCAAACGATTGGTTAATTCCCATTAACATAGCAAAAGCCGGAAGAATGGTAATGATACCGAGGAAAATTGAACCGGGCAAAGTAATTCTCGACATAATTGTATCAAGATACTCCACGGTTTTCTTGCCTGGTTTCACCCCCGGAATAAATCCGCCGTTCTTCTTCATGTCTTCAGCCATTTGTGTCGGATTCACAGTAATTGCAGTGTAAAAATACGTAAATGCAACTACCAGAAGAAACTGAATAGCATTATAAGTAAATCCGTTGATGTTGGTCAATGCAGCCGCAACACCTTGCAGATTTTCAGACTTAGCAACACCAATAAGCGTGATAGGAACCATCATAATTGCCTGTGCAAAAATAATGGGCATTACACCAGCGGCGTTTACTTTCAGAGGAATGTACTGACGTACACCACCGTACTGTTTGTTTCCCACAATCCGTTTTGCATATTGTACCGGAATTTTGCGTGTTCCCTGAACCAGCAAAA
This sequence comes from Draconibacterium sp., assembly GCA_036735485.1. GTDB lineage: Bacteria > Bacteroidota > Bacteroidia > Bacteroidales > Prolixibacteraceae > Draconibacterium. The sequence continues at coordinate 95,068 of DAINOH010000004.1, read as the reverse complement.
TTGAGGCAACAAATACAAAGAAAAGGATCACAAACTCAACGAGGAACATTACCAGACCACCACCCTGCTGGTTAATCCTTGAAGCGAACTCCTGGACAACAGCTTGCGGTAAACGGGCAATAATACCAATCATAATGATCAGCGAAATACCATTACCAATACCTTTATCGGTAATACGTTCTCCTAACCAAAGGACAAACATCGAACCGGCTGTTAACATGACAATCGATGGTATATTAAACCAGAATCCTGTCATTGCAAAAGCCGTGTCGGGCAACTGATAATGTAAATTGGCAAGATATGCCGAAGCCTGCGGAACCAGAATAATTACGGTTAAGTACCTTGTAATCTGGTTGATTTTCCGCCTCCCTGATTCTCCCTCTTTCTGCAACCTCTGGAAATAGGGAACTGCGATACCTAATAACTGTACCACAATTGAAGCAGAGATATACGGCATAATTCCTAAAGCAAAGATCGAAGCCTGCGAAAATGCCCCACCTGAGAACATGTTGATCAGCCCCATTAAGCCATCTGAAGTCTGCGACTGCAGATTTTCCAACTGGGCAGGATCAATTCCCGGCAGCGAAACAAAAGAACCGAGCCTGTATATTAACAACAATAATAATGTTGTTCCGATTCGGAATCTCAGGTCCTCAATCTTATAAATATTCTTTAGGGTATTAATAAATCGTTTCATTATTAATTACAGTATTTCGGTTGTTCCTTGTAATTTTTCAATCGCTGCTTTTGCGCCTTTCGAGAAGGCGTTGGCTTTTACATCAAGTTTTACACTTAATGTACCGTTACCCAGTATTTTAACACGATCGTTTTTTGAAGCCAAACCGGCTGCAACAAGCGTTTCGTTACTGATAGCGGTGAGGTTTGTTTTTTCAGCCAATCTCTGAAGAACATCAAGGTTAACACCTTTATATTCAACACGGTTGATGTTTTTAAACCCCGATTTTGGAACAACACGCTGCAAAGGCATCTGGCCTCCTTCGAAACCTACTTTCTTTGAATAGCCCGATCTGGATTTTGCCCCTTTATGACCACGTGTAGCGGTACCACCACCACCTGATCCCTGGCCTCTTCCTCTCCGGTATTTAGTTTGAGTAGATCCTGTTGCAGGTTGTAAGTTATTTAAATTCATATTTTCAGTTATTTGAAATATTATTTAACCTCTTCAACACTAATTAAATGCCTCATTTTATCGACCATTCCCATGATCTGAGGTGTGGCTTCGTGAACTACTGGTCTGTTCAGTTTTTTCAAACCGAGTGATTCAAGCACTTTTTTCTGGTGCACACTTGAGCCAATGCTGCTTTTTACCTGTGTAATTTTTATTTTAGCCATAACTGTGTTATCCTTTAAAAACTTTTTCTAATGAAACACCTCTGTGCTGTGCCACTGTATAAGCATCGCGCAGTTCTAACAACGCAGCCATAGTGGCTTTTACCAGGTTATGCGGGTTCGATGAACCTTTTGATTTTGCAAGAATATCGTGTACTCCAACACTTTCGAGCACGGCACGCATAGCACCCCCTGCTTTAACACCGGTTCCCGATGTAGCGGGTTTCAGCAGTACATTTGCACCACCAAATTTTGCTGTTTGTTCGTGTGGAATGGTTCCGTTGATAACCGGAACTTTCACAAGATTCTTTTTAGCTGCGTCAACTCCTTTTGAAATAGCGGTGGTAACCTCACTTGCTTTTCCAAGTCCCCAGCCTACAATTCCGTTTTCGTTACCAACTACTACGATTGCCGAGAAACTGAATGTACGTCCCCCTTTTGTAACTTTGGTAACACGGTTAATGGCAACCAACCTGTCTTTTAATTCAAGGTCGGTGGTTTTTACTTTATTACTTACTTTTGCCATAATTTATCAGAATTTAAGGCCACCTTCACGGGCAGCATCAGCTAATTGTTTTACTCTTCCATGGTACAGGTATCCGTTTCTGTCGAAAACAACTTCAGAGATTCCTGCAGCAACAGCTTTTTCAGCAACTAATTTGCCAACCAAACCAGCTTTTTCCGATTTTGTACCGGTTGCTACTGCAATTTCTTTGGCTTTTGATGAAGCAGCGACTAATGTTACGCCATTCACATCATCAATCAGTTGTGCATAAATTTCCTTATTGCTTCTGAAAACACTCATTCGCGGACGTTCGGCAGTACCCGATACTATTTTGCGTATGCGGCTTTTAATTTTTGTACGCCTCTCTATTTTTGTTAATGCCATAATAACTAATTTATTAAGAATTATTTAGAAGAGGTTTTACCAGCTTTGCGTCTTAACACTTCGCCAACAAACTTAATACCCTTGCCTTTGTAAGGTTCTGGCATACGGAACGAGCGGATTTTTGCTGCCACCTGACCAATTAGCTGTTTGTCGTTACATTTCAGATTAATAGTCGGGTTTGTACGTTTGTCAGTTTTAGCTTCAACCTTTACTTCAGGGGGAAGCTGAATGAAAACGTGGTGTGAAAAACCCAACACAAGGTCGAGTACATTGTTCGGGGCAACTTCGGCCCTGTAACCTACACCAACGAGTTCAAGGTTAACTTCGTATCCCTTTGAAACTCCAACTACCATGTTGTTAACCAGCGAGCGGTAGAGTCCATGCATGGCTTTCTGGTTTTTTTCATCACCAGCCCTTTTCAGTTCGATGTTGCCGTTTTCAACAGCAACCGAAATTGAAGGATCAACCTTCTGTGACAGTTCACCAAGCGGGCCTTTTACAGTAACAACGTTTTCGTCGCTTACTTTAACCTGCACACCGGCCGGAACTGCTACGGGTAATTTACCTATTCTTGACATGTTCTATCCTCCTCTGTTAATACACGTAACATATTACTTCACCACCAATGTTCAGCTCGCGGGCTTCTTTATCGGTGATAATTCCTTTTGATGTTGAGATAATTGCTATTCCCAACCCATTCAATACTCGCGGAATGTTATCAGTATCGCAATACTGGCGTAAACCGGGTTTACTTACACGCTCTATCGCTTTGATTGCTGAAACTTTTGTTTCCGGATTATATTTCAATGCAATTTTAATGTTTCCCTGGTATCCTACTTCATCTTCGAATTTGTAGTTCAGAATATACCCTTTTTCTTTCAGAAGACGGGTAATTTCTTTTTTCATACCCGAAGCGGGAACATCCACCACGCGATGTTTCGCCTGGATTGCATTTCTTAATCTTGTCAGATAATCTGCTATTGGATCTGTTACTTTACTCATTATTCCAAGTTCTTTAAACGATTACCAACTTGCCTTTTTAACTCCCGGGATCAAGCCTGATGAAGCCATTTCCCTGAAATCGATACGACTGATTCCAAACTGGCGCATGTAACCTTTTGGTCTTCCGGTTAGTTTGCAACGGTTGTGCAAACGAACTTTCGAAGAGTTTTTCGGAAGTTTTTGCAAACCTGTCCAATCGCCTTCTTCTTTCAGCCTGGCCCGTTTTTCGGCATATTTCTCAACTAATTTTGCGCGCTTTACCTCGCGGGCTTTCATTGATTCTTTAGCCATTATTAGTTATTTTTTAATTTTTTAAATGGTAAACCTAATTCTTTCAACAGTGCAAAACCTTCTTCATCAGTTTTTGCTGTTGTAACGAAGGTAATATTCATACCGTTGATCTTGCTTACTTTATCAAGCACGATTTCAGGAAATACAATTTGCTCAGGAATACCGAGGGTATAATTACCACGGCCATCCATTTTACTGTCGATACCCTGAAAATCGCGGATACGTGGCAGTGCCACAGCGATTAAACGGTCGAGAAATTCGTACATTTGGTCGCGACGCAATGTAACGCGCACGCCAATTGGCATTTTCCGGCGAAGTTTGAAATTGGAAATGTCTTTTTTCGACAGGGTCTGCATTGCTTTCTGACCGGCAATCATTGTCATTTCAGTTGTAGCAATGTCGATAAGTTTTTTATCTGCAATTGCTGAACCAACACCCTGGTTTAACACTATTTTTTCCAGTTTCGGAACCTGCATTACAGAAGAGTAGGAAAACTCCTTTTTCAACACAGGAATTACTTCTTCCTGGTATTTCTTTTTAAGAGTGGGTACGTGAGTCATTATTTAATCTCCTCTCCTGATTTTTTGGAAAAACGAACTAATTTACCTTCACTATTCACTTTCCTTCCGATACGTGTTGCTTTGCCAGTTTTGGCATCAACAACCATGAGGTTGGAAATATGCACTGGTGCTTCTTTTTCAACAATACCACCCTGCGGAGTTTTTGCATTGGGCTTGGTATGTTTTTTCATCATATTCACACCTTCAACGAGTGCTCTGTCTGATTTGGTGATAATTTCAAGGACACGGCCTTTTTTGCCTTTGTTGTCGCCTGCGATTACAACCACATTGTCACCTTTTTTTATGTGTAACTTTTTCTGCATCTTGAGCTTTTTTTATTACAGTACTTCTGGCGCCAGTGAGATAATTTTCATATTCTTCTCGCGCAATTCACGGGCTACCGGGCCGAAAATACGAGTTCCACGCATTTCGTTGGCAGCATTCAGGAGCACAACGGCGTTGTCGTCGAACCTGATATAAGAACCGTCAGGACGACGGTTTTCTTTTTTGGTTCTCACAACAATAGCGCGCGAAACTGCACCTTTTTTAACATCGGCTCCCGGTATAGCACTTTTAACAGCCACAATGATGGTGTCGCCAAGGGAAGCGTAACGTTTTCTTGTTCCGCCCAACACCCTGATGCAAAGCACCTCTTTTGCGCCGCTGTTATCGGCTACCGAACATCTTGATTCTTGTTGTATCATGATTACTTAGCTCTTTCAATAATTTCAACTAATCTCCAACATTTGGTTTTGCTGAGCGGACGTGTTTCCATAATCCTTACAGTATCGCCAACGTTACAGGTATTGTTCTCATCGTGGGCATGGAATTTTGTGGTTTTATTCACAAACTTTCCATAAATCGGGTGTTTCACTTTACGTTTTACGGCAACAACGATTGATTTTTCCATTTTATCGCTTACCACCACTCCGACTTTTTCTTTCCTGAGATTTCTCACTTGATTTTCTTCCATCGTGAATTAATTCTGTTTTGCATTTAATTCTCTTTCGCGAAGAACAGTTTTCAACTTTGCAATATTCTTTTTGCTTCCCTGAATTTTCATCGGGTTATCAAGCGGACTTACTGCGTGGTTTAATTTAAGCCGAACAAGATTTTCTTTTTCAAGCTGTAACTTTTCGACGATTTCATTGATCGTCAGTTCTTTGATTTCAGAAATTTTCATTATTCACCTTTTTGTTCTTCAACATAATCACGTCTTACAATAAACTTTGTTTTCACCGGTAATTTCTGAGCGGCTAAACGCAAAGCTTCTTTGGCCATTTCGAATGGCACACCTTCTGCTTCGATGATTATACGCCCGGGTGTTACCGGAGCAACAAATGCTTCCGGAGCTCCTTTACCTTTACCCATACGAACTTCGGCTGGTTTTTTGGTAATTGGTTTATCTGGAAAAATCCTGATCCATATTTGTCCTTGTCGTTGCATGTAGCGGGTTACGGCAACACGCGCAGCTTCAATCTGGCGGCCTGTAATCCATTCTGCTTCCAACGACTTAATTCCAAATGAACCGAATGCCAATTGGTTGCCACGTTGAGCTTCACCTTTCATCCGGCCCTTTTGTACTCTTCTGAATTTTACTTTTTTTGGCTGTAACATCCTGTTTTTTTGATGAGTGTTAAACCACTATTTACGTTTCCTGCCACGGTTGGGTCTTTCGTTACCTCCTGCCATTGGTTTTTCAGTCCTTCCGGATTTCTGACCAAAGTTGGGTGAAAGATCACGGGCTCCATATACCATACCTTTGCAAATCCAGACTTTCACACCGATAAGTCCTGTTTTTGTCGAAGCTTCAGCCAATGCGTAGTCGATATCGGCACGCAAAGTGTGAAGCGGGGTACGGCCATCTTTATACATTTCAGAACGTGCCATTTCTGCTCCGTTAAGCCTTCCTGAAACCAATACTTTGATTCCTTCAGCTCCCATTCTCATGGTTGAAGCAATGGCCATCTTTGTTGCCCTGCGGTAAGCAATTTTACCCTCAATCTGACGTGCAATGTTGATTGCAACAATCTGAGCATCGAGTTCAGGACGTTTAATCTCGAAAATGTTGATCTGTACTTCTTTACTGGTAATTTTCTTGAGTTCTTCTTTCAGTTTGTCAACTTCCTGACCTCCTTTACCAATAATTATTCCGGGGCGTGAAGTATGTACTGTGATAGTGATTAACTTCAAAGTACGTTCGATCACGATTTTTGAAATACTTGCTTTTGCCAAACGGGCATTCAGGTATTCCCTGATTTTCTGGTCTTCAACCAGTTTATCACCGTAATCGTCACCGCCAAACCAATTAGAGTCCCATCCTTTAATGAAACCCAAGCGATTAGAAATCGGATTTACTTTCTGTCCCATGAATTACGAATTAATTTTTTCTTCAACATTTTCTTTTCTGTCAACAAAAATGGTAACGTGGTTCGAACGTTTCCTGATGCGGTGTGCACGACCCTGGGGAGCCGGACGTAACCGTTTCAGGATTCTTCCTGAATCGACCATGATTGTTTTAACATAAAGTTCATTTTCTTCCAAACGAACTCCTTCGTTTTTAGCCTGCCAATTGGCAACGGCCGAAAGAAGAAGTTTTTCAACCCTGCCTGAAGCTTCTTTTGATGAGAATTTCAAAACATCCAAAGCTTTTTTAACCTCCATGCCGCGGATCAAATCGGCTACAAGCCTCATTTTCCTTGGAGATGTAGGGCAGTTTTTTAAAACAGCAAAATATTGTTGCTTTTTCTCTTCTTTTCTTTTGTCAGCTGCTAGTCTTTTCCTGGCACCCATTGTCTTTTTCTTTTAATCAATTAATGCAATTATGCCTATTTCTTTTTATTACCAGCATGACCCCTGAATGTACGGGTTGGTGCAAATTCGCCAAGTTTATGGCCTACCATATTTTCGGTTACATAAACCGGAATGAATTTGTTCCCGTTGTGTACTGCGATAGTATGCCCTACAAAGTCAGGAGAAATTACTGATGCCCTGGCCCAGGTTTTCACCACCGCTTTCTTATTGGTTTCATTTAAAGTGAGAACTTTTTTCTCCAATTTGAATGCGATAAAAGGACCTTTTTTTAATGAACGACTCATAATTATTCCTCTTTTTTATTTTTTCCTGCGTTCTATTATATACTTGTTGGAAGCCTTTTTCGGCGTGCGTGTTTTATAACCCTTAGCCAATAAGCCTTTACGAGATCTTGGATGACCTCCGGAAGCCCTACCTTCACCACCACCCATCGGGTGATCGACCGGGTTCATAACAACACCACGATTTCGTGGTCTTCTTCCTAACCACCTTGAGCGACCGGCTTTACCCGATTTTTCGAGGTTGTGTTCTGAATTTCCAACTGTACCTACTGTAGCCCTGCAGGATGTAAGTACCATACGAGTTTCGCCTGACGGCAATTTCAAAATTGCATATTTACCGTCACGAGAGGTCAGCTGTGCATAAGCACCTGCACTACGAGCCATCACACCACCTTGTCCGGGGTGTAATTCAATGTTGTGAACCAATGTACCAAGAGGTATTTCGGCAAGAGGGAGTGTATTCCCAATTTCAGGATCGATACCCGAACCGCTTACAATTGTTTGGCCAACTTGCAACCCGTTAGGTGCAACAATGTAACGTTTTTCGCCATCAGTGTACTGCAAAAGTGCAATACGGGCGGTACGATTCGGGTCGTACTGAATTGAATCGACAACAGCGGCAACACCGTCTTTATCGCGTTTAAAGTCGATAATACGGTATTTGCGTTTATGTCCCCCACCTATATACCTCATTGTCATACGACCCTGGTTGTTTCTACCACCAGATTTCCGTATGGGCTCTAACAATGATTTTTCAGGCGTAGTTGCAGTAATAGTATCAAAAGCACCAATGATTTTGTGCCTTTGACCCGGTGTTACTGGTTTTAATTTTCTTACTGCCATTTTATATTAAATATTACTATAAAAGTCAATACTTTGTCCGTCGGCAAGGGTAACGATTGCTTTTTTGTAGGAATTTGTTTTCCCTGTAATCACACCGCCCTTGGTATATCTGGACTTTACTTTACCTCCGTGAATCAGCGTGTTAACCGATTCAACATTAACACTGTACAAGCTTTCTACTGCCTGCTTGATCTGTGTTTTTGTTGCCCGGCGATTAACCACAAAACCGTAACGCTGATAGCGTTCAGTTTGCTGAGTCATTTTCTCGGTTACCAATGGTTTTACTATAATATCCATCTCTTAATCGTCAATTAAAGTTTAAATGCATCTTCGATTTTCTGCACCGAACCTTCAAGAATCACAATTGCTTTTGCATTAAGAATTTGATATGTATTTAATTCTGAAGCAGTTACAACTGAAACGTCCTGTAAATTTCTGGAGGACAAATATATGCTATTATTTTCGACTGGTAATACGAAAAGTGACTTTTTATCAGCAATTTTCAAATTACTTTTAATAGCTACAATTTCCTTTGTTTTCGGTGTTTCCATGTTGAAATCCTCCAAAACAACAATGCTGTTTTCAGCGGCTTTATATGAAAGTGCCGATTTACGTGCAAGTTGTTTTACTTTTTTGTTCAGTTTGAACTCGTAAGTATGAGGACGCGGACCGAAAATACGACCACCACCGCGGATTGTAGGTGATTTGATGCTACCTGCACGTGCACCACCTGTACCTTTTTGTTTTTTGAGTTTACGCGTACTTCCCGAAACTTCACCACGTTCTTTCGATTTGTGGGTTCCCTGACGCTGGTTGGCGAGGTACTGTTTTACATCGAGGTAAATTGCATGGTCGCTTGGTTCAATACCGAAGATTTGTTCGTCTAACGTAACTTTTCTTCCGGTTTCTTTTCCTTCTTTATTTAATACACTTAATTCCATTGTTTTCTCAGCATTAAATATGAACCTTTGGCGCCAGGCACTGAACCTTTAACCACGATTAAATTATGTTCCGGAATTACTTTAACAATCAGAAGATTTTCGATGGTAACGGTTTTTCCGCCATCCCTTCCGGCCATTCTCATTCCTTTAAATACGCGTGATGGCCATGATGACGCACCCACCGAACCCGGTGCGCGCAGCCTGTTGTGCTGACCATGTGTTGCATCACCAACTCCTCTGAAAGAGTGGCGTTTTACGACTCCCTGGAAACCTTTTCCTTTTGAAACTCCGTCAACATCAACAAAATCATTTTCCTGGAAAATGGTAACGTCGATTTCCTGTCCCAAAATGTACTCTTCCTGGTAGGTGTTTTTAAATTCAGCTACTTTTCTCTTTGGAGAAGTACCGGCCTTTTTGAAGTGGCCAATCTCAGCTTTGGTGGCATGTTTGTCTTTTTTGTCACCATAGGCAAGCTGAAGCGCATCGTAGCCGTCTTTTTCAGCGGTTTTCACCTGTGTGATTACACAGGGACCAGCTTCGATAACAGTGCATGGGATGTTTTTCCCCTCAACACTGAATACGGATGTCATTCCGATTTTTTTTCCAATAATACCAGCCATTTTTTTGACTACTTTAAATTATCACACTTTAATTTCTACTTCAACGCCACTGGGTAATTCCAGTTTCATTAAGGCGTCGATTGTTTTTGCGGTTGAGCTGTAAATGTCAATCAACCTTTTGTATGACGATAACTGAAATTGCTCCCTCGATTTTTTATTTACGAAGGTCGAGCGTAAAACTGTAAATACCCTGCGATGAGTTGGAAGCGGAATAGGACCACTAACAACTGCTCCTGTGGTTTTCACAGTTTTTACGATCTTTTCAGCCGATTTGTCAACCAAATTGTGATCGTACGATTTAAGCTTAATCCTGATCTTTTGACTCATAATCAGAAATTGTTATTATTAATTATTATAATAAATCTGTTCTACCTTTAATACTTTCCAGTACTTTTTCAGCCATCGATTTCGGAACTTCCTGGTAATGGCTGAATTCCATTGAAGAAGTTGCCCTTCCGGATGATAAAGTACGTAATACGGTAACATAACCAAACTGTTCCGAAAGTGGTACTCTTGCACTGATTACCTTGGCACCGCCCTTGGTTTCCATTCCACCTACTTCGCCTCTGCGACGGTTCAGGTCACCTATAATATCACCCATATACTCTTCAGGCGTTACTATCTCGAGTTTCATAATCGGCTCAAGCAAAACAGGTGCTGCTTTGGGTGCTGCACTTCTGAATGCCTGACGCGCACAAATCTCGAATGAAAGCTGGTCAGAGTCAACTGCATGGTATGAACCATCGAGCAGGGTAACTTTCAAACTATCAACCGGGAATCCAGCGAGAGGACCGTTAAGAATTGCACCTTCAAATCCTTTCTGAACAGAAGGAATATATTCTCTCGGAATACGTCCACCTTTTACTTCGTCGATAAACTGCAACCCAACAACACCTTCGTCTGCGGGCTCAATTTTAACGATAATATCAGCGAATTTACCGCGTCCACCAGTCTGTTTCTTAAATGTTTCACGTAATTCAACAGATCTGCTGATTGCTTCTTTGTAAGCAACCTGTGGAGCGCCCTGGTTACATTCAACTTTGAATTCACGTTTCAAACGATCGACAAGAATTTCGAGGTGAAGCTCACCCATTCCACGAATTACAGTTTGTCCTGAATCAGGATCGGTGTTAACCTGGAAAGTAGGATCTTCTTCAGCCAGTTTTGACAAGCCCTGTGCGAGTTTGTCAACATCTTTCTGCGATTTAGGTTCTATTGCAATACCAATTACGGGCTGTGGGAAATCCATACTTTCGAGTACAATCGGATGTGAAACATCACAAAGCGTATCTCCTGTACGAATATCTTTAAAACCAACTGCTGCGCAAATATCGCCTGCTTCAATTTCATCTTTCGGATTCTGTTTATTCGAATGCATTTGGTACAAACGAGAAATCCTTTCTTTTTTACCAGTACGCGTATTCAAAACAGTAATACCACCTTCAAGTCTGCCTGAATAAACCCTGATGTAAGCCAAACGGCCTACAAACGGGTCGGTTGCAATTTTAAATGCAAGTGCAGCTAACGGTTGGGTTGAGTCGGCACTACGTTTTTCCTCCTTTTCAGTCCAAGGATTCATACCCACAACTTCGCCTTTATCAAGCGGACTTGGCAGGAATGCACAAACTGAATCGAGTAAACGCTGAACTCCTTTATTTTTAAACGCCGAACCACACATCATCGGGATAATTACCCTTGCAATCGTTGCTTTGCGAATTACTGCGAGCATTTCTTCTTTGGTGATTGAATCCGGATCTTCGAAATAACGTTCGAGTAATTCATCGTCAACCTCAGCAACTGATTCCATCAGTTTGCCACGCCATTCTTCAGCGAGTTCAACCATATCGGCAGGAATATCTTCCAAACGATAGGTTGTGCCTTTATCACCATCTTCATACCAGCGAACTGCTTTCATTTCGATAAGGTCAATAACACCTTCGAATTTTTCTTCAGCACCGATCGGAATCTGAATCGGAACCGGATTTGCACCCAGTTTTTCTTTGATTTCGCCGTAAACTTTAAAGAAATCGGCACCCGAGCGGTCCATTTTGTTTACAAAAGCAATACGCGGAACACCATATTTTTCGGCCTGACGCCAAACAGTTTCCGACTGTGCTTCAACTCCGCCCACAGCACAGAAAAGTGCTACTGAACCATCAAGAATACGTAATGAACGTTCTACTTCAACGGTAAAGTCAACGTGACCGGGTGTATCGATAATGTTGATTTTGTGTTCAACATCTTTATACTTCCAATAAGTGGTGGTTGCAGCAGAGGTAATGGTAATACCACGTTCCTGTTCCTGTTCCATCCAGTCCATGGTGGCAGCGCCATCATGAACTTCACCAATACGGTGAGTTAATCCTGTGTAAAAAAGAATACGTTCAGATACAGTGGTTTTTCCGGCATCAATATGAGCCATAATACCAATGTTTCTGGTAAAATTCAAATCTTGTTTAGCCATTTCTAATATATTTTCTAATCCAATTTCTAACCTATAAACCTGCTAAACTAAAATCTGAAATGAGCAAACGCACGGTTTGCATCAGCCATTCTGTGAGTATCTTCTTTCTTTTTATAAGCTCCACCCTCTTCGTTAAACGCGGCAACAATTTCGGCTGATAATTTATCAGCCATTGATTTACCTGAACGTTTACGGGCGAACAGTATCATGTTTTTAATACTGATTGATTCTTTTCTCTCTGGTCTGATTTCCATTGGAACCTGGAAAGTTGCACCACCCACCCTGCGGCTTTTTACTTCCACATTTGGTGTAATGTTTTCGAGTGCTTTTTTCCAAACTTCAAGTGGTTGCAATTCAGTGTCTTTCACTCTTTTTCCAACCATTTCCAATGAATCGTAAAAAACAGTGTAAGCTGTTGATTTTTTACCATCCACCATTAAATCGTTGACAAACCGGGTTACCAAGGTATCGTTGAACTTTGGGTCCGGTAACAGATGTCTCTTCTTTGGTTTCGACTTTCTCATTTTAAACTTTTTTTAGTGTTATTCAAATTGGTTGCCCTTAGGCGGTCTTCAGCCTGAACTCCGGAAGACATTAGAGAGCCAGATTTACTCAACCAAACCACTGCAAATAACAGGTTTTTACTTACTTAATTAATTACTTCTTTTTAGCGGGAGCAGCTGCTGCCTGGCCCGGTTTTGGTCTTTTTGCTCCGTATTTCGAGCGACGTTGCAAACGGCCATTAACGCCGGCTGTGTCAAGTGCTCCGCGAATAAGGTGGTAACGTACCCCCGGAAGGTCTTTTACCCTGCCCCCGCGAACCAGCACAATTGAGTGCTCCTGCAGGTTGTGGCCTTCTCCCGGAATGTAGGCATTCACCTCTTTTCCGTTTGTTAACCTTACCCTGGCTACTTTACGCATAGCAGAGTTTGGTTTTTTTGGAGTAGTAGTGTAAACGCGAACACATACACCGCGACGTTGCGGGCATGAATCTAAAGCCGGAGATTTACTCTTTTCGGCTTTGCTTTGTCTTCCTTTCCTAACTAACTGTTGAATAGTTGGCATAAATACCTCTTTTTTATATAGTTAATAATCCTTTCAAAATCGGACTGCAAAAGTATGCAAAAATCCTTACAAACAACTCATTTATAGAGGAAAAAGCATAGTATCCCCCTAAAAACGGTGCGCAAAAGTACAATTTCTTATTGAAGAACAATAATATTTTTACTTTTTTTTCTTAAAAATTAAAATTGAAGAAGTTGAAATAGAGGGATAAATAGATGGTGGATGATTTTGAATCGGGATACTGCCTGCCCGACTGAATTCGTTCAGGCGGGGATCCCCGATAAACGGATGCTGGATTTCATTTGCGAACCCAAAAACCGAAACTCTATCTAAAATCTTTCTCTGAAGATTGATACCAATGGTTCGACCAATCTTTCGATTAAACGACGGTCTTTTGTAATTATTTCGGCATTTCCCTGCATTTCCTGGTTAAACGGGAGTTCTTTATTGTAATTCGTGACAAGTTTGTTACTTAATTCAATTTCGGCTGAATAATATCCACCTTTCTCGGTAGCAACCGGAACCATAGAAATATTAGAAACTTTTCCTTCCAACAATCCAAATTCCATGTGTGGAAAATTATCTAATTTGATATTCACCCGCTGTCCGATCTGCACTTTTCCGGCGCCTGCAAGCGGAACTGTCGCCTTGCCAATTATTTTCTGTTCATCAAAAGGAACAACTGTAAAAACCACATTTCCGATTGCCACAAATTGATTTTCACTCCAGAAATTGGTAAACGTAACCTGTCCTGCAATCGGAGATTTCAGCACATAAGTTTGTTCCCATAATTTCAGCTGGCTGACAAGGTTTTCATATTTTTCTTTTAATCCGGCAATCAGTTTATTTTCTGTCTCTGAATTCAACACTTTCTGTTCCTGAATCTGTTGTTTTACCTGGTTCAGACTCATCTGGGTACTGGCGAGGTCTGTCATTGAACTTTCATACGAATATTTTTGCTTCAGCATCGCAGCTTCCGATTTCTCGAAATCGACGTCCGACATAACTTTTCGAACGTGCAAAGCCGAATCTCGCTTAAACTGACTGGTAGCAAGAATATAATCCTTGTTCAGCACTGCAATTTTTTGACGCAGCTTTTCTATATAATTATGGTAATCGACAACCTGTTTTTCAAGTGTCAGCGTTCGCTGGCTGATGGTGTTAAAATTCAGAAAAGTCTGGTATTCTCTTAACAGCGTTGCCCACGCAGAATAATAGTTATGATTTTCACCCAGACTGTATTGCTCGTCTAAAACCAGCTCGTTAAACCGATGCGGGACATTAAAAAACGGCTGAACAGAGTCTAATACCGAAATCAGGTGATATACATCCCGATAATCAGCCGGATTCTCGATAATTCCCAGCAACTGACCAGCTTCCACCTTTTGTTTATCAGCCACGAAAATATTCACAAGCTTTCCGTTTGATCTTGCAACTACCGAAACCGGAGGATTTTCAGAAAGAACCGTTACACGTGCAACAATAATATCAGGATATTTATAAAACCAGCTTCCGGCAAACAGAACTAATATTACCATTAATATAATAGTAATGCCCCACCGGATGATCCACCCGGGTGGAGTTCCCATGATTTCCTGAACTTCTTCGGAACGTAATTCTATTTTATCCCCCTTTTCAGCCATTTTCAATTCCCCAATTCCAACTGATTTTTTACAAGTTGGTAATAAGCACCTTTCTTTTTTGTAAGCTCCTCGTGAGTTCCTGTTTCCACTACTTCACCTTTATCCAATACCACAATCTGATGGGCACTTTTTACGGTACTTAAACGGTGAGCAACCGTAATTACCGTTTTTCCCTCGTAAAAGCTGCTCAGGTTTTCAAGAATCACTTTTTCGTTATTGGCATCCAGAGCATTAGTTGCCTCATCAAAAAACAAAAACTCCGGATTTTTATAGACCGCACGGGCAATCAGAATTCGCTGTTTTTGTCCCTGGCTCAAACCCGAACCTTCCTGCCCGGTTTTAGTATTGTATCTCAAAGGCAGACTTTCAATAAAATCGTCAATATTGGCTACTTTAACAGCCTGTGCCAGTTTTGCCTTGTTTGGTACATCAACCCCGATTGCAATATTATTGGCAATGGTATCTGAAAAAATAAAGCCATCCTGCATTACAGTTCCGCAGTTTTGCCGCCACATTTCCATGTTCAGGCTGTTCAGATTAACATTGTCCAACTCAATTTTCCCTTCCGCCGGCAGATAGAAACCAAGCAACAGTTTTATCAGCGTTGTTTTTCCACTGCCGCTGGCACCAACAATGGCGGTTACTTTTTTCTCAGGAATCACAAGATTGATATTGTTTAAAACACGCGGCGACTTTGGACCTTCGTAATGAAACGAAAGATTTGAAACGGTAATATCTCTTTTTGCCGGAAGTTCATCTAATGTAACAACACCGGCTTGTTCCTCCTCTTCGTTTTTATGAATTTCACCCAAACGTTCCAAACTGATTTTTGCATCCTGACCAGCCTGGATAAAACCAATAAATTCGTTAATCGGACTGTTTAACTGACCTATTATATATTGAACAGCCATCATCATACCCAACGTCATGTTTCCTTCAATCACGGCTTTGGCAGCAATAAACGAGATGAGGATGTTTTTTGCCTGGTTAATCAGCGTTGAGCCGGCCTGCTGGTTTTGCTGCAACATCAAGCCTTTCACACTCACTTTGAAAAGCCTTGCCTGAATACGCTCCCACTCCCACCGTTTCTGTTTCTCGCAATTGTTGAGTTTGATTTCCTGCATTCCGGTAATCAACTGGTAAACATTACTCTGGTTAGCAGCAGAAACACTGAATCGCTTATAATCAATTTCCTTGCGTTTTTTAAGGAACAGCAAAATCCAACCCACATACAACGCACTGCCGATGTAAAAAATCAACAGAATTGTCCAGTCGTAGTAGGCCATTACAAAACTGTAAATGATGAAGATAAATATCCCGAACGACATACTGATCAGGTTGCCGGTAAGGAACGACTGAATGCGCTGGTTGTCGTCAATACGCTGACGCAGGTCGCCAATCAGTTTTGTGTCGAAAAACCGGATGGGCAGTTTCATCAGTTTGATAAGGAAATCGGAAATCAGCGAAATACTCACCCTTGTACTTGTATGCAGCATAATCCAACTGCGGATAAAACCAACTGCCGTTTGACTGACCGCCAGTACCAGTTGCGCCACCAAAACCAGCACAATAAAATTCAGGTTATTGGTCGAAATCCCCACATCGACAATTGCCTGTGTCAGAAAAGGGAAAATCAGGCTGAGCAAACTGCCCGTCAGAAAGCCCAACATCAGTTGAGTGATCAGTTTCCGGTACGGTTTCAGGTACGAAAACAGGTAACCAAAACCAGTGCGGTTTACCGTTTCGCCTTCTTCTTTGTAAAATTCGGCGGTTGGCTGAAGTAAAAGTGCAATTCCGGCCGGCAGATCGTTTTGAGATGTCGAAGCCCAGCTTTTCAGAAAATCTTTTTCGTTGTATTCCACCAGCCCGTGTGCCGGATCAGAAATATAATAGACTGCACCTTTTCTGTTCTTTTTTATTTTATACAAAACCACAAAATGATTCTGGTTCCAGTGCAGAATGGCAGGAAGTGGTATTTCCGGAAGTTTGTCAATGGTTAACCTGACGCCCTGTGTTCTGAATCCGATTTTTTCTGCAGCATCGCTGATTGTCAGCAATGAAACACCTTCGCGGGTTTTCCAGGTGAGGTTACGTAAGGTTTCCAGGTTATAGTGCCGCCCGAAATATTTAGCAACGATCCGAAGACAAGTCGGGCCGCAGTCCATTGCATCGGGTTGCAGATATTGTGGAAACTTTGCCATTGCTCTGTTTTGTTGGCGAAAGATAATAATTTGCCTGATTAACCTTTGAATTCAGATCAATTGGTTTTAAACAGCCAGTATTTCAACCAGATTATCAGCAAATGAAATATGTTAATAACCAGAAGTTTTATTATGTGAAACTTATTCGACCCTTATCACCGGCAACAAATCTTCCGGCAGATTATCGCCTGCATAACAAACCTTTTCAAGATAAAGGCCCGAAGGTGGCGCGGTAAGTTTTGCAACAATTTCTGAAGGTCGGGTAAAAATGGCTTCTATTTCGCCGGTGCTGAGTTTTCCCCGTCCGGCTTCCACCATCACCCCTACCATCCGGCGAACCTGCTTCCATAAAAAATGGCTGCCCGAAACACGGATCAGAATCAAATCACCGGTTTCAACGATTTCAATTTTGCTGATTTCAACCAGCGTCGATTTGTCTTCATCCGATTTATCGGCAAAGTTTTTAAAATCCTTCATTCCGGTAAACAGCTCAGCCACCTGTTTCATTTTTCTGATATCAAGCGAATCTTTCACCCACCAAACCATCTTCTTTCCAAATGCCGACGGTCGTTTCGAAATCTGGTACAAATAACTGCGGTGAACTGCATCGTAACGTGCATGAAATTTTGGTGAAGCCGATTCCACATTTTTAACAACAATGTCAGGCGGCAAATTATCGTTTAGCTGAAACTTCAGTTTGAGCACGTTCATGCTCCTGTTAACATCAAGATGAGCTACCTGCGCTAATGCATGAACGCCCTGATCGGTGCGACCTGCGCCATAAACTTCAATTTTTTCGCCAGGAAAAATCAACTTGCAGGCATCGAGAATAGTCCCCTGCACCGACTTTGCACCTTTTTGCAGTTGCCAGCCTGAATAGCGGGTTCCTTCATACTCAATGGTTAGTTTATATCGTGCCACTTTCCCTAAACAACTTAAGTTCGATTTAAAACACAAAAAGATTCACTTCGATAAATGTGCTATAGTTTCCAAGTTATAAATCATCGAATTCAGTTAAAAAGCTCGGATAAGGCACCAAAATAATCCTCATCCCATCCTTCGGCAATGTTTTCATAAGCTTCATCAGGAATATTTGTGTGCACCAACTCTACACTTGTACCTTTTTGGTGCTGATGCAGTTTAATGGTTACAATCGACTCAGCTTCCTGTCCTTCGAAAAACCATTGCTGAACAATTTTTTTTCCTTCCTCAAACCCGATATTTACCCCCGAAATATTACCATCCCACAGCGAAAATTCACTTCCTGCAACAGGTTCCATCTCGGCTGGTTCTCCTGTCCAGATTTCGAGCATGGTTTTGTTGGTTAATGCATTATAAACGTCACGTGGCTGAGTATGAAGAATATAATACTTTTTAAGATTTTTCATTTGCAAATTTTTCTTCAAAGTTAGTCTAAAAAACAGATTCAAAAATTTGAATCAGATGAAGAATGAAATTAATTTGTACGCTTTTAAAATCAAAATATCTTTTATTTTAGCCATTATTAAAAGTGTTATTAAAAATACGAATTACAAAAATTGACTGAATTTTTCGATTCAGAGAATGAAATATGAAGAACCTTGTAAATTACTCTCGTCTTATAAAATTTGAACATACATTGTTTGCAATGCCTTTTGCATTGATTGGCTTTTTTATGGCCATCAGGGAAAATCCTTCGATGTTAAGTTTGAAATTGCTTTTGCTGGTTATATTGTGTATGGTTTTTGCCCGGAATGCCGCGATGGGATTTAACCGTTTCCTCGATCGCGAATTTGATAAAATCAATCCCCGCACAGCTTTGCGCGAAATTCCGGCGGGCATTTTAAATCCCAAATCGGTGCTGACTTTTGTGATTTTGAATGCTGTTTTTTTTATGCTCGCTACCTGGTTTATTAACCCGCTTTGTTTTTATTTATCGCCGGTTGCACTTTTTGTGATCCTGTTTTACAGCTACACAAAACGTTTCACGGCGTTGTGTCACTTTGTTCTGAGTCTCGGTCTGGCAATTGCGCCAGTGGGTGCCTATCTGGCGGTTACCGGTAAATTCGACTGGCTTCCGGTATTTATTGGCATGATTGTATTTTTTTGGGCCAGCGGATTCGATATTATTTATGCATTGCAGGATGAAGGTTTTGACAAAGAGAACCAGCTAAAATCTATTCCATCCTATTTCGGAAAGAAAAAAGCGCTGACAATCTCCCGCGTCATTCATTTTATTTCAGCAGTTTTTGTTTTGATTGTGGCAACTTATTCGAATTCAGGGTGGATTCACTGGCTGGGTTCAGCAATATTTATTTTGCTCTTATTTTACCAGCACACTTTGGTAAAACATGATAACCTGAAAAAAGTAAATCTGGCATTTTTCACATCGAACGGAGTGGCAAGTGTAGTTTACGGAACCCTGGTAATACTCGACATCTGGATTTAACGTAACCTTTGTGAATGCATTACTTTGCGGTTTATTTTATATTGAAAGCCGATTGAAAAGTATTCTTTTACCTGCAATTTGGTTTTTTCACCAGTTTTCACGTTGTTATCATCATAAATTGCAAATTTCACATCATCATCATAAATCAGGTGAAGTAAAAATCGCATCGTAACAAATTCATTTAATTTAAAATTAATCGTATTCTCCCAGCTAATATCCTGTTTTTTAAAGGGTTCTTTGTAATTCAGGAACATTTTATACTTTGTTTCATACGAGAAATCTTCGGTGATATTCTTTTTAAAGTATAAATCGGCATTCATACCTGGTTCCCAAAAACTCTTTCTGATTTCATCAATTCCGAATCTGGTCTGATCAATTAAAGAAGTATCACGCACAAAAACATTTTTAACGGTCAAAGGCGACAAAAGCAATGAAAATTCTTTACTGGGTTTAAATTCCATCCCCACTTTAAAGAAAGTACGTGATGGTGCAAGAAATGCAGAATAAGGTACCGGATTCGCAGCTTTTGGGTACTTATAGGCATTGAACAACTGCGTATTAAAGTTAAACTCACCGCTGTAAAACCATTTTTTGTTTTTATAGGCACTGATCCCAAACCGCGATGTGATTTCAAATTTATCATCATTTTTCTGGAGTTCAGATTGTTCGCCGCCCTGGTAAACCCAACCATTGCGCAGTTCTCCCGAATTTTCCCATTTAATTTGACCGTCGGGACGAGTATAATTGGCAAATCCTTTCAAAACAATTAATGATGCAATGGCGCTTTGCCCACCCTTTTCCCAGTTCGAAAGAAAAGTTTGCGAAAAACCAACATGCCCATCTCCTCCAATAATCCAGGGAGTTTCAACTTTATAGGCATTTCCCACGCTGTTTAACGACGAAATACTTTTTTCCATCTTTCTGAAATCAAACTCCTTGGTTTCTTTAGGTTTATATCTCGAAAACGAAACACCGTCATCAATTAACATCGAAATGGATTTTTTGTCGGTGCTTTTCACAATAACACTGAGCGAATCGTTCTGAATATTCTTCAGCCAGATGCGGGTATAATATTCATTTCCGTTTTTCAGGAGGATATCTTTCCGGCTTCCGGTATAATTTAAAATTGAAATCTGCGATGAATCAATATATCCCGCATAGTCAGCCAGTGAAAGCAAAATAGCAGAAATAGAATCGTTTACCGATCTAACCACCTTTTCGTTGTAATCCCTGAGTACATTATAATTATTGACTTTAACCGAGTCGGTTAATCTTTTTATCTGGTAACTTATTTCGCGCTCAAGTTCTTTTTTTTGTTGTGCAACGCCCACCGAATCAACATATCTGGAAACAATTGAATCGTTGTATAACTTTCTTTTTTGTTCAATATAAACCTGGCGCAAACTGTCTGTTTTTACAAGTTTATTAAATTCATCGGGCGAATTAAGAACCGAATCAGGAATTACCTCTGGAATAACATATTCCTGCGGAAACGCATAAATTCCATTCGTAAACAAAATCAAACCTTTTCCTTGTGGAATCAGGTTCAGTTTTTCTTCCATTTCCGGAGTTAATTCAACTGATGCACGGGCATTCCTTTTTTCAAAGTCAGCTCTCGTTTTACTGGTTTCTGATTCTATCCGTTTTGAAAGTTCAGAATTGGGATAAAACCCCGGCACCATCATGCTATCACTGACATTCTCAGGTAACCTGAAAACATATGTTTCGCCTCTGTTAAATGATTTATGAAGATTATTAATAGTTGTATCAATCGGATCGTTTTCAATAAAATTGATTAAGCCCTTTACATCCCGGGCAACGGATGGTTTGGCAATATACCATTCGTTATCATCATAAAAATATCGTTTGAGAATATCAATTCCCAGTTGCAATGTTTCAACATTGTCCTGTTTTTCTGTTTGTTGCGAAAATAAAAAGTTGGTACTGAAAATACCTATAAATACAAAAACGAACTTCAGCTTTTTAATTTCCATGTTTAACCTCTGGCTTTTATTAAAAATTTAAAACGCAAAAATACCATTATTGTTATTTTTCAACCTCAAATTTCATGACAGGAACTGAATGTAAATTATCTGTTACCACCCCATTCGGTATATGGATTGACGGACAACCATGAATTATAGTATCTTCTGTCAAAAGTAACTTCGTTGCCAGCCCATGCCGGAAGTTCAAATTTTTCATCTTCTGAATCCAGTTCTATCTCCGCCAAAACCAACCCTGAATTGGCACCTTCAAAAACATCGACCTCCCAGGTTTTTCCGCCAACTTCTTCAATAAAACGGATTTTTTCAATTATTCCGGGTCTGCATAACTTCAGCAATTGCAAAGCATCGGTAACGGGTATTTCATATTCAAACTCAGGACGAGTGATATTTTGCATTTTACCTTTAATAGTTATAAAAGCTATTTCTCCTGCAATCCTGATTCTGACACTCTTTTCAGGCTCAGCAACAAGATATCCCTGCTTAATTTGAATCCCATTCTTTCCGGCTTTCCATTTCCCATCTTTTACAAGGAATTTTCTTTCAATTTCATTCATTACTTAAATTATGTTTTGTCAATAATGGGTAAAATAGAAAAATAATATTCTATTTTTATCGCCGGAACTGAATAAAACTAACTTTTCTATGAACTATTTAACCCGAAATGAAGCCCTGGAATTACTAAATAAACATATTTCGGCGGAAAATATGCTGAAACATTCGATTGCTTCCGAGGCAGTTTTAAGGGCGATTGCACAGAGACTTTGTGAAAACGAAGAGGAATATGGAATTGCTGGTCTCCTGCACGACATTGATGTGGAAATAACCAAAGCCGATCCGTTTACGCATGGCCCTTTTGCTGAAAACATTCTGAAAGGAAAAATCAGCGATGCAGCAATTGATGCCATTGTAATGCACAATGAAGTGGCAACAGGAAAAGAAAGGACAACACGCTTCCAACTTGCACTCGCAGCCGGAGAAACAATTACAGGTTTAATTACTGCCACCACTTTGGTATATCCCGATAAAAAAATTGCTTCAGTCAATCCGAAATCGGTTACAAAACGGATGAAACAGTTGGCATTTGCCGCTTCTGTAAAACGGGAAAATATTCTGGAATGTGAAAAAATCGGAATTCCGCTTGATGAATTTGCAACACTCGCAGTGGCTGCAATGCAAAAAATAAGCGATGAACTGGGTTTATAAGTGTAATTTTCACTTTTTTCTTATTTCATTGCTAATTTCATTTTTTTTTAAGTTACTGTTTTTTTATCTTTCGCAAGACTAGCTATCGAAATCTGAACTTATTGAAGGTCCTGATGATTAACGATATTCATTTTAAATCGGGTATTGCAAAGAGTGATCAGAAAAAGTTTAAACAACTTATTGAGATTACTTCAGACGAATTGTTGCTGTTTGCAATCGGATTTGTCAGGAATAAAGAAGTTGCTGAAGAAATTGTCAGTGATGTTTTCATAAAAATATGGAATAACCGCTCGGAAATTGAAAATATCCTCAATCTGAAAAGTTACCTGTTTATTTGTGTTCGTAACGGAAGCCTCTCCTATTTGCGCAAAATTAAAAACGATCCCACGATTTCTGTTGAAACGTTTAACGACTATCATTTTATACACGTTGAAGACAACAACAATGCTCAAATTGAAAAAGAAACGATTGATAGTATTTATTCAGCCATTGAAGAACTTCCGGCCAAGTGCAAGCTGGCATTTACACTTGCAAAAATTAACGGGCTCAAATACAGCCAGATAGCAGAAATTATGAATATATCAGAAAAAACGGTGAATAATCATCTTGTAAACGCTGTTCAGAAAATCACAGCATGTTTGAGCATAAAAAAAAGAGGAACAAAATGATTCGGTAAAATTAAATACTGAACACACATTTTTTTTATGAATCATATAGGTAGATTTTGAAATCAATAAGTCTTTAATGTAAACAAAACAGCCAGGTGGAGAATAAAAACAACACTTACGAACTGATTACCAAAAAACTTACTTCTACTATTTCAGAAGAAGAAAAAGATTTGCTCCATCGGGTTTTATCTGAAGATACAGAATTAGCTGAAAATACGAATGTACTTCAAAAATATTGGGACCATTTCTTTTTTAAATCCTATCCAAATAACATTTTAAACAAAACTGAAAAGAAACTTGGATTTAAACTCGACCAAAACAAAAATTTAAGTTTAAAAACAGTTTACTCAATTGCAGCAACAATTTTGTTATTACTGTCGCTCGGATTTATAGGTTTTCAGTTAACAAAACAAAAACCGGAAGTGGTGTTAACCAATTATTATGCAAACAATACCATAAAAAGTATAGTATTAAGCGACGGTACAAAAGTTTGGTTAAACAAGGGAACCGTTCTTATCGCCTCTCAGCCATTTACTGAAAACCGCCGGGAAGTGCTGCTTGTGGGCGAAGGATATTTCGAAGTGGCAAAGGATGAATCAAAACCATTTTATGTTAAAACAGCTCAGTTATCCACCCGTGTTTTGGGAACCCACTTTAATGTGATTTCCTATCCGGGAACAAAAAATACAGAAGTAACACTTTATGAAGGAAAAGTAGAACTCACTGATGCCGAAACTAAAACTAACAGCGTAATGCTGAAACCAGGAGAAAGAGCCACATTTTCGAAGAAGGACAAAAATTTCTTTGTAAAAGAAGTCGATATTAGCAAACCTGCCGCCTGGAGAAACGGGTGTATCTATTTTTATGATGAAGATCTTTATGCAATAGCCCAGAAACTGGAATTCAAATTTCAAACACAGATTATTATTGTTGACGATGAAGTTGGAAAACTGCGGTTTACCGCCGATTTTGACAAGGAAACCCTTGAAGAAATATTGAAACTTTTAAGTGAGGCACACGCCTTTGACTATACTAAAACGCAGGATGGAATTATTATTAACAAAATAAGTAAACAATTAAAAACGACCACAAAAAGCAAAAGAACTTAAACCAATTAATAGAAATGAATAAGACCCGGTCAGTTTTATTCCTTTCAAAAGAGAGTTAAATATTTATTAATCAAATCTAAACTATTAATGTATGGAACAATGCGTAATTGTTAGGCCTTCCATCATTCGAAGAGGGCTAAAAAAACTTCGCCTTGGAACGGGTTTACTTCTCTTCCTGTTGGCGACAGTGATCAATGCACAGGCAAGTACATATTCAGAATCGGTTAAGTTCGATCTGAAAATGAACAATGTGAGCCTGAAAGAAGTATTCCAGACAATCACTGAACAGAGTGAATTTAAGTTTATTTACAACAACAACATTGTTGATGATAAACTTATTGTAACTGTGAAATCAGAAAATGCAAGAGTTGAAGAAATTCTGAACGAAATTCTTCCTCAGCACAGTCTGGAGTATAAAGTAATTGAAAAGCAGGTTATTGTTTATCCTTCTGATAATCAAACACCTGCCGCTAATCCAGAAAACAACGCTGTACAACAGCAAAAAACAATTTCGGGAAAGGTAGTTGACGACCGTAATGCTCCTCTGCCCGGTGTTGCCGTTGTTGTAAAAGGTACAACAGTTGGAATTGTAACCGATGTTGACGGAAAGTATTCTCTTCCGCTGCCTGAAAATGCAGAAACACTTGTATTCTCGTTCATCGGGATGAAAACACAGGAAGTGGCTATCCAGAACCGCACAACCATTGATGTAACAATGGCTGCTGAAGTAACCGACCTTGACGAAGTGGTTGTTGTAGGTTACGGTACCCAGAAACGTGCCAACGTAGTTGGTTCGGTAACTACCCTTGACGGAAGCGAACTGGCTGCTATTCCTGCAGTTAACGTTTCCAATGCGCTTTCAGGAAAACTTCCCGGCTCAGTTGTAATCCAACAAACCGGCGAACCTGGCCAGATGACTCCCCGCGTGTTGGTTCGTGGACGTTCAACCTTAAACGGCGATGTTGCAACTTACACTTCAAATACTGCTCCTTTGGTGGTAATTGATGGAGTTCCCGGCCGTTCGATGGATGAAATCGACCCGAATGACATCGAAAGTTTATCGGTACTGAAAGATGCTTCGGCTGCTATTTATGGAGCACAGGCTGCAAACGGTGTAATTCTTATCAAAACAAAATCGGGTCAGGAAGGTAAACCAAGGCTGAACTACCAGTTCTTCCAGGGTTTTATGACTCCGACTGTTGTTCCGGATGTAACCAATGCTGCTGAATATGCCGAAATGCTTTCTGAATACCAGGTTTACCAGGGAAAAGCCCGTCGTTATTCCGACAGGGACATTGAACTTTTCAAAAGTGGTGTTGACCCATGGGAACACCCGAATACTGACTGGTATGGTGAATTGATTGAAAAATGGACCAACACATCTCGTCATAATGTGACATTAGATGGTGGTGCTAATGGAATGAAATACTACGTTTCGTTTGGATACAAAACGGATGACGCTATTTATAAAGCATCTTCAACAAAATACAAACAGTACAACGTTCGTGCGAAACTGGAAATGCCAATCAATGACTGGTTAAAAACAAATGTTGATATGGCCGGATTCATGAACGACCGTTTGTATCCATACAAAAGTGCCGATGCTATTGTGGGTCAGTCAACCCGTCTGGTTCCAACAAACTGGGCATATTGGCCAAAAGAAGGCAGATACCCCGGTCCGGATATTGAGTATGGTGACAACCCTGTTGAAACTTCTACTTTAAGTGCCGGTACAAACGACCAGAAAACTTATCGGTACCAAAGTACTTTTGGTGCTACCATCACTGTTCCTTTTGTAAAAGGATTAACCTTAAACGGAACATACAGTTTTGACCTTACAAACTATTACAATAAAGCATTCTATCAGCCATGGATTCTGTACTATCCAAACTGGAACCAGGCTACCCGTAATTCTGAAGGCTTTATTACAGACATGCCGCTGACTCCTACTCCAAGGGGACTTTCGACACCGGAAAATGCTGAACGTTATGACCGTACCATCAACCAAACTACTATGATCAACGCCAATTATGTGAAAACATTTGGCGATCATAACATCAGCTTATTTGGTGGTTATGAGCAGTACCAAAGCGATTGGAACTATTTCAGGGGATATCGCAAATATTACATCTCTACTGCAATCAAAACGATGAATGCAGGTAATGCGAAAGACCAGACCCTGGAAGGTAATGCTTCAATTTATGCCCGTAAATCGTGGATTGCCCGTGCAACTTACGACTATAAAGGAAAATACCTTGCTGAATTTGTGTTCCGCGCTGACGGTTCTCTGAAATTCCCGGAAGACAATCGCTGGGGTTATTTCCCTGGTTTGTTACTGGGATGGCGTGCATCAGAAGAAAATTTCTGGAAAGAAAATATTTCTTTTATCAACTACTTTAAGTTAAGAGGTTCTTTTGGTATGATGGGGATGGACCCGGGTAACTCGTTCCAGTTCATGAATACTTACGGTATTTCAACCGGTATGACATTTGGCACAGGCGGTTCTATCGAAACTGCTATCGGACCACCCGTTATTGCCAATCCGAATATTACCTGGGAAACTCAGACAACTTACAACGTTGGATTTGAGTCAAAATTCCTGCAGGATATGTTCCATTTGAATTTGGATGTTTTCAAAAACAGACGTGAAGACATTCTGATTACAAAAGATGCTTCGGTTCCGAACTTTACCGGTCTCTCACTGCCACAGGAAAACCTGGGTATTGTTGACAACAAAGGTTTTGAAGTTGAAGCCGGATTCCACAAAGCTCTTGCAAAAGACTGGTTCCTGAATATCTCCGGAAACTTCAGCTATAACAAAAATGAAATCGTTTTTATGGACGAACCTGCTAAAGCTGTTGAATGGCAACAACTCACCGGGCATCCTTATGGAGCTCAGTTAATGTACAATGCCATTGGTATTTTCAAAGACCAGGCTGCTGTTGATGCTTATCCTCACTGGGCTAATGCAAAACCGGGTGATGTAATTTTTGAAGATGTTTCAGGTGATGGCAAAATCAACGGCGACGACAGGATACTTGTTGATGAATACGACTATCCGTTTACATTTTACGGTTTGAATATGGACCTTACCTGGAAAGATTTCACACTGACTGTTGGTATTCAGGGTCAGGGTAAAGTTTACAAACGCAAACAGTACGATAACCGTCGTGGTGAAGCCGGTAACTATTACCAATGGCAATATGACGGACGCTGGCAGAAAGAAGGCGACGTTACTGATGTTGCAAGAGCATACAACCGTGACGACCTTTACTGGTCGCCTGATGTAGCCATGAGTACTTACTGGCTGGAAAATTGTGCCTACATGCGTTTAAAAAACCTTGTACTGAACTACAGTATTCCAACACAATACTACCAGAAAGCAGGTATTGCAAAAGCCAGTGTATTTATTTCAGGCAACAACCTTGCATTACTCTATACTCCCAATAAAATCTGGGATCCTGAAGCTAACAACCCGGGAGTATATCCTCTGATGAAAACTATTGCAATTGGTGCAAATATTACTTTTTAATGAAAGGTTTAACTTTTAAAAAGCAAGAATATGAAAAAACTATTTTATAATATCCTGACAATTGCAGTTGTGATGTTCATTACTCCTTCCTGTGAAGATGTATTGGATCAGCAGGCAGTTGATACGTATAACGAACAAGCCGTTTTTTCGGATATTAACCTGGTAAATGCTTACCTGGGAAAATGTTACGACAGAATGGGCGGTAATACTGATGCCGGTATTCTTGGAGCCCGTGAGGACCTGCTTGTATCAGGTACCGACCAGACTCTTTGTATTCACCGTCCGTCAAACTATGTAATGCTGAAAGGTACCATGAGTCCTGACCAGCTTGGTTATTTTGCCAACAATGGTTTAGGTGGTTATTTGCGTTGGGACAACTTATATTCAAATATCCAGAATGTAAACAAAATCCTTGACAACCTTGATAATGTACCTTTAAAAGAAGGACAGGAAGCAACAAAAAACAGGATCAAAGGTGAATGCTATTTTATCAGGGCTTATGATTATGCTACATTAATGATGGTATATGGTGGTGCAATTCTGCAGGATAAAGCATTTGTATTGGGTGAAGATTTTCTGACAATCAAAAGGTCTTCTATCAAGGAAACACTCGATTTTATTCTGAAAGATATTGACAGTGCAATCGCAACTTTACCGGCCTCTATCGATCAGGGTCGTGCTAACCGTGCTGCTGCAGCTGCGTTAAAATCAAGAGTTTTACTCTTCAGTGCCAGCAAACTTACCAACGGTGGTTATGAAGCTGGTAATACCTTAGTATCGTTCCCTGCAGGCAGTCAGAGCGCCTTATTGCAGCAGGCACGCGATGCAGCCAAAGATGTGATGGATGGAAAATATGGAAATTTCTCACTCGTTGGTTCAACAGCCGATCCGGTTTCTCCGCTTTCACCTGCTGATGTGCAGAAATATGCCGATACTTATTTCAGCATTTTCAACCAGAAATCAGGCTGGAATACTGAAACTATCTGGGGTATCCAATTTCCGCTCACAGGTGGTAATGTAAACAATGCCAACCTTTGGTACGGCCCCAACGGTTACCACAACTGGGGTAATAATAACCCGACTGAACCGATGGTTCGCAGTTACGAAATGGCCGATGGCAGCAAATTCCAATGGGATGCATATGATCCGGGAAATATGGAAGTACGTACAGCTACCGATGCACAATTGGCTGCTGATCCGCTCAGAAACCCATACAACGGACGTGAACCCCGTTTCTATGCCAGCATTCTATATGACGGAGCACCATGGCAGCAGCGTCCTTCGGATGCAGCAGGTCTGGAACCCGAAAATAAAGTGCAAACCAGTTATTTCTTCACAAAAACAGGCGACACGACTCCTTATAAGAGTGGCCTTGATACCCGCCAGGGTTTGATCGAATCATGGAACGGAACCAAAAACGGTTATTATATCCGCAAATTATTGGATCCGGCAACAGCAGGTCAGTATTTCAGAAATACAAATACCTGGGTTGAATTCCGTTATGCCGAAATTCTGATGAACTATGCAGAAGCCTGTATTGAATTGGGTGGAGCAGATCTTCAAAAAGGTATCGATGCAATGAATATGGTTCGTAACCGTGCCGGTTTACCTGACAGGGTTACAACAGACCAGTCTCAGGCACGCGAATATGTGCGTCATGAAAGAAACATCGAATTCTTTGCTGAAGGTCACCGTTTCTATGATATGAGACGTTGGATGATTTGCGAAGAAGTAATCACCGATGTTTACGGTATGCGTATTGAACACTACGACGATGGTAATCATGTATGGAAATACAACAAAGCTGATAAAGCTGATGCCCGTTCGTTCACTGATAAAAAATTCTATTGGGTTCCGATTTCACGCGATGAAATGAAAAAAGCACCGCAGTTACAGCAGAATCCAGGTTACAATTAGTTAAATTTGATTGGTATGAAAAAGACCGGCTCTGCATGAGCCGGTCTTTTAAACCAATCTCCCTCTCCTTTTTTATTCATTCTTTTTAATCTTTATCACCCTGTAAACCTTAATAAAATTATTATGGTCAGAATCAAACTATCTGTAATGATGATGCTCCAGTACATGATGTACGCCGTTTGGTGGGTACCGCTGGCAGCTTATCTTACAAATCTTGAAATCGGGAGTACACAAAAAGCGCTTATTTTAAGCTCAATGGCCATCGGTTGTTTACTGTCGCCGGTAATTGGCATGTTGGCCGACAGGCTTTTTTCGGCCCAGAAAGTACTTGCCGGATTAAACCTGGTTAACGCCGTGATGTTGTTTATGGCTGCCACCACCAAAGATTCTGACTTACTATTTATTTTTCTGATTATTGCCATGCTCGGTTACATGCCTTCGTGGGGATTAACCAGTTCTATTGCCATGGCGCATCTGCCATCCGAGCAATTCCCGAAAGTCCGTGTTTTTGGTTCAATCGGCTGGGTTGCTTCCGGAATTTTCAGTGTTGTATTCATTAAAATACTGAATGTTGATTTTGACGGCACTCACCTGCCATTTTATTGTGGTGCCGGCGTGAGTCTTCTGGCAGCCTTTTCAAACCTGTTCCTTCCCAACACACCACCCGCAGCAGCCGGAAAAAAGCTTTCGGTGATCGATGCTTTTGGGCTGGGAACTGTTCATTTAATGAAAGACCGTAATTTTGCCTTCTTCATTATTTTCTCTTTCCTGTCGATGATTCCGTTTGCCATGTATTATTCCTATTTTTCAGAGTTTCTGCTGAATATGAATACCAAATACATTTCGGTTACCATGAACTGGGGTGTTCTGGCCGAAATGGGATTTATCCTGCTGGTTCCCCCGGCAATTAAAAAATTTGGTATCAGAAATGTGATGCTTCTGGGACTTCTGGCTTTGGTGATCAGGTACGCATCACTTTACACAGGTGGTGCTATCGACCAGAATTGGATGTATTATATCGGTATTCTGATACACGGACTTATTTTCGGCTTTTTTTATGTGGGCGGCCAGATTTATATCGACAAAAAAGCGCCTGCCGAGTTAAAATCACAAGCCCAGGGTTTTATTTTCCTGGTGACATTTGGAGCAGGTTTGCTGGTGGGCAATCTTATTTGCGGGCGACTGATTCATCTCTACAAAAATGAAACCGGGTACAACTGGGATGCTATTTGGGGAATTACAACACTGGCATCAATTGTATTACTCGTTCTTTTCCCGCTGCTTTTCAGAAAAGAAAAAGAAGCCTGACATTCGGTTCAGTTAAAAAATACATAGTACCAATAAGTATCTTTAAATTCGCGCAATGCCCGCTGGGCGGCAGTTTTATTGGTGCTGTTCTGTTGAAAAATCTGGTAATACCGGTCAAAACGCTGCGCCGTTTGCGGATTAATTGCCAGTTTTTCAAGTACAGGAAATGAAATCCGGTTTAAAAGACAATAGGCAACAACCGCTTCTTCAATGTTTTTCGGAATACGGGTAAATCCTGCCTTTTCGAGCACCGGCAACATTTCGGTTATTGTTTTATAATCTTTCTGCAGTAAAAGTAAGGCAAATTTGTACTGTACAGCCACAAAATTAGCCGGATCGGAATTCAGAACAGAATCAATATTGGCAGGAGGATTTTCAGCCAAAACAAAAAAATCAGCTTTTGTTTTCAGTCTTTTCACCTTTCCCAATTCCTGATCTTTATCGATTAAATCATGATTTTCAAGCAATTTCGCAAATTTTGCTGCCTCTTTTTTATAGAAAAGCGACGACTTCAGAATAGCATTGTATTTTGCTGCCAGCTCATAATTTTCGTTGATTAGTTCTGTTTTAATCAGCAGCTTTAATCCTTCAGGTGAGAACCCGCGCATCACCATATATTCGTAGGCCCAGCGCGCTGCTTCGTTTGTCATTCCCAGCGAATAATAAAAATATCCGCCTTTCCGCAACACCTCACCGGTTAACTCCCAGTGCAAAAATAAAGTTCTGCCGTCAGTCGATTGCGGAAACCGGAAAAGCTGGTCACACAAAACGCCCTTTTCCGCCAATGCAATATTATTCAGGTAGTTGGTGAGCATATTCATAGAAGGTTCCTTTTCATTCAACCTGATTACTCCTTCAAAATTACGTTGATAAAACTGCTTTTCGACCTCGAAAAAATGACGGTTTTTTTTATCAACCCGGTTCAAAGAAAACAGAGCCGTAGCCAATAAAACGATCAGCGGCAAAACATCGACAAAAATCCTGACAAACCTGTTTTCATTGCCTTTTCTAAAGTTTGCATTCAGAAAAACAAGAAACAGAATGATTAAAATTACGACTCCAAAAAGTAAGTTTTGCTGGTTACCGGTAGTTTCAACAGCATACGGAAAAATCAGCAACTGTTTGACAGGTAAATAAAACAACCATTCGCCTCCGGCAAAAACAACAACACAGGTTAATAATATCAGTGTGGATAATTTGAGCAAAATACCCTTTTTGTAATACAAAACAAGGTAAACCAGAATCAGGCAGAAAAACAGAACCGAAAAACTGCCGGTGAGAAAATACCAAAGCGGAAAAGGAACAATTGAAATCCAAATCTTTTCACCTTTCAGAAACCTGATAGTCAGAACAAAAAGAAGAAGTTGCAATAAAATTCCAAGGGTATTGATGGCTGCAAACTGGTAATTTATTTGCAGTAAAAACAGTCCAACCCCCGCAAAAACCGGGACAATCATTTCCGATTTCGTAACCAGAATTTTGCCGGTTAAAAACATTAAAAATGTGATGAAGCAGATTTCTGTCGAAATAATGAATGCTCCTGCAAAAGGGCTATGGTAAAAAGCGGTTTGGAATTGGGATAACCAGTTCAGAAATCCACCTGGGCGATTTACCAGGCCGGAAAAATATTCACCGGTCAGTAAAAACAACGACGCTTTTTCCTGGTAAAAAAACAGGTAAGCGGTGAATCTGTAGAAAAAGATGAAAACAAACAGAAATAATGCAGCAAAGCTGACTATCCTGAAAATATTGCTGGTTCGAAGCTGGCTGATTTTGGTCATTGGTTTTGCTACTGGTTTTTCCAACTGGCTTGTTTTGCCTTTTCCCGCAAAGCCTTTCGCAATGTGCCTGGATTAAAGGCAAAATCAGATTCGGAGAATTCCGGGATATTATAGGTTTTTAAAAATCTGCTGTAAAACTGCGGGTCTTTTTGCGGAAGTATAAACGGTTTCTGTGCCACACCGCTTTCATCAACATAAGCAATATAAGGACGTGCAGAGCGCCCGTCATCGCGTTTACTGCTGAAAACCAGCCATCTTCCGTTTGCCGACCACGAATGATAACTCTCGGTAAAATTGCTGTTAACCTTCATCGGCTGAACACTGAAATCAGACAAATTAATCGATTGAAGATCCGCTTCTTTATGCCAGATCGGGAAACAACCGTAATCATGCAACGTAAAAACCAACTGTTTTCCATCGGGCGAAATTCTCGGAAACGAAGCGCTTTTCCCGTTTGCAGCAGCGTCAAAAACAAGCTCTTCGTCACCGAAAGTCTGGTTGTTTTCATTAAATGTCACCCGGTAAATATTGTAGCGGATATCGCTGTATTCATAATTCTTTTCAATTTGTGGTGCCCGGCAGAAATAGAGATATTTTCCATCGGGTGACCACTCCGGATAGGTATCCATAAACTGATTGCCATTTTCAAAAACAACCTGTTTAATCCGGTTATCATTCACATTATAAAGCAAAAGTGATGAAGCGAGATCAGAAACTTCGATTTTTTTGTTTTCAGCCGAATGAAATTGCTGGACCACCTTGTTGGATGAAAATGCCACAAATTTTCCAGAAGGATGCCAGCGGGGATAAGTTGCACCATTCTCCATTTCGCTGGTTTTCAGGTTAAACTTCTGTAAATCGCCATCTTTCACAAAAAAAGTTCCCCCGAGCGAACCACGGACATGAAACATAAAATCGGAAGGATTCTGTGAATTCACAGCATGACAATTCACACAATTTTCTTCTGCAACACTGTTCTGAATTACCGGTTTTTCCTCAAACGATTCAAGGTTTCGCTGCATGATACTCATCTCTTTCCAGCTTTCGTAACCGGGAAAAAGCTGCCGGTAAAGTAAAAATGGCGGAACAGGCAATTCTGAAACCCGGTTTATGATTGGCTGGTATTTCTTCCACTGGCCATTTTCCTTCACAAAAACCTGGAATACGATTTCTTTCCCGACTGCCTCTTTCAAAAGCTTTTTCCATCTTCGCCAGGGAAAAGTTATGATTCCATCATTCGAGCTCACTTTCAGTTTTTCATCCTCATTTACAGCAACAATTACCTGAAATGCCTCTCCTTTTTCCTGAACCTTGAAATTCATCGGGGCAATATTTACAGGAATTGTTAAATCTGTGTAATCGGGTAAAATAAGTGGTGATTTGCCGGCATCCGTAAAACTATTTCCCGGCCCGCCGGTACAGGATGAAAAAACAACGAAAACGGCGAATAATATGAGATAGAATGTTATTTTCACAAGCTGATTTTGAGTAGTAAAGAAATAAGCAAAATTGATAAAAAACAAGTGTTTTGGTCACATTTGTGGAAACAGGGTCGAATCAAAAAGAAGGCAGAAAAAATTTTAAGTTCATATTAAAACAGACAAAAAAGTTATTTTTTCTTACATTTTTCAAGATTTTAATTTCAATTCATTTTGACTTTACAATTGTTTTTTTACATTTGCCAACGATTTAACAAAACAAGATGAAATTATCTGCAATTATTCTAGTCCTCGTGGTCGTCATTCCAGAATGTTCCGGAAAGGGTTAGATATTGCGTAGATTGAAGATATTTACAGGCCTTTTCCGAAAACGGGGAAGGCCTTTTTAATTAAAAGAGTTTTAAATTTTGATAACAATGCAGACACCATTAAGAAGCAACACAACAACACAGGGCCGCAGAATGGCTGGTGCACGCAGTCTTTGGCGTGCCAACGGTATGAAAGAAGAACACTTCGGTAAACCTGTTATTGCAATAGTGAACTCATTTACCCAGTTTGTTCCGGGTCATGCGCATTTACACGAAATTGGTCAGCATCTGAAAAAACTGGTTGAAAAACAGGGATTTTTTGCTGCCGAATTCAACACAATCGCCATTGATGACGGAATTGCCATGGGCCACGACGGGATGCTGTATTCGCTCCCATCGCGCGATGTAATTGCTGACAGTGTGGAATATATGTGCAACGGACACAAAGTGGATGCAATGATTTGCATTTCGAACTGCGACAAAATTACGCCCGGTATGTTGATGGCTGCCATGCGCCTGAATATTCCAGCGGTTTTTGTTTCGGGAGGGCCGATGGAAGCAGGAACTGTGGGTTCAAAAAAATACGACCTTGTTGATGCAATGGTACTGGCTGCCGACCAATCGGTTTCAGATAAAGAATTATCACTCATCGAGCAAAATGCCTGTCCAACCTGTGGTTCGTGTTCGGGTATGTTTACTGCCAATTCCATGAACTGTCTGGCTGAAGCAATCGGCCTTGCATTACCCGGAAACGGTACCATTGTTGCCACCCACGCCAACCGCAAAAAGCTTTTCGAAGAGGCTGTCGATAAAATTATTGCAGCCACAAAATCATACTACTTCGAAGGAAACGACAAAGTTTTACCCCGCAGCATAGCCACACGCGAGGCGTTTCTGAATGCCATGAAACTCGATATTGCCATGGGTGGTTCAACCAACACTGTTCTGCATTTGTTGGCAATTGCCCATGAAGCAGAAGTTGATTTTACCATGAAAGATATCGACCAGCTATCACGGATAACCCCGAATCTTTGCAAGGTTTCGCCGAGTTCGCATTACCACGTTCAGGATGTAAACCGTGCGGGCGGAATTCTTTCGATTTTGGGTGAACTTGAAAAAGGAGGTTTGATTGATACAACTGTCAATCGTATCGATGGCCGCAATCTGAAACAGGCAATTGCTGAATACGATATCATGCGCGAAACCGCGACTGATGATGCGAAACACCGGTTTCTTTCGTCACCCGGCGATGGCAGCCGCAACCTTGTAATGGGTTCGCAGGATAATTATTACACTGCGCTCGATAGCGACCGTGAAAAAGGCTGCATCCGCGATATTGAGCACGCCTACAACAAAGACGGCGGACTAGCAGTTCTTTATGGCAATATTGCCGAAAGTGGCTGCATTGTAAAAACTGCCGGCGTTGACCCGTCAATTTTCAAATTTACAGGAACTGCCAAAGTTTTCGATTCGCAGGACGATGCTGTAAACGGAATTTTGGGTGATACAGTGCAGAAAGGCGATGTGATTGTGATTCGTTACGAAGGACCAAAAGGCGGGCCGGGAATGCAGGAAATGCTTTACCCCACTTCGTACCTGAAATCGATGCAGTTAGACAAATATTGCGCACTGATAACCGACGGGCGTTTTTCAGGCGGAACATCGGGCCTTTCAATCGGCCACGTTTCACCCGAAGCTGCTTCGGGCGGAGCCATCGCGCTGATTCAGAACAACGACAAAATCGAAATCGACATTACAAAACGTTCAATTAACCTGCTGATTTCTGACGAAGAAATGGCAAAACGCCGCAATGCAGAAGAAGCACGCGCTCAGGCAGCTTACACTCCCGCCACCCGTAAACGCCAGATTTCGAAAGCGTTAAAAGCGTATGCAAGCCTGGTTTCATCGGCTGATAAAGGTGCGGTGAGGTTGATAAATTGAAAAATGATACTGGATAATCAGATACTCGATTAGAAGTTTAGATACTGGATGCTGGAAATCCAGAATCAAGTATCCGGAATCGAGCATCCAAAATCAAACAAAACGCTACAAAACAAAATCGATATAAAATGGCTACAAAAAAAGTTACAGGTTCGCAGGCGGTGATTCTTTCGCTGCTTGAGGAAGGGGTTGAAATAATTTTTGGTTACCCCGGCGGTGCAATTATGCCCATTTATGATGCCTTGTACGATTTCGAAAGGCATATCAACCACGTGCTCACCCGTCACGAACAAGGTGCCGTGCATGCAGCAGAAGGTTATGCACGCGTAACCGGAAAAGCAGGTGTTTGCTTTGCCACTTCAGGCCCTGGTGCCACCAACCTGATTACAGGCATTGCCGATGCGATGATTGACTCAACGCCGCTGGTTTGCATTACCGGCCAGGTTGCATCTCCGCTTTTGGGTACCGATGCTTTTCAGGAATCGGATGTGGTGGGCATTTCGATGCCGGTAACCAAATGGAACTACCAGGTTACTTTTCCGGAGGAAATTCCTGAGGTTATTGCGCAGGCTTTTTACATTGCACAATCGGGTCGCCCGGGACCAGTTTTAATTGATATTACAAAAGATGCCCAGTTTGGCGAACTCGAATTTGAATACAAAAAATGCCGCAAAGTCAGAAGCTATATTCCTGAAACACCGGTTGATCCGTTTAAGGTAAAAGAGGCTGCCGACCTGATTAACGCTGCAAAAAAACCATTGCTTTTATTCGGCCAGGGAATAATTATTGGGCAGGCTGAACAGGAGCTTAAAGCTTTTATCGAAAAAACCGGCATTCCGGCTGCCTGGACATTACTCGGTCTTTCTGCTTTGCCAACCGATCACCCGCTGAATGTGGGCATGCTGGGTATGCACGGAAATTACGGCCCGAACCTGTTGACCAACCAGGCCGACCTGATTATTGCCGCCGGAATGCGTTTCGACGACCGGGTTACCGGAAAGGTTAGCGCTTACGCCAAACAGGCAAAAATTATCCATCTGGAAATCGACCCGGCTGAAATCAATAAAATTATCAAAGCAGATGTGGCTGTTTTGGGGAATGTGAAGAAATCGCTGAAAATGCTGCTCGGCAACGTAAACGAAAACAACCACAGCGAATGGATTCAGCGTTTTAAAGAGTGTGACAAAATTGAACACGATAAGATTATTCAAAAAGACCTTTTCCCTGAAAAACCCGGATTGACAATGGGTGAAGCCATCAGAATTGTGGCCGACGAAACCAACCACGACGCAATTTTGGTAACTGACGTTGGTCAGCACCAGATGATTGCCCAACGATATTTTAAATTTCGCCAATCAAAGAGTAATGTAACTTCGGGCGGATTGGGTACAATGGGATTTGGCTTACCCGCCAGTATCGGCGCACAGTTTGGCGCTCCCGACCGCACAGTGGTTGCTGTAATTGGCGACGGTGGTTTTCAGATGACCATCCAGGAACTGGGAACCATTGCACAAAACAAATTGCCTGTAAAAATTCTGCTGCTCAACAATCATTTCCTCGGAATGGTGCGCCAGTGGCAGCAATTATTCTTCGAAAAAAGATACTCTTTCACCGAACTTCAGAATCCTGATTTTATAACCATCGCCAAAGGTTTTGGAATTCCGGGACACAAAGTGGATGTTCGCGACGACCTTGAAACGGGAATCAAAAAAATGATTGCCCATGAAGGACCTTATTTACTGGAAGTTACCATCGAAAAAGAAGACAACGTTTTCCCGATGGTTCCAACCGGCGCTTCGGTTTCCGATATCATTCTTGAGCCGTAAACTGTTCAAAGTTTAATGTTTAAAGTTCAAAGTTTAATGTTTAAAGTGAATAAAAAATGAGAAAAGAATTCAACATAACCATCTTTTCCGAAAACCATATCGGGTTACTAAACCGTATCACCATTGTTTTTACACGCCGTAAGGTGAATATCGAAAGCCTTGTTGTTTCTGAATCGGCAATCGAAGGGGTTTACAAATTTCTTGTTGTGGTGAACACAACAGAAGACATGGTAAAAAAAGTGGTGGCTCAAATCGAAAAACTGATTGATGTAATCAGGGCATTTTATCACACCAACGAAGAGATGATTTTCCAGGAAATTGCGCTGTACAAAGTTCCCATCGATGCACTTTATGAAAGTGATACGGTTGAGCGGATTGTGCGGAATGCGGGTGCAAAAATTCTTGAAATCACCCGCGAATACGTGGTAATCGAAAAAACAGGGTACAAGGAAGAAACACAGGCTTTGTTTGAAGAACTCAACCAATTTAAAGTGATGCAATTTACGCGTTCGGGCCGTGTTGCACTAACCCGCGATCCCATTGAACGGCTTTCGGTTTTCCTGCGTGAACGCGACGCGTTCTTAGACAGTCTCGACTAACTAAAAAATTCTATTGTTATAAATCACCGAAAACCTGTCCTGATATTTTTTCAGGCAGGTTTTTCTTATTTTTGGGCAAAATAAACAAACCGGAAACGAATCAGCATGAATCAAAATGGAAAAGCAGGCTTCGCTGAATACGCAGTTTTTTTCTGCCTCGCTGTTTCATTTTTCTACATTCTGTTAGTAGTTCAGCCATTTTTGTATGCTCATCAGGTGCAGGCTCCTTTTCTGTTCACAGCATCATTCATTAAAAGTTTTCTCCAGTTTCCGGGTGAACCTGCCGAATACATGGCCAATTTTATTATGCAGTTTTTCTATAACCCAGTTTCAGGAGCTTTTGCATTTGCACTGCTTTCAGGGTTGCAATTCTTTCTCGCATTAATCTTACTGAAAAGTATCAGCAAAATTATTTTAACGCCTTTCGTTGCGTTGATTCCTTTTATTTTTTCAATAGCTGTGGCGAACAACTACAACCTCCCCTATTCCATTGAAATTTCTGTATTATTGATTTTTGCTGCTTTACTTGCTATTTTCAGACTGGCAAAAAATATTTTCAGTTTACTGCTGATTTATATTTTTACTGCACTTTCGATTTATTACTTATCCGGAAGCGGCTATTTCCTATTGTTTTCGCTTGCTGCAGCGATTTTACCATTCAAACTTAAAACTGCTGAAAGAGTGTTTTTCATTTTATTTCTGGCAGCTTTTGCCATAGTTTTTCCCTGGTTTGCTGCTCATTTTATTTTTGCCCTTCCGCCAAAACAACAATACTTCTACTTTTTCCCGCCCAAAGCATTTTTCATGGATTATAAACCCTCCGTCATTCTTCTGGCTTACCTGCTTTCAATTCCTTTGCTGATTGTAATTTCTTCGATACAAAAATTTACTGAAACAAAACGTTCAAACAAAACACCAAAACAGACAACAATATCCAGGGTTTTCGGGCTGATTCTGATAGCGGGATTAGCCATATTCAGTCATTATTTTTCGTTTCAACCCGATGAAAAGAAAAAGGTTGCTGCCGATTATTTTTGTTACACCAATAACCCGGAGAAAACCGCTGCCAATGCCAAAACGCTGAAGAAATATAATTTTAAGGCGAACGTGAACTACAACCTTGTGATGAGCAAAACAGGGCAACTCCCCGAAAAAGCTTTTGACTTTCTGCAAATTACAGGTAGCGAAGCAATCCACCCCGACATTGAATTTCAGGCTGAAATGTCGTTCGTGGCTGCCAATTTTTATTACAATCTGGGTTTTATCACCGAAGCGCGGCATTGGGCTTACGAAACGCTTGTATTTTTTCCGTACAACCGACGCACCATGCAATTATTGGTGAAAATTCACCTGGTTGCCGGGGAATATACCGCAGCCCGCCAATATCTCGATTTACTGAAATCGGGTTTGGGGTCGAAAAAATTTATTCATGAATTTGAGCCGGTTGTAAACGATTCAACGTTGTTTCATAATTATCCTGAATTGGTTGAAAAGCGCAGTTTTATTCCGGCTGAAGATGAATTGAGCCCTTCGATTGAAGAAAGGTTGAAACAACTTCTCGCTGCAAACCTGCAAAACAAAAATGCTTTTGAGTTTCTGATGCTGTATTATCTGCTGGAATCGGATGCAGAAAAATTTATAGAATTATACAAAAGTGCCGGACAATACTTTGAAAAAACTCCGGCTGTCTATGAAGAAGCATTGCTGACTTTTGGCAAATTGTACGAAATTCCTATTGAAAGCCAATTCGCTATTTCGACAGAAACAAAGACCCGATTTGAGGAATTTATAAAAATCAGGGAACAGCACAGCAACAGTACCCGCACAGCCCGAAACATGCTGTATAAAGATTTTGGCAACAGCTATTTTTATTATCGCGAGTTTGTGTATCCCAACGTAATTAAACCTGATATTATTGATGATGACAGCGATTACCCGGCCATATAAAATTTCGTTCGGCAAACTGCTTTTCAGTCTGATTGCATTGCTCGGATTTTCATCTTCCGGGTTGCTTTCCGGGTGTTCATCCGGCAGTGAAAACGCTCGGGAAACAAATCGTGTGGCATCAATTTATCCCGATTATTACGACCTGACTTTGCCTCCCAATATTGCTCCGCTTAATTTTATCATCAACGAAACAGGAACAAAATTCAGGGTTGAAATTTCAGGAGAGTCAGGAAAACCGTTTGTTATTCAGCAGAATTCTCCAACCATAGAAATCCCGGTTAAAACGTGGAAAAAACTGCTTTCTGAAAACACCGGGAAAGATATTGCTGTTAACATCAAAACCTTCGACAAAAACCAGTGGAATCAATTTAAAACAATCAAACACAAAGTTGCCAGCGACACCATCGATTCTTACCTTGTTTACCGATTGGTTCATGCAAATTATTTGAAATGGAAGGACATGGGAATTTATCAGCGCAATATTTCCAATTTCGATGAAAGTCCGCTGATAGAGAATAATTCAACGGAAAACGGCTGCATGAACTGTCACTCGTTTTCGGCCAATAATCCTGACAAAATGGTCATGCATTTCCGGATTGTGAATGCCGGAACGCTGGTTTGGAATAATGGAAAGCTGACTAAAACCGATACTAAAACCGAAAAAACCATGTCGGCAGGTGTTTATCCGGCCTGGCATCCAGATGGCCGTCACATCGCTTTTTCCACCGGAAAAATAAGCCCGCATCTTACAACGAGGTTGGGAAAGCCTGTGGATGTTGCCGACAAAGCCTCTGGAATAATTGTTTATGATACTGAAAAGAATACCATTGTAACCTCGCCCGAAATATCGACAACACAGCGTGAAAGTATGCCCGAGTGGTCGGCCGACGGGAAATACCTCTATTTTGTGAGTGCGCCCGAAGCACAAAAAGGCGACGAGGAAAGCCTGCTCCACAACCGTTACAGCCTGATGCGCGTTGCGTGCGATATTGAAAATAATGTTTGGGGCGAGGCCGAAATGGTGCTGAATGCCGACAGTATTGGCAAAAGCATTTCGATGCCGGCAGCTTCGCCCGATGGAAAATTCCTTATTTGCTCGATGAGCGATTACGGATATTTCACCATTTTTCACCAGCAAAGTGATTTGTATCTCATCAACCTCGCAGATTTCTCCTTCAAAAAGCTGGAATTAAACAGCGAATACACTGAAAGTCATTCATCCTGGTCGCTTAACAGCCGATGGATTGTATTCAGCAGTAAACGCGCCGATGGCGTTTTTACGCGACCGTACATTGCTTATATCGATGAAAAAGGCAACCCCGGAAAACCTTTTGTTTTGCCACAAAAAGATCCTGCATTTTACAGGCAGTTCACGGTTAATTACAACCGTCCTGATTTGGTAACCGGGAAAGTAAACCTCTCTCCCATTCAAATCCGCGATGTGGTTTTAGGTGAGGCGGAAAAAGCGAAGGCTGAATAAATCAGGCATTTGCCAAATCTTTTGTTTTGGGTAAAAACGAAACAAGCAACACACCCGCCAGCGCAACAACAATTAATACCGAAAATCCGACTGCATAACTTTTTGCTGCTTCGTCATACAGATGTCCCACCAGTACCGGAAAAAACGACTCGGCAATTCCATCGGCTACCAAAATAATTCCCATGGTACGACCCAGCGCTTTTACGCCAAATAAATCGCCCGCCATCAAGGGAATAATCATATAATCGCCGCCCAGTCCGATGCCGAATACAATCGCAAACAGATAAATTTTCCCTTCAAAAGGTGGCAAAACCAGCAGCGTGATGGCAGCAGCCACAATACAATAAATCAGAATCATCACATATTTCCGGTTCACCAAATCGGCCAGCCACCCCATAATCACGCGCCCGGCCAGGCTCGAAAATAAAACCGCCGACATGATTCCGGCTGCATGAGGCTGCGTAAAATCAAGATCACGGAGGTACAATTTCAGGTGTTGCATCATTCCACCCACTGCTCCAATGGAACACATACTGCCAAAAGCCAGCAGGTAAAAATTACGGTTATTGAAAATGGTTTTCATCGAAACCTGCGGTTCTTTTTTAACTGATTCCAGAGGTTTTACCTTTGCCGGGTCTTTGATAAAAAAAGCCAGCGGCAGCGCAATCACCACTATGAGAATTCCCAGAATTGTAAGTGCATTCTGCCAGCCAAAATTCCTTTCAAGGTTGGTCGCCAAAATAGGAACAATAGCACCACCCGCTCCAATACCAAGGTAAGCAATTCCCATCGCCTTTCCGCGGTTTTTGTCGAACCAGCGCGAGATTAAAACCTGGCAAGGCAGCGGACCGCCAAAA
The DNA here is from genome assembly GCA_036735485.1 of Draconibacterium sp. Classification (GTDB taxonomy): domain Bacteria; phylum Bacteroidota; class Bacteroidia; order Bacteroidales; family Prolixibacteraceae; genus Draconibacterium. The sequence continues at coordinate 51,755 of DAINOH010000004.1, read as the reverse complement.
ACATAACCCAGCGCATTAAAAACATAAAAGAAGTAGAAAATCCAAAGTGCTGAGGCGTGACTTAAACCCACCAACGCAATTCCTGCCAAAACAATTCCCAGCATCATCAGCCGCCGCGGACCATAGCGGTCAATCAACCAGCCGGCTAGAAAGCCAAAAAGCGGCGCAACAACCAGTTTGCCAAACGCATTTCCTGAAGTAACTTCGGCACGTGAAAAACCAAAATCCTTCACCATAAAATCGTAAAAAAACGGGATGCCGTATAATGCAAAACCCACAATTGCAAACAGTGCCAGAAAGGCTGTGAAAACAATATAAGTCTGCGAACTTCCGATAGTGTTTTTTGGCTGGCTGGCTGCTGAATTATCCATAAGTTTTTGTTTCAATCAGGTTCGGTAAAATCAGTTGTTTCACAAATATGCATTTTGTTTTTGGGGGTTGAAAACAATAGAAGTTAAAATTTCAGATGAAATTTTTATTTTCAGAAACACTCAAACACCGGTATAATTATAAGATAGCACCTGATATGCGGAACATCTCTATTATGATTCTAGATTACATTGAATGAAAATCAGTTAATTTTTATTTAAAACAAAAATATTACAAGACTTCATCAAAGTTTGCAGAATTGAATTGTAATCTGGATTTCAACATTGCTTAATATAAAAAAGAGCATTATTAAAATGCTCTTTTTTAATTATTTGCCTTTACTTTTAGTGATCCTGGAGAGACTCGAACCCCCAACCTTCTGATCCGTAGTCAGATGCTCTATCCATTAAGCTACAGGACCTTTTTCTTTACTTTAAAAGCGGTGCAAATATAATACTTTTTATATACAATTGCGGAAATGAAATAATTTTAATCTTTCTAAATAAACCGCCATTTATTCCTCCTCTTCATCAAAATCTTCCCACTCATCAGGTTCATCAAAATCAATTTTCCGGTTACCATTCAGCATTTCAGTTATTTCATTTCTCGAAAGCAGTTTTACATTGGTAAGTATCATATCATCATCGAGAAAATTGCCATATTGATTACACTCATCAATTATATTTCTGAAAACAGATTTTAAATCGGTTTGCAAGGGTAACATAACCATTGCGGTCGAGAAACCATCTGTAAAATCAATTGTTTCAAACTCGCCATCATTTGATTTCAGTACTGTAATAAGTTCATCTTTTAAAAGATTTTGCTGGGTTTGGGTTAAAAGGCCTGCCTTGTTTTTATTGATAAAAACCACATAATATCTCAATTTTTTGCCTCTTCCTCCCAGTCCGGTTGAAATAAAAACCTGTTGCTCGTCAAGTAGTGAACTTTGCAAAAGCATTCTGCTTTCCTGCATGGCCAGAACTGCCCACTGGTAAATTTCTCCGTTGCTTTCTTTTACAAATCGTTCAATGGTTCTGAAAGCTTTAACATCGTCAATGGTTGCAATATTTACAAGTATCTCTTTTTTCCGTTCAAAGTCAGTGTTTTCGGAAAAAAGTTCCTCTTTGCTTTCAAAGCATTTCGCAGCAGCATCATCAGTTCTGACTTTCTGGACAAAGTCAAAATATTTCATTTGAACATCGATGTCAATCTGTTCTTCCAGAATGCTGAAATTCTCAGGTAAATTCTCCAACACTTTCTGAATGTTCTGATAAAACTGTTTTTCCTTCATTGCATCAAATATTCAACAAAAATAACCACTTCACCTGAATCAACCCGACAATTAACATTTTATTTGTTTTTTGATAAATCAGAATTAATCTTTTTCGAATGTATGAATAAACTTGATCTATGGTAATTATCGCTTAGCTTTTGAATTGAATTATTCTATATTTGCAATGCTTATTTTGAATGATTTTAAATATCGGAGAGCGAGGGGGAAGTGAAATTAAGTGAGGTAAAAAACAGTGAAACAGTAGTCATTACCAAATTACTTGGTCATGGTTCTTTCAGAAAAAGAATTTCTGAAATGGGCTTTATCAAAGGCAAAGAGGTGAGGGTAATTAAAAATGCACCTTTTAACGGACCCATTGAATACAAAATAATTAACTACAATGTTTCGCTCCGGAAATCGGAAGCCGACCTTATTGAAGTGCTTCCGCTCGACGAATTCAAACACATAACCAATAATAATTACCAGGGTGTAGTCGACAGTAATATTGCCCAGGAAAATTTATCGGAGAAATCAAAAATCATCAATATTGCTTTGGTTGGAAACCCCAACAGTGGCAAAACAACCCTTTTCAATTTTATTTCGGGGTCACGCGAGAAAGTTGGCAATTACTCAGGCGTTACTGTTGACATCAAAAAGGCAACGATTAATACAAAAGGATACACTTTCAATTTCTTCGATCTCCCGGGTACTTACAGTCTTACAGCCTATTCTAAAGAAGAGATTTATGTCAGAGAGTTTATTTACGAACAAACACCCGATGTTGTAATTAATGTGATTGATGCCACAAATCTTGAAAGGAACCTGTTTTTAACCACACAATTAATTGATATGGACCTTCGGATTGTGGTTGCATTAAACATGTTTGATGAACTGGAGAGAAAGAAACTTTTTCTGAATAAGGAAGAATTGGCAAAATTGATGGGAATGCCTTTGATACCAACCATCAGTTCAAAAGGGATTGGAATTGATGACCTGATTGATAAAGTAATTGAAGTTTTTGAAGGTAAAGACCAGTTCTCGAGGCATATTCACATTAACTACGGAAAAGACCTTGAAGATTCAATTAGCGTTGTAAGAAGTAAAATAAAGGAAAACAAACCGATTACAGATAAAATTTCATCCCGGTTTCTGGCTATCAAAATGCTTGAAAAAGACGAACAGGTTGCCGGATTGTTAACTAATTATTCAAATTTTGAAGAAATAAAAAAATCCACTCAAAAGGAAATTCATAAAATCGAGTTACTGGAGAAAGAAGAAAGTGAAACAGTTATCACCAATGCCAAATACAGTTTTATTGCCGGTGCATTAAAAGAAACTTTCAGGAATAAGAAAATCAGTGAAAAAACTAAATCTGAAAAAATCGATTCGGTATTAACTAATACTTACCTCGGTTTTCCAATTTTCTCAGTCATACTTTTTCTCATCTTTTTTACAACTTTTAAATTGGGTGCATATCCGATGGATTGGATCGACAAAGGAGTAATTGCCTTTGGTGATTTGGTTGCCAGGCTGATGCCCGATGGAATGCTGAAAGATTTATTAGTTGGTGGAATTATCAGTGGAACAGGCAGCGTGTTGGTTTTCCTGCCAAATATTCTGATTCTATTTTTATTTATTTCTCTTTTGGAAGGAACCGGATATATGGCGCGTGCTGCCTTTATCATGGACAATATCATGCACAGGTTCGGACTGCACGGTCGCTCGTTTATTCCCATGATTATGGGTTTTGGTTGTAACGTACCGGCAATTCTGGCTACACGTTCAATGCGAAACCGTGGCGACAGGATTCTTACCATGCTGATAATTCCATTTATGTCGTGCAGTGCCCGGCTACCGGTTTATATTTTAATTATTTCGGCATTTTTTGAGAAATACCAGGCTTTGTACCTGATTGGCATTTATGCCGTTGGAGTAATTTTTGCATTTCTTACAGCGCAAATTCTGAATAAAACAGTTTTCAGAAACAAAGAAACACCCTTTGTTATGGAACTCCCGTCCTATCGCATCCCGACGCTCCGGAATGTGATTTACCACATGTGGGACAAAACCCAGCATTACCTCAGAAAAATAGGTACAATTATTCTGGCAGGTGTAATTATTGTTTGGGCTTTGGAATATTTTCCGAGAGAAACAAAAAACACTGCATCCATTAAAGAACAAATTTCAATTGTTGAAAATAGTCCTGCCTTAAGTTTATCAGAAAAAAAAGAGCAGATTCATACATTACAATTTAACATGGAATCTGACAGGCTTACAAATTCGTATCTCGGCAGGTTTGGAAAAGTGATTGAACCTGTAATGAAACCACTTGGATTTGACTGGAAAATGAGTATTGCACTTTTGGCCGGCCTTCCGGCAAAGGAAATTATTATCAGTACAATGGGCGTGATTTATCAAAGCGACAGCAGCGATACAACAACCAATCTTCAACATAAGTTAAAAAGTGAAAGGTTTATTTCGGGTGAAAAACAGGGGCAAATTGTGTTTACAACGCCCACTGCACTGGCTTTTCTTATTTTTATACTGATATATTTTCCGTGTATCGGAGTTGTAAGCGCCATAAAAAATGAATCGGGTTCCTGGAAATGGGCCACATTTGCAGTATTTTACACCACTTCGCTGGCATGGATTGCAGCTTTTTTGGTTCAAACAATTGGAAGTATGTTATGATTCAGGAGATTATCACATATATGATTATTGGTGCTGCTTTAGCATATGCATTTTCGGGTATTTTGAAAAAACTTACACGGAAAAAGAAAAAATCAGTGAAAACAGACTTTAAAAGTCAGACCTTTTCAATGCAGCACAATTGCAGTGATTGCTCGGCCGAATGTATGCTCCGGAATACAGTAAAACCGTTGCAGGGTAAGAATGAAGAATTGTGTAAAAAAATCGAAATAAAGCAGAAATTATAGCTTTTTCAGGTTGCTGATTGTTTCGGGCGGATTTTCTGAACCAAAAACAAAACTTCCGGCAACCAGCACGTTTGCTCCACATTCGAACAATTTTTTCCCGGTTTCGTAATTCACCCCACCATCTACCTCAATTAAACATTCAGGGTTAATTTTATCAATAAGTTCGCGCAACTGGGCAACTTTTTTGTAGGTATTTTCAATAAAAACCTGCCCGCCAAAACCCGGGTTTACCGACATCAGCAAAACCATATCGAGCTCAGCAATAATGTCTTCAAGCACAGAAACAGGCGTGTGCGGATTCAGGCAAACACTTGCTTTTGCTCCATGTTTTTTTATGTATTGAATGGTTCGGTTCAAATGCGTGCAAACTTCGTAATGAACGGTTATAATCGATGCACCGGCTTTCACAAATGCTTTGATCATCGAATCTGGATTTACAATCATCAGATGAACATCGAGGTGTTTGCGGGCTATTTTGCTGACTGACTCAATTACTGGAATTCCAAAAGAGATATTGGGTACAAACACACCATCCATCACATCAAAATGAATGTATTCTGCTTCGCTTTGGTTGATCATTTCAATGGCTTTCCCAAGATGATTAAAATCGGCTGCCAAAATCGACGGTGCGATTATTCGTTTCATTCCGTTGGTTTACTTTCCCAGATAAGCCTTTAACAGCCGGTTCCGGTATTGGTTTTTCAGTTTTTTGATTGCTTTTTCTTTTATTTGACGGACCCGTTCACGCGTTAAACCCAGTTCTTCACCAATTTCTTCGAGTGTGTAGGGTTGAAATCCGTTTAATCCGAAATAAAATTTCAGAATATCGGCCTCCCTTTCATTTAACGTTGAAAGTGATCGTTCGATTTCCTTGCGGAGCGATGAATTCATAAGTTCTTCTTCGGGGTCGGGTGAGTCTTCGTTGAGCATCACATCATAAAGATTTCCGGCTTCTTCATCCCGCAATGGAGCATCCATCGAAACATGAATTCCTGAGAAATTCAGAGAATCTTCAATAAACTCGGGTTTGCTCTCTAATAAATTCGCCACCTCGTCAATAGTGGGTTCGCGTTGAAACTCCTGTTCAAGCTGGTTAAAAGCTTTATTAATTTTGTTGATTGAGCCAATTTTGTTTAAAGGCAACCTCACAATTCTGGCCTGTTCAGCCAAAGCCTGTAAAATCGATTGCCGGATCCACCAAACTGCGTAGGAAATAAATTTGAATCCGCGGGTCTCGTCAAAACGTTCGGCGGCTTTTATTAATCCGAGGTTCCCTTCATTGATGAGATCGGGTAAACTGAGTCCCTGATTTTGGTATTGCTTTGAAACAGAAACTACAAAGCGTAGATTCCCTTTAATCAAGGTTTCCAATGCCACTCTGTCACCAGTTTTTATGCGTTTGGCTAATTCAACCTCCTTTTCAGCTGATAAAAGCTCAACTTTTCCTATCTCATGCAAATACTTATCGAGAGAAAGCGTGTCCCGATTCGTTACCTGTTTCGATATTTTCAGTTGCCTCATAAGTTGATTCTGTTAACAATGTTCTGAAAAACAGTTGTTTAAAATTATTAATTTGTTTATTTTAAACAACATTCTTCAAATTTTATTTTTCAATTAGGTAAGAATCTATCTTATAACAATTATTCAATCAGATAGTTTTCTCTTATTAAACAGAAAGCAGAAATCTTTTAAATCCTTCAAAATCAGATTTTAAATCGATACTTTCCTTGGTACCTTTCATAAATGCAGCCAATTTCCCGGGTACAACAACTGACGATTTTCCCAAAATCATTTCCATTGTTTCCAGAAACTTGGCCGGGTGAGCGGTCTCTAAAAAAACACCAGTCTCATCCTTATTCAGATTATCCTGTAAAGCCTGAAATCCACAGGCTCCGTGCGGGTCGCAAATATATCCGTAATTTTTATAAACCTCTTTAACGATTTCTTTTATCTGATTATCGGAATACCAACATCCGTGCATCACATTTTTTATATTATCATGTGAGCTATTGTATAGATCAAGAATCCGGGCAAAATTGCTGGGAGCGCCAACATCCATCGCATTGGCAAGTGTTTCAACCGATTCGCGCTGGATGTATTTAGCGGTTTCCAAATAATCAAAAACCACATGATTGCTGTTGTTTGCCGCAATAAAACGTTGCACCGGCAAACCCATTTCACGGGCAAACAAACCTGCTGTCAGGTTGCCGAAATTTCCACTTGGAACCGAAAAAACAAGCTTCTTATTTTCAAGAACTCCCAGTTCTTTCAGTCTTGCAAAGGCATTGAAATAATAAAACGATTGCGGAATAAATCTCGCCACATTGATTGAATTGGCCGAAGTCAGCAACAATTTTTCATTCAGTTCATGGTCGAGAAAGGCTGTTTTTACAAGTCGCTGGCAGTCGTCAAAAGTACCGTCAATTTCGAGAGCTGTAATATTTTTTCCGAGTGTGGTGAACTGCGATTCCTGAATCCTGCTCACCTTTCCTTTTGGGTACAAAACAAAAACCCGGATGCCTTCAACTCCCAGAAAACCATTGGCAACCGCACTGCCGGTATCACCCGATGTTGCTACAAGTACATTAACGGTTTTGTCGCTTTCACCCAGAAAATAATTCAGCAAACGCGCCATAAACCGGGCGCCCACATCTTTAAAAGCCAGCGTCGGCCCATGAAACAATTCAAGTGAATAAATATTACTGGTAACTTTTACAACCGGACAATCAAAAGCAAGTGTTTCAAAAACAATTTCTTTCAGCTTTTCGGCCGGAATATCTGTACCAAAGAATTTTTCAGCAACAGCATAACCAATTTCCTGAAAACTGAGATTTTCAATATTTGAATAGAATTCTGGCTCAAAAACCGGGATTTTTTCAGGCATAAACAATCCGTTATCGCCAGCCAATCCCTTAATAACAGCTTCTTTCAGTGAAACTTCGGGTGAAATCTGGTTTGTGCTGTAATATTTCATTCGCAGGTTCAGAATTTAAATTGCAATGTGAAAAAATCCACTTTGTAATAAGTGGGGCAATATTAGTAAAGTTTTGTTGTGATACAATCGCGTATTATGACAAAAATCACATAATTTTCAAAAATACTAAACTTGTGTTAAGAATGTTTTCATGAATTCACTTCCGTAAAGTAATCCCAACCCTCCGTTTTTTACATCAAATTCATCATAAACTACAACATTATCGGCCTCAATACCAGGATAATAAATAGTAAATGGCACCGGGTCGTGGGTGTGAGTTTTTAATGCACATGGCGTGGGATGATCGGGCAAAATTGCAATTGCCACTTTCTCGTCCCAGTCTTTTGTTTCTTCAAGAATGTATTTTACTACCCTTTTGTCAAGATATTCAATGGTTTTTGTTTTCAGTTCCACATCACCTTCATGACCTGCTTCGTCGCTGGCTTCAATATGCAGATAAACAAGATCACACTCTTTCAATGCATCGACTGCTGCTTTTGCCTTTCCTTCGTAATTGGTATTGTACAAGCCGGTTGCACCCTCCACTTTGATCACATCCATCCCGGCATAAACACCGATTCCCTGAATTAAATCAACCGCAGAAATCACAGCAGAGCGATTTACTCCGAACATTTCTTTTAACGTTGGCATCGCCGGTTTGTACCCCGGCGACCACGGCCAAATGCTGTTGGCCGGATCTTTCCCCATTGCTTTCCGCTCAAGATTGACGGGGTGATCAGCTAAAAGCTGCTGCGAATCAAGAATCAGTTGATTTACTAATTCAGCAGTTTCTTTTGCGTCTGAAGTTTCAGGTTGAGGTAAAACCTCTTTAAAAGGAGTACCAGGAACATCGTGGGGCGGGGTACATTTCAGATGTTTTTTTCCATTTTTGATTACCAAAAGATGTCGGTACGAAACACCCGGATAAAACTTCACCTGGTCGTTTCCCAGTTTTTCATTCAGAAAATCGATGAGTACAGCCGCTTCTTCACTTAAAATATGACCGGCAGAATGATTCTTTATTTTTTCATCTTCAATGGTTAAAAGATTACAACGCAAAGCCAGGTCGCCCGGCAAAAGCTGAACACCCATACTCGCAGCTTCAAGAACACCCCTGCCCTCAAATACTTTTTCCACATCGTAACCCAAAACAGCCATGTTGGCAATTTCACTGCCCGGGTGCATGTTTTTTGGCACTGTTACCAGCATACCCGATTTACCGTTTTTGGCCAGCCAATCAATGTGCGGCTTTTGTGCCATTTGCAACGGTGTTTTATTATTGTATGCTGCGAGCGGCTCATCCGACATGCCGTCGCCCAATATAATTAAGTACTTCATTCTAAACTTTTAAATATTTGATACTTTGATTAAATCGGCAAAAACCCCGGCTGCCGTAACCGATGCGCCCGCTCCGTAACCTTTTATCAGCATCGGAAACTGGTTGTAACGTTCGGTGGTGTACATCACCAGGTTGTTGCTTCCTTCAAGGTCGTAAAACGGATGACGGGAATCCACTTCAATCAAACCGGCTTCGCCTGCACCATTTTCGAATTTTGCCACAAACCGCCACTTTTTATTTTCTGCTTCCAGTTTCTGTCTTTTTGATTCAAATTCTGCATCCAGGCTGCCAACATTTTTCCAAAAATCTTCCAGCGTACCGTTGAAAAGATCATCAGGAATAAACCGTTTTATCTTAATATCCTCCATTTCAAGCTGGTATCCTGATTCCCGTGCGAGAATCAGTACTTTTCGAGCAACATCAACGCCGCTCAGGTCAATTCGCGGGTCAGGTTCAGAATAACCTTCATCTTTTGCCATTCTTATGGTTTTGCTCAAAGGAATATCGGCAGAAATTGTGTTGAAAACAAAGTTGAGCGTTCCCGAAAGTACGGCTTCTATTTTCAGAATTTTGTCGCCTGAATTTACAAGGTCATTCAATGTATTGATAATGGGTAAACCCGCTCCCACATTGGTTTCAAACAAAAACTTCACCCCTTTTTGTTTGGCAATTCGTTTAATTTCAGCATAATTGGAATATGCCGATGAGGCTGCAGATTTATTGGCGGTTACAATTGAAATATTCGACTCCAGAATTTCCCTGTACTTTTCAGCCACCAAATCTGAGGCAGTGCAATCTACCACCACCGAATTGTAAATGTTCATTTTACGGATTGCTTCCACAAATCCGGAGAGTGAAGAAACTTCACCTTCCTTTTCCATCGCCTCGCGATAATTGGCAATGTCAATACCCTCGCGGTTGAACAGCATTTTGCGGGTGTTGGCAACGCCTGTGAGTTTGATTTTCAGGTGTTTTTCTTTCAAAAGTTTTTCCTGCTGTTTCTGCAATTGCTGCAGGAGATTTCCACCAACTGTGCCGATTCCCATCAGAAAAACATTCAGCTCCACATTTTCCGACAGGAAAAACGATTCATGAACGACATTCAGTGTTTTTCGCAAAACATCATTTTTTACCACCCACGAAATATTCAGCTCTGAAGCACCCTGTGCAATTGCAATAACATTGATACCATTTTTACCGATTGTTGAAAACAACTTCCCGGCATTGCCAGTTGCATGTTTCATGTTTTCGCCCACAATGGCGACAATCGAAAGGTCGGGTTCGATGGCAATTTTACTGATTTGTCCGTTGACAATTTCCTTTTCAAATTCCGATTCGATAGCATTCTGTGCCACGTCAACAAGATTCTGTTCAATGGCAATACTGATGGAATTTTCAGAAGATGCCTGCGAAATCAGGATAACATTGACATTGACTTTTGCCAGCGCTGTAAAAAGCCGCATCGAAATACCGGTAACACCCACCATCCCGATTCCCTGCAAAGTAACCAGCGTGATTCCCGAAATGGAAGAAATACCTTTAATAATTCGTTCAGCACCTTTTTCCACTCGCTGCGAAATCCGGGTTCCGGGATTTTCAGGTTCAAACGTATTTTTGATCAGAACCGGAATTCCCTTCTGGTAAACCGGCAAAATGGTTGGCGGATAAATCACTTTTGCACCAAAATGCGAAAGTTCCATTGCTTCGGAATAAGTAAGTTCCGGAATTGTGTACGCTTTGCTGATCACCCGCGGATCGGCGGTCATAAAACCATTTACATCGGTCCATATTTCAAGGATTTCGGCATTCAACGCTGCAGCTACAATGGCAGCCGAATAATCGGAACCGCCCCTGCCCAGGGTTGTAAATTCGCCTTTTTCATTTTTCGAGATAAAACCCGGAACCACTGCAACACCCTGGAAAGCATTAAAAACTTCTTCAATATTTTTATGAGTGATACCAAAATTAACGGTTGCTTTTCCGAAGTTGCTGTCGGTGCGGATAAATTCGGATGAATCGAAGCGTCTGACCCCCAGAAATCCTGCTACAATGTGCGATGAAATCCGTTCGCCAATTCCGGCAATACGGTCGAGTGTTTTCGGGGTAAGTTCGCCAACCAGCGTAATCCCGGTCAGAATTTGCTCGAGTTCATACAATAATTCCTCAACAATATATTTTATCGGACCATTTCCGTTAAAAAGAGAATTAATGGTTTCCTCGTGTTTGCTTTTAATTTCAGCAAGAATTTCATGGTAATTACCTGTTCCGGTGGCGGCGGCTTTTGCAGCGGCAAGAATTTTATCCGTTATTCCGCCTAATGCTGAAACAACTACAATTAAATCGCCTGGCTGCGAATCGACAATCGCTTTTACCTTCCGGATATTATCGGCATTTCCCACCGAAGTTCCGCCAAATTTCAATACTTTCATCGGGTCTGGTTTATTTTGTTACTAAAAAAAACTGGATGAATCGACAGAAAATCGGTTCATCCAGTAACGCTATTCTGTTCTGATTAAACTATTATTCCGTGGTTGTTTTCCCTGAAATAGCATTCTTGATTTTTGTTTCAAGTTCAAGTGCCAGTTCAGGATTATCACCAATCAGGTTACGAACGCTGTCGCGCCCCTGCCCGAGTTTTGTATCACCGTAACTAAACCACGAACCACTTTTTTTGATGATGTTGCATTGAACTCCCAAATCGATAATTTCTCCGGTTTTGGAAATACCTTCGCCATACATAATATCGAACTCGGCTTTACGGAATGGTGGAGCCACCTTGTTTTTCACCACTTTCACCCTTACATTGTTGCCCAGTGCTTCTTCGCCATCTTTCACCTGCCCAATCCGGCGGATATCCAAACGCACCGAAGCATAAAACTTCAAAGCGTTACCACCAGTGGTGGTTTCGGGATTACCAAACATCACCCCGATTTTTTCGCGCAACTGGTTAATAAAAATGCAGGTAGTTTTGGTTTTGCTGATATTGGCCGTTAATTTCCGCAACGCCTGCGACATCAGACGTGCCTGCAAACCCATTTTCGAATCGCCCATTTCGCCTTCGAGTTCGGCTTTGGGTGTTAAAGCAGCTACCGAGTCAATCACAATAATATCAAGCGCTCCCGAACGAACCAGGTTGTCAACAATTTCGAGTGCCTGTTCTCCATTGTCGGGTTGCGAAATCAAAAGTTCGTCAATATTAACACCGAGATTTTTTGCATAGTATGGGTCAAATGCATGTTCGGCATCAACAATGGCGGCAATTCCGCCTGCTTTCTGTGCTTCCGCAATGGCATGAATGGCAAGTGTGGTTTTACCTGATGATTCAGGCCCGTAAATCTCAATAACCCTGCCTTTCGGGTAACCGCCAACACCCAGCGCCACATCCAATGCAATGGAGCCGGAAGGGATGACAGAAACTTCATCGACAGCACGGTCGCCAAGTCGCATAATAGAGCCTTTTCCGTAACTCTTTTCAATTTTGTCCATTGTAAGCTGAAGTGCCTTCAGCTTTTCTTTATTGATGGCAATTTGTTCTTCTTTTGTCATTTTTTTTGCTCAGGTTAAATATTTAATGATTCAGTAATCTGCGAGGTATGATTTTTTGTATCAACTTTATCGAAAATAGCGGTGATTGTACTGTTTCCATCAATCACAAATGTGGTGCGCAAAACGCCCATATATTTTTTCCCATACATACTTTTTTCGCCCCAAACTCCATAGGCTTCAAGTATCTCTGTTTTTGTGTCTGCAATCAGGTCGAATTTCAGTCCGAATTTTTCGATGAACTTCTTATGCGATTTTTCATTATCGGGACTTACACCTATCACGTGATAACCTTTTGAAATCCACATTTCGTAATTATCATTCAGGTCGCAGGCTTCGGCAGTACAACCCGGTGTATCATCTTTTGGATAAAAGTAAAGTATCAGGTTTTTACCTGCAAAATCTGTTAGACTGATTTTTTTACCGTTCTGATTTACTCCTTCAAAATGAGGAGCTTTATCTCCAACCGACAGTTTTATACTCATTTTTTTCTTCTTAAAGGTTTACAAATATAATTTATTAATGGCAATTCCACTCCTCGAAAGGTTTCAGAATTAATATTAGAAATGTTAAGTTTCTGTGGACAAAAGGCGGCACTTTTTTTGTATTTTTACGCTCATCAAGGTACTGAATGTAATAGAAAATGCAGCATATTTTAAAAATATCAGTTTTAACAATCGTTGTTGTTTTTTTGTTTTCCCCATTTATTTCATTGGGTAAAACCGAACAGGAAAATCCGCTCACAAAGGCCATTCAGCTTTTCGATAAAAGAAAATTTTCTGAAGCTGAAACAGCTTTTAAAAAGTTGCTCGATGAAAAACCCAATGATTTTATGATCAACTATTTTTATGGGGCGTGCAGAACCGAAAACGGGCATTATTCCGACCAGGATTTGCAATATCTTTTAAAAGCGAGTAAAGAAGTTTATCCGATTGATATCGATTACTATTTCGGGGTTCAACACCATGCTAAAAGCGACTGGACTAAAGCACTTTCTTATTACAACAATTATAAAAAAGTTGCCACTGAAGAAGAACAAAACCGGGTGAATCTCGGTCAGAAAATTGAACAATGCACCAACCGTATTAACCCGTTTTTTACAGAATCTGCGAAAAACGTAACTGACTCTGTTTTCACAGAAGTTGAATACATTGACAGCACAACCAATGATGCAATAATTGCAACAGTTGTTACCGTGCAGGATAATTCACAGTCCGGCAATCCTGAAATTGTGCCGGCTGCTATTGCGGCAGAAGTTGTTGCTTTTGTGGATACAGGTAAAATTGTTAATACTGAAGACAGCACCAATTCAGAAAATATTGCTGTAGAAAATCAGGAAGAATTATTGACACAAGAAAATGCTCCCGTAAATGTTTCTGTACAGGAGCCGGTTATCAATTTTAATATCAACAGCGAAATAACTTACCTGTTTGCATCAAATTTCAGAACCAGCGAAGGGGCAAAAGGTTATAATGAAGGAATTGCCAAACAGGCTGAACTTGACAAGCTGAACCTCAGAACCGAGATATTACGTGAGCAATATTCAAAATCGAAAACCAGGACAGAAAAAGATTCGCTCGGGCAATTAATTATTCAGCTTGAAAACGATGGTTACAATTTGAACTCACAGGTAAGGAAGATTTTTTTACAAACTAAAACAGCAGAAAACAATTACTGGCAAAACGCCCCGGAAAGTGAAAAGGAGAATTTTATTGCAGAAATTAACCAGGCTGCTGAAACCCTTGCAAAAGAAAACTCAAAAGAAAAAGTAACTCCGGTTACCGATATTCTGCTATCGCCGCTGCTGGTGGAAGATGCCCCTGTACAAAAGCCTGCACAGGAACCTAAAAATACCGGGATTGTTTACAAAATTCAGTTAGGAGCGTACAGCAAAGGAATTCCGAATTCGATGAAACCTGTTTTCAAAAAAATTACGATGATACGAAAAGTGGAAACCTACACCGATGAAAAAGGCGTGGTGGTTTACACAACCGGAAACCTTTCCAGGTTTGAAGACGCACAACTGATGCTTACCCAGGTAAAACAGGAAGGTGTAAAAGATGCCATTATTGCAGCCTATTTAAACGGAAAAAGAATAACTTTGGAAAAAGCGAAAGAAACCGAAAAACAGAAATGACCTCGAAAGAAACAAAAAGAAAACCGGATAATAAGGAAACCGACAATCAATCGGAGGAAAGTTTCCTTATCTTGCACAACGACAGTGTTCATTCGTTCGATTATGTAATCAGTGCCCTGATGGAAGTTTGTAACCACAGTTTTGAGCAGGCATCACAATGCACCATGATAACACATTACAAAGGAAGCTGCGACATAAAAAAAGGCGTTTACAAAACACTGAAACCAATTAAGGAAGCACTTAACCAAAGAGAACTTAAAGCCACAATCGATTGATATGAGTCTTTTAGCTATTATACTTCTCATTATTCTCGGGCTTGTATTATTGTTACTCGAGTTTGCAGTAATACCGGGAGTTACCATCGCCGGAATTGGCGGATTTATTTTGCTGGCCGGCAGTGTTTATATTGCCTTTGCTGAAATGGGAAAAGTTGCCGGTTTTATTACGCTGGGGGTGGTTCTGATCATTTCGCCGTTGATGATTTATTATTTTTTCAAATCAAGAGCTGGCAAAAACATGATTCTTGATTCGAGAATCGATGGGAAAGTGGAAAATACAACCACCGGAAAGATAGAGCCGGGAGACACAGGTGTAACAATCGGAAGACTTGCTCCGATGGGAAAAGTAAAAATTAACGGAGAAATTGTTGAAGCACAATCTTCAGGGGTTTTCATCGATCACCAGGTTGAAATCCGTGTGATTAAAACGCATCTGAATAAAATTATTGTCGAACCTAAATAAAATTGATAACATGATTGAATCACTTGGTTTGTTTGGAATGATAGTGGCGGTTTTGGTACTGCTTTTTATCATGCTGTATTTTGTCCCGATCGGACTTTGGTTTTCGGCACTCGTTTCGGGTGTAAAAATCTCGTTACTGCAATTGTTCCTGATGCGCTTCAGAAAAGTACCGCCCGGGGTAATTGTGAGGGCATTGATTGAAGGTACAAAAGCGGGTGTTCCGTTGAACCGTGATGCACTGGAAGCTCATTACCTGGCAGGCGGCCATGTTTCGAGTGTTGTACATGCGCTGGTTTCGGCCTCAAAGGCAAACATCGATTTAACTTTTAATATGGCTACAGCTATCGATCTTGCCGGACGCGATGTTTTTGAAGCCGTGCAGATGTCGGTAAATCCAAAAGTTATTAATACTCCACCTGTAACAGCGGTCTCAAAAGATGGTATCCAGTTGATCGCCAAAGCAAGGGTAACTGTTCGGGCCAGCATTAAACAATTGGTGGGTGGTGCCGGCGAAGAAACCGTGCTTGCGCGCGTTGGAGAAGGGATTGTTTCTTCCATCGGATCTTCGCATTCCCATAAATCGGTGCTCGAAAATCCCGATTTCATTTCAAGAGTGGTGCTCGAAAAAGGGTTGGATGCCGGAACTGCTTTCGAAATTCTTTCGATTGATATTGCCGATATAGATATTGGTAAAAATATTGGTGCCGGATTGCAATTAGACCAGGCCGAAGCCGATAAAAACATTGCACAGGCAAAAGCCGAAGAGCGCCGTTCAATGGCCGTGGCGCTTGAACAGGAAATGAAAGCCAAAGCGCAGGAAATGAGAGCAAAAGTTATTGAAGCCGAAGCTAAAATTCCGCTGGCAATTGCCGAAGCATTTAAAAACGGCAACCTCGGCGTGATGGATTATATGAAATATAAAAACATCATTGCCGACACTTCGATGCGCGAATCGATTGCTGGTGACGAGAAGAAAGAACAATAAAATCACTTAATAAGTTTGACTAAAAAGCTGTCCTTCGTTAGTTGGGCAGCTTTTTTATTGTCAGAATGCGAAAAAACCGGAGAACGGATTACAACTTTCCGTTTTTTTTCGGCAGAAATTCCGGTGTTCAGCATTCAGTCTGAAAAGATAAAAAGCCAGACAGCATTGCAGGATTCAGGCATTTTTTATTGATAAATCAGGAAATATTCAGAAATTGCATCTTTAAAATTCATGCTAAAAAGAAATAGAAATGAACAATAACAAAATTCTTATAGCAATCGCAATTGTGATCGGGCTGGCACTCAACGGAATATTTATTGGCAGGGCGATTCAGCGTTTTAAAAAGGAAGACCGTTTTATTTCGGTAAAAGGATTCTCGGAACGCGAAGTAAAAGCCAATCTCGCAGTGTGGACAATCAAAACAAGAATTACCACCAACGATATTTCGGAGGGCAGCAAACAGGTGGAAAACGACAAACTGAAAATTGTTGAATTTCTTATTCAAAAAGGAATTGCCCAAAATGAAATATTTCAGCAGGACCTGAAAGTGGTGGATAAAATGGCCCGCGAATACGGCGATGATAATATTGGTAACTACCGCTATATCATCGAAAATTCGATGCAGGTGCGTTCTGAAAATGTTGATAATGTTCAGCGCGTAAAACGCATGACCGACGAATTGCTGAAAATAGGCGTGGTGATTTCGAACATCAATGAATACCAGCCTTCAGTTCAATATCTTTACACAAAACTGAACGATATTAAACCCGAAATGCTTTCGGAAGCCACACAGAATGCCCGCAAAGCGGCACTTGAATTTACCCGCGAAAGTAATGTCGGCCTGGGCGAAATGAAAAAGGCAAGTCAGGGATTGTTTACCATTGTTGACCGCGATGATTTTGTGGCCGGTCAAACCGGTGAAGGTTACGGCAACAACGTAAACGATATCTGGAAAAAAGTGAGGGTGGTTGTGAACATTGAATATTCGGTTGAATAAGATTTACCACCCTGTTTATAATTTGATTCATCGTCATTTATTGAACTTTCAGACTGTATTCTTACTTTTGCACGCTTTGTATAAAAAATTCAGATTAATAAGAATACAAGATGGAACCTGAAAATAAATTCACAGAAGAAGCGGAGAATTATAAAATATTTGAAAATCAGCTCAACGAAGCAATCAAAAAGGCAGAAAAGACTGATGATTTGCGTGAAGCCAAAAGTATTCTTATTGAAACCCAGCAAAACTTCAGAGGTGTAAAACTATTCTGGAAAGATCGCGAAGAATTGAATACCCGGCTCCAGGAAGCTTTCAGAAAAATCAACAGCCAGATTGAAGAGGAGAAAAAGCAGTCGTACGAAGAAGCACTGCTGAATTACACGCACCTGAAAGTGAAGGTTGACGAAGCATCGTTCCTGGCCTCGAATCCAAAGGATTTTAACGAAACCTGGGAATTTCTGCTCGAAGTGCAGGCCATGTTTAAAAACACGCGCCTTTTAAACGAACACCGCGAGGCACTTTATGGGAAATTGCAGGAAGCTTTTGCAAAAATCAAAGAGTTCAGGGAAAAGGAAAGAAATGAATTTACCTCCGGAAGCTTGCAAAACCAGACACAACTGAATGAACTGCTCGCTGAAAATATCAAATCAATTCAGGAATCTGATGATTTCAGGGGTTTAAAAGACAAACTGATCAATTTACAGTCTGAAATCAGAAATGCAAAGCTGACGCGCGAAGTGCGTGATGAACTGAACACCCGGTTACAGGATGCATTTACCATGCTTCACATCAGGCAGGATGCCGTTTTTTCTGTAAAGCGACAAACAGCCGAAACACAGTTTCAAGATTTCAACAGCCGCGCAAAAGAGATTTTAAAACAGGCCAACGAATCGACTGATTACAACAAAGTAAGGGCCGACATCAAACAAATTCAGGCTGAAATAAGGGATTCAGCTTTGTTTCAGGAACAACGCGAATCGTTGCGAAACACGATCCAGGAAGCTTTTGAAACCGTAAACAACCGCCAGGACCAGGAGCGATTGACGTTTGAATCCGAAGCACAAAATAACTACAACCGTTTGAAAAAGCTGGTTGACGATGGATTGGCACAGGCAAACGAAAGCAACGAATACAAGGAAACCCGCGAATACCTGAAAAAAATCCAGTCGGAATTCAGAGGAATCAAACTGGTGAAAGAGCAGCGCGAGGTTTTGTATAACCGGCTGCAATCGGCATTTGAAATTCTGAATACACGTGTTGACATTTATTTCAGGGAAAAGAAGAAAAACTGGGAAGTAAAAATGCAGTACAGACTTTCGTCGCTGAATACCGATGTTTACAGGCTGCGTGAAACCATTGCCAACGAAACACAAAACCTGAAAGAACTGGAAGATTTTTACCAGAATATTGCCAACCCGGCTGTTCATGACACAAAAGCGGTCCTTGGATTGAAAGCCAGAATGTCGTCGCTGCAAATCGGTATCGAAAAAAAGAAACAGCAGGTGGCAGAACTTGAAAATGAAATCATTGATTTACAATCAAGAATTGAAACCGATAAAACTGAGGATAATTCGCTGAATGATGCGAAAGAATAATCAGCGAATGCTTTCTTTTAAAAGTGTGTAGCTGTTGGGGCCCTCGTTAAACAGCAGATCGAGCATACTCAGATTGGGAAAAAATCCCAGTTTATCAGAAAATACCTGGGTGTAGGAAGCCGGCAGAAAATGCAAGTCTTGCGGTGTTTTTTCCTTGGGTGAAATCAGTTCCCTGTAATTTGCAGTCCCTTCAGGAACCTGCTGAAAATCGGCAGTCAGAAGTATTGTATTATCAAGTTCCATCAAATCCAGCAATATTTCATTGATTTTCAGGTTTAAATCAAAAAGAAACCGGAATTTTCTTTCAAAAAACGGCTGCAAATCGTCGGCATAATATTCAAAATAGGGCGATGTATTGTAGGCTGAAAAGAGTGTGCGCCAGTGGTTTCTCTGCCAGTCGGTGTCGTACGAAATTTCAAGGTCTTTAATCAGTATTTTGGGGCCGCGGCTTTTTACAACCGGAACAATCAGGTCAATCGGCCCGTTGCTGCCCAAAATGGTGTAACGGTTGCGCCAGGTTTGTTTAATAAAATTCTCGTATTGCTCGATATAAATCGTTTTGTACATCAGCATTTTTGTGTAATACTGAACCGGTGCAAAACAGGCAGTGGCAAGCAGAATTTGCTGATTATTTGTCACGATAAAACCTGATTCTGGATACTCGATTCCGGATATTGGATATTGGAAATTGGATACTGGATAATTTGCTTTCCTTCAAATTTCGTAAATCCTAATTCCTCAATCGTTAATTTCCTCTATTTTATTCCATTAAAAATGCGACCGAAGCGGATTTTTGCAGGGAAACTCTTGTCTTTGTCCATCGAGAGCCAGATAAATTTGGCTTTCCCAACAACGTGGTCTTCAGGCACAAAACCCCAGTAACGCGAGTCGGCAGAATTGTGGCGGTTGTCCCCCATCATCCAGTAATAATCCATTTTAAAGGTATAGCTGTTTGCTGCTGCTCCGTTAATTTTAATTTCGCTGCCATTCACTTCGAGTTTATTGCCTTCGTAAACACTGATAATCCGATGATACAATGGCAGATTATCGATGGTAAGCTGAACTGTTTTTCCTTTGGCGGGAATGGTAATCGGGCCAAAATTATCGACATTCCAGGGGAAGTTCTGGCTTGAAGGGAAGATATTGGAATCCCATTTTGCCGGGTCTTCAATAATCTTTTCAACGGCAGTAATATTGTTAAATTCCTTCATTTTTACTGCGTTATCATCAGTAAGCGGAAAAACATATTGTTCACTGGAATAAACGCCACGGTCATCCTCGGCAATATTCAGTTTTTCCAATGCCTTCGGATTTAAAGCAGACCCGTTGGTTTTTACGATGTAATCCTGTTGCATACCGGGAAAATGTTCCTGCGGTTTACCATTCACAAAAAGCTGTCCGCGCTCCATTTTAATTTCGTCGCCGGGAATTGCCACACAACGTTTGATATAATTCTCGCGTTTGTCAACCGGCCGTGCAACGATTTCGCCGAAATTACGCGGATCATTCCAAACCCTGTCGCGGCCATACATGCGGCAAAGCTGGTAGTAGCTCTGCGCCTGCAGGTTCAACGCCACTGTATCGCCTTCGGGAAAATGAAAAACCACCACATCATTGTTCTTAATTTTTCCAAAACCAGCCATTCTGTTGTAAGGTCTTTTTATCCATTCAACATACGATTTTGTACCTTTTGTGAGCGGCATTGTATTGTGCACAAACGGGAATGAAAGCGGTGTATTCGGTGTTTTCGGACCATAGGCTGTTTTGCTTACAAACAGGTAATCGCCCACAAGCAACGACTTTTCCATCGATGAAGTGGGAATGGTATAAGCTTCGATAAAAAACATCCGGATAAAAGTGGCGGCAATCACAGCAAAAATGATGGCGTCAACCCATTCCACCACTTTGGTTTGTTTTCCATTCGGCGGGTTTTTCTTTTTCCAGAATGCCCAGTGTACTTTTCCGGTGATGTACATGTCGAAAATAACAACCAACCCGATGAGCCAGAGGTAGCTACCCATCCAGATAACCCAGAGCAGGTACAAACCGCCAACGACGGCAAACTTAAACCACTTGTTTGAAAGCAATTCTTTCATATCGTTTTTTATTAAAGATTCAAAATATCATTCATGGTTAAAATTCCCTTCTTGCCAAACGAGAATTCGGCTGCCAGCACAGCGCCAAATGCAAGTCCTTTGCGGCTTTTCGAACTGTGTGTAATTTCAATAAAATCAACCTCCGATTCGTATCGGATGGTATGAATTCCGGGAACTTCGCCAACACGTTCCGATTTAATATTGAGCTCTTTTTCAGCGGGGACCTGATCGTTCACCCAACTATTTTTCCAGGGAAGAATGTCGATAATATCGTCTGCCAGGCTGATTGCTGTGCCGCTGGGAGCATCAAGTTTATGAATGTGATGAACTTCGGTCATCTCAACACTGTATTCATTTCTCCCCGACATCAATTCGGCTAATTTTCGGTTGAGTGCAAAAAACAGGTTCACGCCAATTGAGAAATTGCTGCCATAAAAGAATGTGCCGTTTTTTTCGGCGCAGAAACGGTAAACTTCTTCTTTTTGCTCCAGCCAGCCTGTGGTTCCGCTAACTACCGGAATTCCGGTTTCAAAGCAAACTTTGTAATTGTTAACTGCAGTGTGTGGCGTGGTAAATTCGATGGCTACATCGCAGTTTTTCAGATTTTCGGGTGTCAATTCGTTCTGGTTATTCACGTCAATTATCAGCCCGATCTGGTGACCACGGGAAATTGCAATTTTCTCAATCTCTTTTCCCATTTTACCATATCCGATTAATGCAATCTTCATTCTCAGCTTTTTAAAAATTAAGGCACAAATATAAAATATTAAGCAAAGAAAGCAGCCCCCTTCAAAAACTAAAATATATTCGGCAAAAGCGTGTTTTCTGAAGATGAAACCACCGTTTCTGATGTTATCTTTAAGCCCGAATAAATCAGTTTATGAGTTTTGAGCATCAGCCTTTTCAGATTTTTACCAAACCGGTGAGCGACCTCTGCAACCTGCATTGCAGTTATTGCTATTATCAAACTGAAAAACAGGGTAACAAAAAAGCCCGGACAATACTAAATGATGAAAATCTGCTTGAAACCTACATCCGTCAGCATATTGAGGCAACAACCGGCGATACTGTATTTTTCTCGTGGCATGGCGGTGAACCCACTTTAGCGGGCATTGACTTTTACAGAAAAGCCGTTCGACTTCAAAAAAAGTATTTGCCAGCCGGAAAAAAGCTTCTGAATGGAATTCAAACCAACGGAACTTTAATTGATAAAGAATGGTGCAGTTTTTTGAAACTGGAGAATTTCATAGCCGGAGTCAGTATTGATGGGCCAGAAATGTTGCACGACCAGTTCAGAATAAATCAATCAAAGAATGGTTCATTTCATGAAGCTAATCGCGGATTTAAACTGCTGCAGAAATATGGAATTCCGGTTGAAATTTTGTGTGTTGTAAGTTCTGCCAACGAAAACTTTCCGGCTGAGGTTTACAGTTTTTTCAGGGAAGCAGGTGCCCGGTATATAACTTTTCTGCCGCTGGTTGAACGTGATTTACAATCAACAACCGGTGTGTCAGAAAAAAGTGTGAATCCCGTAAAATTCGGCCAATTTCTGATTACTGTTTTTGAGGAATGGATTGCACTCGATATTGGGAACATTCAGGTTCAGATTTTTGAAGATACAATCGGGTCTGTTTTTACCGGAGATCATACAATCTGCATTTTTAAGAAAAACTGCGGCCGTGTGCCGGTGATTGAAAGCAATGGTGATTTTTATGCCTGCGACCATTTTGTCAACAAAAATCATTTTCAGGGAAATATTCTGGAAAACCATATTTCGTATTTTCTGAACTCGGAAAAGCAGCAAAAATTCGGGCTGGCAAAATCTGAAACACTGCCCGAATATTGCAAAGCCTGCGAAGTTCTGGATTATTGCAATGGCGAGTGCCCCAAAAACAGGTTTATGAAATCACCAGTCGGGGAAAAAGGATTGAATTATTTGTGTAGTGGTTATAAATTGTTTTTTAACCATTGCCGCCCATTTGTTGAAGAAGTAAGAAAAGCTGCGGGGCAAAATATCGATCGGGGTTAAAAGAAAAAAAGGATGAGTCAATACCCATCCTTTTCACTAACTAAACCAATAAAACTAATCAAACCTAAACTTATGAACTAAAACTTTGATCCAAAAGTAGCGTGAATCGGAGAAAGTCAGGTTAACACAATGTTAAAAAACATGTTTTATAACATATCTTAATTCAATGTTAATTTCAGGGATTTTATTAAAGGCGATGATGATGTGCCGATGGGTTGTGAAAATTTAATCAATAAAAAAAGGATGAGTCATTACCCATCCTTTTCACTAACTAAACCAATAAAACTAATCAAACCTAAACTTATGAACTAAAACTGAAGCAAAATTAAGTTGATCAATACAGAATGTGATTAACTGAATGTTAAATGATGTAAAACATCAATTTTGTTAACATCGAATTAAAAAATGATGAAAATCACACTTCTAATTCACGCAAAGCCAGCCATAATCCGGATAAAAAATAGGTTGACAATCTCTGCCTGGCAATTTCTTTTTAAAAATCAGCGACAATGTTTTGAAGTTTAAGAGATATTCTTTTACTTTGCATTTCAAAGTACTTTTTACAAGAATGAAGACAACGGAAAATTATCTGGAAGAAATAAAGGAAATCAGGAAAATAATGGAACAATCAGGCCGGTTTCTTTCGCTCAGCGGATTGTCGGGTGTGTTAATCGGTATTTACGCGTTGATTGGTGCCTACATAACTTACCGGATTATCTACCTGCCACCACCATCTGTTTTCCGGAAAGTTTTTGCCGGTGATGTGGTTTACCAGCTCATTACCGTTGCAATGATTGTACTTTTTGTCTCATTTATCACAACATTGTGGTTAACCTGGCAAAAGGCAAAAAGTGATGGCAAAAGTATCTGGAATTACGGTTCACGCCGAATGTTGGTCAACCTGGCCATTCCATTTATCAGCGGGGGCATTTTAATTCTGACTTTTACATTCAGGGGATTTTACGAAATCATTTCGCCTGCCTGTTTGATTTTTTACGGGCTTGCGCTGGTAAATGCCGCCAAATTCACACGTCAGGAAATATACTATCTCGGACTTTCAGAAATTTCACTGGGGATATTGGCCGCTCTTTTCCCCGGAATCGGGCTTATTTTCTGGGCACTGGGTTTTGGAGTGCTGCATATCATTTATGGTTCGGTAATGTATTTCAGATACGATCGTCCTTCAAAATAAAACCGGCGTGAAAAACATCATACAAAATCTGGATAAAGCGTTCGACAATAAGATCAGGCTGGGAATCATGTCGGTTTTGTCGGTTAATTCGCGGGCAACTTTTAATCAGTTAAAAGAAGAACTTGATTTGACAGACGGAAACCTGGCAAGCCACCTGAAAGCACTTGAAAAGGCCGAGTATGTATCGGTTACCAAAACTTTCAACGATCGCAAACCCAATACCAGCTACGAAATAACCGATGCCGGGAAAGCAGCTTTTGAGCGACATTTACTGGCGCTGGAAGAGATTTTAAAACAACTGTAATTTTTTTTCATTTTAAACTTTGAAATACGAAGTACTTTTTAATTAATTTATAAAAACAAAACAATGGAAACAAAAGAATTTTTGCAGAACAAATCAAAATCAGTAAACTGGCAGATCACTTTTAAAGTAGTAACTATCGGGATGATAGCCATCGCTTTGCTGATTCCCAAATTCATGATCCTGAGCCTCATCCAGGAACGCGAATCTACAGCAGGAGCATCAAAAATGGAGGTCATGCAGAAATGGTCGCTGGCGCAAACTGTCAGGGGCCCGGTGCTGGTGATTCCTTACATCGAACGCAATTTCGACAATCATGAAAAACAGATGACAGAAGAAATTAAAGAGCTTTACATTCTTCCCAAAACACTGAAAATTGATGGTGAAATTTTGCCACAGAAACTTTACAGAAGTATTTATGAAACTGTGGTTTACGAGTCGACCATTAACATAAAAGGCAATTTTGACCTGGCCGATTTTGATAGTCAGAAAATAGCGGGCGATGATTTGATGTGGGACAAAGCCAAAATTTTGGTGGCCATCAGCGATCTCAGGGGGATCGAAGAAATCGGCCAGTTTCTTTGGAACGGAAAACCTGTCACTTTTTTGCCGGGAATGGAAAACCAGTTAATCGGCACCAACGGAATTTCACTTGATCTTTCCAGTCTGTCATCCACGGAATTTCCGGCCGATTTTGGTTTCACACTTAAACTGAAAGGCTCTGAATCGCTGAAGTTTGCACCGCTGGGTGAAGTCACAGAAGTACTGCTCAAATCTTCGTGGAATGATCCCGGTTTCGAGGGCAGTTTTCTTCCATCGGAAAGAAACATCGATAAAAGTGGATTTCAGGCACAGTGGAAAGTGCTGAATTTTAACCGCAATTTCCCGCAGGAATGGAAAAACAGCGAGTACAAAGTTACCGATGCTGATTTTGGGGTGAAGCTTGTTTCCATGGCCGACCATTACCAGAAAAGCCTTCGTACTGCCAAATACGCCATTCTTGTCATCCTTTTTACTTTTCTGTCGTTTTTTCTGCACGAGGTAATTACAAAACACAGGGTCCACCCGTTCCAGTATATTCTTGTCGGGTTTGCCGTGCTTGTATTTTATCTTTTGCTGCTTTCCATTTCCGAGCAGATCGGCTTTAATCTCGCCTACCTGATTTCTGCCGTTGCAGTAATTACCATGATATTTGCCTACTCGCGTACTTTCCTCAGCAAATGGCTCGATTCCATTGTTCAAACCTTGATTCTCACTTTTTCATTTGGGTTCATTTTCGTGCTCATGCAACTCGAATCATACGCTTTGCTGGTCGGAAGTATCGGATTATTCTTTGTTTTGGGGCTCACCATGTTCTTTACCCGGAAAATAAACTGGTATGGTGAATAAAGGAAAGTTTATAGAGCCAGGTCCTTGGTACAAACCGGGGGCCTGGTTTTTTATGCTCATTTTTGTGATCTTCTTTTTTGAATTTAAACGCGGGGGGTATAAAAGAAAAAAAGGACGAGTCAACACTCATCCTTTTCACTAACTAAACCAATAAAACTAATCAAACCTAAACTTATGAACTAAAACTGAGACAAAGGTAACCGGGTTTGCCCTAATTGAAGTTAACTAAACGTTAAGACACAATAAATTAATTCAATGTTAATTAGGCAGAATTGATGAAGACAGAAACAAAAAAGCCATTTCGGTTCTGAAATGGCTTTTGTATTCTTTTTGATCAGGAACAAGGTGAAATGATCACTTTTCACAGATTCATTTTCTATTCTCTTTTCAGAATTACTTTTTTCAGGCCTTCCAAAGGTAATTCGCGCTTAAAAGCGTCATGTTTTGAAAAACCGCGGTCGAAAATCTCGACATTAGCCGGTCGTCGTGCACTTTTGGTGGCCAAAATCACCTCTCCGGTAATGTCCTCAATTGTTTTCTTTAACAGGGCTTCTTTTTTATCACCAAGAGGAATTGGCGAAAACAGGTCATCATCTGCTTGAATGTCAGGTGAAAAACCATCCTTGAAATCAGTAACTCCAAGCGAATTGGCATATTTCAGGATGATTGGCTGTACACCCCAGTTTTCAATTTCTTTGTAGTACGATGCAGTTTCATAAAAATCTTCGGGTTTCAGGGTAATCGAGGCTGTGTATTTACCGTAAGTTGTTTCTCCAACAGTGGTAACCGTCATATAAGGTTTTAAACCGGTAATCGTCAGTTCCGATGCAGAAGCTGTTCCTGATCCTGTAATAATCCATACTTTATTTAAACCCAGCTTTTGTGAAACATTGTTTAAAAATGGTACCTGTAACTGATCGATGACATTTTTGCTTTGCCAATAGGCCTGGTATTTATCATTCCATTGAAATTTCACGAGAACTTTCTGTTCATTCACAACATTTAACGGTGCAATTGAACTACACAAGTGTTGTGCTGCATCAATGGTTCCGCCCGGATTGTAACGCAGGTCGATGACCAGATCGGTAATCTGATTTTCAGTAAATAGCTGCAAAACAGAATCGATACTGTTGTTATAATTACTAATGTATTGGGCATAAAACAAATACCCGATTTTGTGTCCGCCGTGCTCAATGATGTTGGTAAACTGCACCGGATTGAAATTCAATTCAAGGGCTGTCATTGAAGCGCTTTTTTCGTTGGTAATCCCTACATCTTTAACATATTGCCCGTAAGTACAGGTTAAACTGGTACTGGTGAGCAATTGCATATAATTTGCATCAACAATATCAGCTCCATTCATTTTATAAATCATATCGCCACGTTTAAAACCGGCAGCAGCGGCAGGTGTATTCGGATAAACATATTCCACCAATGCAAAAATCTTCTGGGTATCACTGAAACGCCCGAATGCCAGCGACCAGCCATAGGAAGTTTCTTTCCCTTCAAAACTGTTTTCGAGTGCTTTAATATCATCGGTTACAAACGACCACTTATCATCAGCATAAAGCAGTTTATCAAAATATGCCTTCGAATCAAATTCATAGCGAATATCAATTGTGGGGAGCGTATTGTACCATAAATAAACATCGTCCATCACATCTTTAAAAAACTGATTGACTTTGATGGTCAAATCTGGTGCTTTCTCTTTCTCTTCCGGCTCCGGTTCCGGAACCGGATCATCTTTACAACCAGCTATCAGTACAATGGCAAAAAGCAGCGCAAAAGTTGATATTGATAATGGTTCAAGAAATTTCTTCATCTTCTTCATGGCTTTCTATAATTTTTCTGACAAAAATAAATGATTTTACTTCCCTTGTTCCTTTGGGTATTCAATTCTTACGTGGTAAATATTAATTAATTTATTTAACAGCGTTTCTTTAATAATGTTGATTTCATTAAACGTAAGTGCAGAATTATCGAGTTGGTTCAGGTTTATTTTTTCCTGTACCATATTGTCGATCAGTTCTTTCAGATTGGTATAATTCTTATCTTTTAAACTGCGCGAAGCCGCTTCAATCCCATCAATCAGCATCACAACCGTTGCTTCTTTCGACTTTGGCAGTGGTCCCGGATAAATAAATGATTCCATATCAACCTTCTCACCTGGATTTTCCTGTTTTTGTTTTAAAAAGAAATAATTGGCTTTTGTTGTTCCATGGTGGGTGGCAATAAATTCCACTATGGGTTCAGGAAGTTTGTACTTGTAGGCCATTTTCACACCGTTACGAACGTGGTCGATAATCACTTCGGCACTTTTGATATAACTCATTTCATCGTGTGGGTTCATGCCGGCCGATTGGTTTTCGATAAAAAAATTGGGTTTCGAAATTTTCCCGATATCATGGTACAAAGCGCCCGCCCGCACCAGGAAAGGATTTCCGCCGATTTTCAGAATCACTTCCTCGGCAAGATTGGCAATCTGAATAGAATGTTGGAAAGTTCCCGGCGCCTCTTCCGCCAGCTTTCTCAGCAAAGGCTGATTGCTGTCTGAGAGTTCGATCAGCGTTACATCTGAAATAAATCCGAATATCTTTTCGAAAATAAAAACCAGCGGATAAACCACCAGGATAAACAAACTGCTGAGCACAAACCAGCGAAGCATATTATAGTCGAATCTCGCAATAGTCCCTTCCTGGATCAGCGTGATCGAGGAATAAACCACAAGATAGGTGAACATCACCAGCAACATGGCTTTTACAAGGTGTACCCTCCGGTGCATTTTATTCAGGCTGAAAACAGCCACCACCCCCGCAGAAAACTGCAGCAAAATATATTCGTAATGGTTGGGTGCATAAAAACCAATGATCAGGGTAATTACAAACAGCATAAAAATTGCGGTTCGCGAGTCGAAGAAAGTGCGGATGATGATCGGGAAAATCGCCAGTGGCACCAGGTAAATGTGAAGTTTTGGCATACTGTTTACAAACATCGAAATAAAAACCATCAGCACCATGTATAACAGCAGAAAAGCAATTTTACGGTGTTTGAAAACAATGTCGGGACGGTAAATAAACATAAAAGCCACCGCCAACCCGAGCATCGATAAAATAAAAATGATTTTTCCCACCGAAAGCATCATCGGGTTACTGGTGGTGTTGGTTTGCTGTTTAAAGCTGGTTCTCAGCGATTCCAGAACCTGGAACTTTTCGTTGTCAACCACTTCGCCCTCCAGAATAATCCTTTCGCCAACCTGCACCATTCCCCTCGAAGGCGAGATATTTGCTGTCTTTTCACCGATTTCCTTTTCAGTCATGGCCTTGTCGTATTCAAGATTCGCCACAATATATTTTTCGGGGGTAAATGTTGCCAGCCATGCCTTCTGACCCGGTTTCTGCCGTTCAGTTTCTTCAATCACTTCCGAAATCTGGTTGTAGGCAGTTTTTTCGGAATAAAGTTTTTCGATAGCCAATGGCGTAACCACCGAACCGATGCGCCGTTTGATCTCCGTTTTGTCTTTCAACTCAGGATAAGAATCAAAAGAACGCTGCAAAATACCGGTTTGATAAATCTCTGAAAGACTTTTCCTGAGTGTGTTAATGGTTCGCAATTCCTCACTTTCCGGGTTACCAGTAGCCATTTTAAGATCGGTAACCATTTTTGCAATATTCCTGACCGCCACTACCGTATCGAAATGAAAATAGGGAATCACTTCGTTGGCAAGTTCAGCTTTCTCGGCCTCAATTTCCTGATCCGATTTCAAAATAGCGAAGTCAAAAGGTGCCACAAGATTTTCGTGTTGCCACGGCGACCCTTTCCGGTATTCGTATTTGAATTTGGGCTCACCCGGCAAAATAAAAAATAAAAGTGCGGCTGTAAAAAGAAAGAGTGCCGACCAGTAAATAATCAGCGGAATATTTCTCAGATTTTTACTCGAATCATTCATAAATGGTCACAATGAGTTTCAATAATACAGATAAATGCTCAAATATCCCCTGTTTAAAAGTATAAAAACAAAAAAATCATCGGAATCAGTTGCCAAATCTAATTTTTCATAGATTTGTGTTAACCCGATTAAAAATAGTAAAATTTATAATTGATCCGGATGAACTACGGCATTTCTAATCTCAGTATTATTCCTGTACGGAAGGAACCTTCGGAAAGAAGCGAAATGGTGACACAGATTCTGTTTGGCGAACACTTCGAAATTCGTGAGCAAATGGTTGGCTGGGCCAACGTGAGGTTGGAATATGATGGATACGAAGGATGGGTCGATCTGAAAATGATCACCCCGATACAACAGCGTTGGATGTCGCGCATGAAACGTAGTCCCGGTGCAGTCACCACCGATATCATCAGCATTATTCCGGTTAACAACGAACAAAACCTGATGCTGGTGGCAGGCAGCACCTTGCCGGTATGGCGGCGGAATCTCCGGAAATTCTCGATCGGAAAAGATAATTATACCGCGACCGGAGAAATTTCCTACGGTCAGGTTGAAAATCCGCGGGAGTTTCTCATAAAACAGGCCCTGAAATACTTTAATGCACCCTATTTATGGGGAGGACGAACTCCTTTTGGGATCGACTGCAGCGGGCTGACGCAGATTGTTTACAAAATGATTGGTATCAAACTGCCACGTGACGCAGCCGAACAGGTAAAACACGGCGTTGCCATGAGCTTTGTGGACGAGGCAGAACCGGGCGACCTGGCCTTTTTCGATAACGAAGAAGGAAAGATTGTACATGTTGGTATCATCTGGAAACGCAACAAAATTATCCACGCTTCTGGAAAAGTGCGGATTGATAATGTTGACCAGTTTGGTATTTTTAATATCGATACACAACGATACACCCACAAAATGAGGGTAATGAAAAAAATCATCCGGTAATGGAACGCATCAAACTGCTGATTCTGATAATCGTGCTCGTGGTGGCTGTTTACCTGGTTATTAAATACTGGAAAACCGGCCGCAGGGATTGAGTGGATGGGTTGCACCCGCCTGAACGAATTCATCCGGGCAGGGGTTGCAGATTGGTTGCAGAAATCCAGAATCAAGTATCAAGTATCAAGCATCCAGAATCAAGTATCAATCTTAAATCATTAATCAAATGTATTCCTATCAATATCCACGTGCAGCCCTCACAGTCGATGCCATTGTTTTTACACAAAAAAGCAACGAAACTTATGTTTTGCTGATTCAGCGCGGACAGGAACCTTTTAAGGGAAAATGGGCTTTACCCGGCGGTTTTGTCAACATGGACGAAACACTGGAAGAGGCCTGCAAACGCGAACTTTTGGAGGAAACCGGGCTGGAGTTGGTTGCCATGAAACAATTCAAAGCATTCGACGCCATTCACCGTGATCCCCGCCACCGGACCATTTCTGTTGTTTTCTCAGCCGAAATAAATGATACGAAAAATGTTGCCGGCGGCGATGATGCAGCCCGGGCCGACTGGTTCCCGGTTACTGATTTACCCCAACTGGCATTCGACCACGCACAGATTCTGAGCGAGTTTTTCAAAATCTGAAATGATTTCACGATGCACTGCGACTGAACAATCCAACAATCCCTGCGATTCTCATCTCATTGTTGATCACAATTTCATTATCCGATTCTTGCCGCTCTAAAAATGTGAGTTCAGGCGCGGGGAAATCAATCCTGCAACAAACCTACTTGGGGTTCCAGCTGCCAATGACAGATTTTTACAAATAACTGAAATTAAATTAATTACCAAATAACAAACAAGCTCCAAATACAAAAAAAATCAATTTTAGAAACACGTTCATTGTGAGAATTTTGGAATTTAAATATTTTGAATATTGGAATTTATTTGGTTTTTGAAATTTGATTATTGGAATTTTCTGTCATGAGCTCATTATTCTCAAAAAAATTTGAGTGAACCCTCGTAATGACTAACCCTTTTCAGTTCTTTTTCAGGCTTTTTATTTCATCATTCAGTTCATCCAGTCGCGAAATGATGTGCGTGTAGAGCTCATTGGTATCTTTCTCCCTGTATTTCATTTCGTTTAGTTCCCGGGTCAATTCTTTCTGGCTTTCATCCATGCTGTTCATGATTACACCGATAAACAGATTCATGATAATCATAGCCCCGACGATGATAAAACTTGCAAAATAAAGGAACGGCCAGAAGGATACTATTTGCTGATTTCCGTTGCCGCCAGCTCCCAGAATATGTGTGTTCATGATGTCGGTCCAGCCTTCGAGTGTCAAAACTTTAAACAGGGTGACAAATGCATGGTGCAGATCACCAAAGTGCAGCGGATCGGCACCCCCGAAAACAAATACACCCACAATGGCATACACATAAAAAAGAATCCCGATCAGCATAATGACATACCCCATCGATGGAATGCTTTTGAGCAAGGCACTGACGATTAACCTTAACTTCGGAAAAACAGTTATCATTCTGAATATTCTCAGAATCCTCAGTATCCTGAATACAGCAAAATAGTGTGTATCATTCATCGGAATCAGGCAAATTGCCACAATCAGAAAATCGAACACATTCCACGGATCTGAAAAATAAACCCATGGCCGCTTGCCGTTTGAACCAATTTTCAGGGCAATTTCAAGGGTAAAAAGTGCAATAATAATCCGGTCGGTCATCGAAAGTAAAGCGTGATACCGGCTGGCCAGACCGGGATATGTCTCAATTCCGATAATGACTGCAGAAAGAAATATCAGGAAAAAAATAAAATAATTGAAATACCGGTTGTTGATAATCTCCCTGGAAATAACTGTGAGCCTGTTCATGATTATTTGATTTTTGAAAACATGATTTTCACCATTGGAATGGAAGCAATTACTATAAAAATCAGGATGATATAAACCGAATATTTCATTACATCAGGATAAGCCTTCCCGACATAATAACCTAATGGAACCAGCGTGCATACCCAGGTTACAGCACCCAGAAAATTAAACAGCAAAAACCTTTTAAACTGAAACCGGGAAGCACCGGCTATCATGGGTACCAAAGTCCTGATTACCGGCATAAATCGTCCGAGTACAAAAGCCCAGATACCATATTGTGAATAAAAACTGCTTCCCCGTTCCAGGTATTCTTTTTTAAAAAACCGCGACCGATTATCTGTAAACAGTTTTTCACCCAGCCATTTTCCTTTCATATAACCTGTTAAATCGCCCATAAACGAAGCCGTCACCATCAAAGTCAACAGCAGCGGAAGCGGAATTTCCAGGTAATGCGTGCCGCAAAACATACCCGCAGCAAAAAGCAGGTAATCACCGCCCGGCAAAACAAATCCCAGGAAAAATCCGGTTTCAACATAAACAATCGCCAGTATGAGAATCAATCCCCCGTATTCGATAATCAAATGAGGATCGGAAATAAAACTCCAGATTTGCTGATCCATGTAATGCGGTTACTGTTTTTTATTTTTAAACTGCAACGACAGGATTACGCTGGCCGTTATAACGGTGGCAATAAACAACAGCGACCATTCGATGGGTATTTTATAAAAATCTATCAGCATCATTTTAACACCCACAAAAACAAGCACCACAGCCAGGCCATAGCTCAGCAGCCAGAACCGGTGAACAATGCCCGAGAGCGCAAAATACAACGATCGCAACCCTAGTATGGCAAAAACATTGGAAGTGTAAACAATAAACTGGTCCTGGGTGATTGCCAGAATGGCCGGAATACTGTCAACTGCAAAAATCAGGTCGGTGGTCTCAACCAGCAGCAGCACCAGGAACAGTGGCGTTGCATACCGTTTGCCATCGATTTTTGTAAAAAACCTGTCTCCATGCAAAGCAGGTGTAACCGGCATCAGCTTTCTGAAGAATTTGATTACCGGATTCTTTTCAGGATGAATCTGTGCGTTGCTGCGGTTAAACATTTTAATTCCGGTAAAAATCAGCAATGCCCCGAAAATATAAATAGTGAAATGAAATTTTTCCAGCAGGGCAACACCCGCAAAAATAAAGATCACACGCATGATCAGGGCACCGAGGATACCCCAGAACAACACCTTGTGCTGGTATTGTGCCGGTATCTGGAAATAGGTGAAAATCATGATAAACACAAAGATATTGTCAACACTCAGCGCCTTTTCAACCAGGTAACCGGTGAAAAATTCAAGCGCCTGTTGCTGGCCCCGCCAGAAATAAAGAATCGCATTAAATACCAGTGCCAGAAAAATCCACACAAATGTCCAGATCAAGGCTTCCTTAACCGACACTTCATGACTTTTCCGGTGAAAAACTCCCAGGTCAAGTGCAAGCATCACCAGCACAAAAGCATTAAACAGAACCCAGAATATAACAGGCGTTTCCATATTGACTCTGATTATCTTTTAACAATTACATTCATCAGTCAACTTAAACATGAGGGCCTGTAAAAAGTTTGTTATTCAAAGTTAATTGTATAATAATTTTTCTGATTTGTCAAACATAAATACTCACCCGAAAAATCAATTCATGCGAAACAGAAAAACGACATCCGATACGTATGCAACACCCAAACTTTCCTTCAGCGGAATCAGCGGTAAACAGACAATCACCTCAGCATCCGGATTTATGGCGGCCACTCAGTTTTTCAATGACTTCCAAATGGCAGCCTTCCGCAGTTCCTGGCTTCGTTGTAGTAAAAAACCCGTTGCGATCCCGGCGTAATACAGGAAGTTGAAAAAACCGAATACATATACAGCAGTCGATATCAGAAAAATACGGTCAACAACCAACAAGTGAACAAACACGATATTGTAGAAAAAGTTACCCGCAAAATACAACAGCACAACCGT
Source organism: Draconibacterium sp. (assembly GCA_036735485.1). Taxonomy (GTDB): domain Bacteria; phylum Bacteroidota; class Bacteroidia; order Bacteroidales; family Prolixibacteraceae; genus Draconibacterium. The sequence goes on along the minus strand of DAINOH010000004.1, from coordinate 17,066 downwards.
GTTAATCCAGATTAACGGTGATTGTATTAATTTTTCAATTTTCGCTTCAACCATTATTTTTAAGAATAACAGAACAGCAAACAAAATCATCAGCAGGTCCTCAACCGTGCGTGTGAAAGGATATGATTTCAAATCCTGTATAAACACAAAATTGACGATACAATACGATACAAACAGAACAACCGCCATCCAAATGTACTTCCGGTGAACAAAACCCTTCAGACATTCCGCATAAAAAAATGCCCAGATCACAACTTCGAACATGATATAAAAATGCAGTCCCGGCGTATTATTCTTCACCCCCGCTTTCAACAGCAGCCAGATAAATATTTCGGTACAGAATCCCGCAATGGCATAGTAAAACAAAAGTTTCAGCTTTTTATCAAAATACCTGTAGGAATAAATTCCGGCTAATACTGTAAGCAGGGGTGATAAAATGTGAATCAATCTGATTAAATACATACATTAATTTTGGTGTCTGAAAATAAGGAAATAAACATAACGGAAAAAGGGCAGCTCAATAGCCGCCCTTTTAAATGTTAACCCCCAAACACACAATTGGCCAGATATGGCCAATGCATTTCAAACATAGACAATTTATCCGAAATAAAAAAATATCTGAACAAAAAAAGCCATACAAAATTTCAATCGAATGTTTAGAATTTGATGCAATCATTTATTTAAAATTCACATAAAACAATCAAATTCAGCACGATAAATTTTACAGGAATAGAAATTCAAAATCCTCAGCCAACCCACATCACTTTTTAACCATCACTGTTTCTTCTGAAAAAAATGCTTAATCTTGTAAGCAACAAATAACCTGAGTCAATTAAAATGCTAAAAATGTTTATTATGAAAAATCTGTTTTTTGTGATGATCATCGTTTCATCACTTGTATTATCCTGCACAGCCCAGGATAAACCCGAATTTGAAAAGCCGCTGAACATCCTTGTATTCAGCAAAACAGCCGGTTTCCGCCACGAATCCATTTCTTCGGGATTGAAAATGCTGTATGACTACAGCAAAAAACAAAACTGGGTGCTTACTGCCACCGAAGACGACCGTTTGTTTACAGAAAGCTTCCTGAACAGTTTTGATGTGGTGGTATTTCTTAATCCCACCGGTGATGCCATTAACGATAACGGCCAGGCTGCTTTTGAAATAGCCATGAACGGAAAAGGTTTTGTGGGAATTCATGCTGCTGCCGACTGTGAATACGAATGGCCTTTCTATGGCGCATTAGTGGGCGGCTATTTCAGGATACATCCCCCGTCGCAGAAAGCAACAGTGGTTTTCGAACCTAACAATCACCCCGCCATGAAACCTTTTACCGGGATGAAATCTTACACCACCTACGACGAATGGTACACTTTTAAAACAAACCCACGTCCCAATGTAAAAGTGCTGGCCGTTTTAGACGAAAACTCCATTAAAGAATACGATAACGACAAATGGAAAATGGGCGACCACCCCATTATCTGGTGGAACGAGAAAAACGGAACCCGTTCGTTTTATAGCGGTTTCGGACATACCCACGAAGCTTTCCAGGACGAAAAGATACAACAGCATATTATCAATGCCATCAACTGGGCCGGGAAAAGAATCGACTGACTACAACAGGCTGAATGATAATAATAACCGCTTAATTCTTATATCAAGGATAAAGCGGTTATTATTATACAGTTTGGCGACAGCCATTTGTTTCGTTCACAGCACATTTACCGCTTTCCTTCCCAATCTGCTTTGTTACAAGTGCAGATTCCGGTTATTCAGGGGCGATTTAAAGAAAAATGTTTGCATAAAATCCCTCCCTTTAAACATTTTTCCGGTTCGGGGGTCATATTATCAAACAGGTTTAACCAATAAACTGCGTCATCATGAAATACAACCGGGCAAAACTTAAAATATGCAGCAAAATCAACACATTCGTTCAATCCTGTCAGAAATTGCATTAAGAGTTATATGAAAACACAAAAAAACCTGCAGATTAAAATGGGTATCTTCCTGATGATTTTCTCAGGGGTATTCTTTGCTGCCTCCATCATCTTCCCGATGACCGACCTGCCGGTACGCACCAAAGTGATTGCTTCCACAACCAGCATTGTGCTCATGGAGATTGTCTTCTGGACAGGTGGCCTGCTGGTGGGCAAAGAGCTTTTTATAAAATACAAGGCTAAATTAAATCCCGTGAATTGGTTCAAAAAAAATTAAGGGGAGCAAATCTCCCCTTAAACACTGATTTATTGTAACAAAGATTAAGTAACACAAAAAAACAGACACCTTTTGAATTGCAGGCAGAAAAAATCATGACGCTGCTGCGTTGCAAACGAATCACCAGGTTCTGCCATGTAACGAATTACAGAATTTTAAACCCGATGGAAAGCATAAAGGCATTGTTTTTAAACGATTCGCCATCCATTGAGTAAATTTCGCTGAGGCCGTTTTCCATTTTAGCATCAATGGTCATAAACAGTACATCAACACCCACACCATATTGAATGCTCATGTAGTGGTTTTTAAAAAATGATTCATCAAAAACATTCCCGTCTTTAACTTCTTCCTTGGTGATATTGCTCCACACCGGGCCGCCAATTAAATGAATATCGAGCGCTTTTCCTTTTATGATGCGGTATCCCAATAACACAGGAACATCAAACGTGGTATAATCGAATGAAGAAAAAGTATTGGCAACATCCGAGGTAACATCGCCCCCTTTTCCACTGAAATAAAGCTCAGGTTGTATAAAAAGGCGGTCCCAGCCTACCCGCGCAAAAGCACCGAAATGAGATTTGGTAACAGATTCTGCTGAATAATCATCCATATCAAAACTAAGTTTCGAAAAATTTACTCCACCTTTTAATCCAAGATCGAGTTTGGGTTGCGCTGCCACTGAAATTGTCAGTCCCATTGCAATAATGATAATGAGTAATCTTTTCATGCTTTTTTATTTGTGATTTATACTTAACGAACATTTAAAAATGTAATTAAGTGCCCGAAGTTAAAACTAAATAGTAATACAAGTCAATATTTCAGGGTATAACAGGCATAATTTTTGATTACAAAGTCACACGAAAACAGAAAAATTAATGAGGAGAAATTTTTTACTGATATTGATCGCCGGCCTTTTTCTTTCTTGCTCATCGGCAAAGTATATTCACGATCCGGAAAGCCGCGAAAGACAAAAAGATCTTTCGGGAAGCCGCAGTTCATCGGTGATTGCCGACGGTTTAATGGCAACACTTTCTGTGGTTTCGGCGGCAGTTTTCGAAACTGATGTGAACTGGTACCCAACTGAAACGCGATTCAAAAAAATGATTCTGCGAAACCCCACCCACGACACATTATATGTAAACATGCTCACCGATGTTTTCTGGGATACCAATAATTATTGTGATTTTATGGACATCAGGATTCCACCAGAGAGGTCGTGCCGGATTTTGTGCCCCGTTGATGCTGAATACAACATCTATTACAGCCATACACAACAAGAAGACGATGATGAAATGATGACCATCAATACATCAGAAAAAAACAAATTAACATTAAAACCAGTGCCTGTTTTGTCAGGCAATCCTTAAAAACAATCAGGAAAAATACTTTTTAAATTCGGAGTAGTCTTTTACAATTTTTACCAATCGTGGCAGTTTTGGAACATGCTGTTGTATCTGCCATCCGGTTATAAAAATCTTCTGATGATCAAAAACTTCCCTTAACCTGATAAGATAATCCTCCAGTTCTTCTTTTGGGAAACCATTGATAAATGCTGTAAAAACATAATCAATTTTAGCATGTGCTGCCACTTTAACAAGATCAGAAAAAGGAACATACTGACCTAAATAAAGCACATTATATCCCATTTTACGGGCCAGCAGGGTATAATACAGCAAACTCATTTCGTGGAGTTCGCCATCGGGCAGAAAAAACAGGATTGTTGCATTACGACTCGACTCATAACCAAGCTTGTCGATTTCTGCAATCAGCTTTTGACGGAGGATATTCGTAACAAAATGTTCCTGCGACGGAAATATCGAACCAACCATCCAATAGGTGCCAATCCGTTCAAACAGCGCGAAAAATACCTTGCTGATTGCATCTTCAATACCTTTCTTTTCAATAATTTCAGTGGCAAGATTATAAAAACCTGCATTGTCGAAGTTCAACATACTGATGATAAGCCTGTCGATGTAATCGGGTTCCGTGATGCTTTTTGTGTTTACACTCACCACCATCGTCCTGATTTGCTCCTCATTCATCCGCGACACCTTTGAAATCTTATATCCGTTCTTTACCAGTAACGAAACACTCAAAATTCTTCTGAGGTCTTCATCGCTATAATACCTGATATTGGTGTCGGTTCTTGCCGGTACCAGCAATTTGTAACGTTTCTCCCAAATTCTGATGGTGTGTGCTTTAACACCCGACAATACCTCAAGATCCCTGATTGAATAACCCTCCGCTTTCATATTATTTTTGTTAAGTCACAGTTAAAACACAAAATTAATGTTAATGTTTAAACTTATATCCAAAAAAAATAAACAAAATCAGTTTGTAAGTCAATTTATTTTACACGTTAATCGGCATTTTTAATCAATCAGTCCGGCGAAACCACTATTTTTAACCCCGAATTGAAAATAAAAATGAAAATTCCAGGTGTTCAGCCAAACTTTTCAGTTCGAAATAAAAATTAAAACAGCTTAACAATGAATGTTTTAAAAGTTATTCTATCGGCTATCATTCTGATGACTGTTTTGAGTGTTCATGCACAACCTAAATATGCAATGGTTATTCATGGCGGAGCCGGAGTTATGTCGGAAGAAAAAATGAGCAGCGAGGCGCGCACTGCATACGAAGCGAAATTAAACGAAGCCCTTGAACTGGGCAATAAAATGCTGAACGAAGGCGCTGTTGCCACCGATGTGGTTGTAAAAGTGATCAACATACTGGAAGATTCGCCACTATTCAATGCCGGGAAAGGTGCTGTGTTTACTCACGACGGAAAAGTGGAGCTCGATGCTTCGATTATGGACGGCAGAACTTTAAATGCGGGCGCTGTTGCCGGCGTGCGTGACATCAAAAACCCGATATGTGCCGCACGCGAAGTGATGCTCAATTCCGAACATGTTTTTCTGAGTGGAAAAGGCGCTTCGGAGTTTGCAAAAAAACAGGGTTTGGACATTGTTCCTAACAAGTATTTCCACACAAAAGCCCGCAAAGAATCGCTTGAACAATTACTGAAAAAAGAAAGATCTAGAACAAACAACGACAATACAGGAACTGTGGGTTGTGTTGTTTTAGACAGCCACGGAAATCTCTGCGCCGGAACATCAACCGGTGGCATGACCAACAAAAAATATGGCCGAATTGGTGACACTCCTGTGATTGGTGCCGGAACTTATGCCAGCAACAAAACCTGCGCTGTTTCGTGCACCGGGCATGGCGAATATTACATCAGGCTGGGATTTGCCCGCGATATTTCTGCACTGATGGAATACAAAAACCTGACGGTGCAGGACGCCTGTAAAACTGAGATTGCCAAACTTACTGAACTTAACGGAACAGGTGGTGTTATTGCAATCGACCAACAGGGAAATATTGCGATGGAATTCAACACAAGTGGCATGTTCCGCGGGTTTATCAAATCAAGTGGAGAAAAAGAAGTGGCAATTTTTAAATAAACTGAAGATAGGACAAAAATGAAATTTCTTTATCCAGCATTTCTGTTTGCATTATTGGCAGTTGCAATTCCGGTAATTATTCATCTTTTCAGTTTCAGGCAGTACCGCACTGTTTATTTCAGCAATGTGAGTTTTTTGCGCGAAATCAAAAAAGAATCAAAAAACAAATCGAAACTGAAACAATTGCTGATTCTTGCCGCCAGGATTCTGACCATCATTTTTCTGGTATTTGCTTTTGCTCAACCTTATTTCCCGTCAAAAAACCAGGCGCTGAAATCATCAAAACAGGTTGTCGGAATTTATGTTGACAATTCCTTCAGCATGAATGCGCTTTCGGAGAATGGACAATTATTGGAAGCCGCCCGCAACAAAGCACTCGAAATTTGTATGGCTTACCCGCCGGGCACAAGATTCCAGCTTCTCACCAACGACATGCTACCCAAACATCAGCACCTTTTTAACCGTGAACAGTTTATCCGCGAAGTGGCCGAAATCCGGTCATCTCCGGTTGTAATCCCTTTTTCGCTGATCAGTCAGCGCTTTGCTTACGGAAGTTATTCCGATCCCGAACCGGGAGCCGCCCGTTTTTTGTATTATATTTCCGATTGTCAGCGACCAGTTACTGATCTTGAAAGTTTTGGTAACGAAGTTGTTACACGATACATTCTCCCGGTAAAACCTTCGGGCGTTGCCAATCTTTATATCGATTCGTGTTGGTTCGAAGTGCCGGCACACTACCTGAAACAAGAGGAAGAAATATTTGTGAGGATCAGGAATAGCTCGGAACAAAGTTACCAGAGCCTTCCGCTGAAAATGATTCTGAATGATTCCATCAAATCGATCACAAATTTTACCATCGGACCGCTGAACGAAATAACCACCAGTTTAAAATATACAAACAATACAAGCGGGTTGCAATTGGGGCAAATCGAAATCTCTGATTATCCATTCACACACGACAACAATTGGTTTGTGAGCTATTTTGTGGAGCCCCATTTAAAAACACTTGTAATCTTCGACAATACGAATTCTTCAAAAGAAGGCGCCGATTATATTTCAGCATTATTTGGTAACGACAGTTATGTTTTACCGGATGTTGTTAACAGCCAGAATCTTCAAATCAGCCGGATTTATGAGTACAATGCCATCTTCCTGGTAAATTTGGGTGAGCTTTCGACAGGCCTTGTCAGCGAACTGAATAACTACGTGGCAAAAGGAGGTTCTGTTGCCATTTTCCCCGGCGATAAAAACCAGTTGGCAATTAACAACCTGCTTTCGGCTTTAAACGCTCCAACCATTGTTTCAGCAGATACCACGCGGCAGAAAATATCGGGAATCGATTTCGACAATGCATTTTTCAGCGATGTTTTCCGTAAAAAAGAGGATAATCCGGTTTACCCTGAAACAAACGGGCATTTTCTTTTCAGTGGCAATCTGCGCCCCGACGCCAGCCGTTTACTTTGGTTTCAGAACAACGATCCGGCTTTACTGAAAGTTCCATACGAAAACGGAAAAACCTGGATTTTCAGTTTCACGCTCAACAAAAAAAATGAATCGTTTGCCCGCGACGTGATTTTTGTACCAGTGCTTTATAACATTGTTTTAAACAGTGTTCCGCAACAACAAAATTCGCTGATTGTGGGTAAAAATAATTTCTACCAGATTGAGAACGGACGTCACATCAATCTTGAATCGAAAACTGAAATTGAAAACAAAAAGACGGGCGAAAGATTTGTCCCTTCGAAAAATATTACCGGAAGAGGTGTGATTCTTGAAATCGATCCGTCCATTGAAACCGACGGCCATTATCTTGTCTGGAATGAAGATTCGGTAATTTCGGCTTTTGCGTTTAATTACGACCGCAAAGAATCGGATCTCCGCTATTATGGTGCCGATGAAATAGACGCAAAAATTGAGTCGCTCCGACTGCAAAACACTTCGGTGATTGAAAATGCTGAAAACAATTTTGCAGAGGTTTTTGATGAGCTACAAAACGGTCAACAACTCTGGAAATGGTTCATTCTACTGGCTATTCTGATGATTCTTGCCGAGATTTTATTGATTCGGTTTTGGAGAATCAAACCGAAAACATGACGTTTTTCAGTGCTTAATATCACCTTCGGGACTCTTGTAGAATTGTGAGTAAAATTGTAAATCTGTACCAAATTTTTAAAACCAAGAAAATGATTGCACCGACTTCAAAAGATTACATGGCCAAAGAAGAAAAATTTGGCGCTCACAATTATCATCCGATACCTGTTGTACTTTCAAAAGGCAGGGGAATTTATGTCTGGGACGTTGAAGGCAAACGATATTTCGATTTTTTATCCGCCTATTCGGCAGTTAACCAAGGTCACTGTCACCCAAAAATTACAGCTGCGCTCACCGAGCAGGCACAAACTTTGGCTCTTACATCGAGGGCATTTTACAACAATAAATTGGGCGACTGGGAAGAGTATATGACCAAACTTTTTGGTTACGACCGCATGTTGCCCATGAATTCGGGTGCCGAAGCCGATGAAACCGCGCTGAAACTTATTCGCAAATGGGCCTACAAAGTGAAAGGCATTCCGGCCAACGAAGCTGAAATTATTGTTTGCGACGGCAATTTCCACGGTCGCACAATTACCATCGTTTCCATGTCATCAGACCCGGATGCGTTTAATCATTACGGTCCTTATACGCCGGGATTTATTCACATTCCGTTTAACGATATCGATAAATTGGCTGAAGCGCTTGCAAGACCAAATGTTGCCGGATTCCTGGTGGAACCCATTCAGGCTGAAGCCGGTGTTTTTATTCCCGACCAGGGATATCTGAAAAAAGCATCCGAATTGTGTAAAAAACACAATGTTTTGTTTGTGGCCGACGAAGTTCAGACCGGACTTGCCCGCACCGGCAAAATGCTGGCTTGCGACCACGAAGGTGTTCGCCCCGATATTCTTGTTCTGGGCAAAGCGCTTTCAGGCGGTGTTTACCCGGTTTCGTGTGTTTTGGCCGACGACGAAGTTATGCTGACCATCAAACCCGGCGAGCATGGCAGTACTTACGGCGGAAATCCAATTGCTGCTGCAGTTGCAATGGCCGCACTCGATGTGATTATGGATGAAAAATTAGCCGAAAATGCCACAAAAATGGGTGAGATTTTCAGAAAAGAAATGAGTGCCGTAAAATCAGAAATGATTGAAATTGTTCGTGGAAAAGGGCTTTTAAATGCCATCGCTGTAAAACCAAAAGGTGGAAAAACAGCCTGGGATGTTTGTCTGCGGCTGAAAGAAAACGGATTGATTGCCAAACCCACCCATGAGCATATTATCCGGTTTACTCCGCCGCTTATTATCAATGAAGCTGAAATGTATGAAGCATTGGCAATTATAAAACAAACCTTTAATGAGTTTGTATAACCAGAGCCAAAAAAAGACCGTGTTTCGGCACGGTCTTTTACTTTTATTTTTTCTGTGATTTATTTCAGAACTTCTTTTTGCTGAACCTCAAAATTCCGGTTGTACTGAATCACCGAAACTCCCTGGTTCATATAACCTCCCGATGAAGAAACCTTTTCAAAGTGATAGTTTCCCTGAACAAGTTTCAAATCCAGATCGCCAACGCAGGGTGCAAAATTATTCCCATACCAGAATAATGCATTCAGAAAATAATAAGCCACATCAAATCCCTGGATTCCATAACTGTTTGGTTCAGTGCCAAAATTTGTCCTGAACTTTCTGATATATGAAATGACATCTTTTTTTCCATAATCAACCCAATAAGGATTGATATAATGCATTTTAAGGTTATGAAAATGAGCAACATCGATACTTTGATAACGTTGCTGAAAATTTGCCTGCGCCACAAGCGTAATCGGAATTTCATCAGCCAGGTTATTCAGGTTCGAAATGGCAACACTCAGTTCTCCCTCATCGGCAGTCGGGATAAAAACAACATTTTCAGAATCCGCAATTAAAACATTTCTTAACCCGCGGGCGCGTTCCCTTTTAAAATCGTACACCTGGAAACGGCTTTTGGGCGACTGCTGCGCAAGCGCCTGCTGAATCCTTGTTACGAATTGTCCTTCGGGAGTTCCTTCATAAGAACCGGTTTTAATCACCACAAAATTCTTTCCGGCAAACTCTTTTCTGATCATCTCAACAGTTGCCGACGCAAGATATTCACGGGTTGGGTTAACCTGGAAGAAATACGGATTATTGCTGATAATTGACGATCGGGGTGTAAACGGCGAAACCATTGGTATCTGGTTTGTTTCTGCAAACGAAGCCACTTCTTTCTGTACATTTTCATAAACCGGTCCGATGATCAGGTCAGTATTTTTGAGTGCCCCTGAATTAACCAGTTTTCTGACGTTCTCAGGACTGTCTTTTGTATCGTAAACACTCATTTTTACATTCATTCCGGCTTTTTGCATCGAATCGACTGCAACAAGAACACCTTCGTAAAACTGAAGAAAATTCTCGCTGTTGCCATGAAATCGGTTAACAGGCACTGCAGGTTCTGAAGATTCAATTACGGTGTCAGCCACCGATGTTGTCAACTCAAGACTATCCAATATTTCTGGTTCTGAAATCAAACCATTTCGAAGGTCGGCATTCGCATCCAGAAACAAAGGAAGAAACAAAGCAACCGAATAGGTTCTTTTTCCGGCTTCCGAGACCGAAAGTTTTGTACAATTTCCAGTGCGTGTTTTAACTTCTCTTTCAGCATTGTTTGTTTCATCACCATTTTCAACAGGCTGAGAAATAACATTCTGACCGTTTGCCTTCTGTGGAATATTCAGTTTCATCCCTGATTGAAGCGACACCAATCCCGGGTTTGCCGCTTTCAGTTCCGATTCGGTAATGTTATACTTTTTGGTGATTCCGTAAATGGTCTCTCCGGGCTCCACATCATGAATAATTCCCTTTGATATTTCTACTTTCGGTTCAGCAACTGTTTCAGTCTGAACATTGCCTGATTTCGACGGAATCTGAATTTTTGCCCCGGCTTTCAGATTTCTGGCATCGGGATTCAAAGCCAGCACATCGCTTTCCGGCACATTATATTTCCGGCAAATGCCATACAAGGTTTCTCCCGAAACCACCGTGTGAATAATTTTATTCTCTTCTGGATTTTGGGTTTCGATGGTTTTATCAGCAGTTTCGCTGATTTCTCTGAATTCCCAGACCGGAATCCGGATTACCAATCCTTTTTTAAGTTTCTGTACTTCGGGGTTATAAGAATAAATTTCTTCAACATTCACCCCGAATTTTCTGGAAATTGAATAGGCGGTTTCGCTGTTTGATTCAATAGTATATTGCTTAAAACCAGTTGGATCGCCCTTTTTAAAGCCACTGATTTCAGAAAGGCTGAAACTTCCGTCGAATGGAATTTTCAACCTGTCACCGATGTTTAAACCGTCCTCAACTCCGGGGTTGCTTCGCATAATCATGGCAGGTTCAACCCTGAAATTTCTGGAGAGAGAATAAATTGTTTCACCGGTTTTTACCTGGTGAATAATGTATTTCTGCCCGTTAATAATAACAAGTTCATTGTCTTTCAGCTCTTGTGCATTTGCAATCACAACCGCTGAAATCATCAAAATACTCAGCAACACAAATCGAAGAAATTTCATTTACAAACGATTTAAAACGCCAAAATTAAAAAATAAAGTGCTTGTTAATGACCTTGCAATCCGAAATTAGCTTGATTCGATGTGATTATAACATTGTCGTGTATTATTTTCTTGTTGTTAACATCGGAGGTATTTTAATAAACAAATCAACTGCATTTTAAGTGATATTTTTACTTTTGCCTGTAAAATAAGCAGTTCACCATTAAAATTTATTTTCATGCAGGAAAAGATACTCATCCTTGATTTCGGGTCACAATACACACAATTAATCGGACGAAAAATCAGGGAGTTAAATGTTTATTGCGAAATCCATCCTTTTAACCACCACCCCGCTATTGATGAATCAGTAAAAGGTGTGGTACTTTCAGGCAGCCCGTTTTCAGTGCGCGATGCCGACTCACCCAAACCTGACCTTTCTGATATTAAAGGGAAACTTCCGATTCTGGGAGTTTGTTATGGAGCGCAATACCTGGCACATTTTTATGGTGGGGAAGTTGCCCCGTCAAACAGTCGTGAATATGGCCGCGCCAACCTCGGGTACATCGACCACAGTTGTGAACTTTTTAAAAATATGAGCCAGCACACGCAGGTTTGGATGTCGCACGGAGATACAATTGTGAAAATTCCGAAAAACTATAAAGTGGTGGCCTCCACCGAAGATGTGAATTTTGCCGCTTTCAAAATTGATGAAGAACCCAGTTGGGGAATTCAGTTTCATCCTGAAGTTTATCACACAACCGAGGGTAAACAACTGCTCAGCAATTTTGTGGTGGATATTTGCAAATGTAACCAGGATTGGACTCCGGCTTCATTTGTTGAAACTACAGTTCATGAGTTGAAGGAAAAACTGGGAAATGATAAAGTGGTACTTGGACTTTCAGGAGGTGTTGATTCGTCTGTGGCCGGGGTATTACTGAACAAGGCAATTGGCAGTAATCTCACCTGTATTTTTGTAGATAACGGGCTCCTCCGGAAAAATGAATTCGAAGATGTTTTGCATTCTTACCAAGACATGGGATTGAATGTGATTGGTGTTGATGCCCGTCAGAAATTCTGGAACGACCTGCAAGGAATTAATGACCCGGAACAAAAAAGAAAAATAATTGGTCGCAACTTCATCGAAGTCTTCGACGAGGAAGCGCACAAAATTTCGGATGTAAAATGGCTGGCACAGGGAACAATTTACCCCGATGTTATTGAATCGGTTTCGGTAAACGGGCCGTCGGCCACTATCAAATCGCATCACAACGTGGGTGGTCTTCCTGAAAAAATGAAACTGAAAATTGTTGAACCGCTCCGGTTGCTTTTTAAAGACGAAGTGCGACGGGTGGGTAATACACTTGGCATTAAACAAGAGTTGATCGGTCGTCACCCATTCCCCGGCCCGGGGCTTGGAATCAGGATTCTGGGCGATGTTACGCCCGAAAAAGTAAGAATCCTGCAGGAAGCAGACGCTATTTTTATTAACGGATTAAAAAACTGGGACCTGTACAACAAAGTATGGCAGGCAGCCGTAATATTATTGCCGGTGCAGTCGGTTGGTGTGATGGGTGATGAAAGAACCTACGAAAATACGGTTGCTTTGCGCGCTGTAACTTCAACCGACGGAATGACAGCCGATTGGGTTCACCTGCCCTATGATTTCCTGGCAAAAATGTCGAACGAAATCATCAATAAAGTAAAAGGTATAAACCGGGTAGTTTATGACATCAGCTCAAAACCGCCGGCAACCATTGAGTGGGAATAGGTGTTATAATTGAATGCAAAAAGTTGGATCAACGCGTATATCATAATTTTAATCAGCTAATTGCAAATTTTATACTGTTTAATTTTAGAATGAAATGAAAAGCTTTCCGGTTTTAAAAATAAAAGAAATGATGGCTGCCATCACAACAATTGTTTTGCTGGCAGCCTCGGCAATTGGTGTTTTTGCACAGGAAGAAGTACAGCAAAACCAGTTGAAATTTGGCAGATTACTCAGGCTGATTGATGGTTATTATGTTGATTCGGTGAATATTAACCAGATCACAGAGAAAGCGATTGTCAATATTTTGAGTGAGCTGGATCCACATTCGGTTTATATGTCGAAAGACGAAGTTGCCAAGATGAATGAACCGCTTGTTGGAAATTTTGAGGGAATCGGAATCACTTTTAATATTTTTAAAGACACTTTGCTTGTTACCACCACAGTAGCCGGCGGGCCTTCTGAAAAAGTCGGATTGAGGGCCGGTGACAGAATTGTGGAGGTTGATAACAAAAACATAGCCGGAATTGGTTTAAAAAACAGCGATGTTTTTGACATGTTGCGCGGAAATAAAGGCACCCAGGTTAATTTAAAGGTTTTGAGAAAAAATGAACCCGGATTACTCGATTTCACCATCATCCGCGATAAAATTCCGATCAACAGCCTCGATGCCGGGTACATGATGGATGATGCAACCGGGTTTATCAAACTCAACAAATTTTCGGCAACAACCACCGAAGAGTTTACCACCGCCATGAAAGAACTGAAAAAACAAAAGGTTCAGAACCTGATTCTTGATCTTCGCGGAAACGGTGGCGGTTATCTGAACAGTGCTGTTGAAATTTCGGGGCAATTTCTTGAAAACAACCAACTGGTTGTATATACCAGCGGCATTAACGAGCCACGGAAAGACTATAATGCTGGTTCTGCAGGTGAATTTAAAAAAGGAAAACTTGTCATTCTGGTTGATGAAGGTTCAGCTTCGGCCAGCGAAATTGTGGCAGGTGCTGTTCAGGATTGGGACCGTGGAATTATAATTGGCCGCAGAACTTTTGGAAAAGGTCTTGTTCAGAAACCATTTTACCTCACCGACGGGTCGATGGTCAGGCTGACAACCGCGCATTATTATACTCCAAGTGGAAGATGCATTCAGAAACCTTACGATGAAGGTTTGGATGAATACCGAAAAGATTACCAGCACAGGCTTTCGAGTGGTGAAATGTTTAATGCAGATAGCATACAATTTTCTGATTCATTGAAATTCAATACTTTAATCAATAAAAGAACGGTCTT
>DAINOH010000004.1:0-2628 GCA_036735485.1 Draconibacterium sp. | reverse complement strand
TACAATTTTCTGATTCATTGAAATTCAATACTTTAATCAATAAAAGAACGGTCTTTGCGGGAGGCGGTGTGATGCCCGATATCTTTGTTCCGCTTGATACTTCAAGCCATTACGCTTTTATTAACCGGTTAAGGCGGAATAATATTATTTACAACTATACTCTTGATTATATTGATAAAAACCGTGAGCAAATCAAATCGAAATACCCGCAATTCAAAGATTTTGACACAAAATTTAATGTCTCAGATGATATAATTGCCGGAATTGTGGAAAACGGTGTTAAAGAAGGGATTGAAAAAAACGCTGAAAGCCTTGAATTTTCGAGAAATGACATGAAGAGAGAAGTGAAAGCATTACTTGCACGCGACTTGTATGAGCGGGATGCCTTTTACAAAGTTTATCTGAAAGACGATAAAGAAATTTTAAAAGCTCTTGAAGTAATCAGAAATCAGAAAGATTATAATTCAATTCTGGTAACTACTCACATAAAACAATGATTCATTCTGTTTACGAGTGGATTACAGCTAATATTACCGAAGTCACAGGAACGGTATTGGGCTTGATTTATATTGTTTTTTCAATCAGGCAAAATATTCTTACGTGGCCGGTTGGGTTACTGAGTTCCTTTTTTTACATCGCTATTTTTTTCAGTTCACAGCTTTATGCAGCAATGGGACTCCAAGTTTATTATGCTTTCATCAGTATTTATGGGTGGTATTACTGGAAGAAAGGCCGGAAAATAGAAACTTCAAATCATATTGCGTTTGTGAAGCTAACCGGGAAAAGTCTGTGGGTTAAAATTATGGTTGCTGAAATCATTTTATTTGTATCGTTGTATTTTATTCTGAAGAATTTGACAGACTCCGATGTACCTGTTTTGGATGCTTTAACAACTTCAACCAGCATAATTGCCACCTGGATGCTTGCCCGAAAACTGCTTGAGAACTGGGTAGTCTGGATTCTTACAGATTTCGTATGCATATTTTTGTACTTGCAAAAAGGACTGTGGCCAACCACAATTTTGTTTACGGTTTACACGATAATGGCATTTGTGGGTTATTTTGAATGGCGGAAAAACTTAAATATTCAAATTGGAAAAAACACCTGAAATAATCGTAATTACAGGAGCTGAATCAACCGGGAAAAGTACCCTGACTGAGCAGCTTGCCAACCATTTCAAGGTTCCTTTTATTCCTGAAATTGCAAGGGAGTACATCGAAAAACTGGACAGAAAATACAATTACAACGATGTTGAGCAAATTGCCAGGTTGCAGGTTGAAAAAATGAACGAGTTGAAGCAACTTGATATTCCGTATATTTTTTGTGATACCTGGCTGATAATAACAAAAGTTTGGTTTGAAGTTGTTTTTGGGAAAGCCCCCGTGTGGATTGAAGATGAAATCAGAAAAACAAAAATCGATTTATTTCTGTTGTGTGATACAGATTTACCGTGGATTGCCGATCCAGTGCGCGAAAATGGTGGAGAAAACCGGTTAATTCTTCAAAACATTTATAAAGAGAATATTGAAAGATTTGCGTTTAGTTACAAAGTAGTGAACGGAACCAATAATGAAAGATTTGAGATGGCTATAAAACATATTTCAGGCCTAAAACAACGTTAAAAATATGAATATAATTCAGATATTTGATTTGCAAAAATTACTACAATGACAACCAGAGAGTTTGAAAATATATTGGAAAAAACGGTTAATGACCTGAGTGACCCGGCTTCATACCAGATGGTTTGTCATCAGCATAAAATGGGTGAGCCGCTCCCGTCAATCGTAAAACTCAGTAAAGTGATTGACCTTGTTCGTGAAATACTTTTTCCAGGATACTTTGGAAATACTTCATTAAGAACAAACACCACCCAATATTACATGGGTGTATATGTTGACGAACTTTGTGAAATTCTGAGTGAAGAAATTCTTGCCGGACTTTGTTTTGAATGTAAAGACGAATCGGTTGATAAGGTTGAAAAACACAAAAAAAGAGCGAATCAGCTTGCCATAAAATTTATCAGTTTTTTGCCTGAAATCAGGAAAAAACTGGTAGCCGATGTCGAAGCAACTTTTCTGAATGATCCAGCCGCCAAAAGTTATGGTGAGGTAATTTTTTGTTACCCGGCAATCAGGGCGATTACCAATTACCGGGTTGCCCACGAATTGCTAAAACTTGAAGTACCGCTCATTCCCCGTTTTATCAGTGAAATGGCGCATGGCGAAACCGGGATTGATATTCATCCGGGTGCACAGATAGGCCAGAAATTTACGATTGATCACGGGACTGGCGTGGTAATTGGCTCAACCAGTATTATCGGGAATAATGTGAAGATTTTCCAGGGCGTAACATTAGGTGCAAAAAGTTTTCCGCTCGATGAAAACGGAAACCCCATAAAAGGAATTCCCAGGCATCCAATTGTTGAAGATGACGTGGTAATTTATGCAGGAGCAACTATTTTAGGCAGAATCACAATTGGGAAAGGCTCGATGGTTGGCGGCAATGTATGGGTAACAACCGATTTGCCACCTTATTCAAAAGTGGTACAATCAAAAGCAAAAGAAACAACTTTCACACACGGTGGTGGAATCTGATAAAATCTGACGTTTTGAAAAATTTTAAACTTAT
>DAINOH010000003.1:0-113072 GCA_036735485.1 Draconibacterium sp. | reverse complement strand
TCACGGCCACAACACCAAACTTGTGATTACAGAAATAAGTAATGTTATTTACCCCCGGAATATTGGAGCTTTGTTCAACATCAATGGTTTTTATAATCATTCCGTTCCAATAAAAATCATCAGAAGATGATTTTCTGACTACTTCACGGACAATGGTGGTTCCATCGCTTTTTTCAAGTGTGTATTTATCGCCTACTTTGGCATCGTATTTTACCAATACAAATGGTTTGTGGTCTTTGTTGTTGTAATCAAGAATTCCTTCGTCGGTCATTTTAAATTTGCCTTCGCAAACCAATTTTCCCGAAGCATCTTTGTATTTTGGCTTAATTCCCTGGAGAATCGGGATGTTAGTGGGAATCGGTGCCTGAAATTTTACAGTTGCCACACCATCAGAACTTACATCTGTAATAGAAATATTACCTGAGTAAGAAGCAGTCCCGGTTGAAACATTATTGGCAAATGTGGTTCCCACTGTATTAATCGGAATATCAGTGCTGCCACCGATTGAATCAGAACTTTTTGAATCAGAGTTCAATAAATCACACGACACAGCGAAAAAGAGGATTGCAAGTAATAAAACATTTGTTCTCATCATATTAAAATTTTTGGTTTTTATTCTGGTTGAAAATTTACAGTTGAATTAAATTTCTCGCCATTAGTAAGGTTTGATAAATCTTGTCGTAAACATAGTTAAAATATGTGAAAATTGTTCAGGATTAATTCTTCTCGGGTTGTATCAAATCAACAAAAACACATAAAATAACAGATATTTTCTTCTGAAAAGTTGCAAAGCCACAGCATGAATTAAAAAATTACTTTATTGGCTAAATAAAACTACAAGATTCGTTATGCCCCTTTTCAAAAGAGTTGCTAATTTTAGCCACGCAAAATGCTAAATCAACTAAAAAGAAATCAAATATGAATAGAAAACTCAGAATGGGTATGGTTGGCGGCGGAACCGATGCATTTATCGGCGCTGTTCACAGGTTGGCTGCTTTAATGGATAACCAGATTGAACTGGTTTGCGGCTGTTTCAGCGTGAATCCTGAAATCTCAAAATCATCAGGAAAACTCTATTTTCTGCCGGAAGACAGGGTGTACACAAGTTACCAGGAAATGTTTGAAAAAGAAGCACAACTACCGGAAGGTGTGCGCATGGACTTTGTTTCCATCGTTACCCCGAATTTTGTGCATTTCGATCCGGCCATGATGGCACTCGACAAAGGTTTTAATGTGGTGCTCGACAAACCGATGACTTTCACGCTGGAAGAAGCATTCAAGTTGAAGGAAAAGATTGACGAGACAGGGCTGACATTTGCGCTCACCCACACGTATTCAGGTTATCCGGCAGTGAAACATGCCCGCCAAATGATCGCCGATGGTGAATTGGGCAAAATTCGCAAAGTTTTTGTGGAATATCCGCAGGGCTGGCTCTCTACTAAACTTGAGGATGTAGGCAATGTACAGGCATCGTGGCGCACCGACCCGAAACGCTCGGGCAAAGCAGGTTGCATGGGCGATATCGGAACTCACGCGCATCATCTGGCAGAATATATCACCGGATTAAAAGTGACTGAACTTTGTGCCGAACTGAATATTTTTGTGCCCAATCGTTTGTTAGACGACGACGGTGCGTGTTTACTCCGTTTCGAAAATGGTGCAAAAGGCGTTCTGATGGCCACTCAGATTGCTGCCGGCGAGGAAAATGCCATCCGCATCCGTGTTTATGGCGACAAAGGCGGAATCGACTGGTTTCAGCAAGAACCAAATACTTTATTCGTGAAATGGATTGGTAAACCTACACAGATTTTACGCACCGGTACCAGCCTCGGAAGCGCCGTTGCAGCGCACAACACCCGTGTTCCTGGCGGACATCCTGAAGGATATCTCGAAGCTTTTGCCAATATTTACCGCAATTTCTCTTTAACAGTGCGAGCCAAAGCAAACGGTGAAAAACCAACAGCCGAAATGCTCGATTTCCCGGGTGTTGAAGATGGTATCCGTGGTATGCAGTTTATTGATACCGTGGTGAAAGCCGGTTACGACGACACCGCCAAATGGGTAAAATTCGGGGAATAAACAGGATTTTGAGCTGGTGACTATAGTTCACCTGTTCAATTTGTAAATTGAATTTTTCCGAATAAAAATTAGAATACATTCAAAATTACTGAGCAGGTGACCTTTATGTCACCAGCTCAGTTTCAGAAAGAAATACTTTGAACTTTAAACAAGAAACTTTAAACTGATAATTATGGCCAGACCAGTTACATTATTTACCGGACAGTGGGCCGACCTGCCCATTGAAACCATGTGTCAGAAAGCGCAGGAATTTGGCTACGACGGCCTTGAACTATGCTGCTGGGGCGACCACATGGAAGTTGCCAAAGCCGACCAGGCATATTGCGATGCCCGGAAAGCGCTGCTTGCAAAATACGAACTGAAATTGTTCGCCATTTCAACTCATCTCGACGGACAGTGTGTTTCCGATAATATCGATATCCGGCATAAAAGCATTGCCAGTCCGCATGTTTGGGGCGATGGCGACCCGGAAGGTGTGCGTCAGCGCGCTGCTGAAGAAATGATAAAAACAGCAAAAGTTGCCAAAATGCTGGGAATCGACACAGTTTGTGGATTTACCGGAAGCCCGATCTGGCATTTGTTGTATTCATTTCCACCCGTGTCACCTTCAATGATTCAGAAAGGGTATGAAGATTTTGCCGCCCGCTGGATTCCGATTCTCGACGAATACCAGAAACTGGGCATCAAATTCGCGCTTGAAGTACATCCTACCGAAATTGCTTTTGATATTCACAGTGCTCACCAGACACTGAAAGCACTGAATTATCATCCGGCTTTCGGGTTTAATTTCGACCCAAGCCATTTTGGGTATCAGCATGTTGATTACGTAAAATTTATTTACGAATTCTCCGACCGCATTTTTCATGTTCACATGAAAGATGTTTACTGGAGCGATGTTCCAACCAGTGTGGGTGTTTTCGGTGGTCACATGGATTTTGGTGACAATCGCCGCTACTGGAATTTCCGCAGTCTGGGCCGTGGAAAAATTGATTTCGAAAACATCATTCGTGCGTTGAACGACATCGGTTATAAAGGTCCGCTTTCGGTGGAATGGGAAGACAGCGGCATGAACCGTGAAGCTGGTGCCGAAGAAGCTTGCGACTTTGTAAAATACATCGACTTTGAACCATCAGACGTGGCTTTCGACGACGCCATGCAGAAGGACAAGTAGAAGAAAGAAGAGGAGAAGAAGTGAGTAGGTGAGTGCCTGCCCGACTGAAGTCATTCAGGCAGGGGTGATTGAGTAAGAATGCTCAACGGGTCAGACAAATCCTGAATTTGTGAAGTTTATAAACTATTCTATTCGTTCTTTGTGTGAGGTTATAACCTGTTTACACAAGGCATAAAGAAGGAACTATATTTCGGAAGAAGAATCTGGAAAACGCTGTGAATTCTCCTGGAACCTGATGAATATGATGATTGTATTTAAAGATAAAATAAATTAAAAAATGATTTCCGGTGACAGGCTTCGGACTTCCGTCGCCAGTCTCCGGACTCTTTCAACAAACTTCGGACTTCCGACTCCGGTCTCCGGATTTTTCTTCCGGCTTCCGACTTCGGACTTCCGACAATTAAATTGACACATGACCAACAGAAGAACTTTTATTAAAACCTCCTCACTGGCTGTGGCTGGTGTGGCGCTGGCATCAACAATGCCAATGGCAGCCTGCAAAGGTGCCAACGAAAAATTAATGTGTGGCGCTATTGGCGTTAACGGAATGGGCTGGGCCGACCTGGCTGCCTTTTTGAAACTACCCAATACTGAATGTGCCGCCATTTGCGATGTTGACGAAAGCGTTCTCAATAAACGAATCGCCGATACCGAAAAAATTCAGGGTAAAAAACCTGTTGGATTTAAAGACTACAGAAAATTGCTCGAAATGCCCGGAATTGATGTGGTAATTATCGGTACTCCCGACCACTGGCACTGCTTGCCGATGGTGGAAGCCTGTCAGGCCGGAAAAGATGTGTATTGCGAAAAACCTCTGGGCAACTCCATCGAAGAAATCAATGTGATGGAAGCCGCCGCCAACAAATACAACACAGTTGTGCAGGTAGGTATGTGGCAACGCAGCGATCCGCACTGGCGCGAAGCGGTTGACTTTGTAAAATCGGGTCAGCTCGGGAAAATCCGCACGGTGCGTACATGGGCTTACCAGGGCTGGATGGAGCCTGTTCCGGTTCAACCTGATGGTGTGGCACCTGCTGGTGTCGACTACGATTTCTGGTTAGGGCCTGCTCCGTTGCGTCCGTTTAATCCAAACCGCTTTCATTTCAATTTCCGCTGGTTTTACGACTATGCAGGTGGTTTAATGACCGACTGGGGGGTACACATTATCGATTACGGATTGTTTGGAATGGGCGACCCGACTCCGAAATCAATCATGGCGATGGGTGGTAAATTTGCCTATGCTGATGATGCTGCAGAAACACCCGATACCTTGCAGGCTTTGTACGAATTTGACGGGCACACCATGCTTTGGGACCACGGAACCGGAATTGACGGTGGCTATTATGGTCGTAACCACGGTGTTGGTTTTGTAGGTAACAACGGTACGCTGGTGGTTGACCGCGGCGGCTGGGAAGTAATTCCGGAGAAAAAGAAAGGCAAAGACCTGATGGAGAAAATCGACTACAAAGAAGGAACCGGAAAAGGCCTCGACCTCCACATGGCCAACTTTGCCGAAGGTGTGAGAACTCGCAACCGTAACCTGAACGCCAACATCGGTGTGGCTGCCAACACTGCCCGTGTGGCCCATCTGGGTAACATTGCCCACCGCACCGGGCACCGTTTGTATTGGGATGCGGCAACCAAACAGTTTACCAACGACGACGCTGCCAACGGTTACCTGGTACCAACTTACCGCGCTCCCTGGGTACTGCCAAAAGTGTAGATAGTTTTTCACGCAAAGCCGCAAAGTCACAATTTTATTTTCTTTGCGTCCTCGCGTGATTTTTTTAAGAAATCAATATAGCAAACAAAAAGAGAGCACTCTTAAATGCTCTCTTTGCTGTTTATTAAAAACCGGAAAAAACTGCAACCCGGTTTCAATTTTTTATACCAATCCTTGTGCAATCATGGCATCGGCCACTTTGATAAACCCACCGATGTTGGCACCTTTTACATAGTTGATGTAATCGCCCTGTTTGCCATATTTTACGCAGGTGCTGTGAATGTCAATCATAATCTGGTGCAACCGTGCATCCACTTCTTCGCGTGACCATGGCAAACGCATGGAGTTTTGTGTCATTTCGAGGCCCGAAGTGGCTACTCCGCCTGCATTTGATGCTTTTCCGGGGGCGTACATAATTTTTGACTGCAGGAAAACTTCAATGGCTTCGGGTGTCGATGGCATGTTGGCACCTTCGGCAACCAGAATACAACCGTTCTGCACCAGCGTTTTCGCTTCCTGTTCGTTCAGTTCGTTTTGGGTGGCACAAGGCAACGCAATGTCGCATTTAATACCCCACGGACGCTGTCCTTCAAAATATTTTGCACGCGGGTATTTGTCGCAGTATTCCTGAATCCTGCCGCGTTTGATGTTTTTCAGTTCCAGAACATAAGCCAGTTTTTCGTCGTCAATTCCGTCGGCATCATAAATAAAACCATTGGAATCGGAAAGAGTCACCACTTTTCCACCCAGCATGTTAACTTTTTCGACGGCGTATTGTGCCACGTTGCCCGAACCCGAAACAGATACAATTTTGCCGTTAAAATCCATGCCGCGCATTTTCAGCATTTCTTCGGCAAAATACACGGTTCCGTAACCGGTTGCTTCGGGTCTGATCAGGCTGCCGCCCCATTCAATTCCTTTCCCGGTGAGTACGCCGGTAAATTCATTCCGCAATCTTTTGTACTGGCCAAACATGTAACCAATTTCGCGGCCACCCACGCCAATGTCACCCGCCGGAACGTCGGTATTCGGACCAATGTGGCGCTGCAACTCGGTCATAAAACTCTGGCAGAAACGCATTACTTCGTTATTCGATTTGCCTTTCGGGTCGAAATCGGAACCACCTTTTCCGCCGCCCATCGGTAAAGTGGTAAGACTGTTTTTGAAAACCTGTTCAAAAGCCAGGAACTTCAATACGCCCAGGTTCACTGTCGGGTGAAAACGCAAACCCCCTTTGTAAGGGCCAATAGCGCTGCTCATTTCGATGCGGTAGCCTTTGTTTACCTGAATTTCGCCTTTGTCGTCCTGCCACGGAACACGGAACATGATAATACGCTCGGGTTCTGAAACCCGTTCGAGAATTTTTGCCTGTTTGTACTGAGGATTTTCTTCGATGAAAGGCATCACCGATTCAACAACCTCCTGAACTGCCTGGTGAAACTCATATTCATGCGGGTTTCGGGCAATCAGTTTTGCCATAAAGTCGTTCACTTTTACTTCGAATGCATTTGCCATAGTTATTCTTTTTTGTTGTTAGTAATTCTGATTTTTATCAGTGAACTGATATCGGGTTTAAAAATAAGGTTCTGTGTTTTTAGTATGATTGAATTGGCCGGCGGCTCCCTGTGAATTACGTGTTTTACTGATAAAAAATTCCCCGATGAAACCGGAATGTTAACCGCAGGTTAAAATCTAAATTATTATCACCCTTCGACTCCGCTCAAGGTGACTGTCAGACTGAGCGCAGTCGAAGTTTATTTTTACTAACTAATCGACATTAATTTATAATCTGTGAATCTGTGGCTTTATTTCCATCAAATTTCAATCAAATTGTTTTTGATGGCAAATTTCAACAGGTCGATATTGGTTTTAAAATTCAGCTTTTGCATGATATGGTTTTTGTGCGACTCCACAGTTCGTGTGCTGATATTTAGCCTGTCGGCAATTTCGGGGTTTGAAAGTCCATCGCCCCAGAAACGGATGATTTCAATTTCGCGTTTACTTAAATTCCCTGGGCCCGATTCGTCGAGTTGCCGGATGTAATTGTTCAGCAGAATTTCGGAGATGGGTTTGTTGAAATAATCGTAACCGTTGCGCAGCGAGTACACCGCCATCACAACCTCGCCCGCTGTATCGTTTTTGGTGAGCAGCCCTTTTGCCCCGGCGCGTATCGATTCGTAAACTGCCCGTTCATCGTTTTCCATCGAAATTACGAGCACTTTGATACGCGACATTTCGGTGCTGATTTTTTTGATGAGGTCGATTTCTTCGGAATGAAATTTATGCAGATGAATAATCAGCACATTAATCGTCACCGTTCGTGAAGCCCGGATAAAATCGCTGACACGGCTGAACTGCCCGGTAACCGTAATATCTTCTTTGGCCGAAAGCATGGTGGAAAGGCTTTCGAGCAACAGGGGACTTTGCAAATCGAGCAGGGCAACGGCAATCATTTTCAGGTGTTTTCGATGATGATTGATTTTCTTTTCCGGCCATCCATGAGCACAGTCAGTGGTTTTTCGAACCGGATGTGTTTGAAAAAGCTGGTTCTGTGCACAATTTCGTTTCCTTTTATTTTGTCCCAGCAAATATAATTCACCGGGTGCCCGTGCTGTACCGAAAAATACCCAATGTTCATGGAAGTAACGTTGTGGAAAAAGTGCGAACCCAGTGAGGCATCCAGCGGAAAGTCGGGCAGCCCCAGTTCGATAATGATTTTGGCGTTGCAGATTTGCGGCCACACCACCGGAATGCCCACGGTTTTATCCTGCGTTCCCCAGCGTCCCGGCCCGATGAGGATGTATTGCCGGTTCTGGTTGAGCATGATGCGATTCAGGTAGTCAATTTCTTCGGCCATTTCCAGCGTTTTCAGTTTGTTGAAATGGTCGGTGTCCATGTAAATCACATCGGTGAGGTAATCGATTTTTCCGTTGCCCATGCTGGCTTCGCTGTACAAAATCACTTTATCGGCTTCCACACTTTCAGGGTCGATATCAAAACTGAGTTGGTTGCCCACCAGCGGTTTTATCTGTAAAAGATAAAACGAAGCTTTTCCATCGCTGTCGGTATTTAAATCGACCGCAAATTCTATTTCCACCGGTTTTCCGAGCGCCTCTTTCACCGTGTTCAGAATCACATCGATGGTACGGCTCAGCGGAATGTATTCATAATTCAGGATGTTGGCAAAATTCATCACCCGCGGCCCTTTTGCATTGATTCCGGGAAGAAGACTGTCGTTGTCGCGATTGTACACCGAAACACAGTGCCGGATGGTATCGTGTTTTTCGGCTTCCGAAATATCCAGCGAAACCAGTGCTGCCTTGTCGCCGTGTTTCAGGTAGTCGATGTCGCTGATGCTCATGTCCACGGCAAAAAACTTCACCTGCGTGGTTTTCAGCAGGTCTTTCATCGAAACCACGTCGGTTTGCGGGTAGCGCGGCGAAAACCTGAAAGCTCTTCCACCTTCCACCACGTAAGTTCCCAAACCGAGTGCAATCACCGCAAAACCATCCTCGGGACTCATGTGCGAAACCGGGTAAAAATTGTAGCTCTGCGCGGTTCCGCTGATGTGCGGATAATAATAATGGTCGTGAAAATCGCCCACCAGTTCCTGCAAAACAACCGCCATTTTTTCCTCTTCAATCCGGTGGTGCACCGCCCTGAAATAGGTACGCGCCTGTGGTGAAAACACCGACGCAAAAACCAGTTTGATGGCAGTCACCAGCGATTCAAGCCGTTCTTCGTCTGACGACTGGTTATTCGGAATAATGTAAGTATCAAAAATACCGGCAAACGGATGCGAGAGCGAGTCTTCAAAAATGCTCGACGAGCGCACCGCAATCGGTTTTCTGATTTGTTTGATAAACACCTTCAGCCTTTTCTCCAGCTTGTGGCTCAGCGAACCGGCCACAAACATCGCCTTTGTCTTTTCAAAGTTTTTCTCCTTGTAAATCTTGTCGAAAAGCTGGTTACGCTGCATAAAATGCACAAACTCGTCGGTGCCGATGACAGCCGTGATGGGTGTGCGGATGTTGATATCGGTTGTATATTCCGAAAAATCGAGATTATAAATCAGCGTGTTGATAAAAGCCAGTCCGCGCCCTTTTCCGCCCAGCGAGCCGGTTGCCAGCGAAACGATATTTTTCTCGGTAAAGTCAAACGAGTCGTCGAAACTGAGTACCCGGCCACGTTTTTTATCCTCGCGGGCTTTGTCGATGGTGTGGAGCAAAACACTGCGCACTTTCTCGGGGTCTTCGTTTTCCATGGTGCGGATGGGGTTCAGAATTTTGGCGATATGAATTTCGCCGCGCGCCATCAGCCAAAACGAAAAATGGTTTTTTCGTCCGTGATACAAAAGCGATTCTCCGGGAACTGTGAGCAGCAAAGTTTCGAATTCACGAAGGTTGGTGGCCACAGCAATTTTCCGGTTGTTTTCATCGCGGAACACAAAATCGCCAAAACCAATGTTGTCGATGATAAAATTGGTGAGTTCCCCTGCCAGGTTTTCAGAGTTTTTATCCAGAAAACCGACGCCCATTTTCTTTGCCTTTGCCATGTTTCGTTTATCTGATGACTGCAGAAGTACCGGCAAATCGCTGTCCTGTTCTTTTACATAACGGGCAAAATCGAAACCCGCGCTTTTGTTGTTGGTGCCGTTCTTTTCAAATTCAACATCGGCAATTACGCACTGCATAAAATTACGGTACTTGTTGTAGATGAACATGGCCTCTTCGTAGTTGGTGGCCAGCAAAATCTTGGGGCGCGACCGCATCTTTGAAATCTTGTCGAGTTCGTTTTTCTCAGAAGCGATAATTTTCTGAATATGCCCGAAAACGATGGAATACAAAACCGAAAGGTATTTTGAGTAGTACAGCGGCGAATCTTCAATCAGCAAAATCACCCGCACCAGTCCCACGTTGGTGTCGTTCTCCACATTTACGCGGTCTTCCATCGATTTTACAATGGCAAAGAAAATCTGCGAATCACCGTGCCACATGTACAGTTTGTCGATGTACCGGGTGGTGGCTGCCAGCGATTCGAAATAAGTGATGTTGGCCTTTTTATTCAGCAGAAAATAAACCGGTAAATCGGGGCGGAACAGCCTGATTTGTTTGGCCAGCGCAACCGGCGATTTTTCATCGTCGCCCACCGCAATAATCACAAAATCGAACCGGGCCGACTGTGCCAGCCCGATGGCCTGCTCATCGGCCGAAACAGCCGTGATTCGCGGCAATGAGAAAAGACTGTACTGGTAAATTTCGCCCATGAAATGTTCAAAAAAGGCATCTTCGTTTTCCAGTACAAAAGCGTCGTAAAAAGTCGCCACAAACAGTATTTCCCTTACCTTGAACTTCATCATGTCGAGGTAAATGTATTTGTCCACCGTTTGCTGGTTAAAATACTGTTGCAGCGGTTTGCTGTTTTTAAATATCGAGTCGCGGTCGCCGATGGTTTTTAGCTCCTGCGAGCCGGTTTTTAACTGTTTGCTCAACATGTCGCGCCCGATAAAATTGTTGATGTACCCGGCCACCAGTTGGGCGATGTTTACAATCAGGTTGCGTTCTTCTTTCAGAAACGGACCTTCGTACAAACGCGGAAATTCACGCAGGTAAAAGATTTCAATCCATCCTTTTTTGTTGTCGATGGTGACAAACGCTTCGGCCTGCCGCCATTGCGTTTCTTTAAATGGCTTGCTGACAACAGTAATTTCTTCATAAGAAATGCGCGCCACCGTCTCTCCGGGGTACTGCCACGAATCGGGCAGTATTTCGCAGATTTCCTGCAGTGTTTCCTCCATGCTTTTTCCTTCCGAAATAATGGCGGTGGTTTTGTTAATGGCGTCAAGTTCCTTCAGACGTTCGGTGTTGTCCACCATCAGCCGGTTCAGCAGTTTTTTGGCTGCCACGCCCGAAATGATATCGGCCAGGTGGTTGAGCAGGTTTCTTTCTTCCTTTAAAAATGGTCCTTCATCCAGCAGCGGAAAATCTTTCAGATAATACACCTCGATGGTTCCTTTTTTGCCGGCCTGAGTTTCAAAATCCTGTTTCAGCACCCAGCGGGTTTTGTAAAAGTAATCCGAAGTATAAATTTTGTTGTCGTACACAATGCGGGCTGCCGTGTATTTGGTGTGTTGCCATGCTTCGGGCAGCGCGTTGCAAATGGCTTTCAGCGCATCTTCAAGGTTGTTTTCCTGTTTCAGAATGCTGGTAATCCGGTTGATGCCCCGCAGTTCTTTCAGTCGTTCGCTGTTTTCGTTAAACAGATTGCGAAGCACCTCTTTGGTGAGCGACCCCGAAATCAGGCTGGCGAAATTATCAATCAGGTTGCGCTCTTCCTTCATAAACGGTCCTTCGTCGAGGGTAGGGAATTCCTTCAGGTAAAATACTTCGATGGCGCCTTTCTTTCCGCCCGGGACTTCGAAAACCTGGCTTTGCAACCAGGGTGTCTCACTAAAGTTTTTGCTGACAAACGTGTTATCGTCATAAGTAATCCGCACACAGGTAAATTCGGGATATTGGTAAGCCTGGGGAATTAGACTGCAAATTTCCTGAAGCGACTCATCCAATGGTTTATTCCGGTTCAGAATCTCAACGGTGCGGTTGATACCCTGAAGCTCCTTCACCCTTTCATTCCGCTGAAAAAGGATGGAGTTGAGATCATCTTTGGTATCGACTGATAATTTTTGCTGACCGGCCATCGGTTTTATCGTCGTTGATTGTTTTAATGTGAGCAAAGTAAGAAGAAAGCAGGGAAATAGCAAACCACCGGATTTTTTGCTTCCTTCAATCCTCCTGCCATTGGCCACCTCCCTGCCTACCGGCAGGCAGGCTTTTCAAAGGAGGATTCGCTTCGAACAACTTAGGTGCAGTTTAGTCTCCCGTCTTCGGACTTCCACCTCCTGTCTTTTCCTGCTTATCAATTTGATAACGAAAAATCGTTTTGATAGTCTCCGGTTCAATCCTGATTTTTGTAACATCCTGTATTGTTGTTATCTGAGATTGCAAAATAAGTCCTGCATAAAATTTGTCTGTTGAGATGGCTAAAACAAAATATTAATCTTAAACGGAAACAGAAATGAAAAAGAATCTTGTAATGACAGTTATTCTGGCAGCAGCAATTGGTTTTACAGCCTGCCAGAAAGACGACATGGGCACTACAGGCCCCTCGTCGATGGGCGTAAAAATCGAAGCTGTAAACAAAAGTTATTCTTTACCGGTATCCGGAAACCTCAAATCGGCTGAAGCAACCAATGCATCTGTTACCTGGGACACTGTGCGTATGGTGGTTTCGCAAATTAAATTTGAAGCTCAACTGAAAAGTCTTGTCACCCATCGTGATTCCATCGAAATTAATTATAAATGGACCGGTCCACAAGTGGTTAATCTGTTTGACGACAAAATTGAACTGGGCAACTTTATGCTGCAACCCGGGTTTTACGACGAAATTGAACTGAAAGTGTATGGTAACCGGAATGATGCCGGCAAAAACCCTGTGTTTTTTATGTACGGAACTTTTACAAGTAAACAAAATTCAAAAATACCGGTGGCTATAAAAGTGTACAACGATGTACAGTTTAAAACCGAAAAAGACAGCGTTACGGTTACAGGCGAAAGTATCGATTTCACAAGTTATATACAGATTTACCTTGATGAACTGATGGCAGGTATCGACCCGGTGAAGCTCGACAATGCCCGGCTTAGCGACGGAGTAATTGTAATTTCTCCCGACAGCAACCGCGACCTCTATTATACCATCTTTGGTAACCTGGTAAAAAATCATCACTGCTATTTCTGGCACAAGGGTAAAGACAAAAACAAAAATAAAGGCGACGATGACTGATTTTCATCGCATCTTAAATTTCCCGGGGAGACGTACCAGTGGGTGCGTCTCTTTTTTTAGATCCTCCGGGGGATTTGAATGGATAACTGATTCCCGATTCTTAATGCCGGATATTTGATGATTACCAAATGGACGTTTGATTTTCGGAAATCACGCGATATATCGCGTCTCTGCAGCCAAATCGATTTTTTCTTCCGCCTTCCGCCTCCGGCCTCATTTCCGCAATCACCCATTTACTCATTCACTTTTACCCCCACTCCGGAAACTGGGTCTTGTTCAGATCGAGCGGGGCGATGGTTTGCAGATCCATTACGTCGAGCTCAAAATCAAAGATGTTGAGGTTTTCGGCCATGTGTGCTTTGTTCTGCGACCGCGGTATGGCCACAATACCCCGCTGGAAATGCCACCTGAGGCAAACCTGTGCGATGGTTTTGTTGTGTTTCTGCGCAATAGCGGCCAGGGTGGGGTTGCTGAAAATGTTATTTCGTCCGGCGGCAAACGGCGACCATGCTTCATGCTGAATGGTTTTTTTCACTAATACGTCATTTAAATTGTTTTCCTGGAAAAAAACATGAGTCTCAATCTGGTTGATGGCCGGTTTTACGGTGGCCTCTTTCATCAGGTCGGCCAATTGGACCGGCTCGAAGTTGCTGACACCGATGGCCTTTATTTTCCCGGCTTTGTACAATTCCTCCATGGCTTTCCACGATCCTTTCACATCGCCGCGCGGACGGTGGATGAGGTACAAATCCAGGTAATCGGTTCCCAGCTTGTCGATGGAATTCTGGAAAGCCTTTTTGGTGCTTTCGTACCCTGCAAAGTCAACCCACAATTTCGAAGTGATAAACAATTCTTTGCGGTTGATGCCGCTTTTGCGGATTCCTTCGCCCACGGCTTCCTCGTTGGTGTAAACATGGGCGGTGTCGATCAGCCGGTATCCCACCGAAATGGCGTCGGCCACACTGCGGTTGCCCACTTCGCCGGTAAGTGTATTGGTGCCAAACCCGATGAGCGGCATGGGCAGTCCGTTGTTTAGTTTTACCGTGGGAATGGCCGGGATTTTGGTGGCCGCACCAAAAACATGTTGCGTGCCCATGGGCAAAAGCATTGCGCCTGCTGCCATTCCGGCACTATTGCGTAAGAACGCCCTGCGATTGATTGTTTTGTTTTCCATTGTTTTATCAGTTTTAGTTTGTTTTGTTGGTTTCAAAGATAGTTTTTTTGACTTCACCTTCTTCCTTCACCTGCTGACTCGAAGTCAGCTGGTGAATAAAAAATAACTTCACCAGTTATTGAGCAGGTGGACCTGGAGCCACCAGCTCAGCTGTTTCCTTCACCTGCTGACTCGAAGTCAGCTGGTGAATAAAAAAACAATTGGTTATTGAGCAGGTGGACCTGGAGCCACCAGCTCAATTTAAGGAGCTAACCGATTTGCAATCCAAGCTCTTTAACCCTTTCCCTGTTGATGAGTTTACCGGTTCTTATCCCGGCATGATCAGGATACGATGAAAATTCCCAATCTGAAGGATTTTTTACCAACCCGCTTTTTACAGGATTCTGATGGATATAATTGAAACAAACCTGCGGATATTCTTTTTCGGGGTTGATGATATTGATTACTGTTCCGTATCTGGTTTGAAACCATGCCGGAGTAATCCCATTAATCTCAGTGAGGCAAACTGCTTTTGTACGATGCTGAAACAGACTTCCGGTTATGTTGTTTTGTTTCTGAATTGCACGGGTATAGGAGCGAAGAATAATCGAAACACCCTCATTCAGCGACCGCTTTTTGGTGACCTGGTGACCTGGGTTCACCTGCTCACTGGTGATGTGTTTACTCCCGTTAGTCAGCTCTATATCTGCTACCTCTACTTCCAGACAATTTACATAAACCATCAGATGAAAATGGTTGGGCATGAGGCACCAGGCAAGTATATCTGCGTGCGGAAGCAGGTAAGTTTTTACCTTAGCGAGAAAATACAGGTAGTTTTCACGCGAAAAGAAGACTGGTTGTGAGTTATTCCCCCGGTTGAAAATGTGATAGACGTGATTTGTGGCAAACTGCATGTTTTCTGTATGTTAGTTGTGTTAAAGATACAATTTTTCTTTCACCTTCTTCCTTCACCTGCTCCTTTTCACCTGCTCCTTTCACCTGCTGACTCTTAGCTCAGCAGGTGAATAAAAAACTGCCCCAGTTTATTGAGCAGGTGGACTTTGAGCCACCAGCTCAACTGTTTCCTTCACCTGCTGACTCAAAGTCAGCAGGTGAATAAAAAAGCTGCGGCTGAATATTGAGCAGGTGGACTTGGAGCCACCAGCTCAACCAAAGGAAATCCATCAGCTCAACTTCATCGTGAACAAATATGCCCGTAATTCTTTATAGTGATAAATGCCGCAAGGCAGACAGATAAATGCTTCTGCTGCAGAAATCTGATTCAATAACTAAACTTACCTGCTCTATGAAAAATGAACATTCAATGAGAAAACAGGCCTCCAACTTGTTGTTTGCAGGATTCCTGCTGTTCCTGCTGGGTCTAATCACCGGGTTGATTGTTCCCGTTTTTGCCAGTCCGCGACTGGGAGTTTCGAGTCATATCGAAGGAGTTTTGAACGGAATTTTCCTGATAGCGCTGGGATTGGTGTGGCCCCGGCTGACGTTATCGGTGACAGCCTCGCAAATAACTTACTGGCTGGCATTGTATGGAACCTTTGCCAACTGGTTTGGCATCCTTGTGGCGGCTGTTTTCAATGCCGGTAAAATGCTGGGTGTAATGGCCGGAGGCACCGAGGGCCCGCCGATACCTGAAGCCGTGGTTGCGTTTTTCCTCGTCACCCTTTCCGTTGCCATGGTCATCGTCAGTGTGATGGTGCTGGTGGGACTTAAAAACGGTTCAAAACAGTAAAATCAGTACAATAGCACCCAATAGTTGCCCCTTCGCTCGTATCTCCGTGGAGTGTGACTACTGTTTGCACTTATTTCGCCGCTTATCAAGCGCCGTTTCGCTCCATACCCCGGTAAAAAACCTTCCGATTCTTTCTGCATCCGGCATTTTTCCATCCGGCATCCTTTTCCCATTTTTAATTTTTAATTTTCCATTTTTAATTGTTCCATGACCGACGTACACAACAAAGCGACCCGCTCGTATAACATGAGCCGCATCAAAGCAAAGGACACTAAACCTGAAATGCTGGTGCGGAGGTTTTTGTTTGCACAGGGTTTCCGCTACCGGCTGCATGTAAAAACACTTCCCGGAAAACCAGATATTGTTCTCCCGAAATACAAAACCGTCATTTTTATTCATGGTTGTTTTTTTCACGGGCACGAAGGATGCCGCTATTTTAAAGTTCCCGCTACCCGCACCGAATGGTGGCTCGATAAAATTGAAGGAAACAAAAAACGCGACTGGGAAGCAGTAAAAAAACTCACAGAACTGGGCTGGAAAGTGATTTCGGTTTGGGAGTGTGAACTGAAACCAAAACAAATTGAAAGAACATTATTGCAGCTTTTAAATATTCTACAACATAATTCTTATATGTGACTTATAGTCGGTTGACGATTAAGTCACTCCCGGCTACTTTTATACTCCATGAATCCACAGGAAAATTTCGGAAAAAGGATTAAGCAATACCGGACACAAAAGGGATTATCTCAGGAAGAACTTGCATTTAAAGCCGGATTAGACCGTACCTATATTGCAAGTGTTGAGAATGGTAAAAGAAATGTTTCCATCCAGACAATAAAGAAATTCCTTGATGCCCTCGAAATCTCCTTTTCTGATTTTTTCAGGGATTTCTAAACTAAACTAAAATACTATATGGCTATCCCCGTTATTGATCTCTTTGCCGGGCCGGGAGGATTGGGAGAAGGATTTTCTTCCGTTGCAGATAATTCCGGTCAGCGGGTTTTTGATATAAAACTTTCTATCGAAAAAGATGAATTTGCCCACAAAACTTTGCTGTTAAGAAGTTTTCTCCGTCAGTTTCCCATCAATGAGTTGCCCGATGAATATTACAGCATGGTAGCTGAAAATAACCCGAAAGAACAGGTAAAGCTGCAACAGATTTTATTTAAAAGATATACAAAGCAATACAACATTGCTGAAGAAGAGGCGTGGAGATGCGAATTGGGGAACGACAATTTTCCGCCAGAACTTGTTGATTCAAGAATAGAAAAGGCACTGAATGGCGAAAGAAACTGGGTTTTAATCGGAGGGCCTCCCTGTCAGGCTTATTCATTGGTTGGGCGTGCAAGAAATCGCGGAATATTTGAAGAAGATCACAGGGTTTTTCTTTACCGGGAGTATTTAAGAATAATTGCCCGCCATCATCCGGCCATTTTTGTAATGGAGAATGTAAAAGGTTTACTATCTGCCAAACTGGAAGGAGAGAAAATTTTTGATTGGATTAAAAAAGACCTGAGAGATCCCGGTGTTCTTTTCCCAAAATATCGATCTCCAAAGTACCGGTTATATTCATTTGTCAAAAAGCCTGTTGATTTTGACAACAATGGACCTATGTATTCCAAAGATGAAGATTTCCTGATTAAAACTGAATTATATGGAATTCCTCAGAACCGGCATAGAGTAATAATCTTGGGTATCAGGGAAGATTTGGGAAATATAAGTTATGACCCTATTACCCGGCAAACTCAGGTTAAATTGCAGGAAGTTATTAATGAATTACCTCCGTTAAGAAGTGGAATAGGAAGGGAAATAGCAGCTACAGATGAAAATGGAAAAAATGTTTACAGGAGAATAACAGACTCCCAGATTTATTGGGAACAGGTAGTTGGAACGTATGCCGATAAACTGAGAAAGGAATTTACTGAAGACATCCGATTTGAAAAACTTACAGGATTGAAACAAGGAAACAGTTTCCAGCATTATAACTTTAATGAACCTGAAAATCCATTGACAAGTTGGTATCACGATCCTAAACTAAAAGGTATTCTTCAACATGAAACCCGAACACATTTAAAGGAGGATTTGGCAAGATATCTTTTCTCCTCGGTTTACCTTCAGCTAAAAAAGGATTTTCCTAAATTAAAAGACTATCCGGAATGGTTATTACCCAACCATAAAAATGCAAAGGGAGGGAAGTTTGCCGACCGATTCCGGACACAAAGGCCAGACCAGCCTGCCACAACCGTTACTAGTCATATTTCAAAAGACGGACATTATTTTATTCATTACGACCCCGCGCAATGCCGCAGCCTTACAGTACGGGAAGCAGCCCGCATCCAGACATTTCCTGATAACTACTTTTTCTGTGGACCAAGAACACAACAGTTTCATCAGGTGGGGAATGCTGTACCACCGTATTTAGCGAAACAACTTGGAGGAATAATTTCTAAAATTTTCCCAGGATAACCCACATTTAACAACTTTCAAATGGATAGACAAGACGCATACGATTCACATTTTATTGAAGACGCAGTTCCAAATCCTGAATATTTAATCAAATCAATTGCTGAGCAAGGGTACAGTTTAGAATCTTCCTTAGCTGATTTAATGGATAATTCCATTTCTGCGAATGCTGACAAAATAGAGGTTTTGATAAAAATGGATCAGGAACCGTTTACACTATTTATTGCAGATAATGGAGATGGAATGGATGAAGAAACACTTAAGAAAAACATGCAATTCCCAAGTAATTCTCCTGAACAAACAAGAAATGCACTTGACCTTGGAAGGTTTGGACTCGGTATGAAAACTGCATCTTTTTCACAAACGCGATGTTTTACTGTTTTATCAAAAAGGAAAGGTACGTTAGTTTATACTGGTAGGACGTGGGACGTAAACTATCTTAAAAAAGTTGGCAAATGGAGATTATTAGTTAACACTAAAGAAGAAATTGCGAGACTTATTTACCAATATAATTTATTGAGCGAGGGCCATTTAAACCGCTATGAGAATTTTGAAGCTAATACAATCATAATCTGGAAAGGACTATACAAGTTTGAAAATTATCTGGAAGAAGCAAACAGACAGTTAGCATTAAAAAAGCAAATATCCGAAGTTACCTCGGACTATTTATCAATCGTGTTTCATAGGTATATGGAACGAATTACTGCTCCATTAAAGATCAGAATCAATAACGAATTGATTACCCCTTTTAATCCCTTTCCTAAATTGAGTGACGTACGTCCAATTGAATATAAACAAAAAAATTTCAGCACTGACACAATTAAGATTGAAGGATTTGTTCTGCCAGCTAAAAGTATAGAAGAAAGTAAAAGTATTTCCATCTGGACTACAAAAAACCGAAGCTTGATGGATATGGAAGGTATTTATATTTACAGAGCTGACAGACTTATTCATTTTGGTGGCTGGAACGGATTAATTAAAAAAGCTCCTCGCCTGCAATTAGCCAGACTACGAGTTGACATAGGAAACAGTGTCGATCACTTGTTACATCTAAATGTCGCAAAATCCCAGATTGAAATTCCACATGACCTGAAAGCGGCATTTGAAAAGTACATTGATGAGTTAAAAACTCAAGCAGAAAGAGAATTTTATAATAGGGATATAAGAACGTTCTCATCAAGCAAGGAAGAAGATAAATCTCAACTATTTGAAAGAAAAGCATCAAACAAGGGACCGCTATTAGAAGTGAATAATAATTTCCCAATACTCAGTTCACTAATAAATGGATTAGATAAAGAGCAAATTATAAAATTGAATCTGGTAATTCGAATGATCAATACCAGAATTAATAAAATAAGGCAAACTCATGAGGATAAGACTTTTGTAGGAATAGAAGAGAAAGATGGTTTTTCTGTGAAGGACTTAGTTGAATGTGTTAATGAACTTATTGCTGGTGGACTATCATCTGAACTGATAAAGACTGACATACTTCCAAATCTAGGATTTTCTGATATTTCATTACCTCATGAAGTCAAACAATTATTAAAATAAACATCATGGAGAATAAATACATAGACTTAATTGTCAAAATCATTGCAAGTAAGGCAAAGGATTATTCTTTAAATAATTCCTTATCACCCGGTTATTTTATTAACCTTCTTCCAGAAATAAAAAACTCAATTATTGCAGTGATAAATGTGTTTGGCTATCCTGAGATAGATGACGTGACTCTGAAAAATTACTATGAGACTGCCAAGAATCAGTATTTATCTGTAACTCCAATTGACATTGACCCTAGCAATTCTCTTACAAAAGAAGGATTCAAAACATGGTTGACCGCAGAAAGAAAAGAGGAGATGAGAAACTCCTGGAATTACAGTGACAGATATTTTACGATGCTTGAAAAAGCTGGTCGTTCGGAAAAAGTAGTTAGTGAAACAAAAACAACAAGTCTCGAAATTCTTGGAAAAATGGGAGACCCGAAATCAAGCGAGGAATTTTGGAAGAAGGGATTAGTTGTAGGAAGTGTTCAAGCAGGGAAAACTCAAAACTTCAATGCAGTAATCAATCGTGCGATAGATTCTGGATATGGATTGATAATTATTTTTGCTGGTTTAATGGAAGATCTAAGAAATCAAACTCAGTTAAGAATTGAGAATGATGTTATTGGAGAGGGACTTGACATTGATACCGATACTTTAGTAAATAAAGGTGTTGGTAAAATAAGAAGATTTGGAAACTTAGGTGGTAGTAGCGTTACGCAGGTTATTTCGATCACATCAGCAAAATCTGATTTCAAAAAATCACTACTTGATGCCGATTTTTCACTCAATCATACGAATTTGCTTGTTTGCAAGAAAAATATAAGTGTTCTACGTAATTTAATTGTATGGTTACATGACTACCTTGAAGAAAACAAAGACCAACATGACATCCCATTACTTGTTCTTGATGATGAAGCAGACAACGCTTCTTTGAATAATGAGGGGAAAAAAGGGAGAGAATATGCCTCGAAAATCAATGGACATATCAGGGCCTTACTGGCATTGTTCAAAAGGAAAACATATCTCGGTTATACTGCAACACCATTTGCAAATATTCTTGCTGACCGCAATGATGCCCCGGAGAATAATTGGATAGTTAAATATAAATTAAAAGGTCAGACGGAAGAAAAATCTTTGCCAAGAGTAGATAATCTATTTCCAGATGATTTTATTGTTTTACTTAATCCACCTTCAAACTATATTGGTGCAAAACAAATCTTCGAAACAATTAATCCAATTGACAACAATGCACAATTAAAAATTCCATTGGTTGAAATTGTTGATGACAACATTGAGCAATTCCCTGACAAAGTTTATTCTTCAGACATCGGCGAGTTAATTGGCGTTCAAAAAATTACAAGTCAAGACGATTGGAGTGAAAAGATTGGGCAGTTTAATTCTTATCTTGATTTTGGTGATTATCGAGAATACAGAAGGCTTACAAGGTCTGCCAGACCCGGTGATAACTTTCCAACGAGTTTGCCTGATTCAATAAAGGAATGTATTCTGTGCTTTATTCTCACAATTGCAATTCGTGAAAGCAGAAAGCCAGCTATGGTAAATTCTACCATGTACAATCCACATAATTCAATGTTGATTCATATTTCGAGATTTACACTTTGGCAAAATAGACTCAAAAGT
This sequence comes from Draconibacterium sp., assembly GCA_036735485.1. Lineage (GTDB taxonomy): Bacteria > Bacteroidota > Bacteroidia > Bacteroidales > Prolixibacteraceae > Draconibacterium. Next base: position 91,709 of record DAINOH010000003.1, on the reverse strand, counting down.
TTAGTCGATGTTTATTTAAAAGAATTGCAAAGTGGTTTACAACTTGATGACCCAAGTAATCCCAATTCCATCTTCGCAACTTTTGAAAGAATCTGGTTTAAGTATTACTCACATATTATTGAGCATATTAAAGAATATTTGCCTAAAGGATATGATGACGAATTTCTGAACCCAATCAGCTTCGAAACAATTAAAAATAATTATCTCACTGAGGCAGTTAAAGGAATAGAGGTAAAAGCTATCAATAGTTTTACCGGTGATAAACTTGTTTATCCGAAGAACACCCCGAAAAGATATATAGCAATTGGGGGGAATAGGTTATCCCGTGGTTTTACACTTGAAGGATTAAGCATCAATTATTTTATTCGGTCAACAGAATATTCTGATGCTTTGCTTCAAATGGGAAGATGGTTTGGTTACAGACCTGGTTATCTGGACTGTTGCAAACTTTTTATCACCCGCGACTCAATGGAGAAATATGACTTGGTTACAAGGACCATCGAGGAATTGGAAATCGAGTTTAGGAAAATGGAACAGAAGGAGAAAACACCACGCAATTTCATCCTACGTGTAAAGAAGCATCCAGGAACCCTAATGATAACAAGACCTTCCATTTTAAAAGATGTAAAAGAAGTTAATTGGTCATATCAGGATGAACTGGTACAAACAGCCAAATTCGTCGTAAAAAAGGACAACATCGAGAGAATATTTTCAGACTTTAAGAATAAGGTATGCACTAAATTTTTATTCAGAACAAAATATCGTAAAGGCGAAAGTTCCCCAAGCTTTCTTTTAGCTGAAACTGATACAGATGGAATAATTGATGTTCTTAAATCGGAGAATAACTTTCAGAAGGATATATGCGACAGCATGATTCGTTTTATTGAATTATGTAAGGCAAAGAAAAAGTTAAGAAAATGGACAATTGCAATAAAGGCAACAGGAGATGCTAAATCAACAGAGGGGAAAGGATTTCTCACAAAAGCTGAATCAGGACTACCAGAACAGATCGGTCTGACGATAAGAAGAGGTCCTAAAAAAGGTCAGGCTTCAAAAAAATATAGAGACGGATTTATAGAAGATAAAGTATTCACTGCATCGGGTAAGTCGGCAAATATTATTTCTTCAGGATTAGATTTCTCTATTCTATTAAGTGAAACACAAATCAAAGAAGCTGAGAGAGAATTTATAGACAACAGGAGAAAGTATTATCAGAATAAATTCCCTGAATGGTCGAAAGAACAAGTCAATGAAAAAGCCGAAAAAGTTACCATTCCTGAAAGAGTTTATCGTGAGAAGATGACAGATCAGGAAGGCCTCCTGGTAATTTACATTCTAGATTCCTACTATGTATTTCGTCAAGAGAAAGATAAAGAATTAGATAATGATATGCAGGCATTTGTTGAAAGAGAAGGAATTGATCTGAATATTCCTTTGATTGGATATGCCATAGGATTCCCACCAATAGAACCAGACCCCGGAGGTGTTTATGTTCATGGAAATTATGGATTTGAAGAAGATGAAGAAATCGAATTCAACGATGAGGATTCCGAATTACCTGATGATGCAAACGAAATCTAATGATGAATAATATAGAGTTAAAACAAAAGTGGTCAGGACTTTCAGAGAACCCAGTTACAAGGGGTTTCAGGTCGATTAGAATTTCCTCTGAATGTATTTGTGAACTTTACATGGGAGTTAGTAAAGAAGGAAACAGATGTTTGATACTTGCTTTGCCATCAAGTGAACATTTAAATTTTAAAAGAATTCAAAAAGAGAATTTATCAATTGAATACTTCAGGGAAAATAATCTGATTGTTCTTCAATTGACTGACATAAATTTTGATGACCTTTTTGATGATCTTATTCTTTCACTCTATCATGGAATTAAAAGTTTAAAGCAGGTTGATGAATATTCAACACATTTTATACAAACGTTTTACAGATGGAGTGAATTTTTTGAAGATAGAATGTCGGATTTGCTTTCCGAGGATGTAATAAAGGGATTTATGGGTGAATTGTTGGTATTGAAATTATTAATTACATCCTCTCATAAAGCAGAAATTAATTACCTTCTAAAATCATGGACTGGACCCTATGATAAAGGAAATGATTTTGAATTGGAAAAGAAAAACATAGAAGTAAAAACAAAAAATCCGTCCAGTATCGACATTAAGATATCAAGTGAATTTCAGTTAGAAGTAAGTCCAGGGAAAGGACTTGAACTATATGTCGTCTCGCTATTAAGCGATTCCACAGTTGGCATCCATATCAGAGATTTAATTTTTGATATTAAGAATTTGATTCAGGAATCTTCTGGTGACACTTCAATTTTATGGGAAGCTCTAAAACAAAAAAATATTACTGCAAAAAATGTCAATCTATATGATTGCTATCGATTCAAACCAGTTAATTGGGCTTCTTACTGTTGTGAAGTCGAAGAATTTCCAAAGCTCTGTAGATCAAATATCCCACAAGAAATAAGTGCTGTAAAATATACGCTTAGAACAAACCTATTGGCGCAATTCATTATTAATCACAAAGAATTTTAGTATGCAAGTTCAAGAGTTCTTAAATTATAGAAAAGAATTACTAGAAAGCTCAAAAGACGAAGATGGTTTTGTTCAACAAACGCAGTTATTGAGTCAGATTCTTCCTTTAATGGTTGATGCTAAACTTCTCGATTCAGAAGACTATAATGAATCCTATTTTTTTAATACAGCTGAGAACTTGAAATTGAATGGTTATACTGTCAATGAATCTTCGGAGAGGTTGCAATTATTTATTGTTGATGAAACAAGCATCGATATAACTGTACCTGAAGAAGATTTGCAAATTTCTACGAAAGGTTACTACGAAAACCAATTTAAAAGAGTCACTAAACTTTTGAATAAAGCAGTTAAAGGATACTTGAATGATGAAGTCCAGGATGCAGACCCTATCAGACCATTAATATCACAACTATCATCTGCCTCAGGAGTTGATCAGTTTGATGTTTTTGAAATCTTCTTAATTAGTACTACTGCAACCATTGAGACTCGTGGTTCTATTCCACAACCGAAGAGAATAGAGTTTGATGATGAAAGCATTGCGGTGACTTATACAAAAAACAGGGAAAAGATAAAAAAAGATTTACTCATCATTAAGAAGCTGGTTGACCTTAATTATTTGTATGATGTGTTAATTTCTCAAGGAAACAGAGAAACTCTTGTGATTGATTTTGAAAACCTATTTAATTACAAAATTGAAGTCATCAAGGCCGCAGAAGAAGAAAACTTTGAATCATTCCTATGCGTTCTCCCAGCTTATATATTGTCTGATCTCTATAAAAGATATAGTTCAAGATTGCTTGAAAAGAATGTGAGATCTTTTCTTAATTTTAAAAAAGGCAGTGCAAACTCAGGAATTAGAGATACAATAAAAAACTGTCCGGAGAAGTTTATCGCATTTAATAATGGAATCACTATTACTGCAATAGATAAAGATATTGAAGAGAATAACGGGAGAATATTCATCAAATCTCTGACTGACTTTCAAATTGTAAACGGAGGACAGACAACGGCAAGCTTATATTTTACGCAGAAAGATGGTTTCCCAATAGAAAAAATTAGAGTCATGGCTAAGATAAACGTGGCTATGGATGTCTCCGAAGAAGGATTGAATTCCCTTATTTCCGATATAAGTAAATTCTCTAATTCTCAAACCAGAGTTTCTACAGTTGACTTGAGTTCGAGAAGTCCACAATTAAATAAAATCAAATCACTTTCGGATAGTGTGGTTACACCAACAGGACGAAAATGGTTTTTTGAAAAATCACGGGGAGAGTTTAATACTAAACTGAGAATCGCCGGCTCCAATAAAGGAAGGATTGAAAAAGAATATCCAAAAAATTATCGGTTTTCTAAGGAACAATTGGGTAAATATTTCACTGCCTGGGGTGATCAGCCTTATGTTGTAAAAAAAGGTGGTGAAAAAGTTTTCAGGTACTTTTTAGAAGAACTTTCAGGAGAAGGTAGAGGAAAGAAGCCAATCAATGTAAATAGAGTTTTTTATGAAAAGTTAATTTCAAAAATTATTCTTTTTACTCAACTAGAAAAAATTTACGGTCAAGGTAAAAACTCATTGGGACAAATAAGATCTGCAGTTGTCCCGTATTCTATTTCAGTATTGTATATCTATACCGATGGAGCAAAAGAAGGAAAGCAATTTGACTTTTCAAAAATATGGAAGAATGAAAAGCTAGAAGATGATTTGATTGCTTTTTTCACAGAGTTGATGAGGTTGATGAATGACCTAATAAAGAAATATTCCGAAAGTGACGACTTTGGAGAATTTTCAAAGAATAAAAGATTGTGGGAAAGTATTTCATGCTCTAATGAGATTGACAAATTCATGTCATCTCCGATGGCAAAAGATATATTGAAAAAATATTCAATTTTAAGAAATGATAAACAAAGCAACGAGATAAAGGAAGTTGATTTTGAAAGGATTCAAAAGAATGTTGAAGTTGTTTCAAGAGGAGCAGAATTTTACAATCAGCTAAAAGTGAAAAACAATATTTTTACTGAAACACAACTGAGGAACATTGATTCAATAATTTCATCAATTATTAAACTTGAAGATTTAAATCAAGAGCTTCTTCAATTTGAGGAAAACTTGATGTCAGAGATTCGAAAAAATAGTCCTGAGATATTTGACCAGATTGAATTTTCTCAAAATTACCTAATCGAAAGTACCTTAAAGTTTATAATTTTAAAATATAATCAGGCAATTGATAAAGGAATTGGAATACAAGAACTATTTAAATCTATTGAGAAGAAGTCTGTAGACGGTAATAAAAAATATTCATCAGTTTTTGACACCATATCCCTAAAACTCACAAAAGGAATTGCCCCTTCTATTAAGGATGTGCAATTAGCGACAAATTATTACGATAATAAACCCATCGTAAAACCTATTGAAGCGGGCAAATTACCGAATATTGATTTAAATGTATTAAGGCAGATGGTTGAGTGGGATTCACGCATGAAGATTTTAACAAACGGAGAAAGGAATTACCTAGCTGAGTTGGCTTATGAATTGAAAACACTTAACTCTTTCCATAAAATAAATGCACAAAAGCATTTGGAAAAATTATTAGTTTCTGGATTTAAATTGAAATAAATAGTAAATATTACTCATACTTGTTCATCCAAAACTCAAAGATTTCAAACCCAATTCCCGAATCAGGCATTCCGAAAATATGCCGGTTTATCTTCCTGCAGCGAAAAGTTTTATCCATCGTTGTATAGTTAGCGGGAGCACAGAACCGGTTCGGGTATCAGTAAACTTCATCGTTATAATTTTCCCCACCAACGGCCGGCTTTGCGGAAGATGTCAAGGGTTGCCTTTTCCATCGTTTTCCCGGCTTTTTTGTAAGGTTCGCTGGCAATGATTTTTTGGGTGGTCTCATCGATAAAATCTTCGGCTTTATCAATCATTTTGTCGGCAAAATCATCCATCGTATGCTTTTTCTTTTCCACCTCGCTGTTTTTATCCGGTTCCATAGTGTAATTTTTTCTGATGGCAGCTAAAATAGTCAATTGCCGGGAGTAATAACAATTCTGCCAGGCAAAGTCCTGATTCATTGTGAAAACTCAAAGATGGCAAACCCGGTCCGGAATTCCGATAAGAAAAACAGCCAATTATCTCCCTGACAACGAACGGTGCTATACCTTATTATTCCGTCTCAGGGTGTACCGGAAAGTGGTATGGTTTTAACTGACGAAATTTTCAAACCCCCTCTTCCGCGACACTTTCAGCCGTTTTCAGCAATCAGGAATCAGTACAATTCCATGTGGAATCAGGGCAATTCCATACGGAATAATAGATATTCTCTAAGGAATGGGAGCAATTCCAAATAGAATCTCTATGATTCCATGTTGCTGCAACCCGATTCCATTTGGAATGATAGTAATTCTCTATGGAATGGAACCGGTTCCAAATAGAATCTCTATGATTCCACGTGGAAGCAAGGCAATTCCGTTTGGAATTTGAAACAATCAGCGTAGCTTTCGACTTTGCCGGAATGATTCAGAAGGGTTTCACTGGTTTTTGGAAAAGATTCAAAAGCGGTTTAATTCCTGGTTTTTGTTTTATCGTTTGATGTTTCCTGTTTTTTACTGTAACCAGCCAGTTTTATCCTGTTTTTGCTTTGTGGTCAATTGCAATTCCTGACCCGACATCCTGCAGCTTTTCTTTTTCCTGTTTTTTCATACAGGTTGGTTGCAGAAGCCTGTTTTGTGCACCCACATCCTGAGGTGGCCGAAAATACAGACAGGGCTATGGGATACGGGGAGAAATTTTCTGCATCGGGAGGGTATCAAAATAAAAAAATCCGCCCCGGGATAAGAAGCGGATTTTCGTTTATAAAAATCAATCCTGGTTATCAGGTTTATCCGGCGTTGTTGTTTTCCGCAGCTTTTTGATTTCGAGCAACAGGTTGTCGTCCTTCCCCAGTAAACCCGAGATCAGGTCAACCGTTGCCGAGGCATCGGTATAAGCCACGTTTAATGCGTTGGTGGCTGCCTTTGTTGCGTTTTTAGCCGTAGCCTTAGCTAATGACTGTTGCGCTTCAGCCTGGTCGGTAATCGCTAACTCTTCCTTTAGTTGCGCTATTTTGTTGGTTGGGTCGTAACCCTTTCCGGCAAGTAACTCGCCGTTCTGTTCAAGTATTTCAATGAACAGAGAGATAAAATCTCTTTTTTTTGATCCATTTAAACTCATAACTTTGAATTTTAGAAATTGATAATTAGAAATAATTATTATCCCGGGCCACCTGTTTGCTTTGCACGGCACAGGTGGTTCTTTTTTTATGTTTTCTGACAAAAGGAGAGGGTTTCAGGCGAAATGCCGGAACCGGGGCGCTGACAACATTTTTGTTGTTGCTGAATGCTGCTCTGTGGGTCTTTCTTTTCAATGCTGCACAGTTTACAGGGTTATTAAAAAGTGAGGGGAAGATATAAAAAAATGTTTTTCCAACAATCGTTTAGCAATGTAAATTTCAGTTTGTTAGCGTAAATATTTTAGGGGAATGAATAAGGATTAAGCTGCCTCCCGATTTCGGGACAAGCTTTTCAGGGCGCGGGGGGAGGCGGGGATTCGTCATTAACCCGGGGCGCTGCCACCGGGTTGAAGTGATTTGCCCCTCCGGGGCGTAGATCTGCGTTGTGCCGGCATTTGAATTAAATTATCCCTCCGGGGCGTTGCCTGGCCGTTTATTTCTGATTCCTTATTTCCTGCCCGTCCGGTCAGGCGGGCTTATCCGATATTTCAGATTAAAAATCGGCAATCGTTAATCTTCAATCTTCAATCCTCGCTGTTGTATGGCAACGAAACAAAAAACGTGGAACCTTTACCGGCTTCGGAATCGAACCAGATTTTACCACCCAGCAACTGGATAAAACCGTTCGCGATGGAAAGCCCGTTGCCCGAGCCTTCGAATTTCCGGGTGTTGGAACTGTCTTCCTGCATAAATACACCAAATACCTGTTTTTTGATACTGTCGGCAATGCCAACTCCGGTATCTTTAACTTCAATCGTCAATTCCTGGTCTTTAATCTGGCATGTCAGCCTGATCTCGCCGGCATCGGTGAATTTCACTGCATTGTCCATCAACTGGGATAATACTTTATGAAGCAGTGTAATATCAGAATCAACCATCAATGTTGGTTGCCCGGTTAGATTATTGAATACAAAGTGCCGTTTTTTCTGTTCAAACTCTTTTTCAAATTCAGCACTCACCTGTTGAAGCAAGTCAATCACATCAAAATATTCTTTCTGAATGGTCTGGCTGCCTGAAATGATCATCGAAAGATCGATGATGTCGGTAATTGTTTTAATCAGCCGGTCGCTGCTTTTATGCAGCAGGTTTGAATACATTTCGCGGTTAGCGGGCGAAATATTCGGGTCGGCAGACAGGCTGGCAAAACCGAGTATTCCGTTGAGGGGAGTTCGTATTTCGTGCGAGATGTTGTTGAGAAATTCTGATTTCAGCCTGTCGCTGGCTTCGGCGTGTTCTTTTGCCCTGATCAGTTCCTGTTCGGTCTTCTTTATTTCTGTAATATCGATGTTGGTACCATACAATTCGATTAAATGATCGTCTTCGAAAACCGGGGAAATGTTGTTCTGAACCCAAATTATTTCACCGGATTGTAATATGTACCTGAAATCATAATTAACCTCTTGTTTTGTTTGCATGATCTGCAGAAGATAGAAATCCTGCAAATGTCTGTCGTCGGGGTGAACGAGGTTTAGGTATAATTCGAAAGTTGGTTCAACCGAAAAAGGTTCCATACCCAGCAGCCGGTACATGTTTTCCGACCAGTTCAATGTTCCTGCTTTCATATTGATACTCCAGCTTCCCATTTTTCCTATTTCCTGTGCCTGGTTCAGCAGGGCCTCGCTTTGTTTTATGGCTACTTCAGCTTGTTTTTTTTCTGTTATGTCCTGTATCGATCCGTGTATTTTTACAATCTTCCCATTATCGTAAACAGGTTTCCCGATGGTTCTGATCCATTTCTTAATGCCATCTGTTGCTATGAATTCCAGTTCGAGATCGTAAGGTTTTCCTTTTTGCAACAGTTCATCCAGGGCTTCATCAATGATAGCCCTTGCATGTGGTGGATAGCAACCAAGGCTGATCTCAACAGATGACGGGGCACCAGGATCGAGACCATGAATACGGGCCACTTCCTCTGTCCATTCGCCCTCGCCGGTAATGGGTGAAAACTCCCAGCCACCAATTTTGGCTATTTGCCCCACCTCGTTAAGCAGTAACATGTTTTTTTCTAATGACTCTCTTGCCAGCTTCAGCTCTGTAATATCTTTTGATGTGCTCAGGATGTATGGAACCTTATTTATTTCGATAACGGTGGAGGAAACGAGCATGTCGCGGATACGTCCGTTTTTTGTACAAAGTTTTGCTTCATAGTTTTCAACCCCGTTTTTTTGGCTGATTTTTTCAATGAACTGTTTTCGTTGGTCCGGATCAGACCAGATATGTAATTCGACGGACGATTTTCCAATTACTTCCTCTTCGGTGTAGCCAAATGTCAGGAGGAATCCTTTGTTAACCGAAAAATAAACGCCATCGCTGATGCGTGTGATGGTAATAGCATCGGGATTGATGTCAAATGCCTTTCTGAATTTTTCCTCGCTTTCCATCAATGCATTTTCAGTCAACCTTCTTTCTGTAATGTCTTCAATGGTTCCTTCGTAATAAAGAACATGCCCTTCGTCGTCGTAAAAGGCCCTTGCATTTTCCCTGACAATGATTGGTTTTCCTTCTTTGGTCTTCCATTCTGACTCAAAACCAAAAATGGCACCTTCATGATCAATTTTTTGTATAAACAGGTCTCTCTTAAAATTTCCGTTTTTTGCTTCTGTTTCCAGGTTGCGTTGCGCCAGTTCTTCAAAAGAGTCATATCCCAACATACTGACCATCGTTGGATTGGCCATCAGGATTCTGCCATCGGGTGAGGTTCGATAAACCCCGATAATAGCGCTTTCAAAAATATTGCGGTATCTCTCTTCGCTGATCCGTAATGTTTGTCCTGCCAACTTCCGTTCTGTAACATCGTGGATAACAGAAAAAAGGTAATGTTCATTTCCGAAAGTGACCGGGCCGGAATAAACTTCCACGTCCCTGACCGAACCATCAGCAATCCTGTGTTTAACATTGAAAAAATGTTCTGATTTTTCTGCTGCTTTGCTGAGGTTCCCGGCAATCACTGAATGTGGTGAGATATTAACTTCCGAAACATTTTTCAGACATAATTCACTGTATGACCAACCATAATATTTACAGGCCGATTCATTGGCATCGATAATACGCCCCGATTCAGGATCAATGATCAGCATCACCGACTGGCTGTTCAGAAAGATTGACCTGTATCTTTCCTCGCTTAACCGAAGTTCTTCTTCTGCCTGTTTGCGGGCTGTAATGTCTTCAATAATGGCCAGGTTATATTTGAATTTGCCATCGTTGTCGTAGTTGGCCACCACGGTAAGCGTTGCCCACATCACCTCTCCGTTTTTCCGGATGTACCGTTTATCAATTTTTAGAACAGGTATTTCTTTCCGGATGAGTTTCAGTACATCGTTTGTATCTTTTCCCTTGTCATCGGGGTGAGTGATTTCATTAAATGTTTTACCCAATAATTCATTTTCTTCATAGCCCAGCATTGTCAAAAATGCAGGATTCAGCGTTTTGAAACTGAAGTCAGAATTGACCAATACCATTCCAAATGGACTTTCGAAAAAGAGTTTGTTAAATCTTATTTCACTTTCTGTCAGTTGTTCTTCCTTGGCTTTCAGCTCGGTTATATCGTGGTTTTTTGCCCTGCGGCCTATAAATTCGCCCCGCTCATTGAACATCGGTTTACAGGTATGATTCATCCATCGGGTTTCCCCTTTTTTATTGACAATTCTGAATTCAATTGAATGAGCGTAATCCTCCTGTCCGGCTTCAATGGCGTGTTTTAACAGTTTGTTTTTTTCAGCAGGATGAATAATTGAAGCAAACAGCATCGGATTATTCATGAATTCGGTATCGGAATAACCTGTAATAGGAAGACAGGATGGAGAAATATACTGTAAAGTACGGTCGGGCGAAATCCAGTAAATCAGGTCTTCTGAATGATCGGCAATAAGCTGGTATTTTTCTATATTTTCAGTAAGAGCCAGCTCTGCATTTTTTTGAACTGTAATATCAATCGAGAGAATGAATACACCTTCAGGTACAGGTTGAATACTGAGGACGAACCATCCTTTTTTACCATCCGGAAATTGGAATTCGTTTTCGAAGTGTGAGGCGGTACGTTGTTCAAGCGCGTTTTTTATGAGTTTGAAAACTTCGGTTTGTTCAACTCCCGGCCACATGTCCTGGTATTTCCGGCCAATGAGTTCGGAGTTGGGCCGGCGGTTATGAATTTCGGCACTTTTATTTAAATAAAGATATGTCCAGTCGAATCCGATTATCTGGCAACCTTCTAACAGGTGGTCCATGGTAAATGAAAACTGTTTGTTGTAGGATGATGTCATATTGTGTGAAATTTAAAGGTAATTACAGGAATGGAAAGCAGGAAAACAGGCTGACGCACGTCTTGCGGAAAGATTGTTTAGGAAACCAGTTTTCTTCGATGATTGGAATTCTGACGGGAAAACGCTCAAAAAAGACTTTACAATATTGTCAATCAGCATCATCATTTGCATAATGATTGCCCTAAATGTAAAAAAAATATTAAAAAGTCAAAACTTAAGCCTGAAAATGAAAAGCATTATATGTTAAGTAAAACTGTCGAAAACCCACCTGCATCTGTTCATTGTGTAGAAAAAGATACAAATCGCACATGGATTATTATGGAATAGGCAGCAAAAAAATAAGTTCTCCGAAATTAACAGACAGAGCATTACGGCTTGTGACGGGAGCAGACAAGGCATAAAAAAAGCCGCTAAACCCGGTTTAACAGCTTTTAAGTATTGAGAAAATTTCTTTCGTACTTTAATTCACTCACCCCCTGCCCGAATAAGCTGGTCAGGCGGGCAAGCCACCTTTCGGTGTCTTTTCCCCTCTCTCCGTGAGAGAGGGGCAGAGTTTTCCCGATGTAAATCAGGAAAACTTGGGGTGAGTGAAGACATAGAAATATGACATTTTTCCCGTCTCCCTACTTTCCCTTTGCAATCTCAATCCCGATTTTCTGGCCTTTGTACCGGGCGTCTTTGAATGATTTGATGGCATCGTTTTCATACCGTTTGTCGATTTCGAAAAACGAAAATCCTTTCAGTACTTCAATGCTGCCGATTTCCACATTTTTGCCCGGCATATTCTGGTTAATCAGATCGATGATGGTACGTTTGCTGATGCCGTTCTTTTTGCCCATGCTGAAAAAGAACCTCGAAAACTCGTATTTCCCGCCACGTCCGCCACGATCGCGATTTTGCCTTGACCCCGATTCATCGCGCCTGTCATCGCGGCTGTCGCCACGGCTGCGGTCTTTCCGCTTATCGCGCCGGCTGCGGCTGTCGCGTTCAGTAAAATCCCGCTCCTGGTGCGATTCGTTCACGTTAATATCGGGTGCATTTTCATAGTAAGTCAGAAAACGGTTAAACTCCACCGAAACAAAATGTTTGATCAGTTCTTCGCGGTCGAGCCAGGCCAGTTTTTTATAAATCACCGGCATAAACTGTCCAATCTGTTCGTTGTTCACCTCAATGTTTTCCATCTTGTCGATGAGGCTGAAAAGCTGTTTTTCGCAGATTTCGCGGCCCGAAGGCACTTCTTTCCGGATAAACTGTTTGTTTACAATACGTTCAACATCCCTGATCCTGCCTTTTTCGCGCAGGTGAACCAGTGTAACCGAAATGCCGTTTTTCCCTGCACGTCCGGTTCTTCCGCTGCGGTGAATATACACTTCGGGGTCGTCGGGCAAATTATAGTTGATAACATGAGTGAGGTCGTTTACATCGAGGCCGCGGGCAGCCACATCGGTTGCCACCAGCATTTGCAGATGTTTACCCCGGAAACGCGACATCACAAAATCGCGCTGCGACTGCGACAGATCGCCGTGAAGTGCGTCGGCATTGTAACCGTCCTGCATCAGTTTGTCGGCCACTTCCTTGGTTTCTGCACGGGTGCGGCAAAAAATAATTCCGTAAATATTCGGGTTGATATCGGCCACGCGTTTCAGCGCAATATAGCGGTCTTTGGCATGAACCACATAATAGTGGTGCTCCACATTTTCGGCCCCGGTGTTGCGTTTGCCCACCGAAATCTCGTGGATATTTCGCATGTATTTCTTCGAAATGGCTACAATTTCGTTGGGCATGGTTGCCGAGAAAAGCAGTGTTTGTTTATCGGCTGGTGAGGTTTCAAGGATGGCGTCGAGGTCTTCCTTGAAACCCATCGAAAGCATTTCGTCGGCTTCATCAAGCACCACCCAGCGTATTTCGTTAACTTTCAGTTTTCCGCGTTTGATCAGGTCGAGTGTGCGGCCGGGCGTTCCGACAACAATCTGCACACCGCGTTCAATTTCCTTCATCTGTTTTACAATATCGGCACCGCCATAAACCACGGCAATATTTACAAAACCCGTGTTTTTTGAGAAGTTCTGCAAATCACCGGCAATCTGGATGGCCAGTTCCCGGGTGGGACTCAGAATGAGCGCCTGCACCGCTTTTTTGTTCACGTCAAGTTGTTGAATAATGGGCAGCCCGAATGCTGCTGTTTTTCCAGTCCCGGTTTGTGCAAGTGCCACAAGGTCTTGTTTGCTTTCGAGTAAAAAGGGAACTACCTGTTCCTGTACAGGAGTGGGATATACAAATCCCATTTCGTCGATGGCAGAAAGGATTTCGGGGCTGAGCCCCATTTCGTTAAATAAAATCATTCAAAGTTTATAAAAAATTCGGGCGCGAAGTTAACCTTTTAAAATGAAATTCAGGAGTTTATGATATAATTGTTCTGATTATTAATTTTGATGACTGATTGTATTTCTGCTGATGATATACTTTTTGGCAACAGTTGAAGTTATTTCGGTGTTTATCGTTTAAATTTGTTTGTCAAACGCCGTGATTATGTACATTTTTTTTAATTCTTCAGAAAACTGGTCCTTTTTTAAGATTTCAATCCTGTTAACTTTTATGTTTCTGAGCCTGACAGTGTCTTTTGCCCAGGAAACCGATACCATTGTCCCTGTACGGAAAAGTCCCGAAGAACTGCTGAAAAATGTGGTGGTGAATACTTTTAACGGCGAAGGTTTCAACTTTTTTGAGGATCAATTCACGGGACACTGGATTGGATTCGATTTCGGTTTTAATGCTTTGATGAACGAAGATTACACGGGTTATGACCTGGAGTTTATGGACAACGACCTGTTGCTGTCGTATTCCTTTAACCTGAATCTGTTTCAGAAAAGTTTTGGTTTGCAGCGAAACCGCAATAATCTGGGGATTGTAACGGGAATTGGGTTTCAGATGCAGGATTACAGGCTGCAGGACACGGTTACCATCAGCAAAGATGAAAACGGCGTTATTCAGCCAAGGATTTTTCACCTGGGCGATCACCAGAAATCGAAACTCACTATGTTTTCGGTGATGGTGCCAATTTTGGTTGAATACCAGGTTCCTATCAACAATTACAAAAACAGGCTGTATTTCTCGGGCGGAATGTATTTTGCCTACCGCATTGGCAGTTACACAAAAATAAAATACCGCACCGACCACAGCGAGAAACTGAAGATTACCGGAAATTATGCCCTCAACGATTTCAGGTATGGAATCATGTTCAGAACCGGTTACCGGTGGATCAACCTGTTTGCCATGTACGAACTGACCCCGCTGTTCGAGGAAAACCTCGGGCCTGAAATGAGCCCGTTTACTTTTGGCGTGACGATAGTAAGGTTTTAACAGCGGTATTTTTTATTACTTTTTCCGGCTGTATTTTATATTTTCGGAAATCAATAATATTTGAGAGATGTTCAGACTGCTAAAATTTAACTCATTAATACCAGCACTTTTATTTTTACTGATTAGTTTTTCCGTATTTTCAAATCCTGCTGAAGTGGTTTCTGTAACCGCTGTACAAAAGCAAATTCCTGTTCTGGCAGGTATTGCAGACAATTTTGTTCTTGAAATCGGAATTGAAATAAAGGGAAATCCTACACCGGCCACACTCAACGGTGTAATCCTGAATATTTCGGGAACTGACATTCAAAATGATATTGCTGAAATTGCAGTTTTCAGAAGGCAGCCTTCAAACGGTGCTGAAAAACTGATTCCTTTTGGAAAGCCCGCAAAACCACAACATGAAATGGTTTTTCAGTCAGATCAGCAGCTTACCGGCGATATCAGCAGGCTTGCTGTTTCTGTCAGACTAAATCGAAATGCCGGAATTTTAAATACGATTCAGGTTACCTGCAAAAGTCTCGAAATTGATAACAAGCTGTTTTATCCCGAAAATCCCAATCTGCCAATATCTCAAAGAATCGGAATTGCTTTGCGCAAACACAACGATGAGGGTGTTCACACCTTCAGAATTCCCGGACTGGAAACCACCAACCGTGGTACGCTGTTAGCAGTTTATGATGTGAGGCACAACGACGAAGTTGATTTACAGGAAGACGTTGATGTGGGAATGAGCCGCAGCACTGACGGGGGAAAAACCTGGGAACCCATGAAAATCATCATGGACATGGGTGAATGGGGAGGGCTCCCGAATCGTGAAAATGGTGTTGGCGATCCATGCATTTTGGTTGACCGGCAAACAGGAACCATTTGGGTGGCAGGACTCTGGTCGCACGGAAAACCGGGACAGCGAACCTGGAACTCTTCTGAACCGGGTCTCAGTCCTGCTGAAACCGGGCAGTATTTGCTTGTAAAATCCGAAGATGACGGGAAAACCTGGAGCCAGCCTGTGAATATCACGCAGCAGGTGAAAAATAAAAACTGGCAACTGATGTTGCAGGGGCCCGGCAAAGGAATTACCCTGAAAAACGGGACTTTGGTCTTCCCGGCTCAGTTTAAGGATGAAAACAGGGTTCCGTTTTCCACCATCATTTACAGCAGCGACCATGGTAAAACCTGGAAATCCGGCAGGGGTGCCAAGCCGGAAACCACAGAAGCGCAGGTAATTGAACTGAGTGACGGCAGCCTGATGCTCAACATGCGCGACAACCGCAATGGCAGCGAAAAATCGGAAAAAAACGGCAGGGCAGTGATGATTACCAAAGATATGGGAGAAACCTGGACTGAACATCCGACAACCAACAGCGTTTTGCCCGAACCGGTTTGTATGGCCAGCCTGATAAAAGAAAAATTCGAGGTGAACGGAGAAATCCGTGAAGTGGTTTTTTTCAGCAATCCGGCATCAAAATATAGCCGTGATAATATGACGATCAGGGCCAGTTTGGATGATGGAAAAACCTGGCCAGGAGAATACCAGGTTATTTTGGATGAAAAGGAAGGACGGGGCTATTCATGCCTCACCCGGATCGATGACAAAACACTGGGCATTTTATACGAAAGCAGCCAGGCCGACCTGGTTTTTCAGGCGATTCCCGTGGCGGAAATTTTTCAGCAAAACAAATCTGCCACCCTCTTTAAAAGTGGTACCGGGGGATATTCCACTTTCCGCATTCCCGCAGTTGTAACAACTAATTCAGGAAAAATTCTTGCTTTTGCCGAAGGCAGGGTGAGCGGAAGTTCAGACACCGGAAATATAGATCTGGTAATGAAAAGTTCAAAAGATGGTGGCCAAACCTGGAGTCCTCTAAAGGTAATTTGGAACGATGATAAAAATGTTTGCGGAAACCCGGCTCCGGTTGTTGACAAAGAGACGGGAACAATTCATCTTTTGATGACCCGGAATCTGGGGGAAGACCACGAGCAACAGATTATTGACGGGAAAAGCAAAGATACCCGGCGGGTTTTTGTTTCCACTTCAACCAATGATGGTGAAAACTGGTCGGTCCCGCGTGAAATTACCGGATCGGTGAAAAAAGAAAACTGGACCTGGTATGCGACCGGGCCTTGTCATGGTATTCAGCTTGAAAACGGGAAATACAAAGGGCGTTTGGTGATTCCGTGTGATCACATTGAAGCCGGGACAAAAAAATATTATTCACACATTATCTTTTCCGATGACAATGGAAAATCCTGGAAATTGGGGGGATCATCGCCTCAGGACCAGGTAAACGAATGTACTGTGGCTGAACTCCCGGATGGAAGGCTGATACTGAACATGCGGAATTACGACCGTTCTCAGAAAAGCCGGAAAATCAGTTTCAGCAATGATGGTGGTGAAAGCTGGTCGGATTTGCAACCGGTTGAAACGCTACCCGAACCCATTTGCCAGGCGGGTATGCTGTTTTCGCAGGCTGATGGCAGACTATATTTTCTGAACCCGGCTGATGAAAAACATCGTGTGAAAATGACGCTGAAATCAAGCGCTGATTCAGGCCTTTCGTGGAAAACTGAAAAAGTGTTTCATCCCGGTCCATCGGCTTATTCCGACCTTACTTTGATCAACAGAAACACGCTGGGTTGTGTGTTCGAAGCAGGAGAAAAAAGCCCTTATGAAGAAATTGTTTTTACCACATATCAAATTACAAATCGATAATGAAACCTTACATTTTAGAACAAACCAACTGGAAACAGGTAAAAAACGAAAAATACGAAGTGGCAGTACTGCCGTGGGGTGCCACCGAACCGCACAATTATCATCTTCCGTATGGAACTGATGTGATTGAAACAGAAAAAATTGCAGAGGAAGCCGCCGCAAAAGCCTGGTCACGCGGAGCGAAGGTGATGGTTTTGCCAACCATTCCGTTTGGCGTGCAGAATCCGGGGCAAACTGAACTCCCGTTTTGTATGCACATCAATCCGTCAACACAAATCATACTGTTCCGCGATATAGTTACCTCGCTGAACCGGCAGGGAATCAAAAAACTCATGGTGCTGAATGGCCACGGCGGGAACGATTTTAAACCGATGATCCGTGAGTTGAAAAATGAATTCCCTGAAATGCTGATTGCATTGGTGGAATGGTTTAAAATTCTCGATCCTGATCTGTATTTTGAAGAAGGTGGTGATCATGCCGGTGAAATGGAAACCAGCATCATCATGCATTATTTTCCGCACCTTGTAAAGCCGCTTGATGAAGCCGGTGAAGGCAAGGCAAAACCGGTAGTATTAAATGGCCTGAAAAATAAAACCGCCTGGATTCCGCGACAGTGGGACAAGGTTTCTGATGATACCGGAATCGGTTATCCGAAAAAAGCCACTGCTGAAAAGGGTGAAAAGTACCTGAACGAAACCGTTAGCCGGATCAGCAATTTCCTGGTGGAATTTGCACTTTGTAATCCGGAAGAAATGTATGAATAGAAACTTTTATGCTGATTAAAAACATTTTATTCAGCGTATATTTCAGTACTTTTAAACAAAAAACCGAATACCATGAAACTATTACTGATCAGTAACTCAACGATGCCCGGTGAGGCATATCTTGACTACCCGAAACATGAAATCCGGAAATTTTTGGGAGATAAACCGGTTACAGCCTTGTTTATTCCTTACGCTGCAGTCACTTTTTCGTATGATACCTATTGTGAAAAAGTGGAAGAACGGTTTTCAGAAATCGGACACCACATTGTGGGGATACACACGTTTGCCGATCCGGTACAAGCTGTTCACAAGGCTGAAGCCATCGTGGTAGGTGGCGGAAATACCTGGCAACTCGTTAGAATGTTGCACGAAAATAACCTGATGAACCCAATCCGGGAAAAGGTTTTCAGTGGTGTGCCCTACATCGGTTGGAGTGCCGGTGCCAATGTAGCCTGCCCCACACTGAGAACGACGAATGATATGCCGATTGTTGATCCGAAAGGATTTGAATGTACCGGGTTGATACCGTTCCAGATTAATCCGCATTATCTCGATGCACATCCCGAAGGACATGGCGGAGAAACCCGCGAACAACGAATCCAGGAGTTTATAGAGATTAATCCGGATGTTTTTGTTGCCGGTTTGCGTGAAGGTACCATGTTTAAAGTGGAGAACAAAAAGCTTACTTTGGTTGGTAACAAAACCTGCCGGATATTTAAAAAAGGCCAGGAGCCACGTGAGTTGTCGGCGACTGATGATTTCAGTTTTTTGTGTTGCGACAGGTTGTTTTGATTAAAAGGCTGAAGATGAAATAAAAGCGGCGGAACCAGTCAGTTCCGCCGCTTTTACTATAGTTATGAATTACCTTGCAGCCTTCATTTTTCTGATCTTTTTATGGTGTTTGTGTCGGGCAATTTTTAACCTCACCGTGTGGTTCAGTTCTATCAAAGCCGGAACAAACATTAAAGTTAAGAATGTGGCAAAACTTAACCCGAAAATAATCGACCACGCCAGCGGACCCCAGAAAGCCACATTGTCGCCGCCAAAATAGATGTGCGGATTCAGTTCTGTAAAAATGGTTTCGAAGTTGATATTTAATCCAACTGCCAGCGGAACAAGCCCAAGCATGGTTGCCGTTGCGGTAAGAATTACCGGTGTGATACGTGTTTTTCCGCCCTCAATAATAGCACGGCGGGTTGGCATACCCTGTTCAATTTTGGCATCGATAAACTCAACTATCAAAATTCCGTTTCTTACCACAATACCACCCAAAGCCACAATTCCCAAACCTGTCATCATAATCACAATATCCATCTGGAATAAAACTACACCCAGTAAAACCCCGATGATACTGAAAATTACTTCGCTGAGAATAATCAACGATTTTACAACTGATCGGAATTGAGTAATCAGGATAAAGAAAATGGCACCAATGGCGATTACCATTGCTTTTAATAGGAAAGCAACTGTTTCGGCCTGGTCGTCCTGTTCACCGGTGAGTTTGATGGTGGTTCCTTCATTTAACGGGAATGTTTTGGCTTCGCGCTCGATAATCGGAACGATATCGTTGGCTGCATATCCCGAAAGTACGTTGGAATAAACCGTGATGATACGTTTCTGGTCCAGTCGTTTAATACCTGCATACGACGAGGTATAATCAATCCTTGCAACAGTTGACAGCGGGATACTGCGCAGCATTCCGGTATTCATATCACGATACGTAATCTGAAGATTAACCAGATCGTTGATATTGTCGCGGGTTGATTTGTCGTACCGAAGCATAATCGGGTATTCATCCTCGTCCTGTTTCAGTTTCGAGATTTCTTTTCCGTAAAGGGCAGTGCGTACTTCCATACCAATCTGGCCGGTTGAAATACCCAGCCTGTTTGCCCGTTCGCGGTCAATCTGGATGATGATTTCGGGTGAATTAGTTTCAAAATCTGTTTTTAATTCTTCCACACCCGGAATATCCAGCGAATCTAAATAGTTGCGGAACGCGTACGCATCGGTAATCAGCGTTTCAAGATTTTCGTTTGTAATTTCAATATTGATGGGTTTTCCGGTTGGCGGGAGCTTTCGTTCCTTATCAACCGTAATTTCGGCTCCGGCAATATTTACAATTTCCTTTCTGATCATTTCCATGTACTCAGTGGTATTGTATTCAGTTGAGCGGAATTTATGCTCAATAAAATTAACCGTTACTTTTCCCCTATTGAATGGATTTCCTGATGAAACAAAACCTTCTTCTTCGGCACCGATAGTAATGTTTGAGATAATTGATTCCACATCAGGATTGTTGTGCCCCAGCACTTTATAAACGCGGGCTTCAACAACTTTTGTAACACTGTCGGTTACATTCTGGTGGGTACCGCCGGGCATTTTAATGTACACGAAAACCGAATTCGGGTCGCTGTTCGGGAAAAACAAAACTGTTGGCTTAACAGCACCTGTAATAAACATGGTTACAAAGAAAAGTGCAATCATACCCACCAAAATCCAAATTGGACGGGCGCCTTTCAAAACCCATCTTAACTGGCGTTCGTAAATCGCCATTACAGCCGGCCATATTTTGTTCTGGAAAGCAAGAATCATCCGTTTCAATAGATAATGGAAAAGCAGAATAAGGATTACGGCAAAAGTGAGCAAATTGGCCGCAGTAAAAGCAACATGCGATTTTCCGAAGAAATAGCTTGCATAAAAAACTACAGCAAGTGCAGCCATTATTATGGTGGCAATTTTCAGTTTTCTCCAGTTGTTACCTTCCCGGTATTCCTGGTCGTATTCGTGTTTCATAAACGAAACAGCAAACACAGGGTTGAAAACGTAGGCTACAAACAGCGAGGCAAAGAGCGTTATTATCAGCGTAACCGGCAGGTAGTGCATAAACTGCCCTACAATTCCGGGCCAGAATGCCAGCGGGAAGAATGGTGCAAGCGTGGTCAGCGTTCCGGATAAAATGGGAAGGAAAACCTCGCCGGCAGCACCTTTTGCCGCTTTATTGATATCGGGAATAAACCTGTGCAAACGGTGTGTGTTTTCAATCACCACAATGGCATCGTCAACCACAATACCGAGTGCAAAAATAAAGGCGAACATCACAATCATGTTCATGGTGAAACCCAGTCCCGGGATTATCATGTAAGCCAGGAACATAGAAAGTGGTACCGACAAACCAACGAAAAATGCATTGGTCAAACCCATAAAGAACATGAGCACAACGGTTACAAGAATAAAACCAATAATAATGGTGTTATTCAATTCTTCGAGTGTGTTGCGGGTAAACCGGCTCTGGTCACCTGTTATGGTCACCTGAATGTCTTTTGGATATTCGCGGCCCTTTAATTCTTCAATAATATCTTTAATCTGGTCTGATGCATCGAGCAGGTTGGCTCCATTCTTTTTAATAATGTTCAACGTGATAACATTTTCGCCATTCAAACGGGCAAAACTTTCCTGTTCTTCAAACCCGTCGGTAATTGTAGCAATATCGCTTAGTTTTACCAATGCCCCGCTTGATGATTGCACAACAATATCACGGATGGTATTTACATCGGCAAACTGGCCTTTGATACGAACTGTATTGCGTGTTCCATTATTGGTGAAGTTACCACCTGAAATTGTGAGGTTCTCAAGAGAAACTGCCTGCTCAATATTTCCGAAGGTAACTTTGGCAGCCTGCATTTTAAAAATGTCTGCATCAATCTGAATTTCACGATCGAGTGCACCCACAATGTCAACCCTGGTAATTTCCTTTAATCCTTCAATACGGTCCTGGGCAATTTCTGCAAAGTGTTTCAGTTTAACCAAATCATAATTCCCTGAAATGTTTATAAACATAACAGGCATTGCCGAGAGGTCGATATCGCTGATATCCGGGTCGGCAGGTAAATCGGTGGGTAAATCGGTTTTTGCTTTGTCAACTGCATCGCGTACCCGCTGTTTTGCTGTTTCAATTGAAAGATCGGGTTCAAACTCAACAACAATGGCACTGTAGTCGGGTAAAGAATTGCTGGTGATATTTTTTACATTCGAAATTGATTTCAATTGTTTCTCAATCGGGCGTGTAACCAGGTTTTCAATATCCGCAGGCGATGTTCCCGGGTAGGGAGTTGCAACTACGATGTACGGAATTACAACCTGCGGAAAAGTTTCCTTCGGGATGGCGTAATAATTCATCAACCCGAGAACCGAGATAAATATGGCAAGTACATAAATACTTGTCCGGTTATCAATGGCCCAGCTTGTTGCGAAGAATTCCTTGATTTTATTTTGATTCGACATAATTTGTCAGATTTTTAGTGATTAGAATATTACGTTCTGACCGGCATTCAATCCCTGAAACCCGGAAACGATAATTTTATCGCCAGCATTTAATCCTTCTGTAACCTCCATAGTGCCATCGTAATCCATTCCGGTTTTAACCAAACGGCGTTCGGCTTTCCAACCTGCTCCATCCTGAACGGCAACGTAAAGGAATTTCCCATCCTGGTTACTTTGAACAAGATTTACCGGTACACAAAATGCTTTTTCGTTGGTGTAATCCTTGATTTTGATATAAGCCATCATATTGGCCCGCAATTCGACTTCTTTTGATGATACTTTGCATTCGATTTTGAAAGTACGATTGGTGGGATCGATAAAACGGCTTGTAAATGTGAGTTTTGTTTCAATTTCTTTACCAACATCGGGGAAGCTTGCAATAGCCGAGTTTCCGTTTTTGATTCGTGATGCATAGGTTTCAGATACATCGGCCGAGATTTTGGCAACACCCATATTAATCACCCTGATGGTTGAGGTGGGCATTCCGGGTGAAGCCATCTGACCAACTCTGAGCGGAACACTTTCAACAGTGCCACTGATTGGCGAAACCACTTTCGACAGTTTTAACTGTTCTTTAATTGTGGCAACACGTTGTTCAAGCGATTCCTTGCTGGTTTTAGCCTGCAGGAACTGAACCTCACTTCCGATTTTCTTTTCCCAGAGTGCTGCCTGTTTTTCGTAAAGATTGTTGGCCAGCGCAAGTTGCGTATTCACTTCTTCAAGTGACTGACGGGTTATCTGGTCGTCTAATTCAGCCAATACCTGTCCTTTTCTTACAGGTGTTCCCTCTTTTACATGAACTGCGGTTACAATACCGGCCATTTGCGGGCTTACTGCAATATTCTGATCGCCGTCAACAGTACCCTGCACCTGAATGTAATGTTCAAAAACACAGGGAGCTGCATCGTTGGTTTTTACTGAAACAGCTTTTTCTTCAGCTTTCACTCCTTCAGGATTGATTTCTGCTTCGAGTAAAGCAATCTGTTCGTTAAGTTTATCCCTTTTTGCAACTAACTGTTCGAGTTGTGCATTCTTGTCGGTTCCCTGGCCGCACGAAGCCAAAATTGCAATCATTGCGGCTGAGTAGATGAATTTTTTCATTGTTATCATTGTTTTGATTATTTCTTTTTTGTTTTTATTGAGTTATCTGGTTGACGTTAAACAGTTTTTCGAGTTTTATTTTCGAACTCTGCAAATCGTAAATACTTTGGTAATAGCTTGTAAGATTGGTTAAAAACTGGTTTTGGCTGTTCATTAAATCCATACTTGTTGCCAATCCGAGTTTGTATTTTTCAAGCGTGCGCTGGTAAATCTCGTCGGAAAGCTGTTTGTTTTTCATCTGATTCTGATAGTTTTCGAGTTTTACTTTCAGATCATCCTGGTATTGCGAAGCCTGCATCATTAAACTGCTCGAAACAAATTTGCGGGTGTTTACTGCTTTTTCGAGGTCCATTTTGCGTTGCGAAACAACCGATGAACGTTGACCACTGCTGAAAATTGGAATATTCATCGAAACACCGAGAATATCTTTCGGAGCAAAGTCAAACGCAGGTTTGTTCACTTTTTCAGTATGATTGTAAAATGCTGAAATGGTTGGCAGGTAGGCGCTTTTGGCCAGGTTTAACTGTAACTCCGCCGATTTTTCTGAAATTTGAATTAATTTGTAGTCAACATTTTGTTCGAGTACAAAAGGTTGTGTTGCAAGCGCTGAAATCGAAACACTCAGCGACTCGTCAGACGCGAGAGGGTCTGATACTTGTACAGAAACTGAGTCTTCAATTCCCAATTGAATTTTTAAAAGGCGATATGTTATTTCAATATTGCTTTCGACCTGGTTGATTGTGTTGCGAACAGTATTTGCCGAGAGTTCAAGCTGATCGACATCTGTTTTTTCCACAAAACCCTGTTTATTCATCTCAGTAATTTCGTAAAGCGTTTTGGTAATGTTGTCAAGATTTTGTGCAAGAATCTTTTTGCTTTCTTCTGAAAGCTGAATCACATTGTAGGTGTTCGAAACAGCTTCAAGAACATCGAGTTTTGTTTTTTCGGCGTTATGTTCCGAAAAGTTGTAATAAACTTTTGATGCCTGTAAACCAACAATATAAGCTCCGCTGAAAATCAACTGCGAAACGGTAAAATCGAAGGTGGTGTAATTCGGAACGCCGAGCTCAATTTCAGCCCCGGGGGTTGCATTCAGATAAATACTCTCGCCGCTTTGCAAGGTTACGCCACTTGTGGTTCCGGTCATTGTATTCGGGTCAAACGGAATATTTTGGTCCGAAAGCTCCATGCCTCCGCCAAAACTTACCGTGGGAACTTTAAAAGTGTGCTGGTAGTTTCCTTTGGCATTAATCTGTGGTAACCCCGATGCTGTGGTTTCCCAGATTTTTTTCTGTGCAATTTTCCTGTCCAGTTCCGAGTTCAAAATGTCGGTGTTATATTGTGTTGCCATTTTCAGGGCCTCCTGCTTCGAGAGCCTGATAATTTCCTGTGAATTTGAAGTTAATGATCCGGCCAGCAACAAAAGGATCATCAGCAGCTTCCCGTTTAAATTTCCAAACATGTTTAATTGTATTTTAATTTGTATTTTTTTGTAAATGAGATAATTCTGCTTTTCGCTTTTCGAAATAGGCAAGTCCGGCAGGAGTCGAAATAGCGCGGATGTGGTTCTCAAACATCACTTCAAAAATTTTATCAAACGATAATTCATTGCTGAAACAGTAATCAATACTATGCATTTCAATAAGATTTTTGAGATATAACGTGGCTGTTAGTTCATTATCAACATCTTCGCGATACAACCCTTCCGCTTTTCCTTTCACCAGATTTTTTTTAATATGATTGTAAATGTGTTCCTGTTTTTGCAGAGAGTATTTGCTGAAAAGTGGCTCGTAATATTTCATCATTTCAAATTTCAATTTGGGGTCGAGCCGGCTCAATTCTTCGTAAACCATTGAACTGACATGAATGATAATATCGATGGCATTCATTTGTGTCGGGTCAATTGCCGAGATTTTATTGTTCCATTTAAAACTGTCGTAAAGAAATATTTTTTCAATCAGGTCTTCTTTGTTTTTAAACGATTGATAAAGGGTCATTTTTGAGATTTTAAGGTGACGGGCAATGTCATCCATATTCACATTGCGGATGCCAAATTTGTAAAACAGTTCCACTATCTGATCGAGTAATGAAATCATTTTCTGATCATTAAATATTGATTCATGGCTCATTTTCGAATTCTGTAAAAATTATGATACAAATAAACGGAAACGAATTTGATTAAAAACGTTTCCTGATTTCAAATTGTTTATTTGTTAACAATGATCAAAAGTCAGAAATTTCATTAACCCGAACATAAAAAGTTAGATGACTGGTTAAAATGTTTAGGTAAACGTCTGAATTATGACGGTGAATATTTTAACCGGTAAAATACGACAGAAAGAAAAGAGGTTTTAGTTTTGACTATAATATTGTTTAAATCAGCGAATCGCCTTTGTACATTCTCACGTCGGTAACAAATTTTTTAATCTGCTGTTCGTCTTCACGCCGGCAAACCATCAGCGTGTCGTTCGATTCTGCAATAATGTACCCGTCGAGACCCTGCAAAACGACCACTTTTTCGCCCGAAATGCTTACAATACAATTTTTGCTGTCGTAAATCATAATGTTATCACCACCAATAACATTTCCGTTTTCGTCTTTTTCACGGTTTTCATACAGTGTATTCCAGTTGCCAAGGTCGCTCCACCCAAAATCAGCAGTCAGCACAAAAACATTGTTTGCTTTTTCCATAATTCCGTAGTCAACTGAAATACTTTGGCACTCAGAGTATATTTTGTTGATAAAGTGAACTTCGTCGGGGGTATTATACAATTTCATCCCACTTTCGAAAAGCGACGAAACATTCTGAAGATGTTTGTCGAAAGCTTCGGTGATACTATGCATCGACCAGATAAAAATGCCCGAGTTCCAGAAAAATTCACCACTCTCGATAAAAATCTTTGCCATTTGCAGATCGGGTTTTTCAGCGAATATTTTCACTTTGAAAAGATTTTCAAGTTCCCTGAATTCAACAGGTTTGTGAACCTGAATATATCCATAAGCAGTTTCGGGTCGGTTGGGTTTTATACCGAGTGTTACAAGCGCATTGTTTTCTTTTACAAATTCAAGCGCGTTGTTAACCTGTTTCAGAAACTCATCTTCTTTCAGAATGACATGGTCAGACGGTGCCACAATAAACCGGGCGTTCGGATTTCTGCTCCTGATTTTGTAGGTTGCATAGGCAATACAGGGTGCTGTATTCCGGCGCAGAGGCTCCAGTAAAACCTGTTCTTTTTTCAACATTGGCAGTTGCTCATTAACGAGCTCTATATATTTTGTATTGGTTACAACAATAAAATTTTCAACCGGAATAATTTTCGAAAACCGGTCGAATGTCTGTTGCAGAAATGTGCGGCCTGTGCCCAATATATCCAGAAATTGTTTGGGTTTGTTCAAACGGCTCAAAGGCCAGAAACGGCTGCCGGTACCTCCGGCCATGATAATGCAATAAGTATTGTCCATGCTGTAAAAGTTCTGTCTCTTTCAAAAATATCAATTTTATGCAAACCAACCGGTAAATTTGATTTTTTTAAGAAAGATATGAATTGAACACAGCGGTTGTTTGTATGCGGAAATTTATGTTGTAATTTTAGGATGTTGTAAAAACGGTCAAATGAGTTTCTTTTTTCACATAGGCAGGTTTTTTGTGATGCTGAAAAACGTTTTTTCGAAACCCGAAAAACACAGGATTTACCTGCGTCAATTATTTTACGAAATCGAAAACCTGGGGGTGAATTCGGTTGGCATTGTGGTGATAATCTCCTTATTTATTGGTGGGATTATGACCATTCAGTTTGCTTATGCACTGGCAAATCCGCTTTATCCGGCTGCTTTGGTGGGGCTTGGAACCCGTGACACTTTGCTGCTTGAGTTTTCATCGACCATGCTCGCACTGATAATGGCGGGCAAAATAGGATCGAATATCACGTCAGAAATTGGTACGATGCGCGTAACCGAACAAATTGATTCGCTTGAAATTATGGGAATCAATTCGGCCAGTTACCTGATTTTACCTAAAATAATTGCAGTCGTTTTTATTTTCCCGTTTCTCTATATTCTGAGCGTATTTTTTGGTCTCCTGGGAGGTCTTGTTACCGGGCCAATTGCCGGGGTTATTACTGCTCCTGAATATATTGACGGAATTAAATGGTTATTTGAGCCCTATTATATCACGTTTTCAATCATCAAATCACTGTTTTTCGGGTTTCTGGTGGCCAGTGTTCCGGCTTATTTTGGTTATTATGTACAGGGCGGTGCGCTCGAAGTGGGAAAAGCCAGCACAAAAGCGGTGGTCAATACCAATATTCTGATTTTATTTTTCGACCTTGTATTAACCCGGTTATTACTGACATGATAGAAGTAAAAAATCTATATAAATCGTTTGATGAAAAGGAAGTGTTGAGCGACATTTCCATCCGGTTCGAGAAAGGAAAAACCAACCTGATTATAGGCCGAAGCGGTTCGGGAAAGACAGTTCTGCTCAAATCTATTCTGGGTTTGTACCCGGTTGACAGTGGAGAAATCTGGTACAATGACCGCAATTTCCTTACGATTGATGAAAAGCAGCGCAAACTGATGCGCCAGGAAATTGGGATGGTATTCCAGGGTGGGGCGCTTTTCGACAGCAGCACTGTGGAAGGCAACGTAAGGTTTCCACTCGACATGTTTACCCGGATGACGGCCAAAGAAAAAGAAAACAGGGTGGCATTTTGTCTCGATCATGTTAACATCGAAAAAAGGGCATTTAAACTCTTTCCGAGCGAAATCAGCGGGGGAATGCAAAAGCGGGTGGCCATTGCGCGGGCAATCGCCTTAAACCCGAAATACCTGTTTTGCGATGAACCCAATTCGGGCCTCGACCCCGAAACTGCTACCGTAATCGATGAACTGATTCAAAACCTGACCCGTGAGTTTCAGATGACCACCATTATCAATACACATGATATGAATTCAGTAATCGAAATTGGTGAACTGATCCTTTTTATCAGCAAAGGCCGGAAAGAGTGGATCGGGACAAAAGAAGAAATACTCCACAGCAACAACCACACGCTCAACGATTTTATTTTCGCCAACAAACTTTACGCGCAAATGCGGCGCGATGTGGAAGAAGGTTGAATTAACCTTTTGGAACCAACGTTACCAATGGAATAATCATTTCCTCCATCGAAATTCCACCGTGCTGGAAGGTGTCTTTGTAATAATTGGCGTAATAATTAAAGTTATTCGGATAAGCCAGAAAATCGTCGGAATGGGCGAAAATGTAACTGGTACTGACATTGCGTAATGGTAAAAATGCCTTTTTCGGATCCCGGAGTTCAAAAATCTGTTTACTCTGGTAGTTCAGGTTCTTCCCTAATTTGTATCGAAGGTTGGTGTTGGTCTCGCGGTCGCCAATTACCTTAACCGGGTTGTGAACCCTGATGGAACCGTGGTCGGTTGTAACCACCACACGCACATCATTATCCGCAAGTCCTTTCAGCAAAGCCAGTAACGAGGAGTTATTAAACCAGCTTAGCGTGAGCGATCGGTAAGCTTTCTCGTCGCCCGCTAATTCTTTTATCATGTCCATTTCGGTGCGGGCATGTGAAATCATATCCACAAAATTGAAAACCATCACCGAAAGATCGTTATCAAGAATACTGTTCAGGTTATCCGAAATGCGGCGTTCCATCCTGATTCCCGATGATTTGTCAAAAAAGAGCTTTTCTTTTCTGCCATGACGCGTCATTTGTTTGCGTAACAATTGCTCTTCAAACCGGTTTTTATTTCCTTCGTTATCATCGTCATCCCATAAATCGGGATACAAGCGGGCAATTTCTGAAGGCATCAAACCTGAAAAAATAGCATTGCGCGCATACATGGTAGCCGTTGGTAAAATTCCGAAATACAACTCTTCTGATTCGGTGCGGTAATAGTTATCGAAAACCTTGCTGATGGTTCTCCACTGGTCGAAACGAAGATTATCAATAACAAGGACAAAAAGTTTTTTACCATCATTCAGCAAAGGAAAAATACGATGTTTAAAAATATCGGGCGAAAGCAGCGGTCGTTCACCAATTTCCTGCACAAACCAATGAATATAATGGTCTTTGATAAACCTGAAAAAGGCTTTGTTGGCGTCTGCTTTCTGCATGGCGAGTATTTCGTCCATGGCCGACTCTTCCGAATGGCTGAGTTCAATCTCCCAGTGTACTAACTTTTTATAAATATCAATCCATTCCTTATAATTGAGCCGGTCGTTTATCTGCATCCCGATTTTTCCGAACTGCATCTGGTAAGCCGAAGTGGTTTGTTGTGTGACGAGCCGTTGCTGGTCGATGTTCTTTTTAATCGAAAGCAAAATCTGGTTCGGATTTACGGGTTTTATCAGGTAATCAGCAATTTTTGAACCCACTGCCTCGTCCATGATGTTTTCCTCTTCGCTTTTTGTAATCATCACCACCGGAACGTTCGGCACAATGGTTTTTACCTGTGTCAGTGTCTCAAGCCCGGTAAGTCCGGGCATGTTTTCGTCTAAAAAAATTATATCGTAGTAATTTTCCTTTACTTTTTCAATTGCGTCGAGACCGTTGTTGGCGGTTTCAACTTCGTAACCTTTACTTTCAAGAAATATTATGTGCGCGCGCAAAAGGTCGATTTCATCATCGGTCCAGAGAATGCGTGGTTTATTCATTGTCTTCTGTTTTTTGTAATTGTGTAAAGATAGAAACAAATAAAGTGCCGTTATAGTGTGCTGTTAACTTACTTTAACGGGACATAGAAAGTTCAGAGTTCAGTGTTTCGGGTTCGGAGTTTGTACTATACTTTAAACTTTGAACTTTAAACTCGAAACTCTTTTCTACTGCCCCAGGTAAAACCGTTTGTAGAAATCCATGTATTCCACAATGTTTTTTTCTTTCAGGAAGATGACGAAGTTTGTTTCGGTTACAAGAAAGTTCCGGTAATTACCACCACGCAACGGGACATACAAATCGCGGTTGTTCACGGTTTTGGTAAAGTAGTCGCGCGCAGTTTTTACATCGGGCAATCCTGAAATACGCACAATCTGCCGGATATCGTCAAGTGGTATCACTTCGGTTTTTAACCCGAGATTGGCAAAACCTGCCAGGTTGTAATCTTCAATTCCTTTAATAAACGCGGGCTGGTCGATACCGAGAACCGGAATAACAAAAATGAAATACTGTTTGCCATCGATGTTTTTATCGTAGGCTCCTTTGTATTCTTCTGTTTTTGCATCGTTACCTGTATCAGTTGTTGCCGGTTGTGCCTGTTGTTGCTGAACTGCCTGACCTGTTGCGTTGCCGCTCTGTCCCTGCTGTTGTGCCGGTGCTCGCTGAATATAATTGCTGCGGAAGAAATCGATGTATTCATCCACTTTATTCTGTTCCACCAGTTTTTGTAAATTTTCGTTGGTGATGAGGAAGTTACGATAGGTTGTCTGACCAAGTGAATTGAATAAACTGCGGGTAACCACCACTTTGCGGAAATACGACATCGATTCGTTGAGTGTCGGGATTCCGTTTACAACCACTAACTGGTAGTCGTTGGTTTGCTTTATCTGGAGTGCCAGGTTCCAGGTTCTGAATTCATCGCGGTTAAATTGCGAGAAATCATTCAGCAACTGGCGGGTGGAAATACCTTTGTCTTTTATGGCAATCACAAAATTCTGGGTTGTGTCAACTTTTGTGTTGAACATTTTTTCAGCACCGGTGCTAACCACCACAAACTGTCCGCGTTCCTTCAGTATGTTGTCCTGTTCTTTGGCGCGCGCCATCAGTTCTTCCGGCGAAACTTCGGTTTCATCTTCCGTAAAATTCGAGCGGATAAAACGGCTGTAATTTTTCACAAAGAAACGCAGGTAATCGGTCATCGATTTTTCGTTCATCACCGCACGGTAATTGGTTGACGAAATCACAAAATTAAAGTAGTCGATATCTTTGAGCGCCTTGAAAACACTGGCTTTCCGGATAATAGCGCCATGATAAATCAAAGAGCTTTCCTTGTTTTCCATCGAACGCACGACTACAAATGCCAGGTCGTCATTCAAAATATCGGTTTCAATATCGTAATCCACTTTTGTATAATGGTCGATGTTGTAATTGGCAATATCGAAGTTGAGGCGGTTCATGTCGATTTTCTGACTGCGCGGGTAGGCAATCACAAAGTAGTGCAACAAATCTTCCTCATAACTGAATTTGCCGCCAAATTCGTCATCGGCATTCTGATTTTTGGGAAGGAGTTCTTCGTTTTTGATTTCTTCGGTTATATAACCCATCTCAATCAGCTTGTTATAATCAGTCAGCGTGCTGTCTTCAATGAGTTTCAGAATTTCTTTTGCCAACGGAGTTGGTTCTTCAGCCGGGTATTCAGCGACGTATTTTTGCAAAAGACCTTTAAAATTGTTCATGTCGGTTTGCGTGCCGTTGGCCACCATCGCCATAAAATCAATTTTCGGAATCATCAGCGTGTCGGGCTTCATGGTTTTCATTTGTGCCGAAAGCGAAATCACTTTCCGGTAGTTGCCGGCTTTGTAACTTCTGAAAGTTTCGTCGTAAACACGGTTCAGACTATCGAGCCTAGCCTGCATTTCGATAAAGAAATTGGGATTAATCAGGTATTGCGCATAATTACTTTCCGGGAAACCGGTGATAATCCGGTTGCGGTAGTAATCCGATTTTGTTTTATCGCCCATCATCTCGTATAAATCATAAAGCTCGAACATTGCCGGTAACAGGTAAATATTGTCGGGATAACGGCGGATGAGGTCTTCAAAAGATTCGGCCGAACGCGGGTAATTGGTAAATTCTGTTTTGAAAATCTTACCCGAATTATACAATGCATCACGAATTTTATCGTTCGAAATACTCATCAGAGAATCGGTGAGCGGCAAATCCTGGAGATAGAATTCCTTTTTGAGCGGGTCTTCCTCCCTGATGACTACCTGTGCCGAATCGCCTTCCATATTTTCTTCCGAAATCTCGGTTGATATTCCTTTGTTTGCGCGGTTCCAGTTGTCTTCGAGCTTTCTTTTCCCCCACAGTTGCTGGAAATTAGCCCTGCCATAAGAAACGGTTTGAGGATTGTAAAAGTACCAGCCTGCTCCCTCGCTTTGGTTGCCAATTCCAAGCCTGTTACGATTCATCCGGGAATAGGGATCAGCGGCACCCTGCATGGCAAGGTTTTCGGCATTTCGCTGGCGTTCCTGCTCTTCCTTCATCAATCTCGAAATTAACGACTCCCTTTCAATCTCCGGCATCCGGGCAATGCGCTGCAAACTGTCTTCGCGTTCAACTGTTACCAGGTTATCAACCAGGTTGGTAAGCGCTTTGTAATTTGCCTCAACCGTTTTAAAATCGGGATAGGTATCGTCAATAATAATCATCGCACTGTCGTAATACGATTGTGCTTTCCGGTATTCAAGATCTTCGAAATAAATATCGGCAAGGGTTATTGATGAAAGGGCGCGTTGATATTGGTTCTGGAAACTTGTGGCGACAGAAGATGTGTAGTTTTCGATTGCAACCGGGCGGTTTCCTTCTTTGAAATAGAGATTACCAAGTGCGTAGTAAATCTGGTCACGGAAATCGAAATTTTTATTGTCACGCAACATTTTATTGAGCCTTTTTTTCAGTTCTTCCGAATTGCCCACGCCTGAAAAAACTCCGGCCGAGTTAATCATTGCATTGAAAGCCATTTTGTAACCGGGATTCATTTTTGTTACGGCTTTAAATGCCTCAGAAGCCTGGTCCGCCATTCCCAATTCCTGGAAAAGCTGTGCTTCAATGTATTTTAACCGGGCTTTATTTCTTTTAAAGACTGTTTTTTTTATGGCAATATCCAGAAATTTTATGGCTTCGTTGTAATCCTGTTGTCTGATGTAATAGTCGGCAGTGGCAATCGCCAGGTCTTTTTCAAATTTTTTCGGAAATGCATCATCGGCCTGAACAGTTTGAATAACTTCCGATGCTTCAGCAAATCTTTCGAGCTCTGTATAACTTCTGATCAGCCAAACCTGGGCTTCGGCAGCAGTTTCTTCTTTCGGATATTTGCGTACCAGAAAACCAAAATTGTCGATGGCTGCCGAAAAGTTGTGCTGGTAAAAATAGGCTTTCCCCATCAACAGGTAACTATCGTCAACCCATTTGTTGAACTCTTCCTGGCTGGCAAATTCCTGGTACTTACGCGAACCGCCACCCTTTTTCCTTTTAGGTTTTTTAGTGATGGAATGTATTTCGATGAGTTTTGAACATTTGATAATGGCCGTTTCCATATCCGATTTTACCATTTCGCCGGCCGAAGGAACACTTGATTTATAGATAGGAAGAATCCTTGTAAAATCGTCATCAATCCTTGTTTCTATGGTTTCAACGCCTTTTTTTACACTTTCGTTGGCATTAAAATAGATATTGTATTTTGAATTGACGTTGTGAAATGTGCGTGAAGCACGGGTGTTTTTTTCGGTTGAACAACCGGCAAAAACCCAGACAAGAAACAGAAATATGGTTGTATGTTGTAAAAACCTCTTCAAGCAGTAATAATATAAGCCTTTTAATAAACTCACTTTTTACCGGAATATTGTTTGTTTTTCAGGCAATCTGTGAATTTTGGAAGGCACAAAAATAAGAAAAAAAGGATGGCAACCATTTCCAGGATTGTCATCCTTTAATCAGAGATTTTACTTTTAGAATTTTTCCCTTCATGCGAAATCAATAAGATTAGCTTTTCAAACAGCTGGGCGGGCTATAGGTTGCTTTGATCACCGGGTTGATCTCGCCTTAAGCGAGACGGGGTTATTCAAATTATGCCCATTCAGAACTTTGATCCCGGACAGTTGCACCTTCCCCCATTCTGCATTTTTTCTGACTTCCGACTCCGGTCTTCCGTCTTTCTTCCTCATTTCCTCGAAATCTTTACTTTTTTAGTCGGTGCAAGCTGGATGTTGCGGATATGAACCCGGTGCATCACGTTTTTGGCCACTTCGGCAAAAGCTTCTCCAGTTAAGGAGTGTGGGTCGGCAGCCACGGGTGTTCCATAATCGCCGCCTTCGCGGATACTTTGCACAATTGGTATTTGCCCTAAAAATGTCAGTCCCAGTTTTTCCGCCAGGTTTTTTCCTCCGTCTTTACCGAATATGTAGTATTTATTTTCAGGTAATTCTGCAGGTGTAAACCAAGCCATATTTTCCACCAGACCCAACACCGGTACATCGATTGATTTGCTCTGGAACATGCTGGTTCCGCGGATTACATCGGCCAGTGCTACATCCTGCGGCGTGGTTACAATCACTGCTCCGGTAACCGGAACCGATTGCACCAGAGTAAGGTGAATATCACTGGTTCCGGGTGGAAGGTCGATCAACAGGTAATCGAGTTCGCCCCAGTTGCCTTCCGAAATCAACTGTTTCAAAGCATTTGAAGCCATCGGGCCACGCCAGATAATAGCACTTTCCGGATCCACAAAAAAGCCAACCGAAAGAAATTTAACACCGAATTTTTCAAGCGGCTCTATCATTTCGCGGTCGCCGATTTTTACACCTGCCGGGCGGTCACTTTCTGCCCCAAACATTTTGGGGATTGACGGGCCAAAAATATCAGCATCGAGTAAGCCCACTTTTTTGCCGGCGTTGGCCAGTGCCACGGCCAGGTTTACCGAAACGGTTGATTTGCCCACCCCGCCTTTTCCTGAGGCTACTGCCACAATGTTTTTCACGTTGGGCAGAACGGGACGTTCCATGTCGTGAATAAATTTCACGGCAATGTTATCTTCAATATCCAATTCTTCGCCAACGTATTTTTTAATAGCTTCCTCACATTCCAAAATCAGTGTTTCAATATGCGGGTCGTCGCTTTTCTGGAAGACCAGCGAAAAACTCACCCGGTTTCCGGCAATGCGGATTTCCTGTGGCATTTCGAGGGTTACAATATCTTCTTCGCTGCCCGGATATCTTACGGTTCTGAGTGCATCTGTAATATTTTTGGGGACGATGAGTTTACGTGGTATATCTGACATCTTGTTTTGATTATATGTTTAATTGGCGGCAAAATTAGCAATTAATAAATACTTTTTTGTATGAAATGTTACAAAGGATTGGCAAAAACAATACGTTAAGTTATACAATTGACCAATCATATTCTTGTATTTGTCATTTCTTAATCCATTTGTTCAAAACGGTATAGATCTGTTATTCTGTTTGTTATATGAGTATTATGAAACAAAATAGATGGATTGATAAATCACAAAAACTGTAATACATATTAATTCTGATTTAACGGAACGGCATTCCTTTCAAGTTATATGTTTATCCTGTTTGTACCATCATCTTATCTTCCGGTTTATGACTCACTGGAATCCATGTTTCCTGGAGAGGAGATGAGCTTATTTTTTGGAAGGCTTTGTTTTGTATTGACAAACTATTTAAATCCGGATATTTTAGATTGCTTAAGAATTCCCGATAATTTGATTTAACTTTTCATCGGAAATTTCTTCTAAATACATTGATGAAAAATTTGAAATTATTTCTTCTTTCAGGATATATGTTGACCACGACATGGTTGACTGCACAAAATCCCTATTTCCCGTCTGCAGGGATTTCTGATAACTGGGAAACCGTTTCGCCGGAATCGCTGGGCTGGTGTACGGCTGAAATCAATCCACTGCTGAATTTCCTGGAGCAGGAAAACACAAAAGGTTTTATCGTGCTGAAAGACGGGAAAATCGCGATTGAGAAATACTTTGGCACTTTTACAAAAGATAGTCTCTGGTATTGGGCTTCGGCCGGAAAATCGATGACAGCCTTCCTGGTGGGACAGGCACAGGAGGATGGATTTCTTTCGATTAATAAACCATCAGCAGATTACCTCGGAAAAGGCTGGACAAGCTGCACCGCGGAACAGGAGGCAAAAATCACCGTGAGACACCAGCTGACCATGACCACCGGGCTGGATGACAGGGTGGAGGATAATCATTGCACACTCGACTCGTGTCTGCTCTTCCTGGCAGAGCCCGGAAATCGCTGGGCTTATCACAATGCTCCCTATACCTTGCTCGAAAAGGTACTCGAAAATGCCACCGGCAAAGACATCAATGTTTATACACAGCAAAAACTGAAAACACCCACCGGAATGACCGGTTTGTGGGCGACAATTGATTATGACAATGTATATTTCAGCAAAACCCGGAGTATGGCCCGGTTCGGATTGCTGGTGCAAAACGGCGGTGTTTGGAACCGGGATACCTTGCTGAAAGACCGGGAATATTTCACCGCCATGATCAACACTTCCAACGAGATCAACCAGTCGTACGGTTACCTTTGGTGGCTTAACGGAAAGTCAAACCACATGTTGCCAGGGATTCAGTTTCCTTTCAAAGGGTCGTGGGCGCCTGACGCTCCTGCCGATATGTTTGCCGCCATGGGCAAAAACGGACAGATTCTTTGTATTGTTCCTTCGCGGGGGCTGGTGATGGTGAGAATGGGAAATCCCGGAAGTTCACCCATGAGTGAGATCGGCGTATTCCTGTGCAACATGATCTGGCAGAAACTGAATGCTGTCATCTGCAACGAAACAGCGGTGGCTGGTATTGCTGCAGGCGCTATACCGGTCCGCATCTTTCCCAATCCATCGCAGGGTCAATTCTTTGTAACCGGGTATGAAGGCGACGCTGAAATATTTAACAGCTCCGGGTCGAAAATCTGGCAGGGGGTTGTAAATCCCGGCCAGCCAACCAGTTTTTCCGGATTTCAAAGCGGTATTTATTGGCTGAAAACCCGTTCAGGAGCAGTAAAATTTGTCCTGCAAGATTCAAAATAAGATTACTTCCGGATTCCGGTTAAAATACCAGAAACACTCCAGTGGCTGAAACTTCCGCCCTCGTCGGCACCCTGATCAATAATCACTTCTATCCGGTGGTAACCCGGTTCCAGGTTTCGGAGCGGGATAAAATAAGGTGGTGTCAGTGTTCCGGGGCACCAGTTGGAGCGGCTCAGATCGCTTGACGACAAACCTGTGGCAAAATTCCCCGAAGCCGGGTTCACCAGCCGGTAAGTGGCACAATCGGTTCGCCACGGCACCACTTCAAAAACCTGTTTCCCGTCAATCAGAATCCGGTTCAGTTTGGGTACAAATTCGTCGCCGGTGCCCCAGCCACCATGCCCGGTGGTGGTATAAAACAATTGTAAATCAGAAATACTGTCGGGTACCGAAAATGCAACTTTCAGCGTGTCGGTTTTAAAGAAACGGCCATAATTCTGTCCCGACATCTCCATGATATTGACGGTGTGGAACAACGGATTTATCCAGTTTTGCACCGGTTTTTCCTCTTCGAATGACGGGTAAAAATTAAGTTGCAGGTTGACTTTATGTCCGCCTTTATCGTAGTTGCCAATAAAAACACCCACCCATAATTCTGTGGCATCAATAGGAATCAGCGGGGTGATTTCATGGTTGTAAAAGGCAGCATCTTTCCAGTTGTAGTTGTTGATTACCCGGCGGGAGTTAAAATAGCGGGCACCAAAAGAGGTAAAAAAACGCATGATTTCAACCGGGGGTTCGAATGCTTCGGTGGCTGCGAAACCCTGGTAATTCTGTCCTGTTTTGTCAGTGAACGAGGGTAAAATTTCAACTCCTTTTTGCAGGGCGCTGAGCATTGTGGTTTTATGGGTTTCAGGAATGATAAACACCGAGCCGGTGCGGTCGTATGCATCGCCTTCCGACCAGCAGGTGAGCTGGGCAAAAATCTGTCCGCCTTTTTTCCAGCTTTCCGGCATTTTTACTTTTTTCATCACCACGCTGCCTTTTGAGAAGCGGTAAACTTCGCCGGTTTTCAATTCCCCGCCGGTGGGCAGGGCCAGGTCGGGCTCAAAATTGACAGTCTGGTTTTCAAAAACCGGAACACGGGTATAACGCGATTTTATTTTGAGTTCTTCCATTTCGGCAGCCGTTACTTCTGTGGCCTTGTCAAACGGATAAGCGGGAGCTTGTTCACTTTCTGTTTTTTCAACCGAAACGGCTTCCAGTGTGCGATTCCCATTGATGGTCACCCTCAGCACCAAGGAGTTTTCACCGGGTAAATAACCCAGGTAGGGTGAGGCTTTTACTCCCGCTTTATCGGTGTACCAGAGTTCGATTTTATTGGAAAACGAGGTGACAACCGCATATTTACAGGTATAATCGAGTATGGTGTCGGTTTTTTCTCCGGCAACCGGTTGTGCCAACTGGCCAAAGGGCGTAAGCGTTTTAAAGGAGCCATTTTCATCGGAAAGAATGGTAACGGTTTGGTTCCGGTTGTAATCGATGAAATCGCGGATTTTGTTTTTTGAATCGGAAAGATAGGCCACATTGTCCGAAAAAAGAACCGTGACACCCGGCCCCTCTGAAATTTTTCCGTTGATAACCGACTGGTATTTGATTTTTGTAACCTGGTTTTGCTGTGCCTGCCCGGGTATTGCAATCATAAAAGTCAGAATAAGAAGAAGGACAGGAAATAATCTGTTTCCCCGATTCAAAATGTTGTTTTGCATGGCTTCTGTTTTTTGCGGCTAAAATATTCACTTTCCCGCAAATTTGGGTGATGCTGTCGGAAAAAGTGGTTAGGATCACTGTTACACTTTCAGAAAAATAAATACCTTCAACCTGAAAAAACTATAGATATGACATACGTAGCACAGGAAAACCGTTATGATTTGATGAAATACAACCGCTGTGGCAAATGGGGGTTAAAACTGCCGGCAGTGTCACTGGGTTTGTGGCACAACTTCGGGGGAATCGACAACTTTGAAAATGGCCGCGCCATGTTACGCAGGGCTTTTGATCTGGGAATCACCCATTTCGACCTGGCCAACAATTATGGCCCGCCACCCGGTTCGGCAGAAGAAAACTTCGGAAAGATACTGAAACAGGATTTTTCGGCTTATCGTGATGAACTGATTATTTCTACAAAAGCCGGTTACCTGATGTGGCCCGGCCCTTACGGAGAATGGGGAACCCGCAAATACCTGCTTTCAAGTCTCGACCAGAGCCTGAAAAGAATGGGTCTTGAATATGTGGACATTTTCTATTCGCATCGTCCCGATCCGGACACGCCACTGGATGAAACCATGATGGTGCTTGATCAGGCGGTTCGCTCGGGGAAAGCTTTGTACGCTGCCATTTCGAACTACCCGGCCGATATGACCCGCGAAGCTGCCCGCATTCTCAAAGAACTGGGAACGCCGTGCCTGATTCACCAGCCGAAATATTCGATGTTTGTGCGCTGGATAGAAGATGAATTGCTGAATGTACTGGAGGAGGAAGGAATTGGCTGCATCCCGTTTTCGCCGCTGGCGCAGGGACTTTTAACCAACCGGTATCTGAAGGGCATTCCGGAAGGAAGCCGCGCCACCCGTGAAGTTTTCCTGAAAAAAGAGCATGTTGATTCGGCACATGGAAAAATTGTTCAGCTAAACGAAATAGCTCAACAACGCGGACAAAGCCTCGCGCAGATGGCGCTTGCCTGGGTTTTGAAAGACAAACGGATAACATCGGTTTTAATTGGTGCCAGCTCGGTTCAGCAAATCGACGATAATGTGGAAACGCTCAGGAACCTGAACTTTTCGGAGGAACAACTGACTAAAATTGAAGAAATCCTGATATGCGGAGATTAAGTTTGAAAAAAATCCAGCCCTGAAAATAATAACGGCGATTCTAAATAAGCCTTTACCACTTGTTTTTATAAAAACAGTTTCTATATTTGGCACATTAAAAGACAAAAACATGCTTAATTCTTTCAGAAATAATAATCCAGTAGCCTGCACCATGATGTGTATGTGTACTGATTTTATTTCGCGGAAGAAGTAAGGTAATATATTGTTGCAACCTTAAGAAGGCTCTTCCGTTGGCGGGAGGGCCTTCTTTTTTTTTGATATAACCGATTTTATAACTTAAAAAATTAGAGAAAGTATGAGTAAAGTTTTGAATGAAGTATTAGCGGCCAATCAGAATTATGTGGCGCAGTTTGGGGAAAAAGGAAAACTGCCGATGCCTCCGGGACGCAGATTTGCCATTTTAACCTGCATGGATGCCCGGCTTGATCCGGCTAAATATGCCGGACTCTCGGAGGGCGATGCACATGTTATCCGCAATGCCGGCGGGCGTGCCAGCGATGACGCCATCCGGTCGCTGGTTATCAGTCATAAATTGTTGGGAACCAACGAATGGTTCGTCATCCATCACACCGACTGCGGAATGGAAACTTTCACCAACGAAATAATTTCCGGACTGTTGAAAGAAAACCTGGAGTCGGCCACCATCGACGAAAAGGGGTGGCAGAATGTTAAAAACGGTGGAGGTTCTTCAGAAGGTAAATTCATCAACTGGCTTACCATTAGTAATTTAGAAGAAAGTGTTCTAAGCGATGTAAAACGAATTCGTAACCACTCTCTTGTTTCAAAAACCGTAACCATTTATGGTTATATATTCGATGTGCGGAGTGGAAAAATTATTGAAGTTCCGGAGGCTAAAGAAGCCGGAAAATCATTAGTATAAAAATTTATTAATCAGATAAAAATCAAACAATGGCAGATTTAAAGTTTTCAATTTCAGGAGAGAATGTCAACCCGACAAAATTTGTGGCAAAGTCGCGACAATTTACTTTAACCATCGATGAACCAGAAGGTTTGGGAGGAACTGATCATGGGGCAAATCCCGTGGAGTTTTTACTGGCTGCTTATGCCGGCTGTCTCAATGTGATGGGGCACATTGTTGCCCGTGAACTGGGAATCGGGTTGAAAAGTATCAGAATTGAAGCAGAAGGTGATCTGAATCCGGCAAAAGTTTTCGGACAGCCGACCACCGACAGACCCGGATACAAGGAAATCAGGGTGAATATTTTCCCTGAAGCCGATACTGATGAAAAAACACTCGCAAAATGGCTCGAAATAATTGAAAGCCGCTGTCCGGTAAACGACAACCTGATTAATCCGACACCCGTTAAAATTGGATTGAAAATACCAGCAGAAAAAGCTGCATAACTAAAAGCAAAAGCCTTCGGAAAATGTTTCCCGAAGGCTTTTATTTTTTGTTTTATTTTTCAGCATCACATTGCCGATTCAAACTGCTTCAGAAACCTGACGTCGTTCTCGAAGAAATGGCGGATATCCTTAATCCCATAACGAAGCATGGTAATGCGTTCAATTCCCATTCCGAAAGCAAAACCTGTATATTTTTTGCTATCGATGTTGCAGGCTTCCAATACATTCGGGTCAACCATGCCACAACCCAGAATTTCGAGCCAGCCGCTGTATTTGCAAACATTGCAGCCTTTTCCGCCACAAATCGAACAGCTAACATCCATTTCGGCGCTGGGCTCTGTAAACGGGAAGTACGACGGGCGCAAACGGATTTGTGTTCCTTCTCCAAACAGTTCTTTGGCAAATTGCAGCAGTGTTTGTTTCAGGTCGGCAAACGAAACATTTTCGTCAACATACAAACCTTCTATCTGGTGGAAAATACAGTGCGAACGTGCTGAAATGGCTTCATTACGGAACACGCGGCCCGGGAAAATCATTCTGATTGGCGGTTGCGTGCGCTCCATTACACGAATCTGGACGCTGGAAGTGTGCGTGCGTAACAATACATCAGGATTTTTTTCAATAAAAAAAGTGTCCTGCATATCGCGGGCAGGGTGTTCGGGCGGAAAATTAAGCGCCGAAAAAACATGCCAGTCGTCTTCAATTTCAGGACCTTCGGCAACGGTAAAACCAAGCCGGCCAAAAATTCCGATGATTTCGTTTTTTACCAGCGAAAGCGGGTGGCGGGTACCCAGTTTTAACGGTTCTCCCGGCATTGAAAGATCGGTGCCGGCATCGTTACTTCCGGTATTTTCAAAGGCTTCCTTCAGGGTGTTGATTTTATCGAGTGCAAAGTTTTTCAGCGTATTGATAGCTTGCCCAACTTCTTTTTTCTGTTCCGGCGAAACGTTTTTAAAATCGTCGAACAACTGGCTGATGCTTCCCTTTTTACTGATAAATTTCAGCCTGAGCTCTTCAACTTCTTCTTTTGTTGAGGCTGCAGCTTTTTCAATTTCTTCCTGTAAAGCCTTAATTTTCTCTAACATCTGCAAAACAATTTTATGATGGGCAAATGTACAGGAATTTTTAATTTGAATTTTTGCTGATTGATGTAAAATCAAAAGTGTCTGAAAAAATCATTTAAAGATAAAATACAGGAAAAATCATTTTTATGGTTGTTCCGTTTCCTGCGATGCTGTCAACCTGAATTTCTCCATTGTTTTTCTTTACCAGATCAGCACATAAAATAAGGCCCATTCCGGTGCCTTTTTCGCCCGAAGTTCCGATAATTGTGGTAATTTTTGAGATATCAAAAAGTTTTTCTTTTACTTCGGGAGCCATGCCAGTACCATAATCTTTTATAAAAATTGTTACGTGACTCTGGTCTTTTTTGGCCAGAATTTCAATCGTGCCACCTTCAAATGAGAATTTTATTGCGTTATCGATTAAATTCCGGAATACGGTTTTGAGAGTCATTTTATCAGCGTTGATATAAAGTGGTTCAGCCGGAATATCGGGAGAAAGAGAAATATTTT
Source organism: Draconibacterium sp. (assembly GCA_036735485.1). GTDB lineage: Bacteria > Bacteroidota > Bacteroidia > Bacteroidales > Prolixibacteraceae > Draconibacterium. The sequence continues at coordinate 48,794 of DAINOH010000003.1, read as the reverse complement.
TCCGGCCTGCAATCAGCGTGTAATCGTTCACAATGTTCCGGCAAAGTTCAGAAACATCCGTTTTTTCTGGATTAAACGGAAATTTTCCTGAGTCGATTTTGGCCCAGATCAGCAAATCGTCGAGTAACCTGAGAATATTCCGGGCAGATTCGTCGATGAAGCGGGTATATGATTTTAGTTCATTGGGTTTTAGCTGTTCTGTTTTTTCCTTTAACAATTCGGTAAAACCCAGCAGCGAGTTCAACGGGCTTCTTAAATCATGTGCAAGTACCGAAATAAAACGGTCTTTATTCAGGTTTATTTTTTCGAGTTCGTTGTTCAAAACCGAAATTTCGTTGGATTTCTGATGTGTTTTCACCCAGTTTACTGCAAGTAAAAATGCAAGCAGGCTAATTGTAAAACAAATCAGAAAAACAGTAATAATCCGGCTTGATAAATAGTCGGGGCCAGGTTGGTATTTTGTGAATTTCAAAAACCAGGTTTTCCCGTTAAATACCATCGGCACAATGTAGGTAATCAAATTGGGAGTTTCTGTCGTTTCAGACACATCTTCACTTTTGAAAAGTAATTGTTCCTGATTTTGAAGATTGTTTTCGAAAATTTTCAGATCGAGGTACGGGTCTTTAAGATCACCAATTATCGCTGTTAACAGGTCATTCATTCTGAACGGGCAAAATACCCAGCCTTTCAGGGCTGCACATCGTTCGTTAACGGTTTCGTTTGGTATTTCTTTCTTATAAACCGGTGCAAACATGATGGTGCCGGGTTGTATCAGGGTATCTGATTCCTGTATCAGCGTAACTTTGTCGGAGAGAGTAACCATATCGTTTTCACATGCCATTTTCATAGCTTTATTTCTGACAGGTTCTGTGTATCCGTCAAACCCGAAAGCTTTCAGGTTCTTGCCCGAAAATGGTTCAATAAAAAGTACTGACGTATAAATTTCACGTTCACCTTCGGGTTGTACCCTGAAATCGGTGAACCCTTCATCCCTGATTCGTTGTTCAAAACCGGCAAGGCCTTCGGGGTGAATTTTTAATACAAAACCGATACCCTGAATACCCGGCAACTCGGTTAACGATTTATTGATCGTCTGAAAGGTTTTCCATTCGTTGCGTGAAATAGAATCGGAACTTGCAATAAAAGCTGCGCTGTTGTAAAGAACCTGCTCATTGGCTTTTAACTGACTTAAAATCTTATTTTCGTATTCCTGGCAGGTATTTTCGAAGGCTTGTTTTTTTATTAGTATTAAATCTTTGTAGGCAAGAAATGTGATGATAAACGTAACTGTTATTCCGAGGATGATAACCAGAACCGGTAATAAGTGAAAGCTGTATTTTATATAATTTTTCATTGGCATTTGAAAGGTTAGTTATGGATAGGTAATATTTAAGCTCCAGGCTCCCACGGCAGGTCTGTTAATGAATGATTTGCAGATTCGAATAGCAACTTAATGAAATAGCTGATCTGATTTTTCTTCATAACATTTTTAGTTTGTAGTATGGTAATATTAATGAAAAAAAGCAAGTAAAAACCTGAATATTGACATTATTCTGAGATTGATTTGTCGCAAACAAAGATTTACCTATTTTTGCAAACCTGAAAAAGGTAATAAAATGGCCCTATAGTTCAAGGGATAGAACGGAAGTTTCCTAAACTTCAAATTCGCGTTCGAGTCGCGGTGGGGCTACAAAAGTCGCTGATTTTTGGCGGCTTTTTCTTTTTGTGCCGGAATTTGTTTTATTATTCAGGTGCTTTATCATCCTTCATTTCTTCTGTTTTCTTTTCATAGCAGTTAGGTATAAAGGTCTGTTCTTCCATTGGTGGCCGAACATAACCCGATTGTTTGGAACGGGGGCCCATTTCAATTTTCACGGGTTCCACCTCTTTTTTGTAGTCAATTAACGATAAAAGGTGCCGGATACAATTTAACTGCGCCAGGTGTTTATCGTCGCTTTCAACAACATACCAGGGTGCCTGCTTGGTATCGGTGTAGGCAAACATTTCATCTTTTGCCTTGGAGTATTCCACCCATTTATCCCGCGACACAAGATCCATCGGGCTGAATTTCCATTGCTTGGTTGGTTTTTGCAGCCTGTTCAGAAACCGTTTCTCCTGTTCCTCCTCGCTTACCGAAAACCAGTATTTAATGATAATAATCCCAGAACGCATCAACATCCGTTCAAAGCTGGGGCACGACCGCAGAAACTCCCAGTATTCTTCCTCAGTACAATAACCCATTACTTTTTCAACTCCGGCACGGTTATACCAACTCCGGTCGAAAAAAACAATTTCGCCTCCGGCCGGCAAATGCTGAACATATCGTTGAAAATACCATTGTGTTTTTTCGCGTTCGGTTGGAACTCCCAGCGCCACAACCCGCGAGATTCTCGGATTCAGCGGTTCGGTGATTTTTTTGATAGCAGCTCCTTTGCCTGCGGCATCTCTTCCTTCGAAAAGAACCACCACTTTCAGTTTGTTTTCTTTGATCCAGTTTTGAAATTTCACCAGTTCTATAAACAGGCTTTTCAGTTCTTTTTCATAGAATTTTCTCTTAAGCTTGCCCGATTTACTCCAGATACTCTTTTCCATTGGTTCTGATTTTTAATATATTTTGTAATAGTTATTTCAATTTACTGCATTTCTTACAAAACGATTTATAACCAAATCAGGTAATAAATCACAGATATAATAATCCCGGAAACAAAAAGGCCGATGAATCCTGTGATTATGGGTTGTTTAATTGTTTTGCTCCCCAGCGAAACAGCGTAAAACATTTTCATCAGGTTATTACTGTTGGTGGCATTGATAATTGCCAGCGCCACAGTGGCTGTTTCGATATTATTTTGCTGAACAAGAAAGAGCAGAAACGGATCGACATCGAAAATACCAACAATAAAGGCCAGTCCTGTCACGCCAGTGCTGCCGTAGTTTTTCATGGCAAACTCGGTGATTAGCCCGAATACCACAAAAAGTACCCCGAAAATGATGGCAGTTTTCATTTCCAGCGGATTCTTATTCAGAACTTTGCTGCTCACTTTTTCAACCGGTTTGTTCTCTTTTCTGAATTTTCTGATCACCAGTTTTGAAAACAGAAAAGCGATAACCGACATCAGTAAAAGCGGAACAGCCAGGTAATGTCCCACGATCGGATTAAAAATATAGACCAACACCAAAACCCTCAGGTACATCAGGCACGATGCCAGTAAAATGGCCGATGCCGACATGATTCCTGTGCCTTCTTCTTTCTCGCGTCGTGCCAGGATAATTGTGGTGGCGGTGCTGCTGTAAATTCCGCCCAAAACACCGGTTAACAAAATACCTGACTCAGGGAAAATGAATTTTTTGATCAGGTAACTCAGGTACGAAACTCCCGAAACCACAACAACTGCCAGCCAAAGATTGTAAGGCGAAACCGGGATATATTCCGAAATATTCTGTTCTGGCAACAAAGGAAGCACAACCCCCGCAATGGCAATAAAAACGCCCAATGTGATAAACTCTTCTTCAGAGGTTTTTTCGGAAAGTGATTTGAATTTGTCTTTCATTTCGGTTAAAATGAAAATGGAAACCACAAACGAAAGTACAAGCCACTCGGGTTGCGTGTAAACCAGAAATGCGAGACAATAGGTGAGAAGTGCCAGCAACGATGAGGTAAGCCCGAATTCTTTAAGCATTTGGATTTTCATAAAATATTGAATTCCCATGAAAATCCCCAGAATCACAAAACCTGTGAGAAAAGGGATCAGGCTTTCGGGATTGGCAATAAATAATACAAAGCCCAGCAGCCCGATAAACGAAAATGTTCGGTCGGTACCAAACAACAGACTGTGGTCGTGTTCTTTGTGGTGACTTCGCTGCGACAGCCCGATCAGCAAGGAAAAAATCAGTACCAGTAAAAAGTTGGCAATCTCAACAGGCAACAATGATTTCAGGTCCATTTTGGTTGTTTATAGTTAATTGGCTTTATAAAAATAAACAAATAAAATGTGATAATGATTCGGAAGTTAAAATTGGACAGAATCCGGTTAATCGATTATTTTTGATGTTGTAACACTACTGAATTCAATGAAAGCAAAATTTTTACTTTTTCTGTTTGTTGTTTGCCCGGTATTGTTGTCGGCTCAGTTTGCCAACCATTGGTCGCAGAATTTCAGTGAAGAGTCATCATTGGTGGCAGGTGCTGTTGTTGGTGGCGGGGCAGGGTCTTCAGCTATTTACTATAATCCTGCTACCATTTCCGAAATCAGCGATACCCGTTTATCACTTAATATGAGTATTTATTCGTATGATTATCTGAAATATAATAATGCTCTTGGACACAATTTAGATCTTTACTCTTCGAGGTTATTCATGGTGCCAAGGAATGTTTCGTGGATGGTAAAGTCGCCACGTTACCCCGGCTGGAGTTTTGAGCTGGCTTATATGAGTGTGGCCAATTTTAACGCTGAAAGCATGGGAAGTGTTGATAAGAATATCGATCTGCTTACGTTTTTACCCGGAACAGAGCGATATACCACCTATTCTTATACCCGGACCGAATTTCGAAATGACTTCCTGGGATTCGGCGGATCGAAAAAACTGAGCGAAAGCTTTTATTTTGGCACCAGTTTGTTTATCTCCTTTAAATCATATTACTCAACTTATATAACCGACCTGAATGCATATCCGCTGGAGCCGGTTTTTGTTAACGGGGAAGAAATTCCTTTTTATACAGCATCGTATAAAGACAATGGAATTATGAAATTTAATGACTACCGGGGGTTAATGAAATTCGGGGTTTTGTTTGTAAAACCCAGGTTTAGTGTGGGCATGAATTTTACAACACCATCGGTCGGAAATGTTTATAGTGATGGAAAAAGGATAATGAGGGAACGGAGTCAGAGCAATATCACAAATCCGGACACTGGCACTCCAATGGGAAATTATTATATAATGGATTATGCTGAAGTTAAAGATGTAAAAGTCAATTCAAAAACCCCACTTTCGCTTTCAGTGGGAGCTACTATATACAGCAAAGATCGCAAACAGGTTTTTTATTCAACACTCGAATATTTCGCCGGAATAGATCCGTACCGGATGGTTCAGACCGAAGAAAACCCTGAACTTTCCGGCGGGAATGTACTCGAAAACAGGGATCACAGCGATTGGCTTACCTGGGTCGATGGCGCTAATCCGGTATTAAATGCAGCAATTGGGATGCGGTGGTATCTGAAGGAAAATTTAATGTTCCTGGGCGGTATTAAAACCAATTTCAGTTATAAAAAGGACCTTGATTTATATCCGTTTCAGAATGATTTATCGGTTAAAAGTGTTGATTTTGACTACTATCATTTATCGGGCGGATTATCGCTTCGAATTTTGGGTCAGGATCTGACTGCAGGTATTCAATACAAACTGGGAATAAGCCAAAACCAGACTCAGTTTGTCAATGTCAGCGATCCGGTAGAATTTAACTTTACCGAATTAAAGGCACTTCAGGGAACCAGACAAAAAGAAATGGATTCATATGTGAATTCGTTTACTTTGGTTGTAGCGGCAACCTTCAACTTCTCGAACCAGAAAAAGAATTAGCGTCTTCTCAGTTTCCGGTTTTTGTGCAGAAATAAGTCAAATGGGCGTATTTATTTCTTCCTCGTTATTATGATAGGGTGACTCCAGTTTTCTTCCGCCATAAGGAAACCGTTGTGACATAATATTCAGAATCTCGTTCGCTGTGCTTTCAATGGGTTTATTCGAAACATTGACCACCGTAAAACCCCCTTTGTCAAAGACAAACATGGCATTTCTGATCTCCTCTCGAACAGCCCTTTCATCGATGTAAGTTTCATCCTGGTGGTTGTTCCATCCCAACAGCCTTTTTTTACGGTGGGCAATTAATTGAGATACCGAAATATGTAACCCGAAAACACGTTGCGGATCAACTTTAAAAAGTTCGTCGGGCGGTGCAATTCCATGAACCAGAGGGACATTGGCTACTTTCCAGCCATACATGGCAAGGTACACACTCAACGGAGTTTTCCCGGCTCTTGAAACACCGGTTAAAACAATTTCTGCATTATTCAGCCTTTCCGGACTCATTCCGTCGTCGTGCGAAAGTGTGTATTCAATCGATTCAATACGATCGAAATACTGGTGGTTTAATTCCCGGTACAACCCGGGGTACATTAAAGGTTTTATCTGTGTTGCCTCATCCAAAAATCCGGCGAGTTTACTAAAAAGGTCCACTTCCCGTACGTTGAATTCGGAACAATACTGCAGTAGTTTGTCGCGAAGATTGGTATTAACCAAAGTATGGACAACAATCCCTCCGTCGGTTTTGGCTTTTGTAACCACATCAAAAATTTCATCTTCCTTTGTAATATTCGGAACGATAATAACCGGAATGTTGTTATTCGGATATTGAATAAGAAGAGCTTGCACCACATTGTTTCCGGCCATTCCCCGGCCACCGGAAACAACATAAATAGGAGGTGGTATTTCTTTTAAATGTGTTTTCATGACCAACTTTTTAAGCTATAACAATTATAATTTACAACGGTTTATTAATTCAGCCCTTCAAATGGGGCAATGCAAAACGTTAAAAATAGTTCAGGTTTTGCCAGGTTGACACGAATTTCAGGATACTTTTTGTTATGTTAATGAAATATTACGAAATGAATGGCTGCACAATGCAAAAACATTCATGAATTGCCTTTTTGTATCTGTTTCATGGGTTTTATGATCACCTCTTTTTCGCACGACGGGCAAAGATAAATTTCGCAGCCGGTGCAGGCAAAACAGTTGCTGCAGGCACGGGGTACGTCGTAGTTTGAAAACCGGAAGCCACAATTGCCACATTCATATATTTTCTCTTTTCGCGGCGCAATCATTTTGAGAAGTGTTTTACAAGCTTAAAAACCACAAAGATTGTTACCAGAGTAAAAATGATTGAAGCTCCCGATGGAATGTCAATCCACCACGAAATAATCAAACCTGAAAAAGTGCCGGTAAAAGCAAAGAGCGTTGATAATTTGATCATTTTTTTGAAATCGGAAGTGAAAAGGTTGGCAGTGGCCTGCGGCAGTGTGAGGAGCGAAAGTATCAGAATAATCCCAACCACCCTGATGTTCAAAACCACGGTGAGGGCAACCAATGTAATGGTCAGGTAATTGAAAAACGGAACCCGTAAACCGGCCGTCCGCGCAAATTCTTCGTCGAAAGCAATGTAAAGAATAGGTTTGTAAAAAATGGTAAAAGTCATAATGATAACAACTACCAGTGCAAACATCCACCAAAGTTCGCTGGTGGAAACGGTGAGAATATTTCCGAAAAGATAGCTCATCAGGTTGGGAGTGTATCCCGGAGTGAGAAAGACAAACATAATGCCCAGCGCCATTCCCAGCGACCACCAGATGGCAATTGAAGAATCTTCGCGAACGCCGGCCACTTTGGTAAAGAACTGGATTCCCAGCGCCGAAAGAATCGCAAAAATCAAAGCGCCCAGCAAAGGTTCAAACCCGAGAAAAAAGGCAAGTCCGATTCCGCCAAAAGAGGCGTGTGTGATTCCTCCACTGATAAAAACAAGACGGCGGGCAACAATGTAGCTGCCGATAATACCACACGAAATACTGGCAAAAACTGCAGCCACCAGCGCTTTTATAAAAAAACTGTATTGGAAAAGTTCGGCTATCGAATTCATACGCCGTAATTTTTTGTCGTTTTCCGTCTCACAGCGTGCGAAACAAGCTTAATCGGACAATTATAACTGTCGAGTTGTTCCTGGGTGATCTGGTTTTCGGGATGGTAGTGCAGTCCGCCGTTCATGCAGGCGATTGTTTTTACATGCCCCGAAATTGAACTGACATCGTGCGAAACAAGAATGATCGCCATCTTTTCGTTCAAAAATTGCAGCTTTTCGTAGAGTTCTCCCTCAAAAGTGTTGTCAACAAAAGTATCGGGCTCATCAAGTAAAAGAATTTTCGGGTCGCTGATCAATGCCCTGCAAAGAAAAACCCGCTGCATTTGACCGCCCGAGAGTTCGCCAATGGCTTTTTGGCTGATTCCAGCAATGCCAGATTCTTCCAGAATTTCGGTTACTTTTTGTTTTTCTTTCACCGAATTTTCTTTTCCACGGTTCAGTATCAAACCTGAGCGAACAACGTCAAAAACAGTAATCGGAAATTTCTTATCGATGTTTTTTATCTGTGGAAGATAGCCAATGGATTTTCTGTCGGAGATGCTTTCATCTAACTCAATACTTCCTGACAGAGGTTGCAAAAGCCCTGAAATTACTTTCAGTAATGTGGTTTTTCCTCCTCCGTTCGGCCCGATCACACCAATATAATCATTGTTGAAAACCTTCAGGTTAATATGGCGGATTACTGGAATCTTATTGTATCCAGCCGAAAGATCATTTATTTGAATCAGTGGGTTCATTGAAAGTTCTTCACAAAAATATGTGTCATTTCCAGCAGGTTTTCTACCCAGGCCGGGTCAAGCGGACGAACCTGCACGACTTCACCTTTGGTTTCTTCGGCAAAAACACGCGCCTGTTCTCGGTCAATTTCTCCCTGTATATAAATTGCCTTAATATTTTCCTTTTTTGCGAGTTTTGTCAATTCGGCCATTCGTTGAGGGGTGGGCTCTTTACCACCGCTTTCAAGCGAATGTTGTTCAAGTCCGTAATCTCGCGCAAAATAGGAGAGGCTTGGGTGAAATGTGATAATTTTTCTGTCTGAATAATTTGCCAGCAGTTTTCTTATTTCAATATCGAGTTCGTCGATTTCTTTTACAAACTCAAGATAATTGGTTTTGTATTTCAGGCTTTGATCAGGGTTCAAATCCGAAAGCTCCTTCAGTATTTTCGCTGCCATTTCTTTTACCAGCGCCGGAGAAAGCCAGGTGTGCGGATCGGTTCCCGTTTTCAGGGTTTCTCCGTCATTGGTTTGCGTCTGAATCAGGTTTAATCCTTCTGAAAGATCAACAATCTTCATTTTTGGGTTGATCTCTGCAACTTTATCTTTCGACGATAATTCAAACCCGATATATCCTATTCTGAACCACAAGGGTGAATCTGAAATTTCTGCTAATTGTGATGGAGTCAGTGAATAGGCTGCCGGGCTGGTTCCGGGCGGAATCAGAACATTCACTTTAAAATCATCTCCGGCAATTTTCTCTACAAATGTTTTTTGTGGCAAAATGCTCACCAGTATGTTTCGTGATGGTTTTATTTCTTCTTTTTTCTGAGTACCGCAACCCAGCAAAAAAAGAATCATGAAAATAAGTATGGAATATTTCATCGTATCTAAAAATTATCAATGTTTGTCAGTTTATTTATTTTCAAACTTCTCTTTTTTAGGAGGAACCGGGTCGTAACCTGATGTTCCCCAGGGATGACAACGCGCAATACGTTTTGTTGCAAGCCACACTCCCTTGAATGGCCCATGAATTTTAATAGCTTGCAGGGCGTATTCAGAGCAGGTTGGATAATGCCTGCACGATGCCGGGGTGAGCGGAGAGATGGCGTATTTATAAAAATAAACAGGAACCAGTAATATCCACCCGATAAATTTCAATATTGCCTGAAAAATTGATCGCATAATCAGCAAAATTAAAATATTAAATGGAGTAACATCCATTTTTAACTATGGCTGAGATATGGCGATATATATTAACTTTGCAACTTTCAAAAAAACCAGTTTAAATTTTCAGTAATGGCATTTAAAAAAGCTGCAATCGGGATTGATATAGGAGGTACCAATACTGTCATCGGAGTTGTTAATCCTGAAGGTAAAATAATGGTTAAAAGCAATATAACTACACCGGGACATGGTGATACGGAGAAATATGTTGCCGATCTTTCTGAAGCAGTGAATGAATTAATCAGTTCGGTTAAATTACTGAACGAAGAACTGGAAATTACAGGAATCGGTATAGGTGCACCGGGTGCCAATTATTATACCGGAACCATAGAATATGCCTCAAATCTTTCATTTAATGGCGAAGTACCGCTGGTGAAACTTTTACGTGGTTATTTCCCGTCGCTAAAAGCAATTGTGATGACAAACGATGCAAATGCCGCAGTTTTGGGTGAGATGATTTATGGCGGGGCAAAGGGAATGAAAAACTTTGTAATGTACACGCTTGGAACCGGAGTTGGCAGCGGCGTTGTGGTGAATGGCGATGTAGTTTACGGTAGCGACGGTTTTGCCGGTGAATGTGGCCATACTATGCTGGTTCCCGGCGGACGTCCCTGCGGCTGCGGAACCCCGGGGCATCTTGAGGCCTATTGTTCTGCCACCGGAATGAAACGCACAGCATTTGAGTTATTAGCCCAGTATAACGATTGTAACAGTCTTTTGGCTGATAAGTCGTATCGCGAACTTGATTCAAAAATGATTTTTGACGCAGCATTAAAAGGCGATAAAATTGCGCTCGAAGTTTTTGAGAAAACAGGCTGGTGGCTTGGAATCGGGCTTGCCGACACGGTGCATTACCTGAGTCCGGAAGCCATTTTTCTGTTTGGCGGCCCTACAGCAGCCGGCGATCTGATTTTCAAACCCACCAAAGAAAGTATGGAAAAACACTTGCTGCCGTTTTATAAAAACAAGGTGAAAATTTTACCCTCTGAACTCAAACCTGGTGATGCAGCAATCCTTGGTTCAAGTGCCCTTGTCTGGAAAGAACTGGAAAAATAAAATCAACACATAAAAGTAGCAAAGCGGAAAATTTTCCGCTTTTTTTCATTTTTTTCAAAAATATTTTCAATTCAAACACCCCAGTTAATCACATTTCCTAACGTCAGTTGTTGAATTTGTAATCATTGTTGAAATATTCATCAACTGAGCTAACTTTCAGCTATCCAGTTGTTTGTTTGATAATTGAGATAATAGTGTTTAATAATTCAACAAACGATGCAATTCAAAAATTGAACAGATTGTGATCTAAATATCAGTAAATCAAAAGAATACATTTCTGTTTCTTCTTTGGCATTCATTTTGGCTAACCAGTTTTCAGGTTATAAAACCAAAAATCGAAAAAGATAAAACAGTTCAATAAATAGTATTCTTATGAAAGCTTTAAAAATTTTTACAACAATGATGGCTGTTCTGCTTCTGGCAAACATTTGTGCAGCCGAAAATGAACAGACAACCATTCAGGGTGAAAAAATTACCATTGTAAGTCAGCCTGAACTAAACAACCTGGCAACAATCTGGGCAACTGGTTATGAAAAAGGCAGTAATGCGAAACTAACCATTGTCACGCAGAATCCCGATGAACAGCAATCTGCAAATACTTTTTACCTGGTTGATGAAAACAGCGCTTTATTAAACAACGGAGCCAACTGGAAAATGGTTGCTGCCCACGACGTAGTGGTGGCCATCATGAATTCGGGGAATCAGGAGGTTGAGCATTTGAACAAACAGGGTGTTACTTCAGAAAGCCTTTCTTTGGGATTAAAAGGGAAAGTTACCTGGAATCAATTTGTTAAAGGTGCATCAGCTAATCAGGTCAAATGCTACATTGCAGATACTCCTGATGTTATTGAAAAAACAGGCGAATTCACCGGAATTGCACAGGAAAATATTTCAAAAGAAACATTGTTACCGGTTGCTGATTTGCTGATTAAAGTTCAGAAAGATGCAAATGCGATTGGTTTTTGCAAACTGTCTGATATTGTTAAGCAAGGTGAAAATGCATTTATTCAGGGTATTGCCCTGGTTCCGATAGATAAAAATAAAAATGGTCTTCTTGATCAGTTTGAAAATATCGGCCAAAACCCGGCAGTTTTTTCAAGAGGAGTCTGGATCGGAAAATATCCGCGCGAATTAAGTGGGGATATTTTTCTGGTTGCAGCTGAAAAACCTGTGGGGCAAGCCAGTATTGATTTCCTCAGTTATGTATTGAACAACGGACAAATCCAGTTTAAAGACGCCGGATTTGCTGTGCTTACCGGAAGGGAAAAAACCATTGCACGTGCCGCATTCTCCAACCTGGCAGAAACTCCGGCGGTAAATGAAGCGAAATCAGGAGTTTCAAGAGGTTTATTAATTGGTGGAATTTTGATTCTGGCTTTAATCGCATTGGTGGTTTACCTGTTCGCAAAACGCAGAAATACGGCTGAAATCAGTGGAGAAGATTTGGAAATTGCTCCCGTATTAAGCGAAAAAAATATCAGGTCGCCCAAAGGATTGTATTACGGAAAATCGCATACCTGGGCTTTTATGGAACCTGACGGAATGGTAAATGTGGGTGTCGATGATTTCATGAAACGGGTAACAGGTGCTATTACTCAAATCAAATTCAGAGAACCTGGTGAAAGAATCAGAAAAGGTGAAAAACTTTTTACGCTGGTACACGAAGGGAAACAACTTGATATTTATTCTCCAATCACCGGTTTTATCAGGGAACAAAACCAGGCGCTGCTGAAGTCACCGGCAAAACTGAATACTGTTTCGTTTACCGAAGGTTGGATTTATAAAATTGAACCCGCAAACTGGCTGAAAGATACAGGCTTTATGTTTATGGTCGAAAAATACAGGGAATGGCTCGACGATGAATTCACCCGCCTGAAAGATTTTCTGGCCAACACAGCCAACAACAACCAGCTTGTTTACCAACACATTGTTTTACAGGACGGCGGTGAGCTGAAAGATGAAGTCCTGGCTGACATGGGCCCTGATATCTGGGAAGAATTTCAGACAAGATTCATCGATGTGTCAAAATAGAAACTGACTGATAAACTGAAAACAAACCTATAAAACTTTTAATTGTGAGTATAAATCGGAGAAATTTTTTCAAAGTTGTTGGTGTCACCGGTTTAAGTGTAATCGGAATGAAGGCAGCCGGAAATGAATCGAAAGCTGTTGACGGCACTGAATTTCACGGAGTATTGTATGACTCGTTTGCCTGCGTGGGTTGCAGGAATTGCGAAAACGCCTGTGCCGAAGCACACGGCTTCCCGTTGGCGCAGGATGAACTGGTGGCAGGTGTAACAAGAAAAACCAGCGAAACCCAACGGTGTGTAATTAACGCCTACAGTACACCCAACGGCGAGGCTTATATGCGTACCCAGTGTATGCATTGTAACGAGCCGGCGTGTGTGGCTGCCTGTCTGACGAAAGCGATGTACAAAACCAAGGAAGGGCCGGTTATCTGGCGCGAGGACAAATGTATGGGTTGCCGGTATTGTATGGTTTCGTGCCCGTTTGATGTGCCGAAATTCGAATACCACAGCGCCAACCCGAAAATTCAGAAATGCGACATGTGTTACGACAGGATTATTGAAGGTAAAATTCCGGCTTGTGTTGAAAACTGCGGAGTGGCTTTATTTTACGGAACCCGCCGCGAGTTGATTGCCGAAGCCCGCAAAAGAATTGTGGAAAATCCGGGTGTTTATGTCGATAAAGTTTATGGCGACACAGTGGCCGGAGGAACTGGTTGTCTGTATCTCTCTTCGGTACCTGTGAATGAACTTGGGATGAAAACAGATCTTCAAAACTCATCTTATCCGGCACTTACAAAAGGATTTTTGTACAGTGTTCCTTCAGTATTCGTAATTGTTCCCACACTTTTGTTGGGAATCAGCAAAGCAACCAAAAACAAACCCGAAATTAACGAAGAAGATGAATAGTCAGGCTGCAACCGCTGTTACCGACAGCAAAGCTCCTTCGATGTGGAGATTCTTTTTAAGCGAACTGAAACCCAGGGGAAAATGGTTTACCTGGTTTAATGTGATCTCAATTCCGGTCATAATTACCGGACTGGTTCTGATTGTAATTCGATTTGCAAACGGAATTGGTGCAGTTACCAATTTAACACAGGAAGTTCCATGGGGGCTCTGGATCGGGTTTGATGTGGTTACCGGCGTTGCTTTTGCCGGTGGCGCTTACATCCTTACATTTCTGGTTTATATTCTGAATCAGAAAAAATTTCACTCTATTGTCAGAGTCACCGTTCTGAATGGCTTTCTTGCGTATCTTTTTTATGCCGGTGCACTGTTGCTCGATCTTGGCAAACCCTGGAATGTAATCAACCCGATTATTGGTAACAGCTTCGGAACCAACTCGGTATTATTCCTGGTTGCCTGGCATTTTCTGCTTTACATGCTGGCCGAACTTATTGAGTTTTCGCCTGCCATTGCCGAATGGCTGGGTGCCCGCCGTGCACAGCGAATCCTCTCAGGAATGACACTGGCTGCGGTAATTTTCGGAATCACACTTTCCACTTTGCACCAGTCGGGTTTGGGAGCCCTGTTTCTGATGGCAAAAGAGAAAATCCACCCGTTGTGGTATTCCGAGTTTATTCCGCTCCTGTTTCTTGTGTCGAGTGTGTTTGCAGGTTTGTCGATGGTTATTTTCGAAGGATCGATCAGCAACAAGGTATTTTCAGACCAGTTAACAGAAAAAAACCACAAGGAACATAACGGAATTCTGCACAGTTTATCGGGCATTTGCGCTGTTGCCATGTTCGCCTACCTGTTTTTACAGGTGCTGAACTTTATTCATAATAAAAGATGGGATTATTTAAATACACCAATGGGATACTGGTTCTTAACCGAAATCATCGGGTTCGTTATTTTACCGATGGTGCTGTATTTCTACAGTTACCGGGTTAAAAATATTACTCTGATTAAAGTGGCAGCCGTATTAACAATGCTGGGAATTATTCTGAACCGGTTGAATGTTTCAGTTATAGGATTCAGATGGGATGCAGCCGTCAGATACGTTCCCTCGTGGATGGAAATTGTCGTGACACTCACCATCATTTTTATCGAAATCTGGATTTTCAGATGGATAGTAACCCGGATGCCGGTTTTGAGAGAATCACCAGCCTGGGCGCGTAAAGAACATTAATCAGCTACAAATTTTAAATCGATATAAAAAATGGAAGGTTTTACTTACACCAATATTTTTGAGACCAAGGGAATTGAGTACCTGGTTATCATTACATTCTTTCTTGTTTTGGTTCCCTTCTGGCTTTTACTGAACAGGAAAAGAAAAGCAACAGAAAAAGCAGAGGAACACCTGTTGCTTACCGCTGGTTCGTTTGTGGTACCGAAAGGTATTTTCTTCAGCAAATTCCACTCGTGGGCGCATTTGCAAACCGATGGACTTGCAAAAGTGGGAATCGATGAATTTTTACTGCGGATTACGGGCAGTGTGAATTACCTGCTTCTGAAAGAACCCGGCGAATGGGTCAGAAAAGGGGAGGTGTTGATAATGGTGGAACATGAAGGTAAAAAGCTGGAAGTTCTGTCGCCGCTTACCGGAAAAATCGAAAAGGCCAACAGCACAGGATTTGCCGACAGTCATGATACCACCGACCCGGCTTTTTACAAAAACGGCTGGATTTGCATGATTCAGCCTACGAACTGGAAATCGGAAACGGTGTCGTGTTACCTGGCCGATGAAGCCCTGCAATGGTTTAACCAGGAACTGAGACGGGTAAAGGATTTTATTGCCGAATCGGTGAAATACATCTCGCCCGACTCTGTTCAGGTAGTAATGCAGGACGGTGGTGAGCTATACGACCAGCCGCTGACTGAGTTTCCGCGTGACGTTTGGAACAGCTTCCAGGAACAGTTTCTTTCATAAAAAGACAATCCTGCTAACCTACAGGATATAACCCAACGGACAGCAGAGTTTATTTTGCTGTCCGTTTTTTATAAAAATAACTCTAATCTGAATCCGGGAATTTTCAGATGCTCAACCCCTGAGAAATCAAATTTTTAAAGCTAATTTTATCGCATCAATTCAACTGAGAACCGACATCATGTTCCGAACCGGAAAAAAGAAAAATAAAAAGTCTGACGAATCTCCCTTAAAAACAACTTACGTGAAATTTCGATCGTCAATTTACGGGCGGGTGGTGCTTATTACAACCCTTTCCACCTTTTTCCTTTTTGTTTCTTTCAGTGTTATTTTCCGTTCGGTTTACGAAAACTACATGAAATCGGTAATCACTGAAAACGGAAACAACATCGGCTACCTGGTTGAAAGTTCGCTTTACCAGGCCATGCTCGAAAACGACCAGGAAACGCTGCAACATACACTGAACCTGATAAATACAATGTCAGGGATCGACAATGTAAGTATGTATGACAAGGATAATAACCTGGTTTATACATCGATTCTTGATGATACAATGCCACACAGCGACCCCGATTGCAACAGATGTCATGCAGATATCAACAAACTTTTTTCGTACGACAAAAAATCGTACCGCATTGTAGATGCAACCAGTGAATGCATTATGAATCCGGGAAATGAAAATATCCGGCATTTGCTCATTAAATCGCCAATTCTCAATAATCCTTCGTGTTCAACCACCGAATGTCATGCCCACAAACCTGAAGAAAAAGTGCTTGGATCGCTTATAATTAAAATGCCGTTGGAAGAACTTGATAATTCACTCAAAGAATCAACCACCGACTTTTTCATTCTCGCCGCATTGATCACGATTTTTCTGATTCTCTTTTTGATTGTTTTTACTAACAAGAAAATTAAAAAGCCCATCTACGAAATTATCAGAGCCAGCGAGGCAGTAACACAAGGCGACAGAAGCAAACGACTGGGCATTTCAGAGTCGCAGCTTTCGGATATGCGGATGGTTTCGGTGGCTTTTAACGAGATGCTCGATAACCTGCAAACTGCCAGCACCGAACTCGAAAACTGGAACCAGCAACTTGAATACAAGGTGCAGAAAAAAACAGAGGAACTGGGTCAGGTACAAAGCGAACTGATTAATATCGAACGAATTGCATCACTCGGAAAGCTTTCTTTATCGGTTGCACACGAAATAAACAATCCTTTATCCGGAATCCTGGTTTACACAAAACTCATTCACAAACAACTGAGTAACCCCGAACTCTCGCAGGAAAAAATTGCCACCATGCTGAAAAATCTGAAACTGATTGAAAGCGAAACCAAACGTTGTGGTGATATTGTGAGGGGATTACTAGATTTTTCAAGAAAAGGGCAGGATGGCTTTGAAGATAAACATATTCACGAAATTCTGAATGATACTTTCGGGTTAATGGACCATGCCATGAAAATTTCGGGAATCCACTTTTTTGCCGATTTGTCGGCTAAAAAAGATGTGGTTCATTGCAGCCCGAACCAGATAAAGCAAGCTTGCCTCGCTATTCTTGTAAACGCCACCGAAGCAGTTTCTGAAAACGGCGAAATAGTAGTTCACACCAGGAATGCCGGAGACGACCATATTGTGATTGAAATTACCGACAATGGAGTGGGAATCAACGAACAGGACATTCCACATATTTTCGAGCCTTTCTTTTCGACTAAGGAGAAAACCAGCGGGATAGGGCTCGGGCTTTCCATCGTTCACGGGATTATTCAAAGTCACAAAGGAAAAATTGAAGCACGTTCAGTAAAAGGAAAAGAAACCACTTTTATTATTACTTTACCTTTAATTTCAGCCAAAATAAACAGCGATGACAAAGAAGATTTCAATATTGGTGGTTGACGACGAAAGTTCGGTGCGCGATTCGTTGTACAACTGGTTTATCGAAGACGATTTTGAAGTGGCCTGTGCCGAAGATGCAAAAACTGCGCTTCAAATGCTTGAATCCGAAGAGTTCGACATCATTCTTTCAGACATAAAAATGCCGGGAATGGATGGGCTCGAAATGCTGAAACGCGTAAAAAATCTGAAAAAAGATGCCATTGTAATCATGATGACAGCTTTTGCCACCGTGGAAACGGCTGTTCAGGCTTTAAAAGAAGGTGCCTTTGATTATGTAACCAAACCTTTCGATCCCGATGATTTAACGCATTTAATCAGAAACGCCTCGCGACAGATTTCGCTGATGGATGAAAACGAAAAGCTGAAAGAAAAGGTGATTTCGCTCGAAAATGTGGAAGACCTGATTGGCGAAAGCGAAGGGATGCAAAAAGTACTGCGCGAAATTGCCAATGTTTCGCAGTCGAGTGCATCGGTAATAATTAACGGAGAAAGCGGCACCGGAAAAGAGCTGGTGGCGCGGGCTATTCACGCCAATTCGGCTCGACGGTTTTTCCCGCTGGTCAGCGTTCATTGCGGAGCCCTCTCTGAAAGTTTGCTTGAAAGTGAACTTTTCGGGCACGAAAAAGGCGCTTTTACCGGAGCTATTTACAGCCGGAAAGGACGGTTTGAAATGGCGGACAACGGGACTATTTTCCTGGATGAAATTGCCACCATTTCGCCTAAAATGCAGGTTGAATTGCTGCGGGTTCTCGAAACGCGTAGTTTTGTGCGCGTGGGTGGAAACAAAGAAATAAAATCTGATTTCAGGGTAATTTGCGCCACCAACCGCGACCTGAAAGCGATGGTTGACGGCGGCACTTTTCGCGAGGACCTTTATTACAGGCTGAATGTGGTGCAGATAAATGTTCCGCCATTGAGGGAAAGAACCAGCGATATTCCTTTGCTGGCAGAATATTTTATTAAAAAATACTGCACATCGATGAACCGCCCGATGATGACCATTGAACCGGCAGCCATCCGAAGACTGGAGGAATTTCCATTCCCCGGAAACATCCGCGAACTGGAGAATATGATTGAAAGAGCGATCGTGGTGGGTAACGGGAAAAAGATTACACTGAAAGATCTGCCCATTGAAAAAACGGGTGTCAGTTATAATGTTGAAAGCCTCGATGATGTTGAAAAACAACATATTTCATTTATTCTGAATAAATACAACTGGAATATTTCATCGGCAGCAAAAGCCCTGAAAGTTGACAGGGTAACACTTTATAACAAAATCAGAAAATACAATCTGAAACAGACTTAAAGGACTGTTATAATTGATTTTGAGGTAAAATCTGAATTAATCAAGCCAACAATTTTATGAAGCCTGATAATATCACTCTGATTTCGTTTGGCAGCTTTGAGAAAAGGCTGCTGCCCGAAATTGTTGATGATATTGCCCGCGAAACCGGAATTCCTGTTTTTTATAAAGAAGGATATATTGATGTGGGAGAGTTTTTCAGTCCTGAACGCAAACAATACGACGGCAACAAATTGCTGCACGAAATAGAAAATAATTTTACCACCGGCACCGGAAAAACCATAGCTCTTTTTAATGTCGATTTGTTTATCCCCATCCTTACCTTTATTTACGGACAGGCTTTTTTAAACGGACGTTGCGGAATTGTTTCCGGGTACAGATTACGCAATGAAAAATATGGTTTGACCGCGGATGATAAGGTTTTTACTGAACGGCTGATAAAAGAAATTATCCACGAACTGGGGCACACTTTTGGCCTGAAACACTGCCTGAACCCGGTTTGTGTCATGCGATCAAGCACCTATGTTGAAGATATTGACCAGAAAAGCTGGTCGTTTTGTGGTAAGTGCAGGGAGGAACTGGAACAAAAAGAAAAAGGATGAAAGTAGTGCAACTTCCATCCCCTTTCTTTAATCCAAATTATACCGGTCCTGCATCTGGTCTTTTATCAATGACCGGATGAACCATTTGTCAGTGTCAGCTTATCTTTACCATTTTCATTGCGTTTTGCCACCTGTCCGTAGGCAGTCCATTTTGAAACTCCGTTCGAAGTTCTGCCTGTCATAAAGCATTCGCCATCAATACAGTCGAGTGTGCCTGTACCACCGTTAATATACATCCTGCCGTTAAACGACAAATCATTCAGGTTGGTAATAATGATGCCCGTATAAAAATACGAATCGCCGTTGGTACCGGTAATGGTACCCTCAATACTTTCAACCACCCTTGAACCGTCAGATTTTGGATCGACATACCAATGCCAGATGGTAAACGGACTTTTGTCAGAATCAATTTCGCCGATTAAGTTGCAGCGGCCTTTTATCCAACCGGCTGCCGGTAAACCACATTCAAGAATTTTCCCTTCTGCAGGAATACTTTCGAACCACACTTTATGGTTTTTGGGATGATCGACCGTAGCTTTGCTTAAATCAGCTGTTAAACTACTATTTGTTGCACAGCCACCTGCCAGCAACATTGCAAGGAATAAATAAACCAGATTTTTCATGACGATAGATTTTTGGTGAATAATTTGAATGAAAGAACTCGTTTTGTTTCTGATTCAAAGTTCCGCCAAAAGACCCTGCACAGCATAGAAACTGTTATGCAGATAGTTGAAAGGGCTGATTAATAATTGAAAAATTTGTGCAGGGATTGAAATTTTTGCGCAAGGGACAATTTAAGGAAGCAAATTAGGATTCTTCTTTTTATTAAGATGATTTTATTCAATGATATCTGATACAGTTAAAATTCACCAATCAGGCTAAAACAAATTGAAGATGATTTCGTAGATAAGAGCGCCCATTTTGCAAAAGTAAATTCCAGATTAATGTTCTCTTTGATTGGAGAAGTCATAATATAACAGATGCCTGTGAAATGAAGACTCTTATAAATTATAATCATCGGATTAATCCTTTTTTAACTTGTATTATTTTTCTTTTGACCGGGTGTCAGTCAGAAATTAATTATTGGGATAAAAAGCCAGAAGAAATGGTTATCAGCCAGTATATTGAAAGCAATCCTGATTTTTCAGAGTTTAATGAAATTCTTGAAGTAACTGGGTTAAAAAGTATTCTTTCTGTTCGTGGACCATACACTCTTTTTCTTCCATCAAATTCGCAAATGAAAGATTACTATAAATTAAAAGGGTTAAAATCATACAATGAATTCAGTATCGACATTTTAAGGGAACTGGTGTTAAACCATATTATACAAAGACTGGTTGAAACTAACGAGATAGGATTAGGAGCTATTAACGAACCAAATGCTATTGGGGATTACATTGCTACCGAATTTAAGGGTTCAGAGATTATATTGAACAAATACAGTAAAATTATTAAGCATGATATTTTAACCGCAAATGGTATTATTCATTTAATTGATAAAGTTCTGGACCCGGTTACAAAAAATGTTTTTGATGTTTTGGCTGACAATAAAGCATATTCAATATTTACAGCAGGCTTAAAGCTGACAAAACTATCTGATACATTGCAAACAATTTATTTCCCTTTCGGGAGTAAGACTGCCCGTTCATGGTTTACAATACTGGCTGTTGCAGATACTACTTTCTACCGTTTTGGGATATTTACTATTGAAAAACTTGTTGCCAGATTTACGCAGAATTCTGACGCTTCAAATAATAATAATGGATTTTACAGATATATGGAATATCATTGCTTGGCTGAAACATATTACCTGAACCAGTTGAATACAAAACTTTATCCTGTTCTTTCACACGATAATAACATCTTAATAACTGTTGATAACGATTATAAAATAAACCTGAAAGACAATAATAATTACACCAAATTTGTGATTGAACATTGCAATATTCCAGCTAAAAACGGAACAATACACACTATTAACGACTTACTTCCGGTGGTTTTGCCACGGCCTACCACCATTGAATGGGAAGTTACCGATCATTTCGATCTGAAACAGGGTGATTACTATAAAAAATATTATCAGAGATTTTTCGATGGGCAAAATACATTTGCAAATATTAAATGGGGAGGCGATTATCTCCTTTATTTTTATAATATTAAAGAACCTCCAATTAATAATGATTGCCTTATGATGGATGGATGGTGGTGGATAGAAGTTACAACCCCGAAAATTATGAAAGGCAAATATAAAGTTTCAGGAAATACCGGAAGCGGCAGTAATAAATCAATTATTGATGTCATTGTCGATGGTGAATATATAGTTTATGGTCTTAAACTACAGCCAAATGCAACTTTTTTTGGCGACTTTGAATGGACTAAAACGGAAACACATAAAGTAAAATTGGTTGCCAGATCTGCGGGACTTTTTATGTGGGATGCTATCACGTTTACTCCAATCCGGTAAATTCTTTTTGCGTTTAACGACCATCTGGTTGTAATTTACCCTGTTCTTCCAGCCACTTCCCTACACGGTCATGCTCGGCCTGAAATCCAGCTTCAATATGCTTAATTATCGCCTGGTATCTTGGTTCATTTCTGATGCTGTTAAAAAGTGGGTCTTCCTTTATTAGATAAGTCCACCACTTGCCAAATACTTTCTTTTTATATAATTCTTCAAGATATTTGTATGCATTTTCTTTATCACCTTGAAAGGCATAAACAGAGGCAAGATCAACATAATCAATCATCCTGCTTGTATTCAGCCTGCCTTTTTCAATGCTTTCCAGGCTAATTTTTTTCTGAAGGTTAAAATAGTAATCAGCTTCTTCAGTTTTGCCAACTTTCCAACAAGCATAACCAATTATGCGTGTACCATGAATCGGGATTTCATTATCTTCTTTCATAAGCCGAACATATTTCATGGCATAATCATAAGCTTCCCTGTATCGCTGAGAATTGAGACAGGAATTAATTAAATCCTCAATAATAAACCGTTCTTTTCCAGATTCATACACTTTTTTATTAACCTGATACCATACTTCCGGATTCTCAGCAATCCATGCCCGAAAAGTCAATAAAAAAAGTGAATCTCCATCCAGTTTTAATTTTTCAATGAAATAATGTTCTGCCTGTTCATAATAACCAACCAACCAAAAAGAATATCCTAATTGATATAATATAAACGGGAAGTCTTTACCGCGATAGCGTTTTGCGCATTCAAACAGATTTTTTAACCCTTCAACATGATCATCCTGTGTTTCCCTGTAAATAAATGCCAGATTGCGATATGCATAATGATTATTGGGATTGTATTTAATAGCCTTATTTAGTTCTTGAATAGCTAAATCGGCTTTGCCCAATTGACTGTACCTGATGCCTTTTATCACGTAGGCTTCTGAGCATTTTTGGTCAAAGCTAAGCGCCTTATTCGCAAAAAATAAAGTGGAATCCAAAAAATCTTCAGATAAATAGGTTTTCCAATAAAGTTTATAAAGATATATATCAGCTAATCTTGCATATGCCAAGGCAATTGTTGAATCTAATTCTAAAGCCTTTTGAAAAAGATGCCATGCTTTTTCAATTGAAACCGAATCTTTGCTGCCTTCAAATACATCATTTCCTCTTTGAAAATAATCATAAGCTGTAAGATTTATTGTTGGTACCTGTCTGATAAGTTGCTTTTCCTCTGGAGTTATTGCTGCTTGTAATTCTTTAGCAACTTTTTCAGCAACCTCACTTTGCACGGCAAAAATATCCTCCCATTTCCGATCGTAATTATCCGACCACACATGGTGTTCATCCTTGGTACGTATTAATTGTACGATTAATCGAATCTGATTCTCTTCTTTCTGAAAACTACCTTCCAAAAGATATGCAACATCCTGCTCCCGACCGATAGTTTCGGCAGACTTATCACTTCCTCTGTATTGTTCAACCGATGTTCTTGATATGACCCGAATATCCTTAATTTTGGATAGATTCATAAGAATGGCATCCATCATTCCATCAGCAAGATATTGATTTAGAGAATCGATACTCATATTTTTAAACGGTAGAACCGCAATCGATTTTTCTTTGGTATCTGAAGTTTTATAGGCTGAATACTTTGTTACAATGAAAAACCCCAGAGGAATTAACAATAACAAACCTGCTACTAATCCGATAAGGATTATCTTTTTACTTGACATCTTTTGAGTGATTTCAGCAGGTTGATTTTCGGTTTCCATTTCCGGTTTATGGTTCCTCATCTCACCTGGCGCATACCCAAAATACTCGTGAAAACATTTGTTGAAATAGGTTGCACTTCCAAAACCTACACGATAGGCAATTTCAGCAACAGTTGCTTCTTCATTTTGAAGCAGTTCTTTTGCCTTTTTCAACCTGACTTCACGGATAAACTGACTGGCACTTTGGTTGGAAATGGTGTTTAGTTTCCGGTTAAGGTTCGAGTGGCTCATACCGGCTTCTTTGGCCAGTTCTTCGGGGCCAAAATGCTCGTTTGCCAGGTTGGCTTCAACAAGAGTGGTGAGCTTTTGAATAAATTCTTTTGGCATTGATTAATCATTTTGCGGTCTAAAAATCCTAATTTCTTTTTTCAAACATGCGTTATAACTATTTCTCATCTTTTCTTTGTTGGCCCAAGATATTTATCGAGCCAGCCCAATGATTCTTTAATAAGTTCGTTGCCCGGGATAAAGTGGTCGGTTTCGTATAACACCAGCCTTTTATCTTTTGCAGGTGTTCCCAGTAAATCGTACATGGGTTTTACGCATGAATCATAATTATAATGCATATCATACTTCCCGTTAAGCATCAGCGTTGGTATTTTATTACGGATTACAAAATTTTTCTGGCTCAGTTCGGGCACTTCCGTGTTTGGTCCCAACATACCATGAAGGCAACTAATCAGTACCTTTACCCTTTCGTCGATTGCAGGCATGGCCGAAGCCCATAAACCACCCCAGCTTACCGCGTATATAGCGAGTTTTTTCACATCAATATCATCGCGTGTTTCAAGGTAATCAACCGATCTTTTGAAGTCAATCATAAAATTATTAAACCCCGCTAAAGTGTTAGATGGGTTGGTTTCAACATCTGTCTCTCGTTCAAGGTATCCGTAAAAAACAATATACATCAGGGCGCGGCCATCTTTGAGGAAAAAATCAAGTCCACCACCCGGATTCTTCATTAAATTTTCGCTTAAACCTGATAAAAACCAGTCTATTCCGGGGAATATTACAACTGTCTGATATGGAGGTTCTGCATTCTTTGGCAGCCATAAATAAATAATCATGCGTTTATTGTCATACACCGTGTTGAAACTGATTTTCTCCAAAGTACAGTCTTTAAATGAATCGTCTGTTCTGTCAATCCTTGCATTGAAAGGTGATTTTTCATATTTAAACTGATTTTTTAACGCCTCAAAGGTTTCATCGCTGATTGTTTTATCAGCATAAAATGAGTGTGTTGATGAATTGTCAAACATTACCGGATCATAATAATAGGCAGGTATTTTCTCTTTTTCAATGTATTTCACACATCTAAAACCATTCTTTTCAGAGCGATCGAGCGTATTCACCAGGTTAATCATGCTGTATTGATAAAACGGATCGTTCCAGGCACCTCCAAAAGTTGCATGTGTAAATGAATTTCCGTTAAAACACCATTCCCGTACATTGCCTGCCATATCATAAGTTCCAAACACGTTCATTCCCTTGTAGAATCCAACTTTTGCAAGACCCTTACCATGATGATTACTTTTGTTAATCAGAAATGAATCGAATAATTCCAATCCCCTGGCTTTTGACCAATGGTGAATTGTGGGTAACTCTTTCCCGGCAAATTCAGCATAAGCAGCAGCCTCATACCAACTGATTCCCGACACAGGATAATCTTCTCCATCCGGAAGATAATCGCCGTTCTGCCAGGTTGAAGGTCCCGGCCTGCCGGTTTTGTCGGTAAATAGCAGTATGGCTTCTTCCCACGGAAGTGGTTTATTATCTTTTACTACAGGATGTTTCCAGTATTTTTTATCCTGATATCCTCCGGCTGAGATAAACTTTTTATACTCAGCATTGGTAACTTCGTATTTATCAATAAAGTAACTTAATGTCGAATCGTTTTTAATAAAGTCTGAAAATTTCATCCAGGGAGGAAATACCCCGGCTGGAATACTTTCATTGAATTTTATAAATGTTGCTGTTGCAGGCACCATTCCGGGAGGGACTGTACCTTTCTTAAAAAGTTTTCTGTAAAAATTCCAGACTGTTGGCTGAACCGCTATAATGGTATCATAACCCTTTTTAACCATTAAGTATTTACACACCGTCTGAGTTGGAAGTTTGACAGAATCAATGGGTGTGATTCCCATAAACTTCCAGTTTTCAGTGGTATCGTTATAAGCTTTAAAATAGACTTTTGCACCGGCAGGTTCGGAATAAACCGACTGATAAGTTGAAAGTACTGAATCAAGGATCAGCAACTTTTCATTCTTTGCAGTGTATTTCCTTGCTTTTTGAAGTGTGTAAAATGCCTCATAATTGTTACCCTCCATACGGAATTGTTCCACTTTAGGAAGAATCTTTGTATCTACCCAATTTGTTTTGAATGGTTGTATAATAAACCAAGTAATGGTTGAGACTAAAACCAAAGCCCCTAATGAAACATTATATACCCTGATTTTCTTTCTTTTTTCATTATTTCGGATTACGTTATTTTTGTGCAATCCATTATTATGGTTACCGTTTGAATTATGGTTCCGCATTTCGCCCGGTGCATAACCAAAATACTCGTGAAAACATTTATTGAAATAGGTGGGGCTGCCAAAACCAACACGATACGAGATTTCTGCTGCTGTCAGTTCTTCATTCTGCAATAATTCTTTGGCTTTATGCAGACGTATTTCACGGATAAACTGGCTGCTGTTTTTGTTTATAATTGCTTTTAGTTTCCGGTTCAGGTTTGAGTGGCTCATGCCGGCATCAAAGGCCAGTTCTTCAGGACCGAATTTCTCATTTGAAAGATTTGCTTCAACAAGAGAAGTAAGCTTTTGTATGAATTCTTTTGGCATTGATTTATTTTATAACCGGGTCCAACATTCCCTGTTCTGCCAGCCACTTGCCAACACGTTCGTGTTCGGCCCGGAATCCATTATCAATATGCTTTACTACCGCCTGAAATCTTGGTTCATTTCTGATGTTGTCAAAAAGCGGGTCCTCTCTAATGAAATAAGTCCACCATTTGCCAAATACTTTCTTTTTATACAATTCTTCCAGAAATAAATATGCCTTTTCTTTGTCTCCCCGAAATGCATAAACTGCTGCAAGATCGTAATAAACTGTCATTCTGCTGGCTTGATACCTGCCCTTTTTGATACTTTCTAATCCTATTTTTTCCTGAAGATTAAAATAATACTCTGCCTCTTCTTTTTTCCCAACTTTCCAATATGCATATCCAATACGGTGGGCCAATACAGTAGGAACAATATTATCCCTTTTAATTCTTGCAACAAGCTTTTCAGCATAACGGTACGCCTCTTCATATCGTCCTGTTGCAAAACAATCATGAAGATATTCCAAACTTAAGAAGTTGGTATCCTTCGCATAAGCTCTTCTGTGTTGCGCAACTGCTTTTTCCCTGTTTCCCTCTATCAAATAGAAAATGCACAGATAGTAAATTGAATCTCCGTCCAATTTTAATTTTTCCTGGTAATAATGTTTTGCCAATTCATCAAATCCTGCCGACCACAAGGTATATCCAAGATCATTAAATATTGCCGGAAGTCTTTTCCCCCGGTCACGACTGGCACTTTCTATAAAATTGTGAATCGCTTCAATGTAATCCTCCTTTGTTTCACGATAAATATCTCCACTCATGCGATACACCATTGAATTATTTGGATTGAGTTCCAACGCTTTGTTAAGTTCCTTTAATGCCATATCAGGTTTGGCTAAAGTAATATATCTCCTGCCTCTTAACTCGTATGCTTCTGAACATTTATCGTCAAATTCAATTGCTTTGTTTGTAAGAATTAATACCGAATCTAGAAAAAAGCTTTCGAAAAAAGTTTTCGAATAATTTTGAATCCAATAAATTGTGGCTAATCCGCAATAGGCAAGAGCAAATGTAGAATCCAAATCCAATGATTGCTTAAAAAATTTCCGTGCTTCGATAATTTCATCTTTTTTCGGATTGTTGTCCAATAAATCTTTCCCCCTTTGGTAATAATCATATGCTGTAAGATTTATAGTTGGTACTTTTCTTATGAGTTGCTTTTCTTCAGGTTTAATAACAGCTTTTAATTCGCCGGCAATTTTCTCTGCAACTTCGCTTTGCACAACAAAAATATCCTCCCAGTTTCTGTCGTAATTATCCGACCAGACGTGGTATTCATCTTTGGTACGAATCAATTGTACTATTAACCTTATCTGATTATCTGCTTTCTGAAAACTGCCTTCGAGAAGAAATGCCACATCAAGCTTCTTCCCGATATCACCGGCAGTTTTATCACTTTTCCGGTATTGCTCTACCGAAGTGCGGGAAATTACACGTAGATCTTTAATTTTTGAAAGATTCAATAGAATAGCATCCATCATTCCATCAGCAAGGTATTGGTTTAGTGTATCAATACTCATGTTTTTAAAAGGTAGCACAGCAATTGATTTATCCACCACTTTCTCAATAGCAAAACTTTTTATCAGAAAATAAACAGATGGAACAAGAATTACCAAAATAGCAACAATACCAATCAAAATCTTTGTCCGGCTTTGTTTTACCGGGATAGTTTCAACCTGTGGTTTTTCCGGTTCATTTTCCAATTCATGATTCCTCATTTCACCCGGTGCATAACCAAAATACTCGTGAAAACATTTATTGAAATAGGTGGGGCTGCCAAAACCAACACGATACGAGATTTCTGCTGCTGTCAGTTCTTCATTCTGCAATAATTCTTTGGCTTTATGCAGACGTATTTCACGGATAAACTGGCTGCTGTTTTTGTTTATAATTGCTTTTAGTTTCCGGTTCAGGTTTGAGTGGCTCATGCCGGCATCAAAGGCCAGTTCTTCAGGACCGTATTTCTCGTTAGCCAGGTTGGCTTCAACGAGAGAGGTGAGCTTTTGTATCAAGGCATTTGCTACCATTTTACAATAAGCATGTTTGTTAGTTTGTTGCTAATCAAATAATAAAAGTTACAATTAATTTGAATCTCCTACAACAGGCACTCGAAGTTTCTGATTCTATGAATCACAACAGCAAATCATCCGGAATGATACTTTAATAAAAAAAAACAGCGGAATCTTTTCCTGATTCCGCTGTTTGCTTAATGTCTTAAACTACTTATATTCCCATCGCGTGAAGCGCAAGGTAAACAAGCCCGGCAATGAGCATACTTACCGGAATGGTGATTATCCATGCCACAAGTAAGTTTGTGGCAACACCCCAGCGAACCGCCGAAAGACGTTTTGTCATTCCAACGCCCATAATTGAACCGGCAATGGTATGGGTTGTACTTACGGGGATGCCAAGTCCCTGCGAAACACCAAATAAAGTGATGGCTCCGGCAGTTTCGGCGGCAACACCTTCAACCGGCGTAACTTTGGTGATTTTGGTTCCCATTGTTTTTACAATTCGCCAGCCACCCATCATTGTTCCGATTGAAATAGCGGCATAGCACGAAATCGGAATCCACGATGGAACATGCAGATGCAACTTGCCTGCCGCATCAACGGTTTGTGTAACATGCGCCCAGGCAGGTATTGCGGCTCCTTCGAGATGCATCTGAGCCACATAAACCAGCATGGCTGCACTGATGATACCCACAACTTTCTGTGAATCGCTGCCCCCATGCCCTAAACTAAAAGCACCCGACGAAACAAGCTGCAACCGTTTAAACCACTTGTCGGCATAATGCGGATTTGCCCTGCGGAAGGTCCAGCGAATGATTACGGTAATTAAGTAGGAAATTATCATCCCGATTATGGGCGCCAGAAAAATAAAGCCAATGGTTTTGAAAATCACAGCCTGGTTAATTACTGTGAAACTGCCTGTGTGGGCCACTGCTGCACCGGCAAAACCACCAATCAGGGTGTGCGAGGAAGAAGATGGAATTCCATAATACCAGGTAAGCAGGTTCCAGATAATGGCGGCAATAATTCCGGCAAGAATCACCTGCAGGCTGATTACGCTGCCATCAACCGTTTTGGCCACTGTATTGGCCACTTTCAGGTCGAAAATCCAGTAAGCCATAAAATTGAAAAAAGCAGCCCAGATAACGGCGGGAAGTGGTGCAAGTACCTTTGTGGAAACTACAGTTGCAATAGAATTCGCGGCATCGTGAAAACCATTGATCAGGTCGAAAACAAAGGCAAGTACAATGATTACAATTAATAATGTTAACATAAACTGAATTTATGTGAATTGAAAAACATGCACACGCCTTAAGCGTATTTCACCAAAATAGTTTTCACTACATCCGAAACATCTTCCATTTTATTGGCGATTTTTTCGAAGTTCAGTAGTATCTCTTTTTGTTTAATCAGTTCAATAGGGTCTTTTTCGTTTTCAAACAAACTCGAAATGGCCATCGAATAGTACTCATCAACCCGGCTTTCCATCTTCCCGATCTCTTTACAGGCTTTCAGCACTTTCTGCGAGTGTTTAATATCGTCGAGACCGCCCACCGCAGTTTTTATCTGGTAACAACCCTTGTGGATTTCACCAACCATCTGTTTCATGTAGGTGCTGATATTCTGGCATCTGTAAATATCTATTTTACTGGATGCACCATAAATCAGGTCAACAACATCATCAATTGTCGAAGTCAGTTCATGAATGTCTTCGCGATCGAATGGTGTGATAAACGATTTGTTCAGAATATCGAAAATCTGGTTGGTAAACTCATCCCCCTTTTTCTCAATGGCTTTTACCGTAAGGCCTATTGCCCTTCGTTCATCCATTGTTTCTGCGTTGATAAGTTTATCCAATGCGGCCGACGCTTCGATAGTGTTTTCGGCTGCCTGGTTAAACATGGCGTAAAATTTCTTTTCCTTCGGAATAAAATACTTAAGTAATCCTGAAATGTCCATATGCAATTTTTTAGTCTGTTTTTTTCAAGAATGTGAAACCTGTCGGTTGAATAACAGGAACCTTAAAATTTAAACGGCGCAAAATTGCAAATAAAATAAATACCAGATATGAATTTAATGTAAAGTTTCTGTAGTTTTAACCATGTGTAAAGTATTCGAAATCATTCAAATAATACCAAACATAAAAAGCCGCTGCAGAATCTGCGCGGCTTTCAAATATTGTATTTTTATAAATTTCCGGTTCTTATTTCGGATTTTCCAATTTAATTTTCAACTCTGTTTCTTTAGCGTTGAGCGAAAGAACCTGGGTGGCAGGTTTGTAAGAAATATAGCTGGCAACTACTTTGTATTCTCCCATTTTAACTCCGGAAAACGAAAAGTTACCATCAAAATCGGTGTAAGTTTTCAAATCAGTTCCTTCAATCTTAACTTCAACACCAGCGAGAAATTCTCCCGAGTTTGCATCGGCAATTGAACCTGTGAGTGCAACGGTTACTGCATTTTCCCCGGTTACCGGAGCTTGTGATTTGGTTTCGTTTTCTTTTGCCATAACTGCGATTGAAAGCAGAACTGCAAATACGCCTAATATTATCTTTTTCATTGCTGTATAATTTTCTTTTTTGCAATGTAAAAGTAGGGCACTACTGTTAAACCCAAATTACACAACTATTACAGTTTTGTTACATTTATTGCCCTTCAACATATTTGCGTTCGCTGATGAGCTTTCCAGCTTCATCGTACTTTTTCCAGGTACCGCTTTTTTCGCCGTTGTTGTATTCAAGTTCGTAAAGTAAAACTCCGCTGTCGTTCCAGATTTTCCACTGGCCGTGTTTCTGGCCGTCTTTGTACCCTGCCACCGAAACCTTTATGTTATTACTGTTATACTTTTCCCAGGTGCCGTCCATCTGGTTGTTTTTGTACGAACGGATTTCATTTAATGAGCCATTTTCAAAATAGATTTTTACCATTCCTTCTTTCTTGCCTTCCACAATGTTGGCGGTCATTTTTACCTGTCCGTTTTCAAACTGACTTTTGTATTCACCGGTGTAAAGCTGTCCGTTTTTATAGTACAAACCTTCTTTTTCTGTAATTTCCTGTGCTTTTGCCACATTCAGCAGCAGCGATAAAAGAATAATAATCAAACTTAATCTCTTCATTTTTTTCTTTCAAAATTAATCTGTTCCCAAATACTTTTTACTATTTCCCCTTTTTTATGTTACAGATTGATTGCTGAATAAACAGTGAAAAGACCCGGGTTTTCACCCGGAGTCTTTTACTTTTTTTGATAAACATTACGTTATCAAACACTGCATATTTTCTGTATAGTTAAGTAAGTTGCCTATTGAGCAACCATTTTTAATGTTTTTATTGCGTTGTTAACCGATATTTTACCAAAGTAGATTCCTTTTGGCAACATACCTGCTTCGAAACTAAAGTTGTGAATACCTTCGTATAATTCGCCATTATAAATTTCGCGAACTACGGCTCCTGACATATTTATCACTGTCAAACGCACAGTGGCTGGTTTTGAAAGTGAAAGTTCAATCTGAGTACTGCCACTAAATGGATTTGGATAATTGGTTAAGCTGAAATCCTGCGAATTTGCCTGCAGGTCAATTACCGGAGTAACTGCCCAATACGAAGCATTGAACACCGGAGAACCTGCCATTGGCTGGAAGTTGGGTGTTGTTTCGCTGAACGGGTCTGTAATTTTTGCATCGCTACCGGCAGCCAGCACTTTATTCTTTTTAGTGGCTTCGAGGAACCATTCTTCGAGCTGTGTCTTTGTCATCACAGCGTCGTCGGTTTTAAATTTGTCACCAAAAATATCGCCGATGAAAGTGTTTTTTACTGTCATTTCGCCTGCGTTGGCAGCAGTTTGTGTACCCGATGATTCGAAACGGAGACCGCGGCCCCAGCCCAGGTACAGTGAGTTGTACACCGAAATGCGGCTGTTACGGCGGATACGCATGGTTGCTCCTTCTTTATGGTTTTGCGGAAGTGCGTTGTAAGTAGCCAAATCTTTTGCAGCACCAAAACCACTTAAGTTACTGAAAATAGCTTTTGTTTTTGGCGAAGCATCGCTTCCGTCTTTGTCGTTGTCCGATTCAAAACCGTTGGCAGTGTCAGTGTCAACGATAGTCGGGTCGCGCAGGATAACTGCAAACTGAATCATACCGCTGTAACCGTTGTCAGTATCAAAATCGTCGTCTTCAGTTTTATACGAAATCAGGTGTTTTGCATTTACTGCGCCGCCAAACCATTCGTAACCGTCGTCGCCAGAGTAGGAAACCTGCACATGGTCGATGGTAGTACCACTTCCCACTGAGTTCAAAGTAAGACCGTTAACTTCGCTGCCGGTAGCAACTTCGTAACCGGGGAATTCGATACGAACATAAGCGAGAACGCCCGAATTGTCGGTATTGTCAGCGCCACCGTATGGCGAACCGATACCACCTTCGGCAGTGCCAGTTCCACCGGCGAGGTTGTTGATCCCATTACCGTTGATAACCAGTCCGCCCCAGTCGCTGTTTGAGCGGAACCCTGCACCCTGCGATGAGGTGAAAACGATGGGTTCAGCACTTGTACCAACAGCCATAATTTTACCACCTTTTTCGACAGAGAGCACACTTTTGTTGGTGCCACGGATGATGGTTCCAGGTTGGATTGTGAGGGTTGCACCTGCATCCACATACACCCAGCCGTTGAGTTGAATCACACCGCTCCAGGTTTCATTGGCAGTGATGTGCAAGCCTTCAGAACGTGAGAACTGTCCGTTTCCTTTTGTAACAGTTGGTTCAGGGTAGTTTGCATTTACCGGGTCCCATTCGGCCCATCCGGCAGTCCAGTCGTTAACGCCATCAAATGCGCCAACATAACTTACTCTTTCAAAAAAGCTGTTTTCAATCGATGTTGGTTCACTTTCTTTGTACCAGTACGAAGCATTAAACACCGGCGAACCTGCCATTGGCTGAAAGTTTGGAGCTGTTTCGCTGAACGGGTTAGTGATTTTTGCATCGCTGCCGGCAGCCAGTACTTTATTCTTTTTGGTTGCTTCGAGGAACCATTCTTCGAGCTGTGTCTTTGTCATCACAGCGTCGTCGGTTTTAAATTTGTCACCAAAAATATCGCCGATGAAAGTGTTTTTTACTGTCATTTCGCCTGCGTTGGCAGCAGTTTGTGTACCCGATGATTCGAAACGGAGACCGCGGCCCCAGCCCAGGTACAGTGAGTTGTACACCGAAATGCGGCTGTTACGGCGGATACGCATGGTTGCTCCTTCTTTATGGTTTTGCGGAAGTGCGTTGTAAGTAGCCAAATCTTTTGCAGCACCAAAACCACTTAAGTTACTGAAAATAGCTTTTGTTTTTGGCGAAGCATCGCTTCCGTCTTTGTCGTTGTCCGATTCAAAACCGTTGGCAGTGTCAGTGTCAACGATAGTCGGGTCGCGCAGGATAACTGCAAACTGAATCATACCGCTGTAACCGTTGTCAGTATCAAAATCGTCGTCTTCAGTTTTATACGAAATCAGGTGTTTTGCATTTACTGCGCCGCCAAACCATTCGTAACCGTCGTCGCCAGAGTAGGAAACCTGCACATGGTCGATGGTAGTACCACTTCCCACTGAGTTCAAAGTAAGACCGTTAACTTCGCTGCCGGTAGCAACTTCGTAACCGGGGAATTCGATACGAACATAAGCGAGAACGCCCGAATTGTCGGTATTGTCAGCGCCACCGTATGGCGAACCGATACCACCTTCGGCAGTGCCAGTTCCACCGGCGAGGTTGTTGATCCCATTACCGTTGATAACCAGTCCGCCCCAGTCGCTGTTTGAGCGGAACCCTGCACCCTGCGATGAGGTGAAAACGATGGGTTCAGCACTTGTACCAACAGCCATAATTTTACCACCTTTTTCGACAGAGAGCACACTTTTGTTGGTGCCACGGATGATGGTTCCGGGTTGGATTGTGAGGGTTGCGCCTGCATCCACATATACCCAGCCGTCGAGTTTAATCACACCGCTCCATGTTTCGTTGGCGGTGATGTGCATACCTTCAGAACGTGAGAACTGTCCGTTTCCTTTTGTAACAGTTGGTTCAGGGTAGCTTTCGTTTACCGGGTCCCATTCGGTCCATCCGGCAGTCCAATCGTTAACGCCATCAAAAGCGCCTACATAACTTACTTTCTGAAAAAAACTGTTGTCAATCGACTGACTCTTTGCGCTTATCGTTATTAAAGCAAGCGCAAAAATGAAGAGTAAAGATTTTTTCATAATTATTCTTTTAAAAGTTGTTTCAAATCTGTTTAACTCGTTATGTTGTTTTATAATGTCCAAGTAATACTTGCCGAAAACTGCCGGTTTGGTATATATTTTCGTGTATAAACTTCAATGTCTTCATTCACTCCGTGGTACTGGGCAAATTTCACCGGCTGGTTGAGAATATCGTTTACACCGGCCTTCAACACAAAATGTTCGCCTAACCGTTTCTGTATGGTGAGGTCGAGGGCATTGCGCGGAAGTTCCCAGGTGTGCGGGTTGGTGGGCGTTCCAACGTAGGCAATGCGTTTTCCCACAATGTTGTAGTTCAGGTTCACATCCCAACCTTTTTCGGCGTTGTTGTAAAATAGTCCGAGGTTAATAATATAAGGTGATTGTCCTGACATCACACGAACTGTGTCGCGGGTAAACTCCTGTTTCGAAGTGTTGATTTCACTTTTAATGAGCGAGGTGTTAAAAACCACGGTGAAATCTTTGAAGAAACGGCCAAAACTTCCGGCATCAGCCAGCGCATCAAAACGTTTGCGGATATCGAGTTCAACACCGGCGCTGTAAGCTTCTTCGGTATTGTATGGAACATAGTCGTAAGTAGTTCCCGATGGGACAAGGAAGGTTTCAATGGGGTTTGTAAAATCTTTGTAGAATCCTGCCAGCGTAATCATTTCGCCCGGGCGCGGGTAAAATTCATAACGCAGGTCGTAATTCTGAATATAGGCAGCCTGCAAATCGGGATTTCCGTAAACAATGGCAAAAAGCTCAAAATCCTGGTAATCGAAGGGCGCCATTTCCCTGAACTCAGGGCGGTTGATGGTTTTCCCGTACGAAGCACGTAACAGGTTTTTCTCGTTGATGTTATACGAAAGATTGGCCGACAAAAAGAAATCGGTGGTATCGCGAACGATGGCCTGGCTTTCGCCACCTTCCACTATTTCGTAAAAATTGTCGATTTCGCGTTTCCAGTGTTCAACACGCAGTCCGCCATATAATTTTATTTTTGGTGTGAAAGGAATATTCAATCCAAAATAGCCAGCCTGCAAATCGTCGGTGGCGTCGTAGCTGTCTTTTGCACGGGTGTTGTCGCGGTACGACAAACCATGTTGTGTGTAGGGTGTTGTACGGTCGAAGTAGAAATTCTCTTCACTGAAGATTTCGTTTATCGGGTTAAAAAAGATATCCGGCGGATTTCTGACTGCCACCACACCGATTAATCTTGAATCGAGTTCACGGATTTTCTTTTCGTAAAAACCACCTGCTTTTACCTGCCAGTTGGTTGATGAACCAAAAAGTTTGAAGTCGTGCGTGAAATCGAGTTTGCCATCCAGAATGTCTTCCTTCATATCAATCCAGAGTCTTCCGGCCAGATATGGGTTGGGTACGTTCTGAATGCGCAGGTAATAATCGTTGAAATGTTCGCTGTCTTCGTCAAGCACTTTTACTTCGGTCAAACGGCGGTTGTCGGGCTGGTTTTTTTTGGTCAGTCCGTAACCCAGCATCCAGTTGAGTCGGGTGCGGCTTTGGTTAAAAGTCTGTTCACCGGCAAGCTGGCTTGAGTAAACCGTGCGGCTGTCGTAACGCAGGTCGGTCATCCGCAGCGTTTCCACATTGTAATAGTTGATACCGTTTCGCAGCGAAGTGGTTTTGGTGCCAATCTGGTTAAAAAAGTTGCGGAATTCGAGTTTCTGGTTTTTTCCGTAAATAAAGTTCCAGTTAAAAATCACCCCGATTTTATTGTCCGATTTGGCCTGCTGGTCGGTAAAATCAAAATCTTTTACCACTTCGCCAAGTACTTCGTCGTAGCCCTGGTATTCGGCGCGCTGGTTTTCGGTGAAAGTGTTGGTAGTACTGTAGTTTACAGAAGTAATATTCCCGATGGAAATTTTACCCAGCACAAAACGGTGGAGCAGGGTGGAAGAAAGGCTTTGGTCGAGAAAGGGCGATTTGGTTGAATACTCCCAGTTGTTGGGGAAAAGCAGCGAAATGCGGTTGATTTCGTCAGTTTTCTGAAGGTATTCAGTAGCGTTTGGCCACACATATAAATCGGAGAATTCCTTTGCACCGGGCACACCGTCGGGGATGGCGCGTGTTCCGTTGTCGTAGCCGAGCCAGTCGGTTTTGCTGCCTTCATGGGTTAATACATTATTGTTGAATGTTGAATTCTGGATAAACTTGTTTCCGTAAGAAATGCTGAAAGCGTTCTGGTCGGCAACATTTTTTGTTTTTACCTCAATTGCAGCACCGGCAAAATCGGCGGGCAGTTCGGGAGCCGGACTTTTATAAATCAGTATGTTCTCAATCATCCCGCTGGGAATGGCATCGAACGAAAAAGCGCGTTTGTCGGCTTCGAAACTGGGAGCGGTTGCGTTGTTCAGCATCACCGAGTTGTAACGTTCCACCAGCCCGCGAACAATCACAAAACGTCCGTCGGTAATGGTAATCCCGGGTACGCGTCGGATAACTTCGGCAGCATCTTTATCCTGCGATTTGGTTATCTGTTGCGCGCTGATTCCACTCATAATTAAATCGGATGATTTCAGCGATGAGATGAGCGACATTTCAGTGTCTTCGCGTTTTTTGGCCACTACCTGAACCTCCCCCACATCGAGCGTGGCAGGTTCAAGTTTTACATTCATTTCGGTTTCCTGACCAGCTTTGATTTCAACTTTGTTGATTTGAGTCTGGTACGAAATAAACGAAATGACAATGTTGTAATTACCGGGAGCAATGTTGGGCAGCGTGTAATTTCCGTCGAAATCGGTGATGGTTCCTGTGGTGGTTCCCTGTAACAGAATGGTGGTTCCCACCAGCGATTCACCGGTTTTTGCGTCGGTAATTGTACCTTTTAAAACGCCCTTCTGGGCAAAACTGTAAAATGTAATAAACAGCAGAATGGTGCTGAACAGAATTTTTTTCATGTGAACTAAAAACATTTGCAGTGTTTAATAATCAATTGCGGAAGCAAATAAACAGGGGGTTTATTGCAGTGGGATTAACAATAGTTTAAGGAGATGTTACATTTGATTAACCGAATTGTAACAATGGCTAAAAGGGTTGATATAGTTGAGAACCAGAAAAAATATTTTTTAGTTGTATCGGATGTTTTAACAAAATGATAATGCTGGTTTAACAATGAAATGGGTGTGTCAGAATGAATAAATCGCGGTATTTGAATCTTAAGAAACCTTATTTTTCTTCTGTTTTCCTAACCTTAGCAGCACTTAGCAGCCACCCCCGGTCCACCCTTTATTTACCTTATTGAATAAGGTTGCAGGCAGATGAGGAGATTTTGTAAGGCTAATATGGTTGAAGGCACGAAATAAGGTTTTAAAATACATCAGGCAGAAATATAGATTACATTATTGATTAAAAATGGTTTATTATCTGTATTTTTATAAAACATAAGTTTCACAAAAAAGAACAATCCTTTAGTTAAATAAACATCCGGCGAACGATGAAAAAGTATCAATACATATTTCTTAGTCTGTCTTTTGTTTGTTTGCATTTCAATTTGTTTGCAGATATCAAGCCAATACCGATACAGGCAAAATCGATAAATGCCGGAGGGAAAACGTCGGTAAGAATGGAATCAGAAAAAGTTATTGTTGACCTGTACAACGACAGTTCGGTTGTAAAATGCGAGTTTCGGATGAAAAACCTTGGAGACAGGGAAAAGCTGCAAATTGCTTTTCCTGAGATGAATTTTCATCACCTTCGTTTAATTCGTGAGTCGGAAAAGCTTGAAAGATTTAAAGTAAGAGAAAATGGTAAAGAAATAAGATTTTGCCTCTCCGATTCATTAAATAGCAGTAAAGAATACAGAGGAAAAATTGATTCATACCAGATTATAGAAGATTGGTATTTATGGGATGGCGAATTTCAGAAAGATGAATCAAAAACAATTGAAGTGCAGTATTCATTGCCATTTGGCGCACGTTACAAAAGCAACAAAAGGTTTTTTACTTACTTGTTGAGTACGGGAGCAGATTGGAACGGTTCAATCGGGTATGCCGAGGTTGTGGTTAATCTGAAAGACATCGCAATCGATTCAATCGTTTCGCAAAAACCTTCCGGATGTGTTATTGCTGATAACCAGTTGGTTTGGGCTTTTAATGATTTTGAACCAACGACAGCGCATGATGTGATTGTGAATTACAACTCAAACAAAAATCGCTACAATGGGAAAATAAATACTACCCCTTTAATAATGATTGACGGGGAAATAAAAGAAGATCATAAGCTAGATGAATTACCTCCGACCGCAATCGCAAGTTTTGAAGTTGATAAAACATCCGCTTTAATGGAATCAAACAACGGAGTGATTAAAATTTACACTAAAAATTATGTGGTTGCCAAACTGGAAAGAATTATTAAGTTAAAAGCCAAAGAAAAATTTGAGTTACCCGGATACGATGAATTAAAAGAGGACTATTGTTTGTTCGTTAACAACAATGAGGTTGATTTTACTGAAGTAGCAGGTGTTGATGAGGAATATATTTCAAAAGTTCATTTCAAAAATTCGCCAGGAAAGAAATCGCAGATTCACTTAGAAATGAAATAAAAAAGGTGCATTAAAAAAACCGGAAAAATGAAAAAACTAATCTTCCTTTTGCTTTCATCCGTTGTAGTTTTTCAATGCTGTACACTTGTAACAAATGAATTAAAACCCGACGAAACTGCCGGTAAAATCTTTACACCAGCCGAATTAAACGGGCTTACAGAAATGATAAAATTTGTTGACAACATTGTGTTGACAACAGAAAAAGCTGCCGATATCAACCAAAGCTATCATGCACTTTTTAACAGGTTTGATTCGTTAATTGCTGAAGGGAAAATGATTCCCGGGTTGGTTGCCGATTCAGTAAAATTAAGGTTTCTGGAAACGATAGGCGATAAAGCTTTTGCAGCGGTTTGGAAAATCAATGAAACAAAAAACAGGGGCAACGGTGTAGATTCAACTTTGGCTGATATGCCTTCTTTAAAATCAATCACTTTAAATTACCAGGGCAAATACATGACGTATTTAAACGAAATCGGGAAAACCGATAGCCTGTATGCCAACCTGTTTAATAACATAGAAGTGGCCGGTGATATTCCGCCAACCGTGGTAAGCTGGTATCCGGCCCAAACGAAAGAAATTAACTTTACAGCGTTTAAAGCAAGATTGTGGGCCGTGGTTTACCTCTTAAGATTAAACTCGCTTTCTGAAACAATGATTGTAGTAAAATAATGCCTGAAAAGAAATTGCTGATAGAAAAAAACAGGTAGTTGAAAAAAATAATCCAAAAATCAACCAATGATGAAAAACTGTCCAAACTGCAAAGCCGAAGTTGAAGATAATTTTGAACTGTGCTGGAATTGCAATTACAGCTTTACAGAACAAAAAGTAATGGACATCGACGACCTGACCGTAAACAAAAAGAAAGTTGATTGTTTAAGGTGTGGAGTGCAATTAGTTTTTACGGGAGAATACAAATTTCACGAAGGCCCCAAACTTGGAATTATGGGAAATATATTTGAAGCATTTGTGAACCGTGAGACTTTTGAATTGTACATCTGCCCCAAATGCGGGAAGGTTGAATTTTTTGCACCGCTGAACAATGGCGAGTATAAGTTTAAATAACAGCCCGCTACCTTTTTGCCAGCGTAAATAAGAACTCAACACCGCCGGTTTCGCGGTTACGCACCGAGATATCGCCTTTGTGCAACTGAACTGCGTTTTTTACGATAGCCAGTCCCAGTCCGGTTCCGCCGGTTTCGCGGGTGCGGCCATGGTCAACCCGGTAAAACCTTTCAAATATCCGCGAAAGGTGTTCTTCCGGAATTCCGGCGCCCGTGTCGGAATACGAGAAATAGTAGTATTTATCGTCTTCGTGATAAACTTTTATCTGAATTGAAATACCCTTTCCACCATAGTTAATCGAGTTTTCAACCAGGTTCTGGAAAACAGAGAAAAGCAAAGATTCATTTCCATTGACTACCGTTTCTTCCGGAATTTCGGCAGTAAAAACAATGTTTTTTTCATCAATCCGGTTGGCGAAATTCTGATAAACCTCGTCAATCAGATTCTTTAAACCAGTAAGTTTGAATTTGAATAATTCGCCTGCGTCTTCAATATTAGTCAACAATGAAACGTCGTTTATCAGGTCAGTGAGGCGTTGCGACTGCAGGTAGGCTTTCTCCATAAAATAACGTTGTTTTTCAGCAGAAAGAGGCCTGTTTTCGAGTATTGTCTCCAGGTATCCTTTTATCGATGCCAGCGGTGTTTTCAATTCGTGCGCGATGTTCGAGGTGAGTTGCTGTTTCATCAGCCTGCGTTTTTCGAGTCGGGAAATGTCAGTAATCATCACCTCAAAACTGCGGTCAGGGAAAATAATACTCAGCACTTTCAGGTATTTTTCTCCCTTCGAAATGGTAAATTCAATTTGCTGAAGATTATCGGTTGACAGATTTGTTGTTGCCTGGTTGTCAAGAAAGCTGACCAGTTCTGTAAACTCTGCCATCTCAAAAATTTGTTCCGGGGCAGTAACTTTCCTGTCGGAAATTGAATTGAGGTACTGAATAAAATAACGGTTCGAGAGTGTTTTTTCTTTTGTAGCCGAGAAGAATGCGATGCCTTCATTCAATGCATTCAGGTGGCTGAGCAATTTTTCGCGTTCGGTAGCCAGCTCGTCTTTTGTTTTTTTCAGGTCGGTGTAAATGGTAATAATTTGCGAACCAATGGTTCCGAGTTCGTTACCCGGAAATTCGGTAACCGGGTCAATCTGTTCCTTTTTACCGGCTCTCACGGCAAAATCACGCAGTTTTGTAATGGCGTCGGCCATGCGCGAGGTAATAAAGAACAGAACGATACCAATAAACGAAAAGGCAGCAACAATAAAAATGATATAATATCTTTCAGCTTTCAGAAAGCTTTTCACCTGTACATCGTAAACAACAGCTGTGCGCACAAAGAAGTGGCTGTATTTCTTTGCATAATAATAATAATCTTCTTTGGTAGTTTCTGAATGTCTGATGTTAGCACCCGATTTGTTTCTGAGTGCTTTTTCGATTTCGGGCCGGTGCAGGTGATTCTCCATGTTTTGGTAGTCTTTTACCGAGCTGTCGAACAGCACCTTGCCCGAAAAAGAAACGACTGTTATGCGAATGTGTTCCTGTGGAATTATCTCTTTTAATTCGCTGATGCGGGCCATTTCGTTTGTTCCCGTCAGGTTGTTTTTCTCGATAAACAGCGCAGTGATTCCGGTAATGTTATCCAATGTGTTTTCGAGCT
Source organism: Draconibacterium sp. (assembly GCA_036735485.1). Taxonomy (GTDB): domain Bacteria; phylum Bacteroidota; class Bacteroidia; order Bacteroidales; family Prolixibacteraceae; genus Draconibacterium. Next base: position 6,790 of record DAINOH010000003.1, on the reverse strand, counting down.
GGCGTGTACGGAAATTTTTTTCGCGTTCGTATTGAAAAGCCAGTATTGAAGCGGTAAAAAGAAAAAATACAACAATGTAATAGAGGAAAATTTTTCCCCGGAAAGAATTAGAGTTCACACAGGTATATTTTATTATTCAGTACTTACAAAACTGTATCCGTACCCCGATTTTCCTTTTATATTGTCGCTGTACCCGCCAATTTTTCTGCGTAACCGGGCAATGTTTACATCCACATTGCGATCGGTAACTATTACATCGTAGTTCCAGATGCTTTTCAGAATCTCTTCACGACTGATGTATTTGCCCATGTTCTTCATCAGCAAAACAAGTATTTCGTATTCTTTACGGGTAAGATTCAGCGGAATTCCTCCAATCAGTGTTTCTTTTTTATCGGGATTGATTTTCAGGTCACGGAAAACCAGCAGATTATCTTCCTTTTCATGACGTGTTCCACGTTTCAGAATGGCTTTTATGCGGGCAATGATTTCCTTTATCGAAAATGGTTTCGAAATGTAATCGTCGGCACCAACATTAAAACCTGTCAATACATCGTTTTCCTCAACTTTTGCAGTCAGAAAAATAATTGGTATTTCAAGCTTTTTCTCTTTGCGGATAACGTTTGCCACTTTAAAACCTGAGATTCCACCCATCATTACATCAAGCAGAATGAGGTCGAAATCCTCCAGTGGTTTTTTCAACGCGTCTTCACCAGAGTGGGCAATTTCAATATCAAAACCTTCGCTTTCGAGATTAAACTCAAGAATTTCGCAGAGGTCTTTTTCGTCGTCAACAATTAAAATCTTTTTTTTCGATTCCATTTTTTCAGGTTTATTTTCAGGTTGCAAACTAAGGTTAAATCTGTTAATTGTTTATTAAAAATCGATTAATGAAATTGTATTCTTTTTTGTTAAAAATAGTAGCATGGCTAATTCGGTGTATTACTTTTTAAAACGAACTGCGCTATAAAAGCAAAAAATGTTACAATTTGATTACTAAACTATTAAATAATATTAATTTGTGATTACAATAATTTTAAATTTATTTTGCGCCGACATTTTTTAACAGCATAGTAATGAAGCGCTATCAATTGTTCCTGTTATTTACATGCATTCCTGCATTACTTTTTTCGCAATCTGCTGATTTTGTTCCAACGGGTAAACCATTTGCCACCATTTTCGCCAACTTTCACCAGGGAATTACCGGCTCGGCCAAAGGAGAAGCTGCATTTGAACTGGTGCGCGGATATATTGGTTACGAATACAATTTAAGCCCCGAATTTTATGCCAAAATCAATGTGGATGTGGGTAGTCCCAACGACCTTTCGCCCTACTCGAAAGCACGCCGCTATGCTTATTTTAAAAATGCCTATTTGCGGTACATGCAAAAAAACCTGACCATCGATTTTGGTTTGATTGATATGCGCCAGTTTAAATTGCAGGAAGCAGTTTGGGAACGCCGTTATTTGATGAAAACTCTTGCCGACGAATATCAACTGGGGCAATCGGCTGATTTGGGTATGAACATCAACTACAAATTTACAAGCTGGCTCGATGCCGATTTTTCAGTCTCAAATGGCGAAGGATACGGTAGTATTCAAATGGATGATATTTTTAAATATAGTATCGGACCAACCATCACCCTGCCCAAAAACTTTACCTCGCGCATTTTTTACGAATTCACAAAAAAGGAAATTACCGAAACCACGCTCACACTTTTTACTTCGTACGATTATAAAAAGATTTGGAATATCGCCGGTGAAATGGTTTATAGGAAAAACGATAAATGGAAAGAAAACCAGGATATCTTTGGCTGGTCGGTGTATGCAAAATACAATCTCACCAAAAAATCCCAGCTTTTTGGCAGGTACGACCGTGTAACATCAAACATTCTTGAAGGCGAAATTAACCCTTGGAACCTGGCAAAAGATGGAACTGCTCTTGTGGCCGGAATCCAGTTTCAACCTGTCAGCAAAATAAAAATGGCGCTGAATTATCACGACTGGTACCCGCTGGCTGCCAATATGGAAGGCGGTGGTTTTATTTATTTCGATGTTGAAGTAAAACTGTAAACTTCCCGCCATGAAAAGAAATTTCATACTGATATTCACATTAATTTTAATGTTAGCCGGTTGCCGGAAAAGCGACTACGAACTCGAAACAGGCAGCAGCAATATTGTTGACAATGGCGCCGGTACCGGAACCGTTACCTGGACAAAAGACAAAGAATACATAATTGAAGGTTTTGTTTTTGTAAACGATGGACAAACGCTCACCATTGAACCCGGTACTGTTGTGCGGTTTACAGCCGGCGAAGGCGAAAATGCCAGTGCTTTGATTGTTGCACGCGGAGGAAGAATATTGGCCGAAGGTACAGCAACCGAACCCATTATTTTTACAGCCGAATCTGATGATCTGATACTTTCGGTGGCAAAAGAAAAACGGGGTTTATGGGGAGGTCTAATTATTCTTGGGAACGCCCCAATAAATATTCGCGGTGGCGAATCAGCCATTGAAGGAATCCCGTATTCTGAACCCCGGAGTGTTTTTGGCGGGCCCGATGAAAATGACGATTCAGGTGTCCTGAAATATGTTTCCATCCGTCACGGCGGAACAAATATTGGCGATGGGAACGAGATTAATGGCCTCACGTTGGGTGGAGTAGGTAACAAAACCATTATCGATTATGTGGAGATTATTTCGAACGAAGACGATGGTGTCGAAATTTTTGGTGGAACAGTTAACCTGAAACACATGGTGGTTTCGGGCTGTGGTGACGATGCTTTTGACTACGACCTGGGCTGGACCGGAAAAGGCCAGTACTGGCTGGCTGTTCAATCTGAAAACCTTGGCGATAATATTATTGAAGCAGGTGGCGGAACTGACCCTGTGATTGGTACTCCGAATTCGTTGCCCAATATTTTTAATGCCACATTAATAGGTAACAGAAACAACGGAGAAAGCGGAAGTATGAAATTTTTTAATTACGCGGGAGGAATATTGGCAAACTCATTAATTGTTAATGATAATCATGGTATTTTGCTTGATGTTACCGATGCCCAGCACGATAGTTATGCCCAGTGGTTACAGGGAAAACTCGAAGTGAAAAACAATGTTTTTTTCGATGTTGCTGCCTCAACACCCGCTACGGTTTTTACGCTTACCGGCTTTTACACACCCGAACAGCAACAATTGTGGGCGAATAGTTTTGTTACTTCTAAAAACGAATTCACCAATCCGAATATCGATTGGAAAAACGGTGATTATTTACCCAATCCGAAATTGCAGGGAAACATGGCTGAATACCCCGACTCCTGGTTTCAGGCCGTAAACTTTAAGGGTGCTTTTGGCGAAAGTAACTGGATTGAAGGCTGGACTCTTTTGGCAAATGAATAAAAAAGCTTCAGATTTCGATTGCTGATAAATACTCGTCAACCTCAACTTCAACGGTTTTTATTTTGTTTAACATGAGGTTTTTATTCTGGTTAAAATAGATTTGCGCCTCGTGGTTGGTGTAAAAACTGCCAAACCATTCAAGAGGTCTGATCCGTTGCTCCAAATTATCGGCAAGGTCCATAAACTCGTTGATATCAATTTCCTGGTTTCCGGAGCTGATAATTTTATCGGTTGAAAAATCATAATAATAATCAAGATGCTGGGCAACGATCCACTCCTGCATCGTATCCAGCGGATTTTCATTTTTAAACCGTGTAAAAACAACCAGCATTTTACCATCGGGCATTCCATAAAAATAGACCGGCAGAAAAGTCTGAAAACAGGTATTATCAGACTGATAAATTAATTTCGAATTGACTTTCATGGCTTTATCGTTTATTTTCAAATATGTTCGTTGATGCAATTTCTGCAATTCTTATACCAGTATCACCTTTTAAGTTACAAATAATGGCTTGCTCCCGGGTTTATTTCCTTATAATTTGTCAGCCTGTAATTTACATCGAATTGCCTGATACAGAAAAGAAGAGCGATTAATATTTGGTTAATTCTGTTACGAGAAAAGATGAAGTAGGGAGAATATTTTTGTTTAAACTGTTGTTAGAAAAGTATTTCAGATATGTTGGTAAACTCTTTGTTAATCTTCTGACAATCGGTCTTAGAAAAGTATTTTCGAAAAATATTGTCAATAAACGAGCGGTCATATCTGAAAATTAATTTAATTGCCTTTCTACTCTTGGTGCGCTTAAATTATAGAATTTTCATTTCTGTTAATTTGTTTACAGACTCTTGTTTTTCCGCACTTTTGCAGCCAGCTTATTTAAAACAGGCAATGATTCATCGTGAGAATTTATCTTGCGGCTTACTTTTATTATTTTCAGTTTAAGTTCGTTATTGCTCAACATCAATTTGAGTTCGTCGAGACTGATGGGTGTTAAATCGCTGGTAAAAAGCTGTCCCGATTCAAAATCAATGCTAAAATCATCAAGTGCGGCAAAAACATATTCTAGTCCGGTTTTTGAGAAATCCTTTTCATAAAAACGGGTGTAAACCAGGTAGATAGTTCCGTCGGGCATTGCATAAACACTCGCCGGCAAAGCTGTTGGAAAGCCTGTTAAATAAGATTTGAAAATCAGTACAGATTTTGATTTCATTTTTTTCAGATATTATTTCGAAGAATGATTTTTTCAAGAATCTGTGCTGTCATATCGGGATAATGAATTGAAAGACTGTTTTTTTCGGTTGCCCAGTATTTTATTTTCTCAATGCTTTCGTGCAAATGCGTTAATACCGGAACGCCAAACCTTGCCATAAAAGCAGCATTGCAAGCCTGTTCGTATTGGTTTTTCATTGGAATCACACAGAGTTTCTTTCCCATAAAAAGTGCTTCAGCCGGCGTTTCGAATCCAGCATTACACAAAATGCCTGAACAACTCACAAACGAGCGTTTAAAAGCTTCGGCTGACACCGGCTGAAAATGAATGTTTCCCACTGTGTAAGTCTGATTGCTGTGTTTTGAAAAAACTTCCCACTTAATTTCAGGGATTTGCGAAAGAACCTTTTCAATTTCATCGTTGCTGTATGCTAGCAGATAAACCGTGAAATGATTGTTAGTTGAAATTGTTGCATTTCGGATTTCGGAGCGAATTACCGGTGGAAAGTTAAAACTGTCAAGTTGCTCAAAATGAAAGCCATATTTAATTGAAGTGGGCGCATAGTATTTCAGGATCAGATTTCCAAGAATATCGCCTTTCATGGGTTTTGGAGTACTTTTGTGTAATACGGCATTTTGGTGGCTCAAACCCACGCAGCGCTTGTTTTTCAGTTTACAGGACCAGGCTGTAACGGGCTCAAAATCACAAATTACAAGGTCGTATTTTGTAACCGGAAGTTTTATCAGATCGGTAATAAATCTGAAAAGTTTCATTTTTTTGAAGGTTGTCCAAACATCAACCCCACCTGTTTTCCCAAAAATGAAACTCATACCGTAAAGCTTATATTTCACTTCAAACGGCAACTGAATATCACCCTGGATTCCACTCACAACAATATCCGTTTCTGCCATTTGCCGGAGGATTGGAATGATTTCGGTGGCTCTTGCCAGGTGTCCGTTTCCGGTGCCTTGTAACGCATAAAGAATTTTCATTCGTATAAATTTTCAAAGTTGGTTCGTGTAATTTTCGTAAGCACTACAATATTTTAAGCTACTTTTCAACGGAATGGAATAGCCATTTATACATTTCCGGCTTGTGCGGATTTTTCTCACATATGGCTATTTCATCAGATTGTTTTTAAAGCATATTTGAATAAACCAGCTCTTTTAAAAGCGACTGGTATAATTTTTTATCGTCCGGAATTTCTGTGTCATCGGCAGCTGTTTCTTCTTCGTTTTCAACGAAATGCTGGAGGCTCCATTTTCCCGATTCGTATTCAGCAGCTGTGAAATTTTCCACCCAGTCGCCACAATTCAGATAATGAATTGTTGTATTTTCTGCCTGAATCAATTTCTCTTTCGGAACATGCGTGTGGCCGCAAATAACCGTAGAATATTCCTGTTTTACAGCTACTTCGCTGAGTTTTCTTTCAAAAACTGAAGGTTCGGGTTTTTCTTTTGTAAGGCTGTTTTTTATACTTTTAAAAAGTATGATTTCCTTTTTCGTGAAAACGCGAAAAACTGGTGCCAGACCATTGTTAATCAGTGTAATCAGTCCATAAACTGCCGCTCCGGTTTTTGCAAGCCATTTGGTTTCATGAATAACCTCGTCGAATATATCACCATGAAAAATCCAGGTTTTTTTATTATTCAATTCTAAAACTAACTGGTTCATAATCTGCAGGTTTCCAATCTGTATTTTTTCGAATCGCCGTAAAAACTCGTCGTGATTTCCTGTAATATAAAAAATGTGGGTGCCCTTTTCCATCATTTTTATAAACTGGCGGACAACTTTCAGATGTCCTTTCGGAAAGTAATTACGCGAAAAGCGCCACGAGTCGATGATATCGCCGTTCAGCACTAAAGTTTTCGGGTGAATCGACCTGAGATATTTCAGTATTTTTTTCGATTTACAGGCATGGGTTGCCAAATGTAAATCGGAAATCACACAAACATCCAATTCGCGTATATTCATTTTTATTGAACTATTGCACTGCAAATCAGCAGATAACTTATTACTGTTTGATTACATAAAAATTACTTTTTCCACAAAAACAAGCAGCATTGGTAGTAAAAATGTCACTGTCTTGTTATTAAGTTAATTGGTTTTTAATGACTGGAAAGTTGATAAGTTAACGTGAGTTCGACCTAAGCGAAATTAGCAATTTGTTTATTGTCAATAATATC
>DAINOH010000002.1:0-117194 GCA_036735485.1 Draconibacterium sp. | reverse complement strand
AGCAGGATTTAATACTTTCCTGCTTGATACAAGCAACGTTTTTCTTGATATGCTTACCGACTCCGGAACCAATGCCATGAGCGACAACCAGGTTGCCTCAATGCTTCAGGCAGATGATGCCTATGCAGGTTCACAGAGTTTCTTTCGGATGGAAAATGCGATTCACGAAGTATTTGGAAAACATTATGTTCTGCCAGTTCACCAGGGACGTGCAGCGGAAAATATCATATCGCAGGTATTCATTAAAAAAGGCGATGTAATTCCAATGAACTACCATTTTACCACTACAAAAGAGCATATGATGCTGAACGGTGGTACGGTTCTGGAAATATTCACCGACAAAGCATTACAAATTAAAAGCAAAGAACTTTTTAAGGGTAATATTGATATTGACAAACTGAAAGCTGTTTTTGCCGAGTATGGCGCTGATAAAGTTGCTTTTGTGCGTATGGAAGCTTCTACTAATCTTATTGGCGGACAACCATTTTCGATGCAGAATATGCGTGATGTGAGAAAAGTATGCGACGAAAACGGAACGATGATGGTTCTGGATGCAAGCTTAATTGGCGAAAATGCCTACATGATTAAAAAACGTGAGCCTGAGTTTGCCAACACACCCATAAAAGATATTCTGCGCGAAATGTGTGGTTATGCCGACCTTGTTTATTTTTCAAGCCGGAAAGTAAGCTCAACACGTGGTGGCGGTATTATTACAAACAGCAAGGATTTGTATCTGAAAATGCGCGACCTGCTTGTGTTGTATGAAGGTTTTGTGACTTACGGCGGTATGTCAACCCGCGAAATTGAAGCGATGGCGGTGGGTTTGTTAGAAACCTGTGACGACACTGTGATCAGCCAGTCTCCTTCATTCATCGAATATGCAGTTAATTCGCTCGATACCATGGGAGTTCCGGTGATTACGCCTTCAGGAGCGCTGGGCTGCCATATTGATGCGATGGGATTTTTGCCTCATGTTCCTCAGCAACAATACCCTGCCGGAGCATTGGCAGCAGCTTTGTATATCGTTTCAGGAGCACGCGGAATGGAAAGAGGTACTATCTCCAGTATTCGCGATGAAAACGGAAATGATTTGTTGGCAGATGTTGAGTTATTGCGTCTGGCTTTCCCTCGTCGTGTTTTCACACTGTCGCAAACCAAGTTTATTATCGACCGTGTAAAATGGTTGTATGATAACCGCGATTTGGTTGGCGGGCTGGAATGGGTTGAAGAACCACCGTTACTGCGTTTCTTTATGGGCCGCCTGAAACCTGTTGGCAACTGGACCGAAAAACTGATTGCCAAATTCAAAGCCGATTTCGGAGATTCGTTATAAGTTAGAAATATCGAACTAAACTAAGCAGAAAGGGAATCAGGATTGGTTCCCTTTTTTGATGTTGATTTTTATCTTTATGCTTTCATTTCTATACAGATATTTATGATTGACTGGAACAAAATACGCGAGGAATTCCCTGTTTGTAAGAAAATGGTTTACCTGAATCCTGCCGGTGGATCACCGGTTTCGATGAGTGCAGCAAACGAAGCCAAAAAATTTTATGACGAAATGCTGGAACACGGCGACACTTATTTTGATACATGGCTGAAACGAACCGAAGAAATCAGGATCCGGCTGGCAGATTTCATTCATGCAGAACGTGAGGAAATCGGGTTCACCACAAACACTTCACACGGGATGAACCTGGTGGCTCATTTTCTGAAAGACAAAGGCGCTGTATTGACCATGAGCGATGAATTTCCATCCACAACTTTTCCGTGGCTCAACCAGAAAACTCCTGTTTATTTTGTTGATCCTGTAAATTATTCCTATCCGATCGAAGCCTTGAAAAAATCGTTCACTCCTGAAATAAAAATTCTGGTTACCAGCTATGTACAATATAAAACCGGTTTCAGGCAGGATTTGGAATTGCTGGGTAATTTCTGCCGTGAAAACAACCTGACTTTTGTGGTGAATGCCACCCAGGCGCTGGGAATTTTTCCAGTTGATGTAAAAAAATACAATATCGATTTTCTGATGTTTACCGGATTAAAATGGGCAACCGCAGGATATGGAATCGGCGGACTATATATCAACAAAAAATGGCTTTCGCCTGATAATTTTCCGTTTGCCGGCTGGCGAAGCGTAAAAACTCCCGGAAACATGAATAACCAGGAGCTTGACCTGAAAAATGAAGCATCGGTTATTGAATCAGGCTGCCCCCATTTTCCGAATGTTTTTGCACTTGGCGGAGCACTTGATTTACTAACCAGAATTGGCGCTGAAAATATTACAAGCCGGGTTTTGGAACTCAATCATTTAATTGAAAACAAATTACGGTCGCTAAACATGGATGTGATTGTGCAAAAAGAAGATAAACATCGGTCGGGAATCATCATTGCCAAAATGGAAAATCCTAAACCCATTGTTGATGAACTGATGAAAAAGAACATTTTTGTTTCGGCACGGGGCGAAGGAATCCGTGTTTCGGCAAGCTTTTTTAATAATGAAGAGGATATTGAGAAATTTATTTCTGAACTAAAGACAATTCTGGATATTTAATATTTATTCTGCATCATTCACATAAAAATACCGGATAACGCATTTGTTTCCAATACTTTTAGGATTTTTCCCGGATGTCATCCTGATTTGCAAGGTATGTTTCCGATCTTTTAATCCCGAGCCCAATGTATAAAACCAGGGCAAATGTAATCCGGCGCTCCATTCGGTAAAAAGGTCGAGTTTTTCCCAATCCGATTCGTCGATACTGTATTCAATAATTCCGGCATCGGGGCCGGCTGCAACCGCAATACCCACCGCATTTCCCCGAAACTGAAATTTGATGATCTCGCCGGGATTTTCTCCCACCAACATCGGCACATTGGTGTAATCAGCTCGCGTAGCTTTACCGTCATCAGGCTTCCAGTTTTCAATCCATTCCCAGCCTTTTATTTTGCGCGGAGGAACCGGGGCAATTAAAACTCCTTTGGAGTAATTTGATTTATCAAGCGGTTCAGGCAATATTGTATCATTTGTATTTTTGCTTTTTACTGTTAATTCATCTTCCAGAAACTTTCTGATTGAATGATAGTAAATATTTTGCCCGAACGGAGAAGGATGTAAATCCTTAAAATCATTTTCCCAGCTGAATTCGCCGGCATCAATCCTTTCAGTTACCTCCCGGGCAAGATTGATAGCAGAAATATTATAATGATTTGCCACTTTTTCATGAAGTTCGACAACTTCCGGAACCTTGCCTTTCCTGTAACCTTCAATTTTAGCAGGATCGACAAAATACATGAAAACCACACTGCAATCCTGATTTTGAATTTTTGCATGACGGACAATTCCTTCCATGGAACGCAAAATTTCAGTTGTATCTGATTTGTTTACTTCGTCATTTACGGCAGCTTCAACAAATAGCAAATCAACTTTACCATGTTTCAATACATCTTTTTCAAACCTGAAAGCACCTGGTATTGAGCCCATTGAAGGCACTCCTGCATTTACAAAATCAAATTTTGTTTCCGGAAATTTTATTGTCAGAAACTGGGAAACAGAATCGCGCCAGCCTGAATTATATGTAATTGAGCCACCTAAAAATGCGATCCGGCCTGTTTTCTCAGTTTCAAATTTTGTGAAAACATTTTCGAGGGATTTTCGATGATGATGATAAAAATCTCCGCTGGTTTGAGAATACAGAAATGTACAGGATGCTATAATTAAAATGCATGATAAATAAATACGTTTCATTTCCCGATCTTCTCAGTTTAATCGAACCATTCGGTTTTCAAAGCCACATCTTCTCTGCCCGGCGAAGGTAATTCAACCCCCACCTTTCCAACGTAGAAAAAACCCAGCAATTTCTGTGATGGCAAAATACCAATCAGGTTTCCAATTAATGGCAAAAACTCGGGAGTCGTCCAAAAACCACCCAGGCCTAACTCAGTAGCTGTAAGCCACATATTCTGAACAGCCATTGCAACCGCTGCTGTTTCTTCCCATTCAGGAATTCTTTCGGCTTCGTCGCGTTGCAGGATAATGGCAATTGCAACAGGAACCTTGTTCATTCCTTCAGTAAACTTTTCGGCTTTTTGCATATTAACCGATGCATAAAACACCTGGTTCTGCTTTAGCATTTCGAAAATTCTGCTTGCCAGATTATCTTTCGATTCACCAAGATATACCTTAAAACGCCACGGCTCAGTTTGTTTGTGAGTGGGCGCCCAACTACCATTTTCAAGCAGAAGTTCTATAACCTCACGTTCAATTTTTTCACCCCTGAAAAAACGGGGCGGTGTTGCTCTGCGATTCCTGATGATATCGCTGATATTATTTCCCATAAATTTATCTTTCCTCTTCCGCATCAAAAATAATCAAGAATATCGTTAATCGTTAAACGATACCGATAAAAAAATAAGGGTGTCTCAAAAATCTGAAACACCCTCATTTATAAAATAATAGCTTTATTATTTCTCGTAACCTAAAATCTTAAACATATCGGTGGCCGACTGCTCGTTGCGATAAACATAATCAACAATATTTCCTTTGTCGTCGCGGTCGATAATAACGTGTTTTGGCGATGGAATCAGGCAATGTTTAATTCCTCCATAACCGCTGATGGCATCCTGATAGGCCCCTGTATGGAAAAAACCCAGATAAAGCGGCTCTTCGTCGTCATCGTTGTATGCAGGCAATAACACTTCCTGGTTCAGGTCTTCAGAGTTATAATAATCAGAATGGTCGCAACTGATTCCGCCAATATTTACACGTTTATATTCGTTGTTCCATTTATTGATAGGTAAAAGAATGAACTTTTCAAAAATCGACCAGGCGTCAGGAATAGTATTCATCAAACTATTGTTGATGATGTACCAGCTTTCCGTGTCATTTTGTTGTTTCTGCTCAAGCACTTCGAAAATTATCGCACCGCTCTCTCCCACCGTGTATTTTCCGAATTCGGTGTAAATATCCGGCTCCTTAATTTTTTCGTTCGTGCAGGTATCCTTAATAATCGTAACAATTTCGTTAATCATGTACTCGTAATTATACTCAAACCCAAGGTGGTTACGAATCGGGAACCCACCACCCAGATTAAACGAGTCAAGCGAAGTACATTGCTTTTTCAAATCCACATACAATTTCAGCGCTTTCTGAAATTCGCCCCAATAATACAAGCTGTCTTTAATTCCAGAATCGACAAAGAAGTGAAGCATTTTCAGCTCAATATTCTCTTTGTCTTTTATCCTGTCGGTATAAAACTGGAGAATGCTTGTATGCCTGATTCCCAAACGCGATGTATAATAGGAAGACTGTGATTCCTCGTTAATTGCCATTCTGATACCGATTTTCACCTTAATTCCATTGGCGAGTTTTTCAATACGGTTCAGTTCGTTAATGCTGTCTAAAACAATAATATTGTTTTTAAACCCGATTTCCTGCAGGTTCAGAATTTTAGCCAGGTATTCATCAGTTTTGTAACCATTGTGAACGATCACCCTGTTTTTATCCATCTTTTTCTCTCTGAAAAGATTCAGGATCAGATCGATATCATAAGCCGATGAGGTTTCGAGATTTACATTGTGTTTTAATGCCTCATTAATTACATGCGAAAAGTGATTACACTTTGTACAATAACAATAATGATAATTGCCTTTGTAATTGTTCTTTTTGATTGCCTTGTTGAAAAGATTACGTGCTTTCTTTATTTGATCGCCAATCTTAGGAAGATATATAAACCTGAATGGTGTTCCGTATTTTTTAATCAGATATTTTAGTGAGATACCGTGAAATGTCAGGCCGCCGTCTCTTAAATCAAAGCCTTCCTGTGGAAAATAGTAGCTTTGTTCGATCAAATCAAAATAGGTATTTTTCATTTACGTAATCATAAAAAATTATTGTTGTTTATAAGTGTGGCAAAATAAACTATTTTTTCTGAATTAATTCAGATTAAAATTTCAAAGTAAATATTGCTATTTCTGTTTTTATTCTGAATTAAAATGACCAGAAAAATTGAAGGATTGTAATATTAATAAATGAAAAAGTTAGAACCTGAAAGACTGCTGTTTAACACAAGACTTCAAGAGGCAAATTCAGAATTTTATAATGTGCCATTCATAAAAAAATGCTTAATTTGCCTCCCCGATGAATAGCTCCTGAATACAGGAAAAAATTCATCAGTGGAACAGGCATTGTTAAACGAAAAAAAACAAAACGAAAAATGAGCAAAGTACTGATTGTTGGAGCAGGAGGAGTTGGCAGGGTTGTGGCAAGCAAATGTGCTGATAACCCACAGGTTTTTTCAGAAATTTTGTTAGCCAGCCGCACGCTTTCGAAGTGTGAAACCATTGCCCGCGAAGTGGGAAAAGGCCGTATTCAAACTGCACAGGTCGATGCCGACAATGTTCAGGAAATGGTTGCGCTTATCAACAAGTTCAAACCCGAACTGGTAATAAATGTGGCATTGCCTTACCAGGATCTTCCGATTATGGATGCCTGCCTCGAAACTGGCGTAAATTATCTCGACACAGCCAATTACGAACCAAAAGATGTGGCTAAATTCGAATATAGCTGGCAGTGGGCTTACCACGAAAGGTTTAAAGAAAAAGGAATTATGGCCGTTTTGGGTTGCGGTTTCGACCCCGGTGTAACCAGCATTTATACTGCTTACGCGGCTAAACATCATTTCGATGAAATTCATTATCTCGATATCGTGGATTGTAATGGCGGTGACCACGGAAAAGCTTTTGCCACCAATTTCAACCCCGAAATCAATATTCGTGAAATTACCCAGCCCGGTCGCTACTGGGAAAACGGACAGTGGATTGAAACCAAACCCCACGAAATAAAAAAGGCACTCACTTACCCAAATATCGGACCGAAAAACTCGTATGTAATTTACCACGAAGAACTTGAGTCGCTTGTGAAAAATTTTCCGACACTGAAACGTGCCCGTTTCTGGATGACTTTTGGCGATGAATATTTAACACATCTCCGTGTAATTCAAAATATTGGCATGTCGCGCATCGATCCGGTGAAATACAAAGGAGTTGATGTTATTCCGCTTGAATTTTTGAAAGCTGTTTTACCCGATCCAGGCGATCTTGGCGAAAATTATACAGGCGAAACATCCATCGGATGCCGTATCCGTGGTATAAAAGACGGAAAAGAACAGACATATATTGTTTGGAACAACTGCAGCCACCAGGTTGCCTACCAGGAAACCGGCACACAGGGCGTTTCATATACAACCGGCGTTCCGGCCATGTTAGGCGCAATGATGGTTTTAACCGAGAAATGGAGTGGCAAGGGAGTATTCAATGTCGAAGAATTTGACCCGGATCCGTTTATGGAAAAAATCGGAGAACACGGATTGCCCTGGCAGGAAGTTTTCAATGTCGATCTTGAAGTTTGATAAAAAGAAGATTTGATAAAACTGAAACTCATTCATTAAAAATATGAATGAGTTTCTTATTTTTTAAAAGGAAGTAAAATGGACTACTCAAAAATACCATCTCCTGCTTTTGTTTTAGACGAAAAACTACTGCGGAAAAATCTGGAACTGTTAAACGATGTTCAGCAGAAAGCGGGCATCGAAATTATTCTGGCTTTTAAAGGTTTTGCCATGTGGAGCGCATTTCCGCTGGTCCGGTATTATCTGAGCGGAGCAACAGCCAGTTCGCTGAACGAAGCCAGACTCTGTTTCGAGGAGATGAAAACCCGGGCACACGTTTATTCCCCGGTCTATTTCGAAAACGAATTCAGCGAACTGATGAATTATACAAGTCACATTGTTTTTAATTCGTTCAGCCAATTCGAAAAGTTTTATCCGATAACAAAAAATGCCGGGCATAAAATTTCGTGCGGAATAAGAGTGAATCCTGAATACTCCGATGTTGGGACTGATTTATACAATCCAAGCGCAGCCGGTTCAAGATTAGGAGTTGGAAGCAATGAATTTCCCGATGAATTACCCGAAGGAATTGAAGGAATCCATTTTCATGTTTTGTGCGAATCAAACTCTTATAGTTTGGAGGAGGTTCTGAAAAACCTTGAAAATCGTTTTGGGAAATATCTACACCAGGTAAAATGGGTGAACATGGGTGGCGGCCACCTGATGACAAAAGCCGGCTACGATCATGAACATCTTGTCAGAATTTTAAAAGACTTCCAATCAAAATACAATGTTCATGTTATTCTTGAACCCGGCAGTGCCATTGCCTGGGAAACCGGAGTTTTGGTCTCAACTGTTCAGGATATTGTTGAGCACAAAGGAATTAAGACAGCAATTCTCGATGTTTCTTTCACGGCTCACATGCCCGATACACTCGAAATGCCTTATCGCCCTAAAATTGTTGGTGCAAAAGAACCCGACCAAAACAGCAGTTTTTTGTACCGATTGGGTGGTGTAAGTTGCCTTGCAGGCGATTTCATGGATTTTTACGATTTCGGACATGAACTGCAAATTGGCGAACAAATCGTTTTTCTCGACATGATTCATTACACAATGGTGAAAACCACCATGTTCAATGGTGTAAACCATCCTGCAATTGCCATCTGGAAAGAAAATGATGAATTGCAGATTGTGCGGGAATTTGGATATGAAGATTTTAAAGGAAGGCTTTCGTAATAATCGATTTATTTGAATTTTATTTTAAGACTAACCAACTATGAAAAACTTAATACTGATTATTAATTTCACTATTTTGTATCTCTCAGTTTTCAGCCAATCGCAAACTTCTGAACGGGCCAAATGGTTTACCGATGCCCGTTTTGGCATGTTTATTCACTGGGGTGTTTACAGTGCTGCCGAAGGTTACTGGAAAGGAGAAAAAATCAGAAACGACAATGATTATGCAGAATGGATTTTTTACCGTAACAGCATTTCAAAAGAAGAATATGTAACGCTGCTTGACCGTTTCGATTGGGACAAAATAAATCCCGAGGAGTGGGTAATTCTGGCAAAAAAGGCGGGCATGAAATATGTGACTTTTACCGCCAAACACCACGATGGATTTGCGCTTTGGGACAGCCAGGCGAGTAAATACGATTTGGGAGATTTCACCAATCACAAACGCGATATTGTAAAAGAACTTGCTGATGCATGTAAAAAACATGGATTGAAACTCGGATTATATTATTCTCACTGGGTAGATTGGGAACACGAGTTTGGCTGGGACCACAAAAAGGAACTGACAGGAATTACTCCTGAACAATACAACAAATACTGGCAGGAAAAAGTAATTCCGCAAATGCGCGAGTTACTTACCAACTACGGCGAAATATCGATGATCTGGTTTGATATGTGGATTCATCATTCTCAGACTGTCGTTACAAAAGAACAGTTGTTTCAATTAAAAAAGCTGATTCGCGAATTACAGCCAAACTGCCTGATTAACTCAAGATTAGGGCTTTCGATTGAAGAAGACCCTGACGTGGATTTCAAAGAATTGGGCGATAACTCATTGGGCGACAAAAAAGAAGATTTTCCATGGCAATCGCCGGCAACTGTTGCCCACTCGTGGGGTTTTCATGTAACCGATTCTGAATGGAAGTCGACGACAACCCTTTTAAAAGCGCTGATAAATAATGTGAGTTTGAATGGTAATCTGCTGTTGAATATTGGCCCGCGTGCCAATGGCGATGTACCCTGGGAAATTCAGCAGCGTTTACAGGAAATGGGAAACTGGCTTGAAAAAAACGGCGAATCAGTTTATGCTGCAGGTGCTTTTGATTTGCCAAAAAACCAACAAGACTGGGGGAAAATCACCTGTAAAAAGGCAGGAGAAAAGACCACATTATATTTTCAAGTTTTTAACTGGCCACTAAATAAAAAACTATTTGTAACCGGAATTTCATCAGAACCAGGTAAAATTTGGCTTTTGAGTGACAAAGAAAAAAATTCGCTGAAATATACACACAAAGGGGCATACACAGAAATTGAATTACCTGAAGAACAACCTGATCCATTTGTTTCTGTGATTGCCGCAGAATATGTTTCAAGTCCTGAAATTTCAGAAGGATTGGTTGCAAAAACCAAATCCGGTGGCTATTCTTTATTACCTGGCAATCAAATTGTGTCGGTAAATCCTGAAAATCTTGTTAAAAAAGAAAAGTACGGGACAATTCCTGAACATTTATTGATTGAAAAGCCCGAAACTCTTACCTGGAAGATTTTTGTGGATACTCCCGGCAAAAAACATTTTGATATTTCATATAGTAATCAGAATTATTCCGGCAATTCGGCCAAAATTATTTTACAGGCAGCTGGTAGCGAAATAACAACTTTGGCAGGACCAACCGATAAAACTGTTGGCGAGCCAAATGAGAATTGGGTAATTGATAATTTTGCGTCATCACGGATTGGAGAAATTAATTTTCCGGAAGCAGGATTTTATGTAATTAAAATGCAAGTCATACCAACAAATAATGATAATCTGAAATTCCAATGGATTTGGACAGAATAAGGATATTGACAATAAAATACTGATTTATTGATCCTTATAACTAATTTCACTTTTCAACAATTGTTAATAACCTAAGTTGATACATTGTGCATTTAAACAACTCTAAAAGTATTGACAAATGCCTTTTATTTCTATAAATTTGATACATCAGATGAGCAATAAAAGGCAGCTTTGAAAGTGTGGAGGTAGAAAAGTAACTTAGATGGGACTCGGAAATCTCAGTTCATCCTTCGGGATGGCGCACAGAAAAAGCCGAAGTTTGAACAAGACTAACTGGAAAGTCAAGTTTCATTCAATCATCGGAAGAAAAGAATTTAGAAGTTCTTTTAAGATTGAGTCATCAGGCAGGAGTAACTGAATTTCGATTTGGTTTCCAGACTGCACAGAATGGAGAGGTCAAACTCAAAAGACTGGTTATACTAAGGTTTTGATCTGAAAGGAGAGATACCTGAAAATACTGAATGACACTTCGTCCACGAAGATAATTTCCGGAATGTCGAGTGGACAATACAGAAGTTTATGCCGTAAAACGCTAAACCAAAGTATTCGGGGCTGAAAAATTCTGCAAAGAAAGAAGTAAGCCAGCCGTAATAAACGTAGTCTGACACGAGAAGTAACCTTGGTTACTTCGAGTGAATGGGAGCTAAAGTCAAATTTGGTTCCCATTTGTTTTTTGTATAAACCTGAAAACTGCCTTTATTTAGTTTGATTTTAAATCACTGAGAAAATTAATTTTTACCCGATATCGAGGGTTACTTTTTTTACATTTACAGAATTAAAAGTAGGAAGGACGCTTTACCCTAATTATTAAATCAATTTTACTACGAAAGAAACTAAGGAGACATTTTTGTCTCCTTTTTTTTTACATTCTTTCCGGCATTTGAATTCCTAATAAACCCATTCCGGTTTTGGCCACTTTTGCAACAGTAGAGGATAATACCAAACGGAAATTCCTTTTGGCTTCATCAGATTCAGCTAATATTGAATGATCATGATAAAACTGATTATATTCTTTTACAAGTTCGTAACAGTAATTTGCAATTACTGCTGGACTGTAATTATCTCCCGCCTCTTTTACCACATCCGGAAACAACGTTATTGTTTTCAATAAATCCTTTTCTTTTTGCGAAATATCAGGAAGGATAAAATCGGTGGTAAATTTAATCTGCTTTTCTTCTGCCTTTCTGAGAACAGATTTTATTCGTGCATGGGTATATTGAATAAACGGTCCGGTATTTCCGTTAAAATCGATTGATTCTTCCGGATTAAAAAGCATATTTTTCTTTGGATCAACTTTAAGAATAAAGTATTTCAATGCGCCTAAGGCAATAATCCTGAACGTATTTTCAGCTTCTTCTTTTGATAATGATTCCAATTTCCCGAGTTCGTGAGACATTCTTCTTGCGACTTCGGTCATTTCATCAATCAAATCATCGGCATCCACAACAGTCCCTTCCCTTGATTTCATTTTACCCGAAGGTAATTCAACCATTCCGTATGAAAAATGAAACAAATCTTTACCCCAGGAATACCCCAATTTATCAAGCAACAATGCCAGAATCTGAAAATGATAATTCTGCTCATTACCAACAACATATATCATCTTGTCAATATCAAAATCGTTGTACCTCATTTTCGCAGTACCAATATCCTGGGTAATGTAAACCGATGTTCCATCACTTCTGAGTAATAATTTCTGATCTAAACCATCACCTGTCAAATCAGCCCAAACTGACTGATCTTCATTTCTGATGAAGATTCCATCTCTTTCACCCCGTAAAACTTCCTCTTTTCCAGTAATATAGGTTTCCGATTCATAATAAATTTTATCAAAATCAACACCCAACTTTCTGTACGTTTCATCAAATCCTTTGTAAACCCATTCATTCATAGCTTTCCAAAGATTGATTGTCTCCGGGTCATTTGCTTCCCATTTAACAAGAAGCTCTCTTGCGGCAATCATTGATGGTGCATTATTTTCAGCCTCTTCTTCCGAAAATCCTTTATTGATTAACTCAGCAATTTCTGCCTTTAATCGATTACTAAATTCTACATAAAATTTACCAACCAAGTGATCTCCTTTTATTCCAGTACTTTCAGGAGTTTCGCCTTTTCCCCATTTTAGCCAGGCATACATTGATTTACAAATATGGATTCCCCTGTCGTTTACAATATTTGTTTTGATGACTTTATTGCCGTTAGCTTTGAGAATTTCGGAGATAGAGTAGCCCAAAAGATTATTCCTGATATGTCCAAGGTGTAACGGTTTATTGGTATTTGGAGAAGAATATTCAACCATTACTGTTTTCGAATCTGAAACTTGAGCCTCCAACCCAAACATACTACTACTATATGCTTCACCCAAATAATTCAACCAATATTCATTCTTAATTATAAAATTAAGAAAGCCCTTAACTACCTGGAATGATTCAATTAAATCAACTTTTTCAGAAACAAATATTCCAATTTCCTTACCAGTTTCCTCGGGTGACTTTTTTGAGTAACGGACAAATGGAAAGACAACAATAGTAAAATCTCCAATCTGATCTTTTCTTGTATATTGTATCTGAACAAACTCTGTGTTATAACCATATAACTCTACTAAAGCGACTTTAATTGCCCGTTGTATCGATTCTTCAATTTTCATTTCAGATAATTTTTGAGTTCGCAAAGATAGTATTTTCGGTTTGGTAAAGACAAAAAAAAGGCTCTGCCATATGCAGAGCCTTTCTAAAAGCTATTTAAAATATTACTTTTTAACTTTTGCTACTTCCCATTCAACCCTGCGGTTTTTCTGTCTGTTAGTTTCAGAAGTATTGGGAACGGCCGGTTTTTCTTCACCATAATTATTTGATCCTACATATGCATTGTTAACACCTTTTGAAAGCAGGTATTTAACAACTTCCTGTGCACGTCTTTCTGACAATTCCATATTGTGCTTATTGGTACCCAAATTACAAGCATGACCACCAACAACAATATTGTATTCTTTACTTGCACTCAAAGTCTGAACAAGTTTATCAAGCTCTGCTTTGGTTTCAGGTCTTAAATCAGCTTTATCAAGATCGAAATAAAGAGTTGAAAGATCAATACTTACCCAATCCGGACAGCCATTGTTTTCTTTTGAACCTTTTTCATTCGGGCATTTATCTTCGCAATCAATAATACCATCACCGTCTGAATCAAGCGGACATCCCGTTGCATCAACAGGGCATCCTTTTGGAGTGTCAGGACATTTGTCTTTATTATCCGGAACTCCATCTTCGTCAGTGTCAGGACAACCTTTAAATTTTGCTAAACCAGCAACAGTTGGGCAATCATCATCTTTATCCGGAATACCATCGCCATCGGTATCAGGGCAACCATTGAATTTTGGATCACCTGCCTGATCTGGGCAGTCATCTTTATAATCTGGCACACCGTCACCATCGCGGTCAAGCGGACAACCATTCTCATCAACAGCTACACCGGGAGGTGTATCAGGACATTTGTCTTTTTTATCCGGCACACCGTCACCATCAGAATCTTTGGCTTTGCCAAATGCAAATTCAACGATTCCTGTTAGTTTTAACATATCATCAGTAACTGTAACAGGATAATTGGGATTGTTGTTTGCTCCTCTTGTTCCTTCAACTCCACTTTTAAATCCTGCTTCAATAAATAAAGAAGTATTAGTACTTACAGGAAATTTGAAACCTAATCCGGCACTCCATGCAAATGCATCCGCCTGATTATCCCACATATAGCCGCCACCTCCAAATAAATAAGGCTGCACAGCTGCAGTTTCAGAAAAGATATAACCGTTGTACAGTTTATATCTTAAATTCAGTGTTAAATCCTGAAAATCAATACCAGCACTTTGATAACCACCATTAGAACTCGCTCTTAAATCGAACGAAGGATTCAAATAACGACTGATATAAAACTCGTGAGCAAAGCCAATCTTACCTTTTTGATTATTGTGGTAAATACCAGGTCCAAGACCTATTGCCCACTTACTGTCTGCATTCTGGGCCATTACAGCACCAAAAACAAGAAAGAATGCAATAAAGGAAAGTGTTATTTTCTTCATAATTGTTAATTATTAATTGTTTCGTTTTTTTTGCAATATATAAAATATAAAATTACAATTAAAACAGTTGGTTTAAAAAAAATGTTTCTTTTGATCATCCAAACTTTTAACAAATTTATACATTTATCTTAAATAGCATAAGCTTTTAACTATTTTGTTTGCAATAATTGACATAGAAACCACGGGAAACAGTTGTAAATACAGCTTTATAACAGAAATAGCTATTTATCAACACAACGGAGCAGAAATTACTGGGTCATTCTCAACTTTGGTTAATCCTGAAGTTGACATTCCTTATTATATTACGAAACTTACAGGGATTGATAACCAAATGATTAAAAATGCACCTCGCTTTTTTGAAATAGCCAAACAGATAGTTGATCTAACAGCAGGCAGAACTTTTGTTGCACATAACGTTCATTTTGATTATTCATTTATTAAAGAAGAATTTAACCGATTAGGATATAGTTATAACAGGAAGACGTTATGCACAGTCCAATTAGCAAGAAAATTTCTTCCGGGTTTTCCTTCTTATTCGCTCGGAAATCTTTGCAAAAATCTTAAAATCGAAATTAACGGTCGACATCGTGCTGCCGGCGATGCACTTGCCACCGTCAAACTCTTTGAATTAATACTTCAACAAAACGAAAAAAACGAAAAACAAAATGCTGCAAATGGATTAAAGTTATTCTGACTGCTTAGTTTCTGCTTCTTTACTTTCTTCCTCAGAAAAATCCAGGAGTCCTTTTTCCTGAAGAGTATTATACCAGCTTATAACTTTTTTGATATCCGAAACATAAACTCTTTCTTTATCATAATCAGGCACCACAACCTGAAAATAAGATTTCAAATCTTTGTCTTGTAATTTTGGAGAAATAGCTGCACCTCCATTTTCTTTTTCAGAAATTGCCTTAAAAACTTCCTTTAGCGGCAAATCTTCTTTTGTAGTAAATATGGCGATATCTTCAAGTGCCGATACTTTGGATGTGGAATAAACCGGCATTCTTTTATTTGTATCCAACGATTCAACTACAATATTGTTTTTTGCTTCGGCAACCAGTTTATATAATCCCGGCTGACCTGATATTGATAATATTCCTTTCAACATTTTTTTAAAATTTTCGCGAATATACAATTTTTGGAATTCCTGATAAAAAGTTTAGTCAAAGTCTGCATTTACTGAAATTCCTGCTTTTATCACACGCCCTGGTTGTGGTATGTTACCATAATCAACATATTCACAGTTAAAAATATTGTTTGCTGAAATAAAAATCTGACAAGTTTTAATCCTGTAAGTCAGCTTTGTATCAAAAATCCAGAATGGTTTATAGTTTACTTCTTCCCCCCAGATGTTATTACTGAATTCAGTATAAGTTCCTTCCCTCTTCTGATAAACTCCCTGAAAATTGAAATTGAAATTTTTGATAATCTCTTTATTAACAGAAAAACTTAGTTTGTGACTTAAATAATCCAGAACATAATAAGAAATAAAATTGAGATCGCCTTTTTCAATTGTATTAAACATGTAACTTACTGAAATATTTTCGGGCCAATAGTTACCAATAACCTGCTCCAAATCTGTTTGTAACTGAATTTCGGTTCCATAATTGTTCAACTCCGTAAGATTTTGTGGCTGCCATTTGTCCTGTTCGCTTGTTTTCACCCAGTCAATAACATCTTTCCCTTTTCTAAAATACATTACAAAATTTCCTCTTACAATCGGCGAGTTTAATTTAATACCTCCTTCCAAAGCAGCGGTGAGTTCAGGTTTTAAATCAGGATTTCCAATGTTCGTTGGTCCTGAATAATACAAATCAGTAAAAGTTGGCATCCGTAATGATGTATTGAAATTGGCAAACAACCGTGCATTTCTGTTCATCTGATAACCTGCTTCAAATCCGGGAAATAAGTTTAAACCATTCTCTCCATCTGAAATATGATTTCCCATAATTCCGGCACTTAAAATCCATTTATCTGCATAATAAACATGTTCGGTAAATGCGGAAACAATATTTCTGGTTTTTGCCTTTGTAAAGAAAGCATGCTCACCCGGGACTGAAACAGGTTCGTCCAATGGTTCTCCCAAAACATTGCTCAATATATTTTCCGATCTGAATTCAAACCCGAATGCCGATTTTCCAAGTTTCCAGCCAATCCACGAATTTAATTGCGCACCATATGAATTTGTAAGGTGATAATTATGTGTTGTGTACCAGGCTGGTGGATTTTCCCTGAAGAGCTCAAACCGGTCCTGGTGACGACGCCAGTAAACCACTGGCTTTAAATGAAGTTTCCCCTTCGATTCCCATTGTACAGATGAAAACAAAGCATTAATCTGTTCATATTGATTGGGGTACTTAGGTGTATAAAAACTGTTCGCTCCAAATCCTTTATCAGAATATCCGGTTTGAAAAGAAAATTGTCCGTACGAATCCTCATAATTATTTGAATAGAAAATACCTTTCTCCTGAAAATCGGTATTTTCGATATATCCATCTGAGCCTTTCAAGTTTAATGATAAAGAATGGGATACTCCCTTTGTTTTAAAATTTCCGGTTACATCTGTCTCATAATACTTAAAACTGCCTCCTGTTACATTTGCGTTGAATGATTTTAATGCAGGTTGTTTTGTAATAATATTAACAGCCCCGGCAAATGCATTGGGTCCGTAAACTCTGGCAGCAGGGCCTTCAAGGATTTCAATTCTTTCAATCTGATTCAATGAAACCGGAATATTCAAACTATGGTGGCCGGTTTGAGGATCTGAAATATTTATGCCGTTTAAAAGGATTAACGTTTGATCGAAAGTACCGCCCCGGATACTGATGTCTGCCTGAACTCCGTCTGAGCCTCTTTGTCTGATGTCAACTCCGGCAACATATTCAAGCAGTTCCTGCACTGTTCTGACTGGCACAGCCGCAATTTCTTTTGTATTAATTACTGTTACAATTCTTGCAATTTCCGAAAACAACGCAGGTGCACGTTGCGCACTTACCTCAATTTCTTCGAGTTTGTATTCAATTTTAGTACCGGTTGTATCAGATATTATTATATCATTATTTTTCAGAACAGGAACTGCATAAAGATAATTTACACCCAACACGGAGATTATGACAACGCGTTTCAAAGTTTGAAAAACCGCATAATTTTTCCTGCTCCACCTGCTGAAAACAATTGCATCACTCTTTCTTGTAACGTTTTTGTAATTTTTCATGTCGAAAAAATATTTGCCAAAAATACAAATTCAATAATATTACTGTGTATTCTATTTTGTTTACTCTTTTTAATACAATAGATAAACATCTGATTAAAAGACCATTTAATCTCTTACTAAATTAAATAAAAACACACCCATAAAGAATCTTTATAATGTATAGATAAAATCGTTTAAGAAAATCCTGAAAACTATTTTAAATGAGTGTTTTGCAACCTATATTTGTTTAGACAAATTAAAAATAAAACACCATGACTCAGATTCAGTTTAACAACGCACTGCTCGGATTAAGCAACAAATTGCACTACTACGCACTCAGCCTGACTTCTGATTCAGAAAGGGCTGACGACCTTCTTCAGGAAACTTTTTTAAAAGCTTTGACATACCGTGAAAAATTTGCTCAGAACACCAATTTCAAAGCCTGGATTTATACTATCATGAAAAACACTTTCATTAATGACTATCGCAGAAACGTTAAAACAAAAAATACGTTCGATGGTTCAGGAAGTGATTTACATTTATTGTACTCGAAAGATGTGGTTGACCCGGGTCCTGATTCACAATTTAGTTCAAAAGAAATTAATAAAACAATTGATGAACTGGAAGATGAATACAGAGTTCCTTTCACCATGTTTCTCGACGGTTTTAAATACAAAGAAATTGCTGAAGAACTTGATTTGCCATTAGGAACCGTAAAAAGCCGGATTTTCTTTACAAGAAAAAAACTTGAAAAATCGTTGAAAGATTACGCCAACAATTAATATTTTTGAAATAGTATTAAATGAAAAGATTCTCAGTTGAGAATCTTTTTTTGTTTTAAATAATTGATAATCATGGAAAATATTTCGATTGCAGTGCATCTTGCCGAAGGTTTTGAGGAAATTGAAGCAGTGGCTATTATTGATGTATTAAGACGAGCCGGGTTTGATGTAAAAACTATTTCAGTTACCGGGAAAGCTGAAGTTTCCGGTTCACATCAGATAAAGATAATTGCCGATGAACTTTTCGAAACTATCGATTATGAAACAATCGACATGATTATTTTACCCGGTGGAATGCCCGGTGCAAAAAACCTGAATGAGCACACAGGTCTTCGTGAACAAATTCTGAATTTCAATGAAAAGGGGAAATTTTTGGGTGCAATTTGTGCTGCCCCACTGGTTTTCGGAAACCTTGGCATTCTGAAAAACAAAAAAGCCACCTGCTATCCGGGTTACGAAAACCAGTTACATGGAGCCGTGGTTACCGGCGAAAAAACCGAAGTTTCCGGAAATATTATTACCGGGAAAGGCGCTGGTGTCGCAATTGAATTTGCTTTAAAAATTGTGGAAACAATTAAAGGAGAACCATTTGCCACAGAATTATCCCACAAAATGATTGCCGGCTGATTATTTCAGCTTTCCGGCAATCCAGTTTCTTGCATTCACAAAAGCCTGAATCCATGGTGCCACTTCATCCATTTTCCTTTCTGCCTGATAATATGCCCAATGCCACGGTTTGAAAGCTCTTTCGAGGTGCGGCATCATTACCAGATGACGGCCATCGTCGGAACACAAAGAAGCAGTTGCGAAATGTGACCCGTTCGGATTAGCCGGATACTCATCATAACTATATTTCATGGGAATATTGTATTCCTGCTCCTTAAATGGCAAGTAGAACTTTCCTTCGCCATGTGCCACCCAAATCCCGAGTTTCATTCCGGCCATGTTTTTCAGCATCACCGAGTTATTCTCCAGAATATCGACATTCACAAAAGCCGATTCGAATTTACCCGATTCGTTGTGTAACATTTTAGGTTGAATGCTATGGTCGGGATAAACAAGTCCCAATTCCACCATCAATTGGCAACCGTTGCAAACGCCCAGACTCAATGTATCTTCACGGCGATAGAATTTCTCCAAAGCAATTCTTGCCTTTTCGTTGAATTTAAAAGCACCGGCCCAGCCTTTTGCCGACCCCATCACATCAGAATTCGAGAATCCACCCACAAAAACAATCATGTTCACTGCTTCGAGTGTTTCCCGGCCCGAAATCAGGTCGGTCATATGAACGTCTTTCACATCCATTCCAGCCAGATACATCGCATAAGCCATTTCACGGTCACCATTCACTCCTTTTTCACGGATGATAGCAGCTTTTATTCCTGATGGTTTTCTGCGGAATAAATCAATTCCCAGGTCAGCAGCTTTACCAGTAAAATCTTTGAAATCGTACAGAAGTTCAAATTTTTTATAGTTTGTAAAACGTTTCAATGCCAATTCATGTCCGCTTTGTTTCCGGTCTAATAAATACGAAGTTTTGAACCACAAATCACGGAGGGTTTCAATGTCAAATTCAGCATTGTTCTCAAAGTTTTTAACTAAAACTTTTCCTTTTGCAACCGGATTTCCGATTATTACAAAGTCAACACCAGCTTCTGTCAGCTTTGATTTTACGAGTTCATTTTCTTTGCACTGGATCACCAGGCCAGGGTTTTCGCTAAAAAGAACTTTTACAAAATCAGCTTCACCAATTCCGGATAAGTCCACATTCATCCCCACTCCATTGTTGCTGAAACACATTTCGAGCAACGTGGTTATCAAACCGCCCGATGAAATATCATGTCCGGCAACAACCAGTTGTTGTTCAATTAATTCCTGAACCGTATTGAATGTTTTAATGAATTTCTTAGAATTTCCAACTGTCGGAGCAATTTTGCCCAATTTATTCCTTGTCTGTGAAAATGCGCTTCCACCAATTGCGCGCGGAACAAAAGAAAGATCGATAAACAGAATCTCTTTATTTTCATCTGCTTCCAGAACCGGTTCCACCACTTTCCGGCAATCAGAAACTTCGGCTGATGCTGAAATAATTACGGTACCGGGAGCATAAACCACATCATCTTTGTATTTCTGGGTCATCGACATGGAATCTTTACCTGTCGGAATGTTGATTCCCAGTTCGCAGGCAAAATCGCTTGCAGCTTTTACTGCTTCATAAATCCGCGCATTTTCACCCGTGTTTTTGGCCGGCCACATCCAGTTGGCACTCAATGAAATTCCTTTGAGTTTATCCGTCAATGGAGCCCAAATAATGTTTGTCAGTGATTCGGCAATCGAAAGAACCGAACCTGCGGGAGCATCAATCATTCCGGCTACCGGTGCATGCCCGATTGAAGTTGCAAAACCAACAATTCCATGATAATCAAGCGTAATCACCCCCACATTATTCAACGGGAGATGCAACTTTCCGGCACCCTGCTGTTTGGCAATACGGCCGGTTACCGAGCGGTCAACTTTGTTGGTAAGCCAGTCTTTACAAGCCACCGATTCGAGTTGCAAAACCTGCTCAACATAAGTCTGAATATTCTCGTTGGTGTATTCAATTTCTTCGTAATCGGGTTTTACGGTCACATCTTCAAGGACAGTTTTGGGTGGACTGCCAAACATGTAACCCAATTGCCAGTCGATTGGTTTTTCGCCGGTTTTGCTGTTTTCGAAAGTAAACTGCATGTCGCCGGTAGATTCACCTATATTATACATGGGCGCTCTTTCGCGTTCAGCAATTTTTGCAAGCAGGTCAACATGTTCAGGTTTCATTACCAAACCCATTCTTTCCTGCGATTCGTTCCCGATGATTTCCTTTTGCGAAAGGGTCGGGTCGCCAACCGGTAATTTGGCAGTGTCAATTTTGCCACCCGTTGCTTCCACCAATTCCGAAAGGCAATTCAAATGCCCGCCGGCACCGTGGTCGTGGATTGAAATAATCGGATTTTCATCGGCTTCGCTCAAAGCACGAATTGCATTATAAACTCTTTTTTGCATTTCGGGATTAGCTCGTTGAACAGCATTCAATTCGATGTGTCCCTCAAATTCGCCGGTTGCCACCGACGAAACAGCGCCACCACCCATCCCGATGCGATAATTATCACCTCCCAGCAAAATTATTCTGTCGCCTTTTTCCGGAGTTGCTTTCAAACTTTGGTTTTTGTTGCCAAAACCAATACCTCCCGCAAGCATGATTACTTTATCGTAACCATACTTTTTGTAGTTTTCGAAATGCTCGAAAGTAAGAACAGAACCCGTAATCAGTGGCTGTCCGAATTTGTTTCCGAAATCGCTGGCGCCGTTTGAGGCTTTAATCAGAATTTCTTCGGGAGTCTGGTACAGCCAGTCGCGTTCTTCGGTAGCCTGTTCCCACGGGCGTTCAGCTTCGGTTCTCGGATACGAAGTCATGTAAACAGCGGTCCCTGCGATTGGCAAAGCTCCTTTTCCACCGGCAATTCTGTCGCGTATTTCGCCACCGGTTCCGGTTGCTGCACCGTTAAAAGGCTCAACGGTAGTTGGAAAATTATGAGTTTCAGCTTTCAGTGAAAGAACTGTCTCAATATTCTTTATTTCGAAAAAATCGGGTTTATCCTGCGTTTTCGGGGCGAACTGTTCCACCACCGGTCCCTGCACAAACGAACAGTTGTCGCGGTAGGCCGAAACAATTTTATTGGGATTGACAGCTGATGTTTTTTTAATCATCTTAAACAACGACGAATCCATCTCTTTTCCGTCGATAACAAAAGTTCCGTTAAAAATTTTGTGCCGGCAGTGTTCTGAATTCACCTGCGCAAAACCGTACACTTCGCCATCGGTAAGCGGGCGGCCCATTTCCATTGAAACTTTTTCAAGATATTTTATTTCGTCGTCGCTGAGTGCAAGTCCCTCTTTTTCGTTGTAAGCTACAATGTCGGTAATTTCGAGAATGGGTTCTGGCTGATGGTTGATGGTAAAAATATCCTGCGTGAGATTTTTATACAAACGCTGCAACATGTGGTCGTAATGCGCTCTTTCGTCCTCAACCGGGTAAAACTCCTCAATACGCTGAATTCCTTCAAGACCCATATTCTGGGTAATTTCCACCGCATTGGTACTCCAGGGTGTAATCATCTCTTTCCGGGGACCAATAAACCAGCCTTCGAGTTCGTTTTCGTTTATCACTTCCGAATCAGAAAAAAGCCAGTTCATTCTTGTAATTTCGTCTGAATTGAGCGGATGATTTACTTGTACTACGATGATTTTTTTACTCTGAGTTCTGAAAAACCGGATCATTTTTGCAGCTTTTTAAGTGGATATTTTTAAAATCGGTGCAAAGATAAAAAATATTCAGCGGTGGTTGATTTCACTTTTTCATGAGTACCATTTTGTTATTAACAACCGTTGAAATATAAATGAATGTATTTTACGATGCAGGATATTTATCTTTAATTTGAACAGAAATATTAATACGGGTATGAAGAAAATACTTTTCTTATTGGTTACACTGGTTGCGTTATCATGCAGTCAGCAAAGGGTTTTGAAGAAAACTTACGTCGGAAAACCGGTTGATGTATTGTCTGCAAAATATGGTAATCCCAAAGTAGTGCTCGATCAAAAAGACGCGAAAGTGTATGTTTACGAAATTGTTAAAGACCTGAAAAGTACCGAAATCAGCCAGGCAAAACTGACACTCGACCCAGTGGTTTCGCCCATGGTTCAAAAAACTGAACGGTATTATTTTACCATTAAAGAAGGTAAAATTGTAAATGCGCGGATTGAGGAGGAATACGACAGATAGCCGGAAAATAAATCAAAATTCTGTTGGCATTTCAATAATTTTTATAGTTTTGCAGCACCATTTTTGAAACCTGTTTTTGGTTTTGAAAAACGTTCTCAGAAATATAATCATCGCCCAGATGGTGAAATTGGTAGACACGCTAGTTTCAGGGACTAGTGAGCGCAAGCTTGTGCAGGTTCGAGTCCTGTTCTGGGCACACAAACGGCAATAACATCACATGTTACTGTCGTTTTTTTTTAATAATAGCCGCTTATCCAATCTTCTGAAAATCCGTAGTTTTTCGTATTGCACACAAATCCCGGAATATTCAAATTTGTATCAATAACAGTATCAGCCACAGCAAAATAACATTCGATGCTCATTATATTTCTTGTTCTGCTGATGATCGTTTTAACCGGTTTTGTGCTGACAGGCCGGAAAATTCGTAAAATGAAAAAAGAACACCATAAAATGGTTGAACATTTGCATTTAACTGTTGTTGAATTGGCAGGAAAACAGTCGGATTTATCGGACAAAGTACAATCAGTTGATGTTTTTAAAGCCAACAGCCGGCAGAAAATGCAGGAACTGAACAGTGCGGTTTTTGAACTTTGCGATTTGCTGATTAAAACATCCCGGAAACAATCCGGCGGCGGAAAATAATCGACTGTATCCGCAAGAAATCATACATAATACTTTAATATTGAAATGATAATCAGAGTTCTGGCAATTGCTTTTTTGATCATTTTATATTCACCCGCACAGGCTCAGAACCTGGGGCAAATTCTCCGCAAAGCCTATCATTCAGCCGATTCAGCCGATTACTTTTTCGGGGAAGCACAAAAGTTGATAAAAACAGATGCTGATAATGCTGAATTTATCTTCTTCAAAAGTGTTCGCGCCACCGACTTCGGGCCTGCCGACAGCGCTATTTTTTATGGCCTGATGGCTGAAGAAAAGTTCAGACTCCTGAAAGATTCAGCAAAACTATTGTATGTGTGCAACAACCTCGCAAAAAGTTACCAGAAAAACGGGGCGTACGAAAAAGCAATTTCGGTCTTGTTTGACGGGCTGAAAATTGCCGGCCCCCGGAATGACGATGCCTGGATGGGGTATTTCTTACAGAATATTTCGCTGAATTACCATGATTTTGAGGATTACGAGAATGGCGTAAAATATGGCAAACTGGCCTTTGAAAAACTCAGCAATCTCGCCAAACCCGATGTTTACAGTGCAGTGCTGGCGTTGAATGCCGTCGGCATCAACTTCGATGACTGGGAAAAGCCCGACAGCGCGCTTTTCTATCATTACAGAGTTTTCGGTTATAAAGACCAAATCGACACGCTTGCCATCGGTTTTACCTACAACAATATTGGAAATACACTGCTGAAGCAAAAGAAATTCAGGGAAGCAAAAAGCTGGATTGCAAGGGCAATTAATATTGCAAAGGCCAATTATACCGGTGTTAACGACATTCCGTATTATTACGAAAATGCAACCAATTACACCAACCTGGCCTCTGTTTGTTACGAATTGGGCGATTTCAGGCAGGCGGAATCAGCTTTCGACTCGGCACATTTTTATGTGACAAAAAGTAACAGCATCGAAAAACTGCGCGACTACAATTACCAGCAGTATCTTTTTAACAAAAAACGCAGCAATCTGAGTCAGGCGCTTTATTTTCAGGAGGAATACCACAAGATCAGGGACCGGATTTTTGATGATGCACGGGCAAAAACACTGGCTGAACTCGACACAAAATATCAAACCGAAAAAAGAGAGAAAGAACTGGCGGAAAGTCGTGCCAATTTATTGGAAATTAAAAACCGGGAAAAACAAAAAACATATTGGCTGTTACTGACAGCGTTGGTCGCAGTATTCACGCTTGCCTTTTCGTACGTGGTTTTTCGCGGACAAAAATTAAAACTGGCCCAGCAAAAACAGCAATTCAAGTTAAAAGAAGAAATCAGCCGGATCGAAACCCAGAACAAACTGCAGGAACAACGGCTGTCGATTTCACGGGATTTGCACGACAATATCGGGTCGCAACTTACTTTTATCATTTCTTCGGTAAACAATCTAAAATACAGGTACCAGGCTGAAAACCAGCCCTGGGTGAGCCATTTAAACCGGATCAGTGATTTTGCCTCCGAAACCATGACCGAACTTCGCGACACCATCTGGGCCATTAATTCGAACCAGTTAAAATTTGACGATTTGCGGGTCCGTATTTTCAATTTTATTGAAAAAGCCCGGGACACAAACCCCGGCTTAACCATCAGTTTTGATATTGATGATTCATTGAAAACCACTGTCATTACAGCTACAGCCGGGGTCAATATTTACCGGACAATCCAGGAGACAGTCAATAATATATTAAAACATGCCGGTGCAAAAAAAATTACCATCAGCATTAAAAACGACGATAACGGATTCCACCGAATTACAATTTCCGACGATGGAAAAGGATTTGATCCGACACAGGTAATTCACGGAAACGGGTTGCACAATATGGCCGCACGCACAGAAGAAATCGGAGGAAAATTCAGCCTTGAATCGCAGGTTTCGAAAGGAACCAGCATCACACTTTTACTGCATCCCGATAAAATCACCATAAAAAACAATAAGCATGATCCGATTGGCGCTGGCAGATGATAACCGGCTGATGCAACAGACCATTGTTGAAAAACTGTCGTTTTACCCGGCAACCGTTTTAAAAATAATGGCTGGTAATGGCGACGATTTGCTGGCGAAATTAGAAAAGAACCCGCGGATCGACCTCATCCTGATGGACATTGAAATGCCCGTGATGAATGGCATTGATGCCACATTCGGGGTAAAACAACGGTTTCCGCACATCAAAATTATCATGCTCACGGTTTTTGATAACGACGAACACATTTTCAGGGCGATAAAAGCCGGGGCCGATGGTTATCTGCTGAAAGAAACCTCGCCGGAAGAATTGCACCGCGCCATTACAGAAACCCTGAATGGCGGCGCTTCCATGACACCTTCCATTGCGCTGAAAACACTGCGCATGTTCCGCGAACCGGTTGATTTCAGCAAGACAGCGGAAAATGAAGCTGTAAAACTGACCCCGCGTGAAACCGAAGTGCTGGAACAACTGGGCACAGGCCTGAAATACGCCCAGATTGCGGCAAACCTTAATATTTCGACAGGAACCGTGCGAAAACACATCGAAAATATTTACAGCAAATTACAGGTTGGTAACAAACTGGAAGCCCTCAGAAAAGCAAAAGACAGCAACTTAATTTAGATTCTTTCAAAATACGAAATTCATCGTATTTCAGCCCAAAAGCCTGTGTCCTAATTTTACCAAAAACTAAAATTCGGATTATGAGAAAAGGTTTACTGCTATTTATTGCTGTTGTTACATTATCGTCGCTGTTAAATGCGCAAACAATTTCGAGGGTGAAATCGTGGGGATATCTTGATTCTCCGCCCGTGCCGGTAAAAACTTTCACCAATGCAGCCGGTGCGTTCCAGATACTGAGCAAATACCCGGTTTCGGAACTGGTAAAAGTAAATCCCGACGGAACATTCGTCAAACTGACGGAGTTGCGGAAATCGTTCGATTACGACAAAGCCCTGGTTAAATCGGAAGACAACCTGGCGCTGATTTCCTACTACGGAAAAGACAGTGTGTTTTTTTACCTCACCGACGGAACCGCTGCCAAAACAAGGCTTGTTTATTTTTACGCAGAGTCTTCTTCAACCCACCAGTACGATTTTACCTTTCACAACGGGAAAGTTTACATTGCCTACGACACCGGTTGGAATGCCTTTAAAGGGCTCGTCGAAGTCAATATTGCTGATTTCTCCAGCAAAGTTCTGTTTAACAAGGGAAGTGAAGATTTAAAAATCTGGTCGGTGGTTTCGGCTGACGGGAGATTGTTTGTAAACTACTCAAAAGGCACAACCAATTATGCCGCACGGGTCAATACAGCCGATGGATCGCTGGCTGATGTCACCGATAAGCTGACCTACTGGCTGCCGCAAAGACCATTTGTTTTACTGGGTAACACACTGGCTGCTTTTACAGTAAAAGACACAACCGTGCAAATGAATGGCACCAATTTTCAAACCAAACGCATGTTGCTGCAAAAATACAACGCCACGGCTAATACCTTTGAAACTATCTGGAATGTCGGATATTTTCAGGCTGAGTTGCCCTGGTATTTAGGCGAAATCAACGGAAAACACTATTTCTTTTCCAACGGCGACTATAACCTGGCAGCTTGCAGTTCAACCACCTGCTCCGGCAACTTTGGCGCTCACCTGTGGGAAGTTACCGAAGGCGGTGCCAGGCTCGTAAAATCGGTGGCCGAAGCGGGCGAAAAAGCTTACACCTATGCCGGGATCAAACAGGTTGCCTCCGACAAAATCTATCTCGAAATTACCACCAAAGCAGCCGGTAAAGAACTCTGGGTGGCCAGCCCCACCGATTTGTACATGGTAAAAGACCACATCGGAACGCCAACGGTACTCAGGGATTACGGATTGAAACTTAGCGAGGCGGCAGTCTGCGGTGGCAATATTGCCATTCCGGGTGTTGGTGCCATGGCACAAACCGGCAACGATAACGAATTGTATTTTTCTGACGGGACGGTTGGTAAACTGGATAAGGTTGACGTGATGCCCAAAGCCGGGGTTCAATCAATGCCCAAAGGATTGTTTTACCTTGATAACAAGATCTATTTCACTGCCAGCGATACCCTGAAAGACAATTTAGGAATTGCCATGACAACCCTCTTTACCATCGACCTGTGCAACGCAGTAACCGCGACAGAACCCGAAATATTAACCGCAAAAAGTGAACTGAAAATTTATCCGAACCCGGTGAAAGGTTTGTTGTACCTGCAAACCGAAGCAACCATCGACAGGCTTGAAATCTATTCAGTTACCGGCAATTTGGTATTACAGTTGGCCGATCCCGGAAAACAAATCGATATCTGTCATTTAAAAAATGGTGTTTACGTGTTAAAAGTACAATCGGGCAAACAACTGTTAACCTCGAAATTCCACCTGCTGCAATAAACACACCTCCTCCCTTCATAAAATCCCCGGCAAGGTTCATTCCTGCCGGGGATCATTTTTACTTTGCCTGTTTCAACACCTGCATTCAATTTATCCGGGAATTAAGGAATCAAGTCACCATAAAAATATTTTGCAGAAAAAGAATTGGGATTTGAATGATATAATGTCGTATTCCTCTTTTTGTTTACCCCTATCCCGAAATTTCGGGACCCTAAAGGGGACTTAGCTCATTGATAAACAGTTGTGAAGGTCACAGCCAAAGCCCCTTTAGGGGTTTGGGGTGAAAAAAAACGACAATAAATAATTCTCATAACATATGATTGACACCGCTGAACTTAATTACCAGCCTTTCACCACCATCACCTTTGCCACTTTTCCACCCGATTTTACGAGGTAAATTCCTTCGTTTAACGATGAAACATCCCAAACAATGTCTCCGTTGGCATCGGTTTCTGATTGATATATCAGCCGACCCAATCCTGAATACAACTGCACATCCAAACCAATACACCCAGGCATGGAAACAGTGAGTTTATCGGTGGCAGGATTGGGATAAACCAGCAATTCCTGTTTATAAACCGGGTTGGCCGCAGTAACCTGCCACAACTGCAGTGCTTCCCAGTTTTCGCCAAAATGGTTGTCGAGACTGGCAGATTTCAGGTTCATAACATAATCATTATTGAAAGCCAGGGCCGGCCATCCGTTTTCGGGCGCATAACGGATAAAATCGGCTACCATATCATAATGATTGCGGATTTCAACTGCTTCTCCCTCGTTGGAAAGTTTTCCTTCCTCCCAGGTCACCTGGTTGATATCCCTTTCCCAGTCAAGGTAAGCAGAGGAAACATACAAGGTATCGCCCGGATCAAGCGGGGTGCCAGCCGGAATAGTTGCAGTAATCCCTTTGGTAATCCGGTAACCTGAAAGGTCGATGGTTTTTGCCGAGGGATTGTACAGTGCCAGAAACTCGGGATGGTTGTTATTCAGCGGATCGATATAAAACTGGCAGATCATCACATCGGGTTCCAATGAAATCCGCGGTAATTTTACCCCCATATCAACCGGTTTTCCGTTATCAGAACCGGCAAGAATGGCTGGTGAACCTTTTTGCAAACCAAAATCGTAATGAACCGGGTTAACAAAAAGCGGATTGCCTGATTTGTTTGAAAACCCGTCGGGAAGCAACGTATTATCCGAAATTGAACCGTAAATTTTCAGTGTCGAATGCAGGTCGGCATCCACAGATGCTTCGGATGAATTGGACAAAATACTGTTTTTCACCACGGCATTTCCACCCGCTCTGCCCGGATTTTTTTCGTAACAGTGCACGGGTATTCCGTTACCATAAAAAATGCAGTGGCCGATAAATGCCCGACTCGAATCCTTAATTCCAAAACCAGTATTGCAATTGATAAACTCGCTGTTCGTAACAATCACCGACGACTGTTGCCCCACCGAAACTCCCTTGTCAAAAACATTGTAAGCCTGCACACTGTCGATTATTACATGCAGTGCTTCCTCGCCAATATCAATGGCATCGGCATTGTTGCCGACAATATTCAGCAACTTCGTATTCCGGATGATTCCACCTTCAATCCCATCGTAATCAATCGCATCGGAATCAAATTCGGCATTCCCCACAAATATGCAGTTTTCAATCCGGGCTTTCCCGTATTTAATATTGATCAGGTCTCCTGTATAGTTAGAGTGGATGTAACTGTTGGTGAGTACAACATCGGAATACCGCGCCGAAATTGGATTCTGCAATGTGTTTTCAATCGTCAGGCTATCAAGAACAAGGCTGGTGTAATATCCGTTGATGGCTCCCACACGGCTGGGCACAGGCCCGATTGTGGCATCTCCGATCACCACATTTACCAGTTTCGAAGTGTCGCTGGTATTCCAAAAATTGAGCGCCCCCCAACCTTTTCCTTTGTATTGCGGGTTTATTCTGAAAACAACCGGTTCTGTCTGTGTCCCATTTGCCTGCATATTACCATGAATAAAGAAATTGACACCAGGTGAAAAATGCAATTCTACACCTGGTTCAACGGTCAGCGTTGCGCCGCTTTCCAAAGTCACGTCGTTGTTTACAATGTACGGCGAACAATCTTTATGCAGCGTTAAATTTTCAGCAATTACAGGAGGCACCACACAGGCAGTAACCGGCTCAAACACTGCCTGCAACATCAGGTCATCGGTCAGATTAAAAGGCAGACTGTTCAGGTTGGAAAGAAAATCAGTGCCGGCCTGCAGATTACACGAAAGTTCAAGATCGAAACTGATATCGGAACTGCTCGCTTCATTCTGATGAATTTCAACTGCCAATACATTTTTACCCGGTTTCAGGCTGCTTTTATCGATTGTATGGGATGAAAAAGTTGTTTCGTCGGCCTCGTTTACAAAACCCGATGCCAGCGTTTTGTACCCAATTTCGCCCGTTGGCATGTTCACCCTTAAAATCTCATTCCCGTTCAGGTAAACAACTGCACCGTCGTCTTTTAACAAGCTGACAGTGAATAACGGTGCATTTATTTCAGCTTCCGAAACCATAAATTCTTTTCTGAAATAGGTGGTGATATATTTGTCGTACCGGTTGGAACCGTACTCGACTTTTGTAATTTCATTTCCGTCGCCATACCCCAGTTCTGCCTGGCCGGTTTTCCAGCCCGAATCATTAAATGTCGTGTCGGTCCAGGCTTTTCCCAAATCCGAGCCATTGTCAAGATATTTCCATTCCGACTCTTTTGCGATCAGCGTTTTTTTCTTCAGCATTTTCCAGCCCAAAAACCTGAATCCGGCTTTTGCTTCTGCGTTTAACGTGGCATCCACATTTTTGAGATAAAGTCCCTGAACACCGGGATTCGGGATTTCCAGTCCGTTTAACCGGAGTGTTCCGGCATTTTCAGGAACCATGTCAACCGTGAGATTGGCAGTTCCGGTAAATCCGTATGTTTTCAGATTATCAAGCAGAATTTTGGGCCGCTGCTCCACATAATTTTTGATTTTATTTACCTCGTTGTACCAGAATTCCACCGATGGCATAGCATTTCCGTATGAAGATGTCGTTCCGAGCCAGCGTTCCACATGTCGCGGAATTTCGGCTTCAATCCTGGTTTTATGTTCGTCAACCAGTTGTTTCATTCTTTCGGGTTGAAAACTGGTGTAAAGATGATCGGCCAGTTTTTGACCGAAATATTTTTTGTAATCCTTGTTCAGCATCAAACGGCCAAACGGCCAGGATGTCTGATTTACATAAAAACTGATTAACTGACTGGTGACAGTAAAATAACCACGGTCGATATCCATGAGAATCCAGCGCCACTTCCCGGTTTTTTTTGGCTTCCAGGCCATTACATTATGGTCGATGGAAGAATTTCCTGATGCGGCTTCGGCAACCACGAGATCGGTAAAATTTTCAATGTCCATTTTTTCAGCCACAGCATCGAAATTTGCCTGAACCGAAAGGTCTTTTGTGAAAAGCGCTTTCAGTTCGTTGTATTCAACCAGGTCGCCACACTCTGCATAATCCTCGTTTTCCACCATATCGAAAGTACCTTCAGCCAAACCATAATGTTTTTCAATATAATCGGTTTCTATTTTCTCCCGGAAATTATGGATTCCCATGTACCTGCCGTTAAAATAAACCGTGCACCAGCGGAAATGCGAAATATCAAGATTCATGTTCAGTTGTGTGGCATTTTGTGCCAGAATATCGCGCATCAGTGTATTACTCCAGTCATTGCCCGAAGCACGCAGCGCAAATGTTTTGAAACCTGCGCGTTTCGAATCGTAGAACAAAGTATTATCGAGTGTACCGGAACCATATTGTTTTCTGAAATAAACACCCAACATTTTTTGTGGAAGCTGCCACGAATAAAGCCCGTTGATTTTTACGCCTGCCTTTTCGTTAAATGCTGCCCGATCGGAACCATCATTGGCAAACATTTCGATGTTGACCGGAATTTCCCAATCGGGTTTAAAATTCTGTACATAAATACCATTTTGCGGATCCCAGAAATTAGCCGGGTCAGAAGCAAGTGACACCACTGGTAAACCACCCGAGCTTATTTCGCTTCCAATAAAATAGGTATTGGTAATTACCGGACCCGGCAACTGTCCGTCTCTGAAAATCCTTGCCCTGATAACCGTTGTTGTATCGAAATGAACAGGTTGGTTATATATTTCAGACAAAAGAGTCGGTTCAGAACCATCGGTGGTATAGCGGATATCGCCGCCAAAACCATTGGTCAGTTCCACGGTTTGCGGCGCGGTAAACAAACCGCCGCGTAAACTGAAACGTGGTTCGTTCAGCACAAAATCGCTGAAAAATTCTGTTGTATTGGCACTTCCGGGAGTCGGCTGATTAAAACGCCCCCATATTTCAGGATTTTCGTGATTCCGTCCGGTGGAAATATCGGGGTTCTGAATTCCGAAAACCACTGAATCAACGAGGGTCTGATCGGGGGCAAAAAGCCCGATTTCCTCGCCTTCGGCAGCCAGTTTGAAATTCGTGTGCACGCCAGTGTTATGATCATCGGCCCAGAAAACCACAAATCCACGGGGTGCAATTCTTACCTCCGGAATCACCCATTTTCCCGGAATATCCAGGTTATCGGTAAGAAAATATCCTGTAAGATTGATTTCTTTATCTCCCGCATTGTAAATTTCAATCCAGTCGGCATCATCATTAAAATCAGGATCTTTAATGGTTTTTGTGTTGGAAGACATAAACTCATTAATATACAACTGCGCGCTTGCTTTGAAAACAAACATTAAACTGAGGAAAAAAAACAGGACAGTTTTAAGACTCATAAAATTCTGTCTTTTCAAATAAACCATTACAAAGTAATTAATTACAAAATTAAACACCAATTCTGAAGTATTTCTAAAGAAGTAAGAATAATTAAACTGTAACTTTTTCAGAAAAATTATTACCTATCTTTAAAATCTGGTGAATAATTATATTTACCAGACAATTAAACGATTCAGTAACCTGAATGTCAAAAGTTAAATTACTAATCAAAATTAAAATTCACACTTATGAAAAAAGCATTTTTTCTGATTTCGGCCATGATAATGATGATGGCAGCTTCGGCACAAACCG
The DNA here is from genome assembly GCA_036735485.1 of Draconibacterium sp. Classification (GTDB taxonomy): domain Bacteria; phylum Bacteroidota; class Bacteroidia; order Bacteroidales; family Prolixibacteraceae; genus Draconibacterium. The sequence goes on along the minus strand of DAINOH010000002.1, from coordinate 83,723 downwards.
ATTTTTCCGGATCGTGGAAATTAAACAGTTCAAAAAGCAAATTGGGCGACCAGTTTAGTATGGCACCTAAGGAAGTGATTATCACACAAAGCGGCAACGATTTGTCGATTGAAAAACACTCTGAATGGCAGGGACAGGAATTTACCACCAAAGACAAATTAACGCTCGATGGTAAAGAATGTGTTAACGAAGGAATGATGGATACAAAAAAGAAATCGACTGCCACCTGGGCGGCTGATAAAAAATCGCTGAAAATTGTTTCGAAAATCCCGATGCAGGATGGCGGCGAATTTGCCATTACTGAAGTTTACAAACTCGATGGCGGCAGTTTTGTATGCGAAATGAGTGCTTCCTCATCGTTTGGCGATATGGCTGAAACGCAGGTTTACGATAAAAAATAATCTGATTTTTCACGCTGAAATAAAAGCGCCACCCGTTTTCCCGGGTGGCGCTTTTATTTTGTCGGTACAGAAAAATCAGCACTGAACAAAATCAGACATTTTTGTGTTTTACTTAACAAAACAATTTTTAAGCTGATTTTCTGGGGGAATTTAATAACCAAAACTTGCAACTATGAAAAAAATCTACTTTCTGACTATTTTGATTATTACCACAACGTTGAGTGAGGCACAGCCTGGTTTCACACATGAAAACTGCTTCCCTTTAAATGCCGAATCAAAAATCAATTATGTTCTTCTGCTTGAAAATTATGATAGTTTTATATCCAAAACCGGAACGTCGTACACATGGGATTTAACAGCTTCGGGTGGTCCGGGCCCCTGGTTAACCTGGACAGAACCAGTAACTTCCTACAAATTCCAGCCCTCGTCTCTCAGTATTCATTCACCGTTTTATCATACACAAATCAATGAGTATTGTCTTACACCATTTGTACGCGATTTATTTTATACCTATTCAAATGACCGTGATACACTATATTATGACGGTTTATACCTAAGCAGCAATTACCTTTATCGTCCACGTGTTCCGTTTCTTAATTTTCCGTTGTCATTTGGCGACAGTACACGTGTATTTCTGAAACAATTTGCCAATCCGAATCTTCCGAACACAGCCACCGGTTCAGTTACCAGAACCTGGATTTATGATGGTTTTGGAACGCTGAAATTACCTTATGGAACAGCTCAGAATGTTTTCAGAATTAAAACAAAGCAAATCGATAGTATATATCTCATCAACAGTGCAACAGTTTATGAAGAAATTATCTGGTTTAAACAGTCAGACGGAATTCCGGTACTCAGATTTCAGAAAAACGGAACACTAATTAATGCCTGGTACAGCTCTGTCAGTGAAGTTACACCAATACAAGAACCTGGTATTACTACTGAAATTAGTATTTACCCGGTTCCATTTACAGACCAGCTTACCATTTCGAATCTGTCATTCAGACAAATCAAACGATTGAGTGTTTTTGATCAGTCGGGCAGACTGGTTATCAGAAAAGAGAATTTATCCGAAAATCAATTGAATACCCGGCATTTAAACAAGGGAGTCTATTTTCTTGAAATAGAACTTTCAGACAATTCTCTCTACCAAAAGAAATTGATAAAATAAAAGAAAACACTATTTTATTTTTTAAACGGATTTACTCCGTTCCATTTTCCGCCACCCGCTAAAATGGTGTAAAGTGCATCATAATGCATGGTTTCGAAAATGGTAAATTCGTTGAAGTTGATGATTTCGCGGTCGTCAACATACTGGCGTTCTTTTGGCAGTTCTCCAATTGCCGGAATCACTTTTGCACTTCCACGGCGTGTAACAACACCGGGCCCGAAGGCTGTGATTCCGGGTTTTGAACCCCAGCCCAGTTTTTCGGTGTAGGCGCTTTCGCGGTCGTGAATGTTGTACACCTGGTGAAAACCCAATCCGGTTACATAACTGATTCCAACCGGATTCAATCCCAGTTTGTAATCCATTAGTTCCGACGCGGCATCAAAATACTTTTGTTCGCCCGATAATTTCCATTGCAAAATTGGAGCGGCTGCATACTGGGGCTGCCTCACATTGTGTCCCCATCCGCCAACAGCGGGATTATTGCCCACGGCAAACGCATGTTTCCTTAGCTCAGCAATATTGGCGTCGGCTGCATTTCTGATTGCCTTTTTGAAATAACTGACAATTTCAGGGTCAGTCGGAACTTGTTTTTCAAGAATATACGACATGATGTAGGCCGGATTGTCAAACCGTTTGTCGTTGAGCGAATAACCCGGAGTTTGTGTGAGATTTACTTTCATTGAGTCGGCAATTCCATACAAACTTTTGATTTTCTGATGATCAGTTTCGTTTGCAGTCAGCAGGTAATTCTGAATATGGTAATACAATTTTTCGGGATCGGCCATAAACTCTTCTCCGGCTTTAAACGCAAGCTCTCCGCGTTTTTGTAGTTCAGCGGCTCTCTCGGGTTTGTAGGGTTTTAATACCCGGGCCAGGTGAAGGAACAATCCGGCAGAAGGGCAGGTTGCGCGGTTATCCACCTTCACCGTGCCATATTTTTTATTGTCTTTGTCCAGCGGTGCATCAAACGGATCAGGGTAATGGCGTGTTTCGGTGCCAAAATGAATGGTTCCGTCTTCGTTCTGCAAATACTCCCATGCCAGCGTTCCCCATTCTGCTTCGTCAATGATATCCGGAATTTTGTTTTCGTAGTTTTTAATATTGAATTTCTCGTCGAAATCGCCGGGAATCCGGTACTGACCATCGGTGAAATATTCGGGAAAAACCTCTAAAATCATCAGGTTAATCATCGGGTTTGAAAGGTGGTAAGCGCGGCGATCGGCGTCACCGGCATCGTGGTAACCGCCGTACATATTAAAAGTCCGCTCGGTTCCCACAACATCAATATTTGCTTCACCAATGGGTCCATCAACATCATAAATCAAGGTATGACAGGCTTCTTTTCTGATATCAGGTTCGTGAATGGGACAGCCGCAGCGCTGTAAATACTGTGCTCTGAAAATGGTGTTTGCCAGCATTTTTGAGAACTCGCCGCCAACGCCAAACGGGTACGAACAGCCAAAACCTTTCACTGCAATTTTGTAGGGTCCGCCTTCGGGCACGCCTGCCAGGTCAATCTGGTAAACAAAACCACCAGCCGAAGCATCTTCACCCAATTCTTTTAAAATTCCTTTTGCAACTGTTTTGCCATTCAAAGTTGAAAAAACTTCGTAATCGGGCAGTTTTCCTTCTATTTTACGCGCGCCGCCTGTGCCCAGCCAAATGGCAAAATTGGCGTATCTCGATTTCGACAAAGCGCTGTAGCCAACCTGGTTGGTTTTTATCGATTCACAGAAAATTTCACGCTCATCGAATTTGAATTCGCGGGTTCCGTAAGGTGTTTCCAATTTGTATTGTTTCCCGGGAACCAGTTTGTCGGTTTCCAAATAGATATGGTGGTCGCAGGCTTTCGACTGCATTACATATTTAAAAATGTTTTCAACAGGTTTTCCGTTAATCTTCCAGAGCGACAAATCGGAAGTATTGATTTCATCGACATTCACGGTATCGCTGTTAAAAAATGCCACAACAACGCGGTCGGAAGCAGTTCTGATTTCTTTTAATTCAGCTTTTGAATACACATTGTTACAAGCCAGAAAAACCACTGCTGCAACAAGAAGAAAAAATTGTTTAGTCATAATTATCAGGTTTTAGAATTCAGATTTAGTTGTTTTTGCCAAAACTAAAGAAAAAGTTCTGAATTAGTGGTTAAATTGGCAACCTGAAAAACATAAATTGAATAATTCTTTATCAACTTAAAACCTGAGATATGAAACATAATTGCCAGATAATTTGCATGTTGTGGTTGCTTATATTTTATTCTGAAAAAACTTTTGCCAGCGAAAACGATTATCCTGTTCGTCCGGTGCCGTTTACAGCCGTAAAACTTTCCGATAAATTCTGGGCTCCGCGGGTAAAACTGAATCACGAAGTCACCATTCCCATCGCGTTAAAACATTGCTATTCAACAGGAAGAGTCGATAATTTTTTATTTGCTGCACACATTAAACAAGGTGAGTTTTGTACCGAATATCCGTTTGACGATTCAGATATTTATAAAATAATCGAAGGAGCCGCCTATTCATTGCAAATGATTCCCGACCCGAAACTGGATGCTCAGCTCGATTCACTCATCGAATACATTGGAAAAGCTCAGGAACCCGATGGCTATTTGTACACTAACCGCACCATCAACCCAAACAAAACGCACGAATGGGCAGGCAAAGAACGATGGGAAATGGAATCGGACCTCAGTCACGAACTTTACAATGTTGGTCATTTATACGAAGCAGCAACCGCACATTATCTCGCAACCGGAAAACGGTCACTTCTTGACATTGCCATTAAAAGCGCCGATTTGCATGTAAAAGTTTTTGGCCCCGGCAAAATGATGCGGTCGCCGGGTCATCAGGTAATTGAGATGGGACTTGTAAAAATGTACCGCGTAACCGGCAAAAAAGAGTACCTCGACCTGGCTAAATTCTTTATCGACAGCCGCGGCAAAAATTCGCCACATGCCCGCGGCGAATATTCGCAGGACCATCTTCCGGTTACAGAACAGACCGAAGCGGTTGGCCATGCTGTGCGGGCAACTTACCTTTATTCGGGAATGGCCGATGTGGCAGCAATTACCAACGATGAGGCATACATTGCAGCATTGAATAAAATCTGGGAAAACCTCGTTACCAAAAAATTGTACATCACTGGTGGAATTGGTGCCGAAGCCGGACATGAAGGTTTTGGCCCCGATTACGAGTTGCCCAACATGTCGGCTTACAACGAAACTTGTGCGTCAATCGGCAGCATTTTCTGGAATTACAGGATGTTTCTGCTCAGCGGCGACTCAAAATATTTTGACATTGTTGAACAGACACTTTACAACGGGATGGCCGATGGTGTTTCGCTCAGCGGCGACCATTTCTTTTATCCGAATCCGCTGGAGTCGATGGGTCAGCATTCGCGCAGCGAGTGGTTCGGATGTGCCTGTTGCCCCAGCAATGTGTGCCGGTTTATTCCTTCGGTTCCCGGCTATATTTACGGGCAAACCGACAACCGGATTTATGTGAATCTTTATTTGCAAAACTCGGTTACAGTCGATTTAAAAGGTGAAAGAATTGCGCTTGAACAGGTAACTGATTTTCCCTGGAATGGCAAGGTCCTGCTCAAAATCAACAGCGCTTCCTCAAAACCGTTTGAGATGGCATTGCGCATTCCCGGTTTTGCACGAAACGAAGTTCTTCCCGGAAATTTATATGCTTTTGCCGACAATATCAAACCAGAATATTCGATAAAAATTAATGGAAAAAAAGCTGATTTCAGACTTGAAAAAGGGTATGCAATTATTGCAAAAGAGTGGAAAACAGGCGATGAAATTGAACTTGTGTTGCCGTTGGAAACCCGCCGTGTAAAAGCCGACGAAAGAATTAAAGCCGACAACGGAAAAACTGCTTTGATGCGTGGTCCGATGATATATTGCGCCGAGTGGCCCGAAATGCAGGACAAGCATGTTTTGAATCTTGTTTTGCCAACCTCATCGAAACTTGAAACTGAATTTAAACCTGAAATGTTAGGCGGAATTACTACAATTTCAGGTGCCGGAAAAAGTCTGAAAAAAACAGAAAAAGGGAAAATTGAGGAAACACCCGTTGAAATTACTGCAATCCCCTATTTTGCATGGGCTAACCGCGGTGCAGGCGAAATGGCTGTGTGGCTGCCAACTGAAAACAAATATTCGCGGCCACTGCCACCACCAAGTTTGGCTACCGAAAGCAAAATTTCGGCCTCTGCTCCAAAAAGTACACTGGTTTCGCTCCGCGACGGATTGTTACCCGAAAATTCTAACGACCGCTCCGTAACATACTATCATTGGTGGCCCGAAACCAATAAAACACAGTGGATTCAATATGATTTCCCAAAACCGGCCGATATTTCCTCCTCTTCGGTTTACTGGTTCGACGACGGGCCGTTTGGCGGATGCCGCATTCCGCAATCGTGGAAACTTTTTTACCTCGATAATTCAGGAAGCTGGAAACCGGTTGAAACCGATAATTACCCGTTAAAAAAGGACGAATTAAATACGGTGAAATTCAAAAAAGTAACCACTTCGGCCGTTAAACTTGAAGTTCAGTTTCCGGCAGAGTTTTCTTCGGGATTGTATGAATGGACAGTGGAATAAAACCATTTACGATTTAAAGATTTACCATTTACGATTTGGAGGATGAAGCGTATTTTCCTGTTTATGATTGTTTTGACGGCAGTTTGCATGATTTCTTCTTCGATAGTTTCGGGGCAGAAAATCGACAGGCAGTCGCTTGTCAGCCGGCATGATGTGGAAAACAACAGTTTCGACACGCTTTCTTCCCTTTCTGCTGGAAATGGCCAATTTGCATTTACGGTGGACGCAACCGGCTTGCAGACTTTTCCCGAATTGTACAAAAATGGGGTTTGCCTTGGTACCCAAAGCGAGTGGGGCTGGCACAGTTTCCCTGATACGGCCGGCTTCAGGATTGAGGAAACTTTTCAGTATTTCGACAATTATGGGAAAAATGTTCCATACGCCATTCAATGGAGCGAACCACAACGGAAAAAAGAAGCCGCCGATTATTTCAGAATCAACCCGCACCGGCTGCACCTCGGAATCATTGGTTTTGAACTCTTGAAAAATGATCAATCTCCTGCTGAATCCAAAGATTTTCAGTCAATCAGCCAAAAACTGAATTTGTGGGGAGGATTGATTTCAAGTGAGTTTGAAGTCGAAAATGAAAAATTCCGGGTTGAAACCGTTTGCGATGGAGAAAAAGACAGAATTGCCGCATCGATCGTTTCTGAAAGAATCAAAAGCGGGAAAGTCGGCATAAAAATCAGGTTTCCCTACCCAACTGGTGGTTTTGCCGACGACGGAATCAGTTGGGACAACGACAAAAAACACCATTCAGAAATCGTGGAAAAAAATGACGACAGTGCTGTTTTTGTGCACAAAATCGATACTACCGTTTATTTCGTAAAAGTTAGCTGGACCGGCAAAGCTGAAATTCAGGAAAAAGAACCGCACTTTTTTATCCTGAAACCTTCAGGAAACAGCGCAGAGTTTTCATTTTCAGCAGAATTTTCTCCCAAAAACAATTTTACAGAAACACCTGATTTCAACAAAATAAAAAACCAGACAGCCGCATTCTGGAAAAAATACTGGACAACCGGCGGTGCCGTCGATTTCTCGGGAACTGCTGACCCGCGCGCTTTTGAACTCGAACGACGCGTTGTACTTTCGCAATACCTCGAACGGATTCAGTGCGCCGGCAATTTTCCGCCCCAGGAAACCGGGCTGACCTACAATAGCTGGTATGGCAAACCACACCTCGAAATGCACTGGTGGCACAGTGTGCACTGGGCTTACTGGAACCGGACCGAACTACTCGAAAAAAGCCTGAATTACTACAACATCATTTTTGAGAAAGCTGAAAAGAAAGCTGAAACACAGGGTTACAAAGGTGTCCGCTGGCAAAAAATGACCGACCACTCCGGAAATGATAGCCCTTCGGGTGTGGGCGAATTTCTGATCTGGCAGCAGCCTCACATTATTTATTTTGCGGAACTCTGCTACCGGGAAAAACCGGATAAAACAACGCTGGAAAAATATGCGCAACTGGTTTTTGCCACTGCCGATTTTATGGCTGATTACGCCCGTTCCGACAGCACCGGGACGAAAATCAGGCTGGGGCCGCCGCTGATTCCGGCACAGGAAAGTCTTGAAAGAGAAAAAACCTTTAACCCGCCCTTTGAACTGGCCTACTGGCACTGGGGACTTTCGGTGGCGCAACAATGGCGCAAAAGAATGGGATTGAATCCTGATAAAAACTGGCAAAACATCATCGATAAAATTCCGCCATTTGCACAAAAAGACGGTTTGTACCTGGCCGCTGAAAGTGCGCCCGATTCCTACTCAATTCCGAAATACATCTCAGATCACCCGATGGTTTTAGGTGTTTTTGGAATGTTGCCCGAAACTGTAAAAACCGACCCGGTTGTGATGAACAACACTTTTGAATACGTAAAGAAAAACTGGAGTTGGAGCAAAACCTGGGGCTGGGACTACCCGATGGCTGCCATGTGCGCCGTGCGGCTGGGGAAACCAAACGATGCCATTGAATTTTTGCTGATGGATGTGCAGAAAAACACTTACCTGAAAAATGGCCACAACTACCAGGATTCCCGTCTGCGGATTTATCTGCCCGGCAATGGTGGAATTCTCACCACTGTTGCCATGATGTGCGCAGGATATTCAGGGAACAACCATTCAAATACAGGTTTCCCGAAAGAATGGAAAGTAAAATGGGAAGATTTTAAACCGGTTTTCTGAAGTTTTTTTCCCGTTTCGTTGGCAAAACTTTAAACTATTGTTCTGGAAATAAAAAAACTTCAGGCCAGACTTTTATCAAACGATTTTTCAGGATTGAAAAATCTGATCACCTGCTCTTCGTAAGTTTTGGTAACCGGAATGATCCGGTGATCCGGCATATTCATTTCAATTTCAAATCCTTTTTTGCCTTTTCGTACCATTTTTACCTGACTGATGTTTACCATAAAAAACCGATGGCATCTCAAAACGGGGTACCCGGCCAGTAGTTCTTCCATTTTTTTCAAACTGTTGCGCAAAAGAAACTTTTTAACTCCTGGTCCGTCGGCATAATGAATGGTAACATAATTGTCGTTTGATTCGATATAAAACAGGCTGGTAGTTTTAATGGTGAGTTTTAATGCCTCCTTTTCATCGCGGAAAGGTATAAACCGCAGTTGTTCACCTTCTGCGTTTTTCCTGATGAGTTTTTCGAGATTGTGTTTTTTATCCTGCCAGGCAAAAAAGAGCAAACTGATCAGGTAGGGAATCAAAAGTATCAGTGCTGTATTTCCACCCGCCACATACCAGAGGTCAATAAAAATGCGGGGATCCTTTATAATCAGTTTTTCATAAGTTGCATAAAAAGCCGACATCACAACGATTTCCATGGCAATCATGGCTGCATAATACCGGGCACTGATGATGTGCCGTTTTTTCACCCGGAACATTACAATGCGGCTCAGCAAAACGATTACCATACCCTGAATTACCAATAATCCGGAGAACAGGAAAAACTGGAGTTGCGTAATATTGTACCAGTGCTGCGATCCAAAAGGCTTGTAAATATTGATAAAAACAAACGCAAAAACGGTAGTGAATACAATCTGAATAATCGTACTCCTTTTATTGATAAAGTAATCAGGTATTTTTCCTCTGTTGACTGTCATTCGCCGAACAAAATCAATATGAAGTGCTAAAATTAAAACTATTTTCCCGGCGCTGCCGAAATACCGTTTAATTTTCAACAAACTTACCGATTCATTATTAACCTGCCATATTGAAACCCGGCAAACCTGTCTTTTCTGCCCCTGAATAGTAAATTCCGCCCCTCATTTTTAGGGTTCACCCCGTTATCCGGAGTCAGGCAACAATTTTTGCATACGTTTGAAAATGTTATTTTCTTTTGTACAAAACATTAAAAAACAGGATCGTACATGGATTTTATCACGCGTCACCAGTTGTTAAACAGGAGTTTTAATCCGAATAATATTGTTACTCCGGTTGCCGGTTTGCAGGCAAGTATTATCAACTGCCGGTTTGAATCGCGTTTCCCCGGTTTTGAGCCGGTGACTGTTCAGAAAGAAAGCCATTTCGATTATGATCTGGCAGAAACCTGGCTGGAGCAAAACAACAGTTTTTCGTACCCGGTGATAGTTCCTGGGGAAAATACGCCAGCCAACCGCGTGATTCTTTTGCTGCATGGCCTGAACGAACGAAGCTGGGAAAAATACCTGGTGTGGGCCGATTTTATGGCCGAACAAACCGGGCATGCGGTAATTCTTTTCCCGATTGCTTTTCACATGAACCGTTCTCCCGAAGAGTGGAATAACGCCCGCGCCATGTCACAGGTGGCGGCAAAACGAAAACAGGCTTCGCCCGAACTGAAAGATGCCACTTATGTGAATGCGGCGCTGAGCACCCGGATAGAAAACCGCCCCGAACAGTTTCTGCTTTCGGGAATGCAAAGCTACCTGGATGTAATTCAACTGGTAAAATCGATTGATGAAGGCAAACACCCGCTCTTCAGAAAAGGTACGCGGGTAGATATTTTTTCTTATTCCATCGGGGCATTTTTGTCACAATTGCTGGTAATGGATAATTCAAACCAGTTGTTTTCTGACACAAAACTCTGTCTCTTTTGCGGAGGCGCCACTTTTGACAGGCTGAACGGTGCCTCAAGGTTTATTATGGATAGCCGGGCATTTCAACGACTGCGGACTTTGGCCGACTTCAATAATTTTGCACGTCTGAAACGATGTTTCAAAACCAGGGTTTTCAGGGAATTGAAAAATTCCTGGGAAACCCTTCGTTTTATGACATTTCTGAACGAAGGCCAGGCAGCCCGCGAAAAAGTGCTCAGGCAAATAGGTGAAAGAATTTACGCCATCGGGCTTGCAAACGATACGGTTGTGCCACCCGCGGCCATTTTACAAACCTTAAAAGGTACCAACGGATATCTGCCCCCAAAAGTTGATGTTTTTGATTTCCCGTATCCGTACACCCACGAAATCCCGTTTCCGGTAAATAACCAGCATTTTCTGAGCCAGGTTGACGCCGGGTTCCGTCAGGTTTTCAGCAGGGTGGCAGATTTTCTGAGATAAAAAGCTGTAATCTCAGAAAAACACCTGCCTGGAAGACAATGACTTTCTACATATTTTTTTAAGTGTTGTATAACCATCAAAATTTAAATCGATACAACAGTAAACGAGAATACCCTGTTTTTTATGAATTTCAAACCTGAGGCACACACACATCTTTTTAGCAGTTTTTTTTGTCAAAAAGATTAAATTTGAGTTGACTTTAAATTATTGCAAAAACCTGATGAACCAGAAAAAACAGATCAACCACTTTTACAACAATCTTGTATTCAAGCTGTCGGAAAAAAATAAAAGCTGTGCTCTTGCCACGGTAACCGCTGTTGTAGGCTCAACACCGCAGATTCCGGGATGTTCGGCATTGTTTGGCAAAAAAGGTTTATTGGCCGGAACCGTTGGTGGCGGCGAAACCGAGCTGAGCGTGACAAAAGCTGCGACAAAGCTAATTCGTTCGAAGAAATCGGGGTATTTTCGGTTCAGTCTGAACCACGAAATCGGCGACAACCAGGGCCCCATTTGCGGCGGTGGAATGAATATCCTGGTTGACGCCAATCCCGAAATTCACCTTCCTGTTTTTGAGGCTGTAAACACAGCATTAAGGCAAAGAAAACCAGGTGTTCTGCTAACTTTTTTCACGCAATCAGAAGCAGCGACAACAATAACCCGGGATTGGCTCACTGGCGAAAACTGGCCGGAAAAATCCGCCGGACTGCCAGAACTTTTAAAAGAGATTGTCGCCGCAAAACTGGCCAATCCGGTTGCCGGTGATTTTAAAGAAATACCGCTTTCGGAACCCAGGGAAAAAGAAAATAGACTGGTCTTTGTGGAGACAATTTTGCCACCTTCGCTTTTAATCGTTGCCGGTGCCGGTCATGTTGGAAAAGCATTAACACGTACCGGCAACTGGCTGGGTTTTGAAGTGGCTGTTTGGGACGACCGCCCTGATTTTGCCACGTTTAAAAATCTGCCTGAAGCTCACCATGTTTTTTCGGGTGATATTGCACAGATGAAAAAAACGCTGCCGCCCGGTAAAGACACATTTGTGGTGATTGTTACCCGCGGCCACACCAAAGATGCGGAATTTCTGAAAGAGTTTATCAATGAAGACGTTGCATATATCGGAATGATGGGAAGCAAACGAAAAGTGATTCAGGTTCGCAGGTTGTTTCTTGATAATGGCTGGGCTACCGAAGAAAAATGGAACTGCGTTCACACACCCATCGGTATTGAAATCGGATCGAAAACCGTAAACGAAATTGCAATAAGTATTGCGGCACAGTTGATTCAGGAGAAGAATAGAAAATGATGGGGAAAGATATTCGATGCTGGATTCTTGATACTCGATGTTGGATATTGGATACTGGAAAACGAGATTGATGAAGAAGTGCGAGATTGATGGTGATTAATTGTGATTGGTGGAGATTGATAGAGATTGATAGAGATTGAAAAATAGGATTGAAAAAACGAAATCAGTTTGTGCGATTGTTTTGGCGGCGGGAGCTTCAACACGGATGAAAACCCAGAAAATGTTGCTTCCGTTTAAAGGAAAAACCATTGTTGAAACGGTGGTTGACAACGCTTTGAAAGTAACGGATAAATTGGTGGTGGTTCTGGGTTCGCACAAAAATGAGATTTCAGAAAAACTCAGCGGAAGAAACATTTCACTGGCAATCAACGAAAACTACCTGCAGGGAATGTTGTCATCGGTAATCTGCGGATTTCAGAACTTACCTGAAAAGGAGGACGCAGTTCTGCTTTTCCTGGGCGACCAGCCACAGGTTCCGTGCCAAGCCGCTGAAATGGTTATCAACAATTGGGAAAAATCAGGCAAAGGAATTGTGATTCCAACTTTCAACGGAAAACGCGGGCATCCGGTACTGATTGAAACCCGTTATAAAAACGAAATCGAAAATCTTGACCCTGAAAAAGGGTTGCGACAGTTGATGGAAATCAGAAAAAATGATATTTTGGAGGTGGATTGTCCGTTTCCCGAAATATTACGGGATATCGACACGCCGGAAGAATACGAAAAAGAATCAAAATCATATTAAACCAATAAACTATGGAAGAGAAAATTCAGTTTGAACTAAACGGAAAACCGGTCGAAGTTCAGCTTGAAAAAACCGAAAAACTGCTTTGGGTGCTCCGTACCCATTTTAACCTCACCGGCACAAAATACGGCTGTGGCGAGGGTTATTGCGGCTCGTGCACCGTGCTTATCAACGACGAACCGGTTCGTTCGTGTGGCACTACCATGGAAGAGGTCGCCGGGAAAAAAGTGGTCACCATCGAAGGGCTTGCAAACAGCGACAAACTGCATCCCGTTCAGCAGGCTTTTGTTGAGAACGACGCGCTGCAATGCGGCTACTGCACGCCAGGCATGATTATGAATGCAGTGGGTTTATTAAAAAGAAATCCATCGCCTACCCGGCAGGAAATTATCGACGGAATGAACGACAACCTCTGCCGTTGCGGCGCTCACACCCGTATTTTCAAAGCAATTGAAATGGCTGCTGAAAACATGAAAGGAGGAAAATAAAATGAAGCCGGATAAAATTAACGAATACTATTTTCACGATTTCGATACCCCGCCATCGGGGATGGACCGCCGCGATTTTCTCAGAAACCTGGGTGGTGGCGTCATTATCGTTTTTTCGCTCAGCCAGTTGTCATTTATTTCTGGAAGAAAACCGGGTAATGAAGACGAATTTCCGAAGTTTAATGCCTTCCTCAGGGTAAAAGAGGATGGCCGTGTGGATTGCTACTCGGGCAAAATTGAAATGGGTCAGGGAATTAATACTTCACTGGCGCAAACACTGTCCGACGAACTCGAAATTGGTCTCGATAAAGTGGACATGATTATGGGTGATACTGATTTGGTGCCTCATGACGACGGAACCTGGGGCTCGATGACCACCCGTTTTCATGACCCGCTGATTCGGGCAGCTGCTGCCGAAGCCCGCATTGTTTTGATTGAACTGGCCTCGGAAGCCTTAAAAATCCCGGTTGCTGATTTGATTGCCGAAAACGGCGTTGTTTATGCAAAGACCGACAAAAGCAAAAAAATTACCTATGCTGAATTAACAAAAGGCCAGAAGATTGTCCGCTCGCTCAGCGAAAAACCACCGCTGAAAAAGGCTGCCCAGCATAAAATTATCGGAAAATCGTTTTTACGCACCGACGCCGTGCAGAAAGTTACTGGGAAAGCGATTTATACTGCCGATGTCAGGCTGCCGGGATTATTGTATGCGAAAATTGTCAGGCCACCGGCTCACGGCTCAAAACTCACCTCGGTTGATACTTCGGCTGCCGAAGCAAAACCGGGTGTGAAAGTTGTAAAAGATGGCGATTTTATTGTGGTACTTCATGCCAATCCCGAAAAAGCGGAAGAAGCCAGAAACCTGGTAAAAGCAAATTGGGAAATTCAGCCTTCAAAAGCGGATAACGAAACCATTTTCGCACATATTCTGAAAACAGCAACCGAAAGCCGGGTCAGGCACAAAGGTGGCGAGCTTGAAACCGGCAAAAAAGAGTCGGAATTTCTATTTTCTAATGAATACCTTGACGGTTACAAAGCACACGCATCCATTGAAACCCATGCGGCGACTGCTTTGTATGAAAAAGAAGAACTCACCATCTGGGCTTCGTCGCAAACACCGTTTGGCACACGTCAGGAACTGGCCGATTTGCTGAAATTACCCAAGGAAAAAATTCATGTAAAACAGATTTTTCTGGGAGGTGGATTTGGCGGAAAGATATACAACCGTCAGGCTACCGAAGCAGCCCGTATTGCAAAAATGGTGGAAGGAACACCCGTGCAAATCAGCTGGACACGCCAGGAAGAGTTTATGTACGATATGTTTCGTTCGGCTGCAGTGGTAAAAATCAATTCAGGAATCACCAAAGACGGAACCATTAAATATTGGGATTTTAACACTTACTGTGCCGGTGATCGCGGAACCGACCCGTTTTATGGTTTCCCGAACCACCAGACAGTAACCTGGAATGGGAATAACATTCACCCGTTCGGAACCGGTGCCTGGCGCGCGCCCGGAAATCCGACCAATACTTTTGCGCGCGAATCGCACATGGACATCATGGCGCACAAAATCGGCATGGATCCGCTGGAGTTCAGACTGAAAAACCTGAAAGACCAACGTGCCATCAATTCGCTGAAACTGGCCGCCGAAAAATTTGGCTGGACCAAAACCAAACCACCCAAAGGAACAGGCCGCGGCATTGCACTGGGAATTGATGCCGGTACTTTTGCCACCATTATTGTTGAAGTTACCGTAAACGAAAAAACCGGCGAGGTAAAAGTCAACCGCGCTGTGGTGGGGCAGGACATGGGACAGGTAATTAATCCCGAAGGCGCAGCCATTCAGGCCGAAGGCTGTGTAAACATGGGACTTGGATATTCGCTTTACGAAGACATTGAGTTTGACTGGGGAAAGGTGATTACAACAAACTTTAATAATTACAGTTTGCCACTGTTCTCCAATATTCCGCCTGTGATTGAATCATACACAGTTGAAGCACAGGATGAACCACCACAGGGCGGTGGTGAGCCGGCCATCATTTGCATGGGTGGGGCCGTTGCCAATGCAGTTTTTGAAGCTTGCGGAGCCCGGGTTTTCAGATTGCCGGTAACGCCCGAAAGAATTCTGGAGGCATTGAAAAAAGCATAACGAAAAAAGGTGCAGCGATAAATAAAGCTGCACCTTTTTCTTATTTAACCTCTGCTGAAATAAATATGAAACTCGTCGCTGCTCACCTGGTTTACCCAGTGTCGGAAACCAAGACTTGTCGCCTTGTCAATTAGCGGAGCAGTCAAAAATGGTGCAATCAGCAGGTAAATTAAACCGTCTTCCAGTTTGTTCAAATCCGAAATCACCTGATTAACCGGGTGTTCGCCTGCTGCCAGCATTTCTGAAGCATTCAGTTGTTGTTTAACCTTGTCGATGGCGAACCATGCGGGTTTTATATAGTTGTATCCCCCACCCGATTCGGTGGTTAAAAACTCCTGACCCACTTCTTTTCTGAGACGGTTTACCAGTTCTTCCACCTTTACATTTCCGATGGCGGCGGCCTGTTGCAAAGTGGCAATCTTAGCCACTGTCCGGCGCAAAACCGGGTTTTTCAGGTTCCTGAATGCCGGTGCATATTGAATTAAAACTTCTTCCAATTGCGGATAGTTTTCAATCAATTCAAGCACTTTTGTCTTTGGTGTTATTACTATTTTCTGTTCCATCTTTTATTATGTTTTTCTCTGTTTCGTCCGAAAAAAACGGTCAATCCATGAACAAGGTCTTCCCGCGGACGATTTGACTATTTCTGTTTCTTCCCGGGGTTGAAACCCCGGGTTATTCAAATAAAACCCTTTCAGGGTTTAAAATCTTCCAGTTCAGCGACTTTGTCACATTGAGTGAAGTCACCGCCTGAACGAACGGGCAGGGAAATGTGATTATTCAGTTTTAAATAAATTCCAAAACATCCTTCGACTTCGCTCAGGATGACGTTTCAACCGTAACCTGTAACCCGCAACCCGTAACCCGTAACTACTGGTACGACAGTATCCGCTGCTCGCCTTCGAGGGCACGGTAGCCGGTTAAATCCTGAGAAACTTCGAGTGTACCGAGGTATTCGCCGGCTTCATTACGAAGTGCAAAGTATTCGATGTGAATCATTTTTCCTTTCATATTAATCCAGAAAGGTGCGCGGGTTTGGCGTCCACTTCTGAAATCTTCGAGAATTTTATCCACAATATGAGCGCTGGCTGGCGGATGACAGTGGCGTACATCTCGGTTCAGAATCGCGCGGTTACGCTGAAAAATGCGTTCGCTGCTCTGCGAAAAATATTTCACTTTGTCGTTGCGGTCAACAAAAGTCATGTCGAAAGGCACCGTATTCAGAATCGCCAGCAACTCTTCCGCAGTAAAACCACCGGTTGGAAGCTGAATATTGCCGCCTTCTTTTTGCAGGGCATTGATGTTTTCAGGTTCAATTCCGGCAGGTTCCCATTCCAACTGCGGGTCGTAGAGACAATAACCAATCTCGAGCGATTGTTTCTGTATCTCATACCAATCGCCGTCGGCAAGCGTGTCCATCAGCATCGGGAAAAGAATTTCCTCTTCCTTGATGGTCATTTCGAAAACGCCTTTCAGTGCCGGAAGCAGAATAATTTCAGCCGATGCCTGCAAATCTTCCGGCGTAAGTTCCGCGGTTTGGAGAATTTCGATGCTGCCTTTCAGCAAATCGCGGATTTCGTCGTGTTTGCCCCACATCACCTTGGGCGGCCCTGTAATTCCCACTTTTTCGAGATAAGGAAAAATCAGGTATTCCTTGCGCTGGTAATGTTTGTCAACATCCATCAACTGGTTGAAATAACCGCGGATTCTCAGAATTGCCTCATCGTAATCTTCACCGCGCCGGTACTTTAAAGCCAGAATCTCTTCGGTGGTGTTGTCCGACAACCGTTTCAGCAGTTTGTTTTCCTGAATCAGCACATCCACCGGGTGTCCTTCGGGGATTGATTTTGAGGCCGACAAATCCACATTTCCGTGCAAAACCGCGGAATGTGCATCGCAAAGACTCAAAACTTCCTCTTCAGGAAGACCCTCAGCAATTAATTCCTGCTCCACTTCAATCACCTCTCCATAAGGAATATTGCTGAGGTTTTCAAGAAGTTCCTGTCGCGCTGTTTCAGGCGAATCACCCTGGTGCAGTTTCAGGATGACTTCTTTCAGTTTCGATTTTCTGAATTTCGAATTGTCAATATGTTCACTCATAGTTTTCCTTTTCTTTTGAACCACATAGGCATATAGAGCACAATAGGTTTTCCTATGTTTTCTATGTGTCTATATGGTTTATTATTATCTCATCAATCACAATTAAACTCTATCAATCTCTCTTTCTAATTACAATTCTTTCTTCCTCTCAATACTCCATCCGCCTTTCAGCCCGAAAATAAACCAGGCGAGTGCGACGGTACCCAGCGCAAAAATGGTATCGCCAATTACCCTGAGCCATTTAAAAATTTCGATGTAAGGCTGTTGCATAAACTCAGCCGAGCGTGCGTACCACAAACCTTCCTGAACACTGGCAACTGTTTGCGCCAGACCAATCGGGAGTACGCTGATTAAAACCATGGCAGCCAACCCGATATTGATACTCCAGAAAGCAAATTTTATCCAGCGGTCTTTCCAAACCACATCTTTGTTCATATCGCGCAAAACAAACAGCATCAGCCCGATTCCCAACATTCCGTAAACCCCGAAAAGCGCGGTGTGACCATGAACCGGTGTGGTGTTCAGCCCCTGCATGTAATACAATGCAATGGGTGGATTAATCAGGAATCCGAAAATTCCGGCTCCCACAAGATTCCAGAAAGCCACGGAGATAAAACTGTAAACCGGCCATTTGTACGCTTTTATCCACTCTGCACCCTGACTGATTCTCAGGTTATCAAAAGCTTCGAAACCCATCAGTACAAGCGGTACCACTTCGAGCGCACTGAAAGTTGCTCCAAGTGCCATCACGGCAGTGGGCGTTCCGGCAAAATAAAGGTGATGAAAGGTTCCGAGAATACCGCCAGCCAGAAATACGATGGTGGAAAAGAGCACTGCTGTTGTTGCCGATGCAGCTTTGATAATCTGCAACCGTACAAAAAGGAAAGCAACCACCACGGCAGCAAAGACTTCGAAAAATCCTTCAACCCAAAGGTGCACCACCCACCAGCGCCAGTATTCGGCAATGGCCAGGTTGGTCTGTCTTCCCCACATCAGACCGGCTCCGTAAAAAGCTGCAATCGCAATGGTTGAAATCAGGAACAATACAAGCAGATTCCGGTTTTCCGATTTTTGTTTTAACGCCGGATAAATGGCGCGGCCCATCAGCAACAGCCAGATTATAAGCCCCACAAACAGGAACAACTGCCAGAACCGGCCTAAATCAACATATTCGTAACCCTGGTGACCAAACCAGAAATTGTGAACAAAACCCAGTTTCTGCATCACACCCATCCACTGACCCAGCAATGAACCAACCACAATTACCAGCAGCGCCAGAAAAAGGAAATTGACGCCCAGCCGCTGAAATTTGGGTTCAACACCCGAAATTGCCGGAGCGTAATACAAACCTGTGGCCAGCCACGAAGTCGCAATCCAGAAAATGGCAATCTGAACGTGCCAGGTTCGCGAAACCGAATAAGGCAGCCAGTCGGCGAGTGGAATACCATAAAAAGCCTGTCCTTCAACACCATAATGCGCTGTTATAACACCCATAATTACCTGAACAAGCAGTAAAGCCGACACTGTCCAGAAATATTTTACCGTTGCTTTTTGTGACGGCGTTTGTTTTTCTCCTTTCAGCGGAAAAACCTGCGGAAAAGTTTCGTCTTCATTTTTCCGGCGGGCGTAATATAAAACCATCAGTCCGATACCCGCCAAAAGAATAATCACGCTGAATCCGGTCCACAAATGCAATGACCCCGTTGGGTGGTTGGCAACCAGTTCCTCGGCAGGCCAGTTATTCGTATAAGTAATCTCCTGACCAGGGCGTTCGGTAACACAGGCCCACGAAGTCCAGAAGAAAAATGCATTCAGCAAGCGCACACGTTCCGGGTCTTTCAGCGAATTTTCGGGAATGGCATACGCATCACGCAACCCGGCCAAAGCAGGATCGTTTGTAAAAAGTCCACCATAAAAAACGCTGTTGGAAGCAATTGCTTCCGCTCTGAAATCAGAAACCGTTAAAACCCCGGTTGCTTTGTCGTACCGGTTTTTGCGGATGTCTTTCTGAAGCAAAACTTTATAGGAAGCCTGTTTTTCCTCACTCAATTGTGCAAAAGGTACACTGTCGGTTTGCATCGAAAGTTTATCGAGAATGAAAACCGCTTCTTTGTGCAGCCAGTCGGCACTCCAGTCGGGCGCCTGGTAAGCTCCGTGTCCCCAAACCGTTCCAACTTCCTGTCCGCCCAGCGATTGCCAGACATTCTGGCCATCTTTAATATCCTGACCCGTGAAAAGTATTTTTCCGCTGTCGGTTACCACTTTTTCGGGAATGGGCGGCGCTTCGCGGTAAATTTCCCTTCCGTAATACAGAAGAACCCCAAATGAAATAACCATTACCGCGATAAAACCCATCCATAAATTTTTCGTTTTCATTTCAGTTATGATTTAATTGATTAATAATTAGTTTGCCAGTTCAAGTGCTTTTGGAAAAAGAATGTTGTTTTCGAGATGAACATGTGCGTGCAAATCATCTTCAAACTGTTCGAGCAACTGGAATGCAACACGATAGGTATTGCAGGCGTCAGCCGGTATTTTGTAGCCTTTGGTTATCTGGTTGATTTTATCCATTGCTCCACCTGCAAAATCGTGTTCACCAAACATTCTTGTGATTTCAGAAACCACTGTTTTCTTTGCTTCTGACTGATTTTCTTCAATAACTTTTTTGATTGCCGGGAAAAGCACTTCTTCTTCATTTTTCAGGTGTTGCAGCAACTCGGCATTTATTTGCTGAAAAAGTCCGGCTACTTCAACCAGTTCAGTATGATTTTCACCGTGTACCGTGGCAATTTTCTGTGTATAGAAAACCAGTTCGGGCAATGTTTTCAGCACGTATTTGTGGTGTGTATTTACAATGTAGTTACTCAGAAAAACCGGGTCCCAGTTTTTGAAATTCATAAATTCATTCTGAGGTTCTGCGGCTATTTCAATAATTTCGTTTTCGAGTTCAATGGCATCAATTCCATTTTGTGCACAGGCATCGCTGAACGACTGTTTACCTCCGCAGCAGAAATCAATTCCTGCTTTTTTGAAAATTGCTGCCGTTCTGAAATCGTTGGCCACAATTTCGCCAACTGATAAACTTTTAATTTGAAGTTGTTCCATTTTGTACTTTTTATTTTGAATCCGGGACAAAGATATAAATATATTTTACTAAAGGACTAAAAGGTCTCTTAGTAATTTCAAATATTTTATTATTTTTGTAATGCCTAATTGAAAGGAGCAAAAAGATGTTTAAGAAAGAGACCGAATATGCACTCAGAGCACTGGTTTACATTCAGTTACAAAACACTAAAGGCCGGAGGCCCGGAATAGCTGAAATTGCATCTGAAATTGAAACACCCCAGTCTTTTACCGCAAAAATTCTCCAGCGAATGGTAAAACAAGGTTTTGTTGAGTCACTGAAAGGCATCAACGGCGGCTTTTTTTTCGATACGTCGAAAGAAGACCTTCCACTCCGGAAAATTATTATTTCCATTGAAGGCGACGGACTATTTCATGGTTGTGGATTCGGACTGAAAAAGTGCGACGAAAACAACCCTTGTCCACTGCACCAAAGTTATGCTCCCATACGCAACGCCATTGAAAACCTGGTTACCAACGAAACCATACAAAGCCTGGCCAGCAAAAACGCTGACGGCTCAAAAGTGGTTTTGAATCGTCTTGGCATTTAGCTGTCCCAATTTGGATAAATCACTGTAATCTCCTCAAATAAAGCAGGTTTATCATTTTTTAAATCCGAAAAATATCCGTTTTTTGTAATCATAAGTTTATGATGTGATTATCGTAAAAAAAATAGTGCTACTTCTTGCATTCATTCTCTTTTTACTGCTGAATGACATTTATGGTCAGCGATTAACGCTGTTACATACCAACGATTTACATTCAAAACTTACCGGCTACGGACCTGAAAGTGATTATTCCCCGCTCGAAATTAACAACGATAATACTTTGGGCGGTTTTGCCCGGATGGCCACCATCATCAATTCTTACAAACAAAATTCACCAAAACAAACATTAATAATCGATGCAGGCGATTTTCTGATGGGAAGCCTGTTTCATGTTCCTGAAGAGCAGACCGGGTTCCAGTTGAACCTTATGAAAAAAATGGGGTTCGACTACATCACTTTCGGTAATCATGAATTTGAATTCGGGTCTGACGTGCTTGCCAAAATAATTGACTCAGCTCAAAAACAAGGTGGTCATCCAAAAATTGTGGCATCGAACCTGGTTTTCAGTAAAAGCTCAGAAGACGACCAGTTGCAAAATCTTTATGATGTAGGTGAAATTCTTCCGTTTGATGTTTTTGAGAAAAACGGACTGAAAATCGGGATTTTTGGATTGATGGGTATTGATGCTGCAAGTGTAGCGCCAGCCAGCAAACCGGTAACATTTGCAAACCCATTTAAAATGGCAGCTAAAACGGCAAAATACCTGAAAAAGACAGAGAAAGCTGACATTGTCATTCTATTGTCTCATGCCGGAATTGAGAAAGACAAAAAAACCGGTGCCTTTACAGGAGAAGATTTTAAAATTGCAGCAAAAGCGCCTGAAATTGATATTATTATTGGTGCACATACACATTCACGCACGCCGCAGTTTTTGAAAGCCGGTAAAACCTATATCGTTCAAACCGGCAGTTATGGCGCCGAAATGGGCAAAATAGAACTCAATTTTGAAAATGGAAAAATCAGCGATTTTAACTTTGAATTGCTGCCGGTTGACGATAAAATAAAGGGAGACGAAGCTGTTCAGCATGAAATTGAATCGTATATTTCTTTTATCAACAAAAATTACCTCGAACCTGCCAGTCTGAATTATTCAGAAATTATCGGCAAAACGGCATTCGACCTAACCGTCGATTTTGAAAAGCTGAACGAAAGCAATCTCGGGCCATTTATTGCCGACGCAACAAAATATTACCTCGGTAAAACCGGTAATCCGGTTGATGTAAGCCTTGTTGCTGCCGGCACAATACGCGAGAATCTGGTTGCCGGAAAATCGGGATTGATTACGCCGGCTGATGCTTTCAGGGTTATGTCGCTTGGTAACGGGAAAGACAGTTTTCCGGGATACCCATTGGCAAATATTTATATCACCGGCCGCGAAATGAAAGATTTGGCCGAAGCAATCGTAATGTTGCAAAAAAAAGGGGGCGACGGTTTTATCTATTACTCAGGCCTTGAAATTGTTACCAACCCGAAAAAAGGTTTTCTGAAAAAAGTTCAGCAGGTTAAAATCAACGGACAACCAATTGACCTCACAAAAAAGAACACGCAACTCTACTCAGTTTCGGCAAATACTTACCTGTTAAGTTTTATCGGGCGCATCAAAAAAATGAGTTTCGGACTGCTGAAAGTTCTCCCCAAAGACAAAAATGGAATCCCTGTAACTGATATTTTTAATCAGTTGGCCGATGCCGATAAAAATCGTGACGGGATTCAGGAAACCAAAGAGTGGATTGCACTGATTGAATACATCAACAGTTTTGAAAAAGGCAGCGATGGAATCCCTGAAATCCCGCAGAAATATCGAAAATCTAAAATGTAATTCTCAATCCTCAATAAAAAACTTAGCGTATTTCCCTTTTTATTTCATTTTTGCCCTATGGACAATGCAAAATAAATCTCTTTTTGCATTGTCTGTAATTGTTTTTAATGCTATTTTTGCATTATAGACAATTGTTTTTAAGATACATAAAGATGAATAATTTAAGGGAAATATCAGACGGAAAACTTAAAACCACCCATTCAAACTTCACAAGATTTCTAATGAACAAAGTTGATTGGGAAAATCGTTTGATTGGAATCAGCGGAGCTCGTGGAGCAGGAAAAACCACGTTGATATTACAACACATGAAAAGCCATTTCGGATTTTCGGAAGAAGCCATTTATCTTGAACTTGACCATTTTTACTTCGCCGAAAATCTGCTCTACGATTTTGCAAAACAATTTGAAAAAGAGGGCGGAAAAATGCTTTATCTCGATGAAGTGCACAAATACAAGAACTGGTCACACGATTTAAAACTGATTTATGATAATCTGACCTCACTCAAAGTTATTTTCACCAGTTCATCAGCATTGGAAATCTATAAAGGGTCGCATGACCTGAGCCGGCGCGTCATTCTACATCAACTTCCGGGCCTGTCGCTTCGTGAGTTTGTTTTTCTTAAATATCAGGAACAACTCCCTGTTTTTTCGCTTGATGAGTTAATTCTCAACGCAAGGGAAATATCCATAAATTTAACTTCAGGATTCAAACCTATAAAATTTTACAAGGAATACATTCAAAAAGGATATTACCCGATTTTCACTGAAAATGAAAATATGTACCAGGAAAAACTGCTCAATATTTTAAACGTGGTACTCGAAAACGATTTACCAATTATCTACAAAATCGATTTTCAATCGGTAGTGAATTTAAAAAAGCTCATTTCAATAATATCACGGTTAGTGCCTTATAAACCAAACATTAAGAGTTTATCAGAACAAATCGGGGTTACACGGGAAACCCTGTTAAGGTATTTGTTCTATCTGGAGAAGGCACAAATTGTAAACTGGATTGGGAACGCAGCAAAAGGTATCAATTATTTAAACAAACCTGAAAAACTGTACCTGCAAAACACAAACCTGATTTATGCTTTAGCCCAAAGTTTATCGGATACAGGAAACGTAAGAGAAACTTTTTTACTGAACCAGTTAACTGTGGATAACAGCGTAACCTACCCCGAAAAAGGCGATTTTCTGGTCAATGAAAAATACATTTTTGAAGTGGGAGGTAAATCAAAAACACAAAAGCAAATTGAGGGTTTAAAAAATGCCTTTATTGTTAAAGATGACATAGAGATAGCGACAGGAAACATCATTCCGCTTTGGATGTTTGGGTTATTATACTAACCTTTAATTTCATTAAACTTTCGTTTCATCAATAAAAGTGACATCCATTTTTGTACTTTCGGGGGAAATCAATTTAAACCTGAATCTATGAAGGTCAACTTCCGCTTTCTGCTTACTATTTCGCTGGTTACCGCGCTTGGCGGACTTCTGTTTGGTTATGACATTTCTGTTATTTCCGGAACCATTCCATTTATTACTGATTTTTTCAGCCTCAACGAACAAATGAAAGGCTGGGTGGTGAGCAGCGCTTTGATTGGCTGTATTTTGGGAGCAAGTTATGCAGGTCGGCTGGGTGACAAATTCGGCCGGAAAAAAATATTACTGGCAACGAGTATTTTGTTTGCCGTTTCGGCAATTGGAAGCGGGCTGGCCAATTCAATACCATCGTTTGTAATTTACCGCATTGTTGGCGGACTGGCAGTGGGTGGCGCTTCGGTGCTGGCCCCCATGTACATTGCCGAAGTATCGCCGGCACATGTTCGCGGACGCATGGTTTCGGTAAACCAGCTAACCATTGTGATTGGAATTGCGATGGCTTATTATGTGAATTATCTGTTACTCGCAACCGGCGATGTTGCCTGGCGCTGGATGCTGGCGGCAGAAGCTGTTCCGGCGCTGTTATTCTTTGCAGCGCTTTTTATTGTACCCGAAAGTCCGCGCTGGCTGGTTGCCCGCGAACGTCAAAACGAAGCCACCGCAATTCTTCAGAAAGTGGCAGGCAGCGATTTTGCACAATTTGAGTTAAAGGAAATCAGCGAATCACTTCAGGGAAACGAGAAACGCGGCACGCTGAAAGATGCATTCAAAAAGAAATATGGTTTTATCCTTTTTATCGGAATTTTTCTCGCAGTATTTCAGCAATGGTCGGGTATCAATGTAATTTTCTTTTATGCTCCTGATATTTTTGCCAAAGCGAACCTGGGTGTAAACGATTCGTTATTTCAAACCACACTGGTGGGACTGACCAACGTAATTTTTACAGTATTAGCGATGAGGGTAATTGATAAAACCGGACGAAAAAAACTGATGCTGATTGGCGCAGCAGGAATGGCAATCTGCTACCTTCTGATTGGATTACTTTTCCAAACCGGCCAGACTGAAAGCTGGATGCTGCTTTCGCTGTTGATTATCACACCCGCTTTTTTTGCTTTCGGGCTTGGACCGACAGTTTGGGTGGTGCTTTCCGAAATTTTTCCGAATAAAATCAGGGGAGCTGCCATGTCGGTTTCAACGTTTGCATTGTGGGTGGCATGTTACCTGCTGACACTAACTTTCCCGGTTTTTGTGGAATGGTTCAGTGCAGCCAAAACTTTCTGGATTTACGCGGCTATCTGCATCATTGGTTTTGCGGTAATTCTGAAATATCTGCCCGAAACAAAAGGTATTTCACTGGAACAACTCGAAAAGAAACTGGTTAAATAATTCAGTATTTTTAAACTGTTGAATAGTAAAATACAAAGCATGATGAAATCATTCGTTTTACTGATACTGTTTACGATTTCAGGCATTTTAACTGCCAACTCACGTGAATATCATGTGGCAAAAAATGGCAACGATAAAAATGAAGGAACAAAAGATTCACCTTTTCTGACCATTCAGTGGGCATCGAATCTGGGGCTTCCAGGCGACGTTATTGTTGTTCATGAGGGCACATACCGCGAATGTGTGGTACCGCCCCGTGGTGGAAAATCAAACGAAAAAAGAATCACGTATCAGGCTGCACCGGGCGAAAAAGTAATTATAAAAGGTTCGGAAGTAATTAAAAACTGGCGGCAGCATTCAGGAAACGTTTGGGTGGCCACAATCACAAACACTTTTTTCAAAAACTACAATCCTTATAAAGACAAAATCCGAGGCGACTGGTTTGACGACAAAGGAAGGGTGCATCATACAGGCGAAGTTTATCTGAACGGAAAATCGTTGTGGGAGGTTGAATCACTCGAAAAAGTGGTGAATCCGGTTGAAGTAAAAAATTCTTTCGACCCCACCGGTTCGGTTTTTACCTGGTATTGCGAAACCGACGAACGCTATACCACCATTTATGCCAATTTCCAGGGGGCAGACCCCAACCGGGAACTGGTGGAAATCAATGTCAGAAAAAGTTGTTTTTATCCTGCAATCAACAATGTTAATCACATAACTGTCAACGGTTTTACCCTTTGCCATGCAGCTACGCAGTGGGCCCCGCCGACAGCCGAGCAGGTGGGTTTGATTGGCACCAACTGGAGCAAAGGATGGATTATTGAAAACAACATCATCAGCGACTCAAAATGTTCGGGAATCACCCTCGGTAAACATGGCGATGAATTTGACAACACATCGGAAAATTCGGCTGAAGGTTATGTAAAAACCATTGAACGTGCATACAAAAAAGGGTGGAACAAAGAAACCATCGGCAGCCATATTGTTCGAAACAACTCCATTTTCAATTGCGGGCAAACCGGTATTTGTGGTAGTTTGGGCGCTGTTTTCAGCACCATCGAAAACAACAACATTTACAACATCTGGACAAAACGCCAGTTTTCGGGAGCCGAAATGGGAGGCATAAAAATTCATGCAGCCATCGATATGACAATCAGAAAAAACAAACTGAGCAACTGCGGAAGAGGTTTGTGGCTCGATTGGATGGCACAGGGAACACGCGTTTCGGGCAACCTTTTTTTTAATAATACCTCCGACGATATTTTTGTGGAAGTCAACCACGGGCCATTTCTTATCGATAATAATATTCTGCTTTCGCCGCTCGCCATCCGCGACTGGTCGGAAGGTGGCGCTTATGTTCACAACCTGATTGCCGGGAATATCGAACTGCTGCCACAGGACCGGGAAACTCCGTTTCATGCGGCACACTCCACAAAAATGGCAGGACTCAGTCAAACCAAAGGTGGCGATAACCGCTATTTTAACAACATTTTTATAGGAGGAACGGCCAGCGGACAACACAGCAAATCAGGACTTGGAATCTATACACCCACCAATTACCCGATGATTGTTAATGGAAATGTCTATTTAAAAGGAGCTGAAAAATTCAGCAAAGAACGAAATATGCTTGAACTGGGCACTGATCCGGGTATTTCCATAACAGAAAACGAAAAAGGTATCTTTCTGAATTTTACCTTTCCCAAAGAAATCATGAATCTGAAGAATGCATCCGTAACAACGCAGGTTCTCGGTCAGGCTAAAGTTTCAGGTCAAAAATATGAGAACTCGGATGGTTCTGAAATTGTGATTTCCTTTGACTACCTGGGAAAAAAGAGGGATAAAATCAAACCAACGGCTGGCCCATTCGAGAAACCGGAAAAGGGTAATAATAAAATAAAAGTATGGTGAAAGAACGATGCAGGAATAGCATTTCTGTAAATTTTCTTTTACAAATTTGCGCATCTTTGTCAGGAAAATTTTTACTTAATTGCTGCCTGCAGTATTAATTAAATAAGCTAAACCAAAAAATAAAACTGTTTCTATATGAACTCACGAGATCAATTTCTTAAAACCATCAATCACCGTCAGCCCGACAGAATTGTTTTTGATATGGGCTCAACCGGAGTAACAGGAATCCATGTTAATACAGTTGCCAGGTTGCGCAACTATTACGGGCTGCAAAATAAACCGGTGCGTGTGATTGAACCCTTCCAGATGTTGGGTGAAGTGGATTGGGAACTGATTGACTCGCTGGGAATTGATATTGTTGGGGCCTGGGGCCGGAATAACATGTTTGGTTTTAATAATCACGCACCATTCAAAGAATGGAAAACTCCCTGGGGGCAAAGAGTGATGGTTCCCAAAAATTTCAACATTACTTATGACGAAAAAGGCGATGTATTGATTTACCCTGAAGGCGACACCTCTGTACCGCCCTGTGCCCGGATGCCAAAAACAGGTTATTTTTTTGATGCCATTATCCGGCAGGACCCCATTGTGGAGGAAGAACTTGATGTGGAGAATAACCTGGAAGAATTTGGTATGATTTCGGACAAAGACTTGGAACACTGGCGGGTTGAGGTTGACAAAGCTTATTTTTCAGGAAAAGCAGTGATAGCTTCATTCGGGGGAACCGCTTTGGGTGATATTGCACTGGTACCGGGGATGAATCTGCGTCACCCGAAAGGGATACGCGATGTGGCCGAATGGTACATGAGCACCGTGATGCGTCCCGATTATATCAAATCGATTTACGAAAAACAGGTTGAAATAGCCATTGAAAACCTGACCCGTATTTTTAGTGTGGTGGGGAATAAAGTAAACGCCGTTTTTACCTGCGGAACCGATTTCGGAACACAGGAATCAACCTTTTGCTCGCCGGAGCAATTTGATGAAATGTGGCTGCCTTATTACAAAAAAGTTAACGACTGGATTCATGAAAACACCCAGTGGAAAACATTCAAACATTCATGCGGCGCCGTTGAAACTTTAATGGACAACTTTATCCGTGCCGGTTTCGATATTATCAACCCAGTTCAGATAAATGCCGGCGGAATGGACCCGGTAAAACTGAAACAAAAATATGGTCGCGACCTTGTTTTCTGGGGTGGCGGAATTGACACACAAAAAATACTGCCGTTTGCCAGTCCGGCCGAAGTGCGCGAGCATGTGCTGCGTACCTGCGACATTTTCAATAAAGACGGTGGCTTTGTTTTTAACACAGTACACAACATTCAGGCAAATGTGCCGGTTGAAAATGTGGTTGCCATGCTCGAAGCCATCCGGGAGTTTAATGGGAAATAAACCGAAGTAACAATAACCTGTTTTTTAAATCATTCTAAACCTTTTAAAAATGAAACAACTGATTACTTTATTGGCAGCATTA
The DNA here is from genome assembly GCA_036735485.1 of Draconibacterium sp. Taxonomy (GTDB): domain Bacteria; phylum Bacteroidota; class Bacteroidia; order Bacteroidales; family Prolixibacteraceae; genus Draconibacterium. Next base: position 54,510 of record DAINOH010000002.1, on the reverse strand, counting down.
TCGTTTTCTGCCATCGTTTTTGCACAAAAGTACGAACCCAACTGGCCATCCATCGACAGCCGCCCTGTGCCGCAATGGTTTGAGGATGTGAAGTTTGGCATATTTATTCACTGGGGAGTTTACTCTGTGCCTGCCTGGGCACCAGCCGATGCCAATATCGGGGTTTATGCAAAGTATGCCGAATGGTATTGGTGGAGAATTAACGACAACAGCGAAGCCGGCAAACTATTTCGTGAACATCACAACAAAATGTATGGCGAAAAATTTCAATACCAGGATTTTGCTGGGGATTTTAAAGCCGAATATTTTGATCCTGCCCATTGGGCCGAGGTATTTAAGAAAGCCGGGGCAAAGTATGTGGTGCTCACCTCGAAACATCACGAAGGTTTTACCTTGTGGCCCAGCGAACAAAGCTGGAACTGGAACAGTGTTGACATCGGGCCTCACCGCGACCTTTGCGGCGACCTCACCAAAGCAGTGAAAGACGCCGGACTCCACATGGGATTTTACTATTCTCTTTACGAATGGTATAATCCGCTGTATAAAACAAATCTTGAAAAATATGTGGACGATCACATGATTCCACAGATGAAAGATCTGGTAACACGTTATCAGCCTGATATTTTATGGACCGACGGAGAATGGGATCACCCCAGCGAAAAATGGAAAAGCACCGAATTTCTGGCCTGGCTTTACAACGAATCGCCGGTAAAAGACCGGATTTGTGTAAACGACCGCTGGGGCAAGGAAACCCGCAGTAAAAACGGTGGCTATTTTACCACTGAATACGATATGGTTCACGAAAACACCGGAGTAGGCGAAGTGGAACGTCCCTGGGAAGAATGCCGCGGAATCGGAACCTCGTTTGGATACAACCGTATTGAAGACCTTGAAAATTATATGAGTTCGGATGCATTGGTGGATATGTTGATTGCCAAAGTGGCTGCGGGTGGAAACCTGTTACTCGATATTGGCCCCACTGCCGATGGGCGCATCCCGGTTATAATGCAGCAGCGCCTGCTCGATATGGGTGCGTGGCTTGACACAAATGGTGAAGCCATATACGGAACGCGCAAATGGGAAGGATCAAAAAACAATAAAACCGACAATGTTTTCATTACAAAAAAAGGAAATGATCTGTATGTTTTGTGCACCCGGATTCCTCAGAAACCAATTTCAGTAAACGGAATTTCAAAGGCAGGAAAAGTAAGCCTGTTAGGTTGTAAAGCTGAAATAAAAACAAAACAATCAGGAAAATCATTAATCATAAATCCACCTGTAATTTCACCGGCTGTAAGTCCTTCGCAATTTGCCTGGGTATTTAAAATTGAAAATGCTTTTTAGGGCTTTGTGCCGATAAAATCTTTATTTTGCAACACAGAAATTCATATTCAAAAAATATTATTATGAACAAAACACAACAATTCATTAAAAGTCACAAACTGTCAGCCGCAGAACTTGATATCAAAACAATTACCGACGATTTTATCGCCGAAATGAAAAACGGTCTCGAAGGAAAAGGTGGTTCACTTTTGATGTTGCCAACTTACATTGGTGCCGAAGGAAAAATCAAACCTAACGAACCGGTGGTTGCCATCGATGCCGGAGGTACCAATTTCAGGGCGGTAAAAATGTCATTCGACAATAACCTTCAATTGGTGACCGAAAACCTGCAGCAACGCAAAATGCCGGCTGTTGATGAAGAACTTTCCAACAAGGAATTTTTTGCCACACTGGCCGCTTATCTTACCAGCTACAAAGAAGTTTCCGAAAAAATCGGATTCTGTTTTTCATACGCTGTTGAAATTTTCCCGAATAAAGACGGAAAATTGCTGGAGTGGAGTAAGGAAGTAAAAGCACCCGAAGTAATTGGTCAAATGGTGGGCAAAAACCTGCTCGAAGCCATGGGAACTCCCAAAAAACAGATTGTTCTGATGAATGACACGGTTTCTACTTTATTAGCCGGACAAGCTGCCACAGCGGGCCGCGAATTTGATACCTACCTTGGTTTTATACTCGGAACCGGTACCAATGTCTGCTATATCGAACAAAACAAAAACATTACAAAAACGCAGGGTCTCGACGCAAAAGGAAACCAGATCATCAATATTGAATCCGGCAATTTCAACCTGATGCCAAGGACCGATATCGACATCGCATTCGACAATACAACCAAACTGCCGGGCCGTTATACATTTGAAAAAATGATTGCCGGTGGTTATTTTGGTGGATTGTGTACAACAGCGCTCAAAACAGCCGCTGCCGAAGATGTATTCAGCGCCGAAAGTACCGTAAGAATGAAAGCGATGGGCGATCTGACTTCGGAAGAGGTGAACAAATTCGTTTGTGGAATCGACCTTCCTTCGAACGTTCTTTCCACCATTCTGGTTACAAAAGAAGATAAAGATGCTGCCTGCGAAATTATCAACACACTGATTCAGAGAGCCGCTAAACTGGTTGCCGCCAGTATGGCAGCTGTAATCCTGAAAACAGGCAAAGCCAAAACTCCGGAAAAACCTGTTCTGATGACAATCGAAGGAACTACTTTCTACAAACTGCTCAATTTCAGGATTATGTTTGAGTCGTTCCTGCAGGGATTCCTTTCGGGCGACAACCGCAGGTATTACGAAATTGTGGAAGTACCCAATTCAAGTCTCATCGGCGCCGGTATTGCTGCCATTGTAAATTAATGATATAAAATACCGCAAAGACGTGGAGAAGCAGAGATTTTTCTTTGCATCTCCGCGTCTTTGTATTTTAAACCTGACTTATGAAAAACCTGACTATCCTTATTATAATCCTTTTTCTTGCCAATCATGTTTCAGCCCGCAACGAAGGAAAAACCATTAATCTGAACGGAACCTGGGATTTTGAACAAACAAAAGACGCTTTTCCGCCACAGAAATTTACCCGTAAATGCCCGGTTCCCGGTTTGATTCATTTAGCCGAACCGAAAATTGAGTCGTACGACAAACTGTTTAAACGCCCTGACCAGGTTCTGGCCGACGAAGCATACGATTACCGGAAACTGCAATACGAACCGCGTTACAGCTGGTACAAAAAAGTGGTCAACATTCCGGTTGATTTAAATGGCAGTGAAGCGATGCTTTCAATTCTGAAAAGCCAGTTTGTAACACAGGTTTATGTAAATGGCATCGATATGGGACAATCCATTTCGTGCTATACACCTATCGACCTGAAAATTACCCACGCCCTGAAATTTGGCGCTGACAACGAAATCCTAATTCGCGTTGGCGAACGGATCTGGTTGCCACCACAGGCTGCAGGCGGCACCGACAAAGAAAAAGTTAATTACATTCCCGGAATCTGGGACAATGTTTTTCTGTCATTTTCAGGAAAACAAAAAATCAGAAATAACCTGATTTTACCTTCGGTGAAAAATAAAAAAGTAACCTTAAAATTGCTTGTGCGCAGTTTTTATCCGCAGCAGGTAATGTATGGCGACCCGATGACCGACAAGGTGAAGGCTGAGGTAATTATCAGGGAAAAAGTTTTGGGAAAGGAAGTTGCTACAGGAAATATAGAAGGATTTGTCACCCGCGACAACGAAACCCAGCTTTCTTTTGAAATACCGATGCAAAATTTCAAGACCTGGTCGCCTGAAAATCCATTTTTATACACTGCGGAAATACGTCTTTGGGATGGCGAAAAACTTTCGGATGTGATTACTGAGAAATTCGGGATGCGGGATTTTGAGCGACGTGGAAAATTCTTTTACCTGAATGGAGAAAAGTATTACCTGCGTGGCAGCAATATCACACTTCACCGGTTTTTCGAAGATCCTGATTGTCAATCGTTGCCATGGAACCGCGATTGGGTGAAAAAAATGCTGATTGACGATCCGAAAGCCATCGATTGGAATGCCATGCGTATTTGTGTTGGACTGGTCCCCGATTTTTGGTACGATCTGGCTGATGAATATGGAATGGTCTTTCAGAATGAATGGCTCTACTGGCAGAATCATGGCTGGGACGGGCAAATCCGCACCGAATATACCGACTGGGTGTGGAGCGACGGCAACCACCCAAGTATTGTAATCTGGGATGCCATTAACGAAAATACCAACAGTTTTATCGGAAACACGCTGATTCCTGAGTTACAACAACTCGACCCGACACGAATATGGGATGCCGGCTACATGATGGAAAGCGATCTTTCGGGTGTTGATCCCATGGACGAGCCCCATTTGTACAGGGCCGGCTGGAATGTAATGCAGCAAAAATCGCCCGAACAATATCTGAGAGAAAATCCTTATAGGCTGGGAAAAATGGATGATTGGGAAAAGGGGCATTTGCAATACCTGGAAGCTTCAGCAACACAACTTGTAAACGAATATGGCTGGAACTGGCTTTGGAGAAATGGTCAGCCGGCTAAACTCACAAAAAATATTTACGACAGCTTTCTGGGCGAAAATGCCACACCTGAACAACGACGTGAAATGCAGGCTTACTGGCTGGCATGCGAAACCGAATGGATTCGCGGAGAGCGCACCATGGCGGGTGTCCTGGCGTTTTGCCACCTCACCAACAATTATGGTTACACAGGCGACTGGTACATCAACAACATCAAAGACCTGAAACAGGGCCCGTCGCTGAAATGGCTGAAACACGCTTTTGCCCCGGCTGCAGTTTTTATAGACCTGGCCGACCAGCGTTATTTTCCCAACGGAAACTACCAGCTTGGCGAGGAACTTGTTTTTAACCTGGTTGGCGTTAACGATTTAAAAGAAAAAGTCACCGGAATGTTTGCTGTAAAACTGATTGATGCCAGCGGCAAAATAGTCACACAACAGCAACGAAAAATCGAAATTCCGGCATACCAGCGGGTAAATATTCCGGCCTTTTTCAACCTTCCGCAACAAACCGGAGGCTACCTTATTTTAGCTGAATTTGTAAAAGACGGATCAGCAGAAATATTGAAAAGCAGGCGGTACATAAAAGTTGGGAATGCAGGCAAAGCTGCATTTTGGGAGGAGAAACCGTAAAAAACAGATATTTTTACCGGTGGCAAGATAAAAGCTCACGCAAAGACGCAGAGACGCAAAGATTTTTCAAATGCGTCTTCGCGTCTCTGCGAGATAAGGTAATTATGGCATTGCCGGTAAGCTCCAGCCTTCGCGGTAATTGTGTTTTATATAACCTGAAGCGGCTTCCAGCGCATTGAACTTCGCATATTTTGTATCGAAATGCGGGTGACCGTCAATTACTTTAAAATCGTCGGATGTAACGATGTTCAGTTCTTCGTTTGTCGAAATATTGGTAAACTGCATGTTCTCAGCATCCCAATGCAGAGTTTTGTTCAGACTTTGTAACCTGATAGCCAGAACTCCCAATAATACCATTTCGTTAAACGGCCCTGAATAACCAAAATGCGAAGTTCCTTCAACCCGGTTTTCTGGCGATTCCTTGCAGGCCCTGATCCAGTCCTGTTCGTGCGGACCATCCACATAACCGACCGCACCCGGAATTCTTCTCAATGTTTGTGCAACCACCGGTTTTCTACCCGACAAAAGCCGCGGGTTAAAACCGCCACAACCTGTTATAAGTGTATCTTTTGAACCGACAAAAATACAACCTCCCAGTCCGTCGCCCATCAGGTTTTCACCTTCGGGAAGCAGGTCGGGACGGGCAGGTAAAATTCCTCCATCGTACCAATGTATTTTTACAGCAGGCATTTCAACCTTTTGTATTTTTTCCCGGGCCGGAAAGTTAAATATCACTGTTTCAGCCTGCGGTGCACTTTCGGTATTCAATAATGTTGAACTTCCATTTACTTTATCGGGATATCCCAGTTTTAATGACTGGTAAACCGGGTCGAGCACATGACAGGCCATGTCGCCAAAGGCGCCGGTTCCGAAATCCCACCAGCCACGCCAGTTCCAGGGTGTATAAATTTCGTGGAATGGCCGCATCGGCGCCGGACCAATAAACAAATCCCAGTTTAAAGTATCGGGCGGAGTCATTTTTTCAGCGGGGCGCTGCAAACCCTGCGGCCAGATGGGGCGGTCGGTCCAGGCATGAACTTCACGCACTTCGCCAATTTCACCATTCCATATCCACTCGCAAACCTGCCGCACGCCATCTCCCGAATTTCCCTGGTTACCCATTTGGGTTGCCACCTTGTGTTTGGCGGCCAGTTTTGTGAGCAATCTCGATTCGTAAACCGAATGTGTCAGTGGTTTCTGGCAGTAAACATGTTTCCCGAGCGTGAGTGCGGTTGCGGCAATAGCAGCATGCGTGTGGTCGGCTGTTGCCACCATTACCGCATCAAACTGACCATTCATTTCATCAAACATTTTGCGCCAGTCGTAATATCTTTTGGCTTTCGGAAATTCTTTGAAACAGGTTTGGGCATATTTCCAATCCACATCGCAAAGCCCGACAATGTTTTCGGTATTCATTCCCACCAGGTTGGGATGTCCTTTTCCACCCACACCGATTCCAACAATATTCAGTTTATCGCTGGGTGTGCGGTGCCCCAATCCACCCACAGTAAATGATGGAACAATTGTAACACCGGCGGCTGCCACAGCCGACTTTTTCAAAAAATCACGGCGTGAAGAATTCAGTTTGTTCATAGTTTCAGATTTTGTGGTTTAAGTTATAATAAATGAAGCTGAAAGCTATTTCTCATTCCGGATAATATCATTCAGCTTCAACAATTGCAGATTTTCAGAATAATCTGCAAAAAACAGGAATTAAAGTTCTTTAATCTTTACATTCCGATACCAAACTTTGGTTCCATGGTTTTGCAACGAAATATGGCCTTCATCAAATTTTCCGTAATCAGGGAAACTGCTCCACTTACCACTGTTGCGCAACTGGTTCCACTCATCAGAATATTTTTCAAATTCCACCACTACTTCACCGTTCAACATGTGAGTTACCTTATTTCCGTTTACCACCAGAAAAGCCTGGTTCCATTCTCCCACTGGTTTAAAAGGACGGACTTTCGGCGGATGCATGGCATAATTGGCGCCGCAAATCTGCCAGTCGGCCAGTGAATCAGGCCAGTTTTCGTGGTCGATTACCTGGTATTCAGCACCCGTTTCGTAAGGAAATTTATAGATTGTATCTTCGGAAATATGATAAATAATGCCACTGTTGGCAGCAGTATCTAATTTAAATTCAGCGTAAAGTGCAAAACTTTTATAGACCTTGTCAGTTACAATATCCTGGCTCTCGGCACCACCAGTGGTGGTCATGGTATAGCAACCATCTTCAAGTGTCCAGCAATCCGGGATGCCTGTCATGTTAAATCCATGCCAGCCTGTAAAATCAGTTCCGTTTGACATCAACTGCCAGCCTGATTTGGCTTCCGGTTCGGATAAAGTATTCACAGGTGCGGCTTTATCAACTTCAGCATACAAAGCTGCCGGATCGGTATTCACAACCGGCGCTTTTGGTTTCGGCGCACACGAAAAAATCATTATTGCAAACAAAAACAGTGAAACAGGTAAGATTAGTTTTTTCATAGTTTCCAGTATTAATTTGATTGATAAAAATACCGAATAATTTGGTTAATCCCTGCCTGTTATTCCTGAATAAATTTTTTTCTCAGCGCTACTTTATTGATTTTCCCTACACTTGTTTTGTCGATAACATCCGTTTTCCGGATTTTCAAAGTGATCGCTTCGCGGGGTAAAACACCTGAATCGACACTCGATTTTACGATTTCAAGAATTTCGCGATCATCGAACTGCGCATTTTCTTTTGCCGCCACAACTGCCAGCGGAACTTCTCCCCAATTTATATCAGGCTGGCCAATCACAGCTACTTCAGCAACGCCATCGTGTTTGCCGATCACATCCTCCATTTCGAGCGAACTGATCCACTCACCGCCCACTTTAATCACATCTTTTGTTCGGTCGGTAATTCGGATGCTGCCGTTTTTGTCCACACAGGCCACATCGTTAGTATGCATCCAGCCACCCGCCCAGAGTTTCTCAGAATGCACATGGTCTTTCAGGTAACCTTGTGTGAGATATGGTGCTCTTACGACAATCTCGCCAGGAGTTTTGTCGTCATTTGGCACATCTTTCCCGTCTTCATCCACCACCCTGATTTGTACCATCCCGATGGGTTTACCGGTGCGGCAACGCGAATCAACCTGCTCTTCCAGCGGCAATTCAAGTTCTTCTTTCGTAAGATGTGAAATTGCCAGAACCGGACAGGTCTCAGACAAACCGTACCCTCCAAAAACATCAATGCCTCGTTTGAGCGCTTCGCCAGCAATAGCTTTTGGCAGGGCAGCCCCTCCAATGATGACTGTCCAGTTTGATAAATCGAACTGCGCAGCTTCGGGCGCTTTCAGCAACATATTCAGAATGGTTGGCACGCAATGACTGAATGTAACTTTGTGTTTTATGAGCAGGCTCAGCAAAATAGCCGGCACATATTTTCCCGGGTAAACCTGTTTAATCCCCAGGTAAGTTGCCATGTAGGGAATTCCCCAGGCATGGACATGAAACATGGGTGTAAGCGGCATATAAACCGAATCGCGGTGCAAACGGCCCTGGGTTGCCGGTGATGCAAGTGCGGTTACCGAAGTAAGTGTATGCAAAACCAGTTGCCGGTGCGAAAAATAAACACCTTTCGGCAAGCCGGTGGTTCCGGTGGTATAAAATGTGGTGGCGCGGGTGTTTTCATCAAATTCAGGAAAATCGAATTCGGGAGAAGCAGTTGCCAACATTTCTTCATACTCGCCTTCAAACTGAATTTTATGATTGACAGGTTCACCTGTTTCGTTAATCAGAATAAATTTTCTTCCGTCGGAAATTCTGCCCCTGATAGCGTCCAACAGCGGCAAAAAATCAGCATGACAAATAATTACGTCATCTTCAGCATGTTCGATGGTATAAACCATCTGCTCGGGCGAAAGCCGTACATTGATCGTGTGCAAAACAACGCCCAGCATCGGGATGGCATAATACATTTCGAGATAACGATGCGAGTCCCATTCCATCACTGCCACCGTGTCGCCACGTTTTACGCCGATTGCTGTTAACGCCGCGGCCAATCTGTTTACACGTTCTTTCCATTGGCGGTATGAAATGGTTACCTGGTCACGATAAACTATTTCCTGATCAGGATTATTTACAAGTGGTGCCTGGAAAAGTTGTTTGATTAAAAGCGGATATTCATATGCCGAGGGGGTGCGTTCAATTAAATTATTTGACATGCTTTTCTGATTAAATTTTGTCTGTTTTTAAGCGGCAGCAATTTAGATGAATTTTATTTCGGCCAATTTTCTTTCAGACTGAAACGGGCATTGAGTATGAAAAAGAAGCAATTTTCTTATACATTGAATTAAAAAATCAGAACTGATAATTCAAATTTTAGCGGAGTTATGCGTTTGCCAGCATTTGTTTCAACAAAACTTAAGATAATCTGAAATAATATTTAATATAATCCGCAATCGTATTTCAGATTATCTTAAATTTGAAAAAATTTTTGCTCCATGTGGATTGAAAGAAACAATTATAAAAAGATACTGGAAGCAGTAAAAACAAGACCGGCTCTATTGCTAACGGGTGTCAGACAATCTGGTAAAAGTTCGTTGTTACAAAAGCTTTTTCCTGAAGCTGACTATGTTACGCTAGACAAGGTTTTACTGGCAGAAGAAGCTGAAACAAATCCCGCAGAATTTCTTAAAAGATTTGAAAAACAGGTAATTATTGATGAAATTCAATATGCTCCTTCACTATTCAGGGAGATAAAAATCAGAATTGATGCTGAAAGAAATTTAAAAGGAAAATGGATTTTAACCGGAAGCCAGCAATTTAATCTCATGCAGGGAATTACCGAATCGCTGGCCGGACGGATCAGAATTTTAAATTTATTCACGTTGAGTGCTTCAGAACTGAATCGCGCAGGGATAGAACCCGGTCAAAAAAACTATTTATGGAAAGGTGGATTTCCTGAAATATGGGCAGAGAATCTGGATGCTCCTTCATTTTTTGAGGATTACATACAAACCTATCTTGAACGGGATTTGAAACAAATGCTGAATGTGAGTAATTTAAGAGACTTTCGCCGGTTTCTGACCCATTTGGCTTTGCGAACCGGGCAGCTAATCAATTTTACCGAAATTTCAAAAGACACGGGTGTTTCCGGGAATACCATCAAATCGTGGGTGAATTTGCTTGAAACTTCAGGGCTTGTTTATCTGGTGCCTCCATTTTATCAAAACCTTGGAAAGCGATTGATAAAAACACCTAAACTTTTCTTATGCGACAATGGACTTGTTGCTGCTTTATTAAATATTCATTCTTTACAACTGCTTGAAAACTCTCCACATTTGGGAAAAATCTGGGAAAACTTTGTTTTTACCGAATTACTGAAATCTGGTTTTGTTTGTGGAAAAGACCTGTTTTTTTATCGTGACCAAAATGGCGTTGAAATTGATTTTATTGTTGAGAAAGAAGGCCAAACTTTTCTAATTGAAGCAAAATACAGCGAGAATCCTAAAGATGGGAAATTGAATTTTAACAAAGTAGCGCCTTTATTTAAAACAGAAATACAGCAACTGGTTGCCTGCTCTGTGAATGACAAAAACCTTATCAGTTTAAAAGATTTTGCAGTTTTTAATCCTTTGCACTATTCCCCCTTTTGAGTTCAGCAAAAAAACTGGTCGAAAGTTTACCAGTGAATATCCCTGCAAAAAGGGCAATAAAACCATAGTTATTTCTGGCTGCATAAACTCCAAAAGCCAAAAATACAAGTATTAAAACAACCATCACAACGACATACGTTCTCATAGAAAATTTATTTAAAGGTTACTGTGAAACATTATGTTCCTAATATACAATTTTCATTTTATTCCGAAAAGTTTATGCAATTCGTAAAATCACGTTCGGTTAGAAATGGTGCAACAGTATTTATTTTAATCAATCACCAGCATCTGCCACGCACCTGAAACCCACAGTGGCTTTGCGTTCAAAACCCGGCGAAACACGCAGCAGCATTTGCCGCCAGCGCAGGTTTTTCGGGCCACCCTGCACATACCACCAGCTGTCTTCGGGTTTGTAATAACTCCCGCCTTTCAGCATCACAAACGAATAAGTACAATTGTCATAAACATCGTTTGTGATTTGCCAAACAGAACCCACCAAATCCTGCAACCCAAAAGGATTTTCGCCTTTCGGATAACTTCCGGCAATATCCAAGATTCCGTTTCCGGGGTTGCAAAGTGTGGAGTCAATTCCTGTTAATTTTTCCACGGTCAGTGTACCTGTGATTTCCTCTTTTTCAGCCACAATATGCGCTTTTTCGCCCCATGGCCACTCGTGGAGTTTTTCGGTTTGTGCGGCATATTGCTATTCGGCTTCGTTGGGCAAACGTTTTCCGGCCCATTTTGCAAAAGCCTGCGCATCTTCATAACTCACAAAAACCACAGGTTTGTTTTCGTCGCCCGGTTTGGGTTTGCCGTTTTCCCAGTGTTTAAGAAAGTTTTCGGTGTCGGTTGGTTTGTAACCTGATTTTTGAAGGAAAACAAGGAAATCGGAATTGGTAACCGGAAATTTATCCATATAAAACGATGGCATTTCAACGGTTTCCTTCTCCAAAACTTCGGCATACGGAATAAAATAATCTCCGAATTCCACTTCCATTTTAAACTTTCCGGCAGGAATTTTCACCATTCCGGCAGGCGCTTTTGCCTTTTTTTCAGTCTGAACTTTTTTGCTGATTAATCGTGCCGAAGCCGGTGGAAAAGAAATAATCCGTTCATCGGCCAGTTCGCCTTTTTCAAAAAGCTGCACCACAAATTTTCCCTCTTCGTGGCCAAACTCTTTGATTAACCTGATTGTCTGTTTCTGAACCGGATAAGTCTTCCATTTCCCTTCATAACCGGGCATTCCGGCATAAATTTTAATACTGTCGCCTTTTGTTGCTGAGAAAGTCAGCTCATCGTTGGGGAGATTGAATTCTACTTTCAGCAACTCCGGGAATTCAGCAATGGCTCCCACAGCACTTTCGTTGTTGGTTCCCAGGTATTTTTCTGAAAAAGATTCGATGTCAGCAACCGCAAAGATTTTGTTTTCGATGGTGTCTAGTTGCACCGGTTCATGGTTCCACAAATCGACAAAATGAAAATCCTGTTTTGGCTGAACTTCAAAAAGTGGCTTGTTAAATCCTTGCGGAACCAGGCTGAAAATGGTGTAAACTGATTTGTTTTCAGCGGGCCAGTAGTTTACAAAAATGCTGTCGGCAGCGGTTTTTAGCATCGGAATCCAGTTTTGTTGTGTAAAATTCCCTGCATTTTCACGCTGAATCATTAAAATCCTTGCCAGGTATTTCCACTGTTCATCCAGCCAGTAAGGCCGACCGGGAGAAAACAGGTTGTTTTCGGTGCCATAGCCGTTAAACAGCGACAGTGAATATTCGCGTTTGATGCGCTCCTTCCCTACTTCCACCACCCTGAAAATGGCAAATTCGGGTTTTATCAGTTTGTTGAGATTCAGCATGGGGCAGTAGTACAAAGCATTGTGAACACGACCACTTACAATTCCCTGCATATCTTTCGGAACCGCCATTCCCTCACTGAACATCACCACGCCATTACCACCGTTATCGCCGGCTTTTTGCAACTGTTCTGTCGATGCGCCGGAACAATCCAAAACCACGCCATCGGCATCGGTTTCTTTGATGGATTCGGCCAGCGCTTCGTACGGATCTTCCTTGCGGGTAGCGGTATCCCAGGGTTTAAAAGCGATGTAGAAATGCGATTTGTTCCGGTGGCATAAATCTGCCAATCCTTTAACTGCCGTCATTCCGCCGGGCATGCTGCGGTACATGTCCCACTGGTTGCGCTGGTCCATGCCAAGTGCGGGCCAGGTGGGCCACAAACCATAAATCTCGGCACCACCCAAAACTTTATTGTTGAAAGCTATAAAATCACCCAAAGTGTATCTGCCTTTTTCGATGTCATAAACCTGGTGGTCCCAGCCCATCATCAACTGACAGAGAAAGGTGTGGCGCACCCATTTCAAGTCATCGCGCTCAAACAGCGTGTTGTCGAATTGCTCCACATCAAACAGCATTTTCTCCTGAAAAATCTTTCGCAATCCTTCCTGCCAGTCACCTGAAAAACTTTCGAGCCAGATGTTGTAAGTTACTTTTCCACCCGGAAAAACAAGGGTTTCGAACCGGCGGCGGGTGGCATTTTCCCAGCTTGCACGACGGGTAAGCGCTGCGATTTTAGTTTCTCCCAAACCGAGTTCTGAATAACCCAGTTCCCAGGAATTGTCAGGCAGGATCACATTTACCGGACTGAAACCCGGGCGAAAAAGGTGCGCGCGTGAAAGATAGTGGTCGCCCAAACCGGTGATGTAAACCCGCTCCTGATTCTCGCCAAACGGAACAACGTTGTGAAGTATCAGTGTGTCTTTTGAAATATTGGTAAAAACAACCTGTGCGTGCCAGCCACCGTTTTTGATTTCGGGTTGATTGATTTCAAGCTGAAACTTATTTTCAAAAGATTCTTTCTGGTTTGAAAAATAAAGCTGATCGCCGACTTTGAATGACACAACCGGGATTCCGGGGTTAATTGATTTTTCAGTTGTCCTGATGGTTTTAATGGTAAGTCCGTTTTTTGCATCCACATCAACCTGGGTAATCTGGCTGAAACCTGCAATCACAATAAAAAGGGAAAAAACCAATAACAGCGCTTTTTTCAGTGGCATAGGTCGATAAATTTTCAACTAAAATAGTTTGAAAAATTATTAATGAGCAAGTCTGAACAAAGTTTATTTTGGGCTAAAGCCCTTATAAAGAACAGAAATCACTAACCGCGGGCTTAAGCCCGGGGTTAGTCAACGCAATCAATCCGGGACATTAGTCCCGGATTATATTTCAGATTTTTTCCGGTAAACCAGGTTGACAATTCCTGTATCAAAAAGCTCTGTTTTGATAGTTTCAAATTGTGTCTCTACAGATTCATCAGGAAACAGCCGGATGCCCTTGCCCAAAATCAGGGGGACAATTGAAATTGTCATTTCGTCAATGGCGCCGAGGTTCAGAAATTGTGTAACAAGACTGCCGCCACCTGCCAGCCAGATATTTTTGCTGCTCTGGTTTTTCAAAAACTGAATGGTTCCGGCATCTATTTTATACAAAACGAACGTGTTGGCTGTTGAAGGAAAAAAATCCGGGTTGCCGGTTACCACATAAGTATTGCAGTTTTCGTATGGCCATTCAATGCCAAAGCCCAGAATTTCATTGTAAGTTTTGCGGCCCATCACAATTACATCGGTATTCGCAATCATTTCGTTGTACCCGTGGTCGGTTTGTGAAGGGTTGGGAATATTGACAAGCCAGTCCAGTGAACCATCTTCGCGGGCAATAAAACCATCGAGTGAGGTGGCGATAAAAAGATGGATTTCTTTCATATTCTGAGTATTACTTATTTTCTCAATTGCAAAATTGCTTCTTCCAATCCGGTAATTTCAGACGACCAAAAGTTGATGTGCCTTTTTACAAACTATATTTTGCCTAACAAATGTAAGACAACAGTTTATTTTTCTACAAACTAAAACACAAATAGTAAACCAGCTTCGCCTTCTCTTTTAACAATCGCAAAATTGAATCCTCTGCTTTTGCTTAACGGTGTTTTAAGTATTGCAAAGAACTTTCATGTTTCTAAAAGCTTCTTTTAAAAGAAGCAAAAGGCATGATTGGAAACATAACAACTTGCTTAAAGTTTCCGTTGTTATCTTTATAAATGCTGTATGGATTTTGCCTGTTGTAAACATTTATCACTCCAACTGACCAGGTTCTGTGCCCTCTTGAAAGTTTTTTCTGCATGTGAAATCCAAAATCAAGGCGGTGATAAAGTTTTAACCTTGCATTATTTGGCTGGCTATAATAATCGAGATAAGAAAAATCAAAAGGATAGTTTTCCTCATTAAGAATAGGATTCATGCTCTGTATTGATTGTGTTGGCAAAGAAATTGGTATTCCGGAATGCAACGCAAAATTCCCAGTGAACCATTTCCTTTTCTGTTCATTTTTCTGAATTGTCCAAGACCCATCCAGTGAAAAATCGTGTCGGATATCATAATTTGAAGGTATCCATAATCCATTTAATACCGTGGGAAATGAATGTTCTGATTTACTCAAAGCATATTTTACATTTGTCTGAAAATCATTGGCATTGTATTGCACCAAGAAATCGAGTCCGTAAGCCCGCCCGGTTCCCTGGTCAATAATATCGTACCACTGTGTTGATTGATAGAGATTTGATGGGTACAAATAGTTTCCGACAATATTTTCCATCCACTTATAATAAACTTCTGCATCAAAATTTATTTTTCGTTTTTGCCAGTTTACACCCACTGAAGTTTGCCATGATGACTGAGGCTTAAGATGACCGGTTGTTGGCAGCCATGTATAACCGGGCATTCCCTGCACGCTTTTTGGCATGGCATAAACAGATTGTGTATTACGCATGGCACCAGCCTTGAGCGAAAAAGTATTTGACAAATGATAATAAACTGAAAGGCGGGGTTCTAAGGAAAAATAACCCGACAATTGTTCTCCAAACATGCTTGTTCGTAAACCAAAAACAATGTCAAACCTGTTGGTTGTATACTCAGCAGATGCAAAAACAGCCAGTTCTTTTTGATGTACAGGTTCAGCGTTCTTAATCTCACTGCTATTCCCGTTTTCCTCCGAAACTTTATACGGTGGCTGAATTGAACGCAATAAACCATCCGTGCCAAACTTAAATTTGAAATAATTCACGATGCTAAATTCCCTGCTGGCTTTAAAACCAAACTCATTCAATTCCGACTTGTTTTGCTGTTTTGCTGTTCTTTCAGTTGTATTTATTCCATAAGAGTCCAATTCATTGAACGAACTGTAATACAACACGACATCATTGAAAGCTCCTTTTTCCGAAACAGACTGATACCGCACAGAAGCGATATTGTTTCCCCATCCCTGTTCCATTTTACTTTTTTGTCCGGCAGTTTCGCTTTTTGCAAATAACTTGTCCTGACCTGTGTAGTAACTGATATAAAAATGATGCTTCTCTCCAACAGAAAAGTTTGTTTTTGCATTGATATCCATAAAATAGTACCCAATTACCATGTCGTTTTGATTGCCTGCGGTAATACCTGTTACCAAAATATCGGGCCAACTGCGCCTTGCTGAAATCAGAAACGAAGCCTTGTCTTTAACAATGGGACCTTCGGCTGTTGCAGTTGCAGCAACAGTACTAACAGTGAAATCACCTGTGTAATTCTTCCGGTTACCTTCTTTCACGGAGACATCTAAAACCGACGAGAGTCTTCCTCCGAATTCAGAAGGAATACCTTCTTTGAACAGAGTAACATTCTTTATTGCGGAACTGTTAAAAACAGATAATAAACCAAATGCATGGTTCAGGTTGTAAACCGGTGATTTATCGAGTAATATCTGATTTTGGTCGTATGAACCACCCCTCACAAAAAGTTCGGAACTACCTTCCTTTCCGGCACTCACGCCAGGAAGTGTTTTTAAAACCGACATTATATTGCTTTCTCCTGCCAATGAAGGAGCCCATTTTATTGCTTCACCTGTTAAGGCCAACTGTCCGATTTGAGTTTTACTGCTATAAGTATTTTTGTTCGCCGAAACAGTGTATTCATCAAGTTCAATTCCCGGAACCATCAGAATATTAATCAAAGTATCAACACTTTGCTTCAATAGGAATTTTTGGGTCTTGTAGCCGACAAATGACACCTGAATTTCAGTTGGTTCGTTTTGTGGAATGTTTAATGAATAATATCCATAAACATTTGAAATTGCGCCAATCTGTGTACCAGTTGTAATTTTAAGTGTTGCCGATTGCAGTAATTCAGCCGTTTCAGAATCGCTGACAACCCCAAACACTTTTACTGTATTTTGTGCTGTTGCCGCCAGATCGACCAACACACAAAAAAGCAAAATATACAATCGGGTTTGCATAACTTGAATTTACTTATCCCCTTTAAACTCGAATAAACTAAGGGCAATCCCTGCAAAAATTCCTGCTCCTCCTGAAATATTGGTTGGCAGAAAGATAGGTTGATAAGTAAATGGCAGATTTACCTCGGGATTAAAAGAGCGTTGTAAATAACCTCCTTTATAATAAAGGTCGTATTCTTTGGTAGCAGCAATCACATAAAACCGGATGGTTTCATTTTCTCCAAAAAAAGCGAGCTGGGTATGCAAACTTCCATCAACCAGGTTTTCAGCAGGAAACCGCACAAAAGATTCATGTTCATAAGAAAAACCTTCCGGAGCCCACAAATCATAAAACCTGTTGAAAGAATCAGCAAATGGCGAATCACAATAAATACTCCGCTGCGCCCAATCCGATATTCCACTGTAATCTGTTTCCTGAATGAAAAGGAAAACATAAAGAGCATTAATTTCTTTACTGATATTGGTTACATTCAAATTGAAAACTTCAGCAGGTCTCTGATTGTTTTCTCCTTTTTTTTGCTCAATCGAAATTGTTGGTTTATATGGAATTACCGTTTGAGAGGTTAATTTGGGATATCCTTGAAACTGAACCTCAATTTCAAATTTATCGCCATTTAAACATGTGTCGTTGAAAAAATAAGTTCCATCGCTGGTGAAACTGTAATTGGATGAAATGAGCAATCCATTCTTTTTCAAGATAAATGTAGCTCCGGAAATGGGATTAAATTCCTTTTCCTGCGGATGGTTTGACAAGGTAAGGTTTAAAGCCAATATTGAATCGGCATACAAAATTCCGTTCAATACAGGAAGAGGCTTTGAACTAAGTATTTCATCATCGTAATCTGAAACACAACCAGAACCAAAAAGTATTGAAATGTAAAGTAAAAGAAAAAGTCTTTTTGACAAACAGAGACCATTTTCCATTAATAAAACTATTTTGAGCCTAAATTGAATATCAGAGTAAATTCAAATGTATTTGCTTTCGGGGTATATGTAGTGGCTTGTTGATTAGTACTACTTCCCGTGCCGTTATAATTACCACCGCCGACTAATGTACCGCCAACCTCTTTGTTAATTGAGCCCGTATATTTCAGAACAATATCCATGAAGCGAATTTTATATCCGGCCTGTAGAAAAAGAGCATGGTCGAACTCGTTTACAGGAAGGTTTCCAGTCAATAAATACCCGAACTGGTATCCGCCGCCTAAATAAGCTTTGGAAAGACAATAATTCAATCCTAAGGGCAAAGAAATGTAGCCCGCATTTCGTTTTTCATCAATATTTACCAAATAATCCTCATTCACATATTTCACTTTGGATGATTTTTGTGTAAATAATCCTTCTATCGACAATGCAAGGCTTTCATTTAGTTTGGTACTCCAGGCATACCCGAACTGAAAACCAGGTTTCGGAGAATATTCAACACCGTTCAAGTCCTTGTAAATAGTATAGTTTGCCCCAATTTTTATTCCTTTTGCGGGTTGGGCAAAAATTTGAATACTGAAAAGGGAAATAAGAATTACTACTATCAATGTTTTAAAAATTGTTTTCATTTCTTCAATTATTTATCTTTTAAAATATAATTGTTAAAATACTTTATGATACATCTTTCTGATGAAGTCAGGCTGTTAAAATTAAAACAGCCTGACTATCTATTTAATTAGTTGATTTTCTTTTGAAATAAGTACAACCACAAATCATCTTTTTAGTGTTAAATTTACAGGAATGCTTTTCCCTTTTTTATCAATTGATAAAAGTGCATGAGTTTTCTTCTCCAACTCCTCTGTTCCACATTCTCAGATAAACCGTTCCTCCAACAGGCATAACAATGGTATATCCTGAAGAAACATCTTCGTAAGTATACCAATATCCTAGAGGAGGGTTTTCAAGCTCCCAGAAGTACTGTGTTTTATAAGAAACCCAGGCAAATAATACCTTTTTTTGATGTGTTACATATGCATTTGCAATATTCCCATTTGTAAACCTGTTAATATCAATCCACATTCTTCTGGTACTCGTTGATTTATAACAACTATCAACAGATTTTAATCTGGAAATACTTTTTGCATCAATTAGTTTTCCGTCTATTTTCACCAACCCATTTGCATTGGCAACGGAAGCGTAAAGCATGTCAATTACAGGTTTTATTGAATAATCGGGTAATCCATCATAAGTTCCCGTTGCCATTATAATAAAATCCTTGTAATCACTTCTAAACTGTTCAAGTTCCAGAATCGGATTTTTACCTTCAACAATTTTCTCATATTCAGAGAAAATCGATTCATAAACAGAATAGAAACTTTCAAAACCTAAAGAATCTTGCCAACTTTTTAATTCATCAAGAGTCCTTTTGGAATTTAATTCAACAAGCTTCCAAAATACACTTTCATTTTTAATGTTTAAGATTCCGCTTTCAACATAAATATCTGCTTTTTCAGCTGATTTTAGCAATGACTGTGGTTCAAGCAATGCGTCATCCTTACTACAAGAGACAATTGCAAACAACAATATGCATATGAATTTTATTTTTATATTCATTGTGTTAATATTAAAGTTTTAGCAATACCCCACTTTTACACCTGCTAATTTGCAAAAGTGCGTCCCCTGATGATAGTTTTTACTAAAACCTGTTAACTTCGCAATGGGCTTTACGAAGCCTGCCTCACCGGGCCGGGAACAAATTAGCGTGCGTAAACCCCGGGGAGGCTTACCCAATCAACTTGTTTTTGCCGGTTAATGTTATTTGTTTCATCTTTTGGTTGTTTTCCTGCTTCGGGGTGCGAAGTCAGGGGTTTATTCAAGGCCAATTTAAACAAAAAACTTTTCAAAACAAGTGTTAAAATTTTGAATAAATTAGTTTTTTTTTTACAAAGCACTGATTTAATGTTAGTTAAAAGCTATTTTCAATAAAATGTTTTATAACATAACATTTTGGGGGTTACTTTTTAAAAGCGTCTTTATAAACAAGGCGAGCCGGGAGCTATGATAATTAAAAATCAAAAAGAAGGCGGTTATAAACCGCCACACCCCACTTAAAAACTATTTTCTCAATTGCAAAATCGCTTCTTCCAGCCCGGCAATTTCGGCCAAGCCTTTCAGATGACCAATCATTGGGTTGAAGGAGGAATCACGGTCGCGGGGAACCTGGATTCTGCTCTCTCCAAGGGAGGTTCTAACTGTCTTTTCGGTAAAACCATTGCGGGCATTGGTTTTATCAGATTTTTGATGTTTGTCAAAGCCTAAATGACAGTCAAGTTCACCTTCAAGCATCTTTTCCAATACCCCTTTTCTGAATCTGTTTCAAAAAATCGTTGAGTTCTACTCCTGATTTGAACTGCTTCAGAAAATCATCACTTAATAAATCTTCTTTCTTCAGCACTGTGTAAAGTATTAAAATTAAACAAAAAATACCGGGAGTACCCCTGGTATTTTTTGTTTACACCGTTTGTGAGATAGTGCTATAATTTCACCCCAAACTGTAATCCCACCTGTAGTATAGCTTCTCCGTCAAAACCGTTTATTCCCGCTACAATGCCAAAAAATAGATTCTCCCTAAACAGATAATTATAGTTTAGTTTACCATAATAGGGTTCGAACTTCTTATTTGAGAATACACTAATCCAGCTAAGTTCGTAATCATTCCCATTTATTTGATAAGCTTCTTCAATTATTGTATAACTGTTGTAAGAAATCCCTACCCCTAAAATTAACTCATGCCTTTTTAATTTCTCTTTCTTCATTAACTCAAAAGGCTTTAAGTTAAGAAGCAAACTTAATGAACTTAAATTTTCAGTAGATTCTCGCTCAGAATCCGGTTTTACTTCAGGATTATTGTTTTTGAAAAATCCAAAGGTTTTATCCCATTCATATGAAATAGTTCTAGTTTGCAACATAGAAGCATTGCTAAATGTTGGGGCTATTTCAATCGCTTTGAACAACGGAATACCAATGTCAAATGAAAAATAATATCCGTCAACTAAATATCTTCCGCTGGCAATTCCGGCATTTGTTCTTAAACTGTATCTATTCTGTCCATTAACAACGGAACAAAATAAAATAAGTGCAAGTATTGTAATTAATCTTTTATTCATTTTTCTAATTAACAAACTGCCATTCAAAACCTGACAAATTATAAATTTGATCTTTGTTGTGCCACCACAAGACCGGCGTATTGCCTATTATATCTGCTCCGCTGTTATTAGAAATAGTAACGCTACCTCCATATTTAATGGAACCTCCATCCGATTTATCCTCATAACTACCATCTATTGTAAATGTAACATTATCGTCCCAGTCTTCCTCACGCCAATCAAATGTAAAAACTGTTCCATACGAACTTGTATTCCATTGAAAAATAGATACTTCCCGATTCCACCATGCATTTTCGATATCATTTCTTCTCCCAGGCTCCAAAACACCAGATGTATAACAAGTTAATGCGCCTGATTCTGATCCTTTTACAACTCTTAACCTAATTTCTGGAGCTCCTGATAACCATTTTTCAACCGCAGAAAGAGCCGAACTAGAAAATTTCATTCGTTTAATTTTTAGCCAATCATTGTCATTTCGTGATGAAACAGTTGTTGCCATTATAGGGGACCATGATGAATATCCGTCGATATTTACAGCTCTAACTTTATACCATACTTTTGCACCTTCTTGTATCGGAATATTAATATAATTATTGTCATTTTGAGTTGTTGTTGCAAATAACCAAAATTGAGTTTCAGGTGGTTGATGCATTCTCCAAATTTCATATGATGTCTCATTTGCTACATCCGACCATTCTAAAATTACTGAATTTGCCGTACCGTGTGTAAGTGTGAGGCTCGTTGGTCCAACAGGCGCACTTTTTAAGGTTGCACCAAATTGGTTATTTAAGTTAGGATTTATTGTCATTAACTCTGGTGTTGAATTTTTCAAATCACCATTTGCATCCAACCTTTCTGAACGACTAATAACGATGACAGGGTTTGTAGGCTCGTTATCAACACTTAACTGATGAATATTTCCTTCAGAATCATAAGCAGTAACTTTTTTTACTTTATGTTCATCATAAGAAAATGGTAAGTACGTAACCAATGGAATGTAATTGTCAGTATTCCAATCTTCGCAATGAATTGGAACTGCAATTTGCAGTGCCTTATTGGTATCACTAAAATTTACTAATTTTTCCTTTATATTATTTTCTGTATTACTTATATACAAATTATCAATGAGAAGCTCAACCAATTCTATTTCACCTCTATCGGTTTTTATTGTTCTGGACTTAAATTTTTTCCAAATAATGTCATAGTCGCCGGTACATTTTAACATTGCTTCTTCTTTTATTGCCTTTCGAAGATCATTGTTTTTTAAGGATTTTGCTAAAGCGATGGCCATTTTTTGAATATTTTGATCGTAATCCGATTCTTGAAACTCATTTATCAATAAACTTTTTAGCTTATTTGATTGATTTGCATTTTCATCTGTAATTAAAATTTCTTGCTGACATGAGTTGTTGCTAACCAAAAATAGCAGCAATAATACAATACCAATAATTTTTTTCATAGTATAGGATATAAATTTGTGAATAAACTATTTCGTCGATTAAACTTTTACTCTAATAAATTTTTAAAAGTCGTCCCATGATGGTAGTTTTTACCAAAACCTGTTAACTTCGTAATAGGCTTTGCTAAGCCTGCCTGCCTCCCCGGGCCGGGAACAAATTAGCGTGCGTAAACCCCGGGGAGGCTTACCAAACAAATTTGTTTTTGCCGGTTAATGTTATTTGTTTCATCTTTTGGTTGTTTTCCTGCTTCGGGGTGCGAAGTCAGGGGTTTATTCAAGGCCAATTTAAACAAAAAACTTTTCAAAACAAGTGTTAAAATTTTGAATAAATTAGTTTTTTTTTTACAAAGCACTGATTTAATGTTAGTTAAAAGCTATTTTCAATAAAATGTTTTATAACATAACATTTTGGGGGTTACTTTTTAAAAGCGTCTTTATAAACAAGGCGAGCCGGGAGCTATGATAATTAAAAATCAAAAAGAAGGCGGTTATAAACCGCCACACCCCACTTAAAAACTATTTTCTCAATTGCAAAATCGCTTCTTCCAAACCGGCTATTTCGGCCAAGCCTTTCAGACGGCCAATCATCGGGTAGCCGGGATTTCCGTTCAGTCCAAAATCATCAGCGATTTTTATACCGTGGTCGGGACGCATGGGAATGCGAAAATCAGCGCGGCCAGTCGTTTTGCGATTCTGCATTTCGTCAATCAATGTTTCCATCAGTTTTGCCATGTTAACGCCGCCATCGATGTGGCCTGATTCATAAAAACTGCCATCATCTAAAACCAGGGTATTGCGTAAATGCACAAAATGAAACCGGTGACCGTATTTTTTTGCCATTTCAATAAGGTCGTTGTCTTTACGGGCAGAAAAAGATCCGGCGCAAAAAGCAATGCCGTTGTTGAGTGCCGGGCAGGTTTGCTGCAACCATTCCATATCTTCGACAGTGCTGAAAATTCGCGGTAATCCGAGCACAGGAAATGGCGGGTCGTCGGGGTGAATAGCCAGGTTAATGCCGGCTTCTTTGGCAACCGGTATTACTTCGTTTAAGAAATAAGCAAGATTGGTGCGCAATTCATCGCGGCCAATGTTTTTATAGCGGTCGAGATGGTCGAGAAATGCACGTTTGTAATCAGCAATGGTCGGGTCAATCACTCCATCAATAAAACCCTGCGTTACCACAATAATGTTGTGCGCCAGCGTTTCAGCCTCTTTTTCGGTCATCGAATGAAAAACGGCTTCGGATTTGGCAACCATCTCCGGAGAATAATCAGCCGCTGCGCCGGGCCGTTTCAGGATAAAAATATCAAAAGCAGCAAATGTGGGGTAATCAAACAACATCGATTCGCCACCGTTTTCGAGCCGAAAATGCAGGTTGGTGCGTGCCCAGTCGAGCACAGGCATGAAATTGTAAACCACGGTTTTG
This sequence comes from Draconibacterium sp., assembly GCA_036735485.1. Classification (GTDB taxonomy): domain Bacteria; phylum Bacteroidota; class Bacteroidia; order Bacteroidales; family Prolixibacteraceae; genus Draconibacterium. The sequence goes on along the minus strand of DAINOH010000002.1, from coordinate 30,564 downwards.
ATGCCACTTTCAGCCAGATTCAGGAGCGAAGTTTTGTAATTATTAATGTGTTTTTCGCGCAATGGCGAGGCGGTTTTTATAGCTTCGGTAACCGGCAAACTTTCCACCACACTCCAACCCAAGCCTGCATTTTTAATTTTGATTTGTACCTTTTTAATTTCCTCAATCGTCCACACCTCGCCGTTCGGGATTTGATGCAGCGCTGTAACCACTTCCTCAACACCCATTTGTTTCAGCCATTCCAGCTGAACCGGGTCTTTCTCACCAAACCAGCGCCATGATTTTATCAGTTTTGTTTCCATTTATAGTACGAGAACAAAGAATTTCAGATAGTTAAACATATATTTTTAACGCAAAGAGCGCAAAGTATACGCGGAGAGCGCAAAGGAAAAAATCAATCATTGCGAACTTTGCGGTTTTTCTTTGCGGACTTTGCGGTGAATATTACTACATACAATAAAATTTCAGTCTGGTTTTAAACTCCGCTGAACGAACTAAATCCGCCATCGACGGGAATGATGGTTCCGGTGACAAAACTGGCGGCTTCGGAACACAGAAAATGCACAGTTCCATTCAGTTCCGTAATATCGCCAAACCTGCCCATCGGTGTTTTGGCAATAACTTTCTGACTGCGTTCGGTGTAAGAGCCATCCGGATTAATCAGTACCTTTTCGTTTTGGGTACTGATAAAAAATCCCGGTGCGATGGCGTTTACCCGCACTTTTTCGCTGAATTTGGTCGCCATTTCCATCGCCAGCCATTTTGTAAAAATCTCTACACCCGCTTTGGCTACCGAATAGCCGGGCACGCGGGTAATCGAAGCCATGGTTGCCATGCTCGAAATGTTGATGATCGACCCGTTTTTCTGGTCGGCCATTGCTTCGCCAAAAACAAGGCATGGATAAACTGTTCCGTTCAGGTTAAGGTCGGTCACCTCGTTAAAATCCTTGATTTTCATATCGAAAACCGTTTGTTCTGTTGTGAGGGTGGCACCCGGCAGGTTTCCGCCGGCTGTGTTAACCAGAATATCAATGCGCCCCCATTTTTCCATGATTAAATTGCGGGCATTTTTCAGGTCTTCCATGCTCAGAACATCGCATACCAACCCGATTCCCTCGCCACCTGCTTCCAGTAGTTTGCTCAGCCGCAGATCCACGTTTTCCTGAGTGCGGCCAATCACTGCCACTTTAACACCACTGGATGCCAGGTATTTAGAAATACTTCCACCCAGTGTACCCGAACCTCCGGTAACCACAGCCACTTTCCCGTTTATATCAAATAATCCGTTCATTTTGCAGATTTTATTTCAATACAAATATGACGTGCCAACGCGCTTTTTGTTTGATTTGATATTTGCAGGTACTGGTACCTGATTTGCAGAAAAGAAAAGCCCCCTCCCAAAAATCAGGGAAGAGGCTTTGCCTGTATTTTATTTCCAAAGTTTTTTGCCTTTTACTCTCATTCAGAGATTGCAGGGCAAAACTTTTTGCTTTTTATTTCTTCAACGCGGCAACCGCAAAATAGGCGTTTTTGGGTTTGCGCTGGCGATCAAACAAAAGAGGGTAATTGGTACGTCCGCGCATTGGGAAATTGTTTTTCCACGACTGGTCGTCACTGGTTCCCCAGAAAGTTACACGGTCAACTGCATCTTTATGTTTCAGCAGAATTTTGAAAATATCTTCATACCTTTTTGTAAGCTTATCTTCAATTTCTTTGGGCAGTCCATCTTTGTATGGATTCAGCGTTTCCTTGTAGGCTGCGTTTGTAGATATTTCGGCTGATCTTCCCCAATCGTAGGGTAAAACATCGACATCAAGTTCGGTAACCGAAATTTTCATTCCAACCGATTTATAAGCTATAATAGCTTCCTCCCAGAGTTTCAGGTCGGGCGAGTCGAGGTTGAGGTGCCCCTGCAACCCGATTCCATGAATCGGAATTCCTTTTTTCTTGTATTCTTTCACCATTTCCACAATAAAATCGCGGCGTTTCGGATCTTCTTCATTGTAGTCGTTATAAATCAGCAAACAGTTGGGGTCGGTTTCATGAGCATACTGAAATGCGCGTTCCATAAACTCGGGTCCGCATATTTCGAGCCATTTACTTTTACGGTAACCATCTTCCGGAGTAATCGACTCATTCACAACATCCCACGACCTTATTCTTCCTTTATAACGGTCAACCACTGTATGAATGTGGCTTTCCATCCGCTTCAACAACAGTTCCTTGCTGGCAGGGTTTCCATCCGGCCCTGTAAAAATGTCTCTCGGAACCTGGCTGTGCCAAACCAGTACATGCCCCTGAACCGCCATTTTGTTTTTTTCAGCAAATTCCATCAGTTTATCGGCTTCCTCAAACTTCCAGACATCTTCTTTCGGATGAATCGATGACCATTTCATGGCATTTTCAGAAGTTACCTGGTTAAATTCGCGTGCAATCAAATCGAGCATTTCGGTATCAGGCTGCATCAGTGTGCGTGATCCGATGGCTGTACCAATCAGAAAATCGTTTTTGTAGAGGTCGGCTAAACCCGATTGTGCAGCAAAAGCAGCCAGTGATCTCGCATTTAAAAGTCCCAGACCGGCTGCAGTTAAAGCTGAATAACGTATAAAATTTCTTCTTGAAAAATTGGTTGTAGTTAATTTGTTCATATTGTCAGTTTTAAATGTGCCCGTAAATTTATAATATTTGAATTATCTGAGCTTTTAAAAGGTCGAATAAAAATATCTTTTGAAACTGATGTGAATTGCCCGTATTGAAAATCATGTGATGAAACGTTTCTTTTTGTTTGTTATTCAACCTGTCAGTCGTTATGAGCAACCAATATTGATTCAGCCGTTTTTTTTGATAGAGTTGAAGTTTTTCTTCCTTTTTCGCAATTAATTGCCTGATTTTTAATATCGTTTCATAATATTTCTTTGGAGAATCTGCCACTTCCCAAACCGATTCGGTTAGTACAGGATGCGTTGACATAAAAATTCCATCAATTTCATCAGGCAAATTTGTTGTTTGACAGATACTGAAAAATGATCCGGCTTTTTTGGTTTTTAACGATTCCTTTACAGCATTTGCAACAAGAACCGACAACGACAATTGTTTATCCTGAATTATTTTTCTCTGTTTTGAAAAACTGACTTTTACAAAGAGTTTCAGCGATGAAAACATTTCAAATAATTCGCGTGCGCTGATAACAATCTCTTTTTTGACATCGTCAGAAAGTTCATTTTTCGCGGTATAAGAATCATCAAAATACAATCGCGTCAGTTCAATTCCGATTTTATTTTTAGGTGAGAAATCCAGCAAAAAATCAGGTGATTCCGATGCTTTCAGCTTCCCTTTTGGAAAATCATCGTAAATCGACCTGAAGTAATCAATAATCAGGATTTCCAGTTGTTTCTTTATATTATGCGAATCAGCTTCCATTGCCATCAGCCAGAAAATTCTTTTTCCATTTTGGTTTCAATTGAAACTCCTCGCAGCAAAGCTGACGAGGAATCCGATTCCGTCAGGGACTTTTTTAGTGTCTTGTTCGCTAACCCCGTCTCGCCTGAGGCGAGAGGGAATGCGCTCACCGGAATTCAATCTTAAAAAGTACTTTTAAACCGCTCAGAATATAATCATACAAAAATGAATCTTCAGAAAACTCTTTTTGCAATACTAATTTTTTTGTTTCAGAATTTATTCCCTTCTGCAGCGAATCACGATCAAAAAAGTGAAAATTGAAACTCTCAGCACCAAAACGAAAAGTAACGATTGCGATTTGAATCTAATATCCGTAACCCGTTTTGACAAAACTTACCTGCCCGGTGTACTCGTTGAACGAAGAAAAGACCTGCAAAAGAAAAGGACCAGAAAGAAGCTGGAAACAGAAATTTCAAAATCATGGAGATTCCAGGTGCCAATTATCTTTTTCAAACCTGCAAAACCGGCGCTGTTACTGAATATGCCGGTATTAAACAAACCATTTCGCGCGCAGTTTTAGAGATTTTAAAAGATTGGATTGTAAAATCCGGTTTAAAAAAGTAAATTCACCTGCATTTCAAACTTTATCCAATCGCCGGTATGAAACCAATCTTTCTTTTTTTGCTGATGCTTCTTGCATACTCATCATTTTCACAAATTAGTCCTTTCCTGAAAACAGGCATTGGTTATCCTTACATTCTATTTAACGACGAAAATATTGCCCCCGATTTTCATACACTCCAATCGTTTCCGATGCTGGCAGTGGAAAAACCAATACCTGTTGAAATAAGGCTTAAAAAAAGATTGAGTATAAATCCCGGGATCGCTTATTATTTCTACAAAGAGCACGAGTTAAAAGGTGATAAAACCGAAGGAAGGGATTTTAAATTGAATCAGCACACTATTAACGGGTATGTAAAATTGCTTTACCAGGCCAAATTTGCCTTTCCGAGCGAGGGTTTTGTTTATGCAGGTGGAATTGGCGGAATGCACCTCATTACCAAAACAACCGGTACCAAAACGGTTTACGGTTTGACATCAGAAATACCAAAATTAACAGTGGATGTAAATGAAAACGGGAAACCCTTTTTTGATATGTTTTACTACGGAGTGGTGGCCGGTTTTCAGCCCAACGCCCGAAAATTCAATGCTGTAAAAGTTTCGTTTGAAGTTTCGTGGCTGCCCGGTTTTATTTCTTATATCGACCCGATTCCGCTGGAAGAAATTACAGAAGATACAACCGTGCCTTACACCTATTCCGATATCGGGCAAATACAATTCTCAGTATTTCTGGGTTTCAGAAAACGATAAAAAAAAGCTACCCGAACCAACGGGTAGCTTTCAAAATTATCTTCAGCTTTCAATTAAACATTCAGCGTATAGCGGTCGAATGCAGTAACTGTAAGTGCTTTATCATTCTGAGACAGGAATTCTCTGATAGTGATTTTACCATCTTTCACATAAACCTGGTTAAGTAATGTAGATTCCTGGAAGAATTTATTCAGTGCGCCCTGAGCAATTTTATCGAGCATTGCTTCCGGTTTTCCTTCCTGACGGAATTTTTCTTTGGCAATGGCAAGTTCTTTTTCAACAACTTCAGGCGATACAGAGTCTTTGTCAACAGCTACTGGAGCCATTGCAGCTACCTGCATAGCAACGTCTTTAGAAACATTAGCATCAACTCCGGCTTTGTTAAAACCAACCAGGGTAGCCAGTTTATTTCCGGGGTGAATGTAACCAACAACTGTTTCGGCATTTACTTTTCCATAATATGAAAGTTCAATTTTTTCGCCGATAACACCGGTTTGTTCGCTAACCTGTGCTTCAATGGTACGTCCGTCGAAACTCAAAGCTTTTAAAGCTTCCAGGTTTTCAGCGTTGTTTTCGAGTGCCACATCAAGAATTTTGTTGGCAAAAGCCACAAAGTTTTCATTTTTGGCAACAAAGTCGGTTTCGCAATTCAAAACCACCAGTGCGCCGGCTTTTTGATCGGCAGAGATTTTTGTAAGAACCACACCTTCAGCAGCTTCTCTGTCAGCACGTTTGGCTGCAACGAGTTTGCCTTTTTCGCGGATAATTTCAACAGCCCTGTCGAAATCGCCATTGGCATCTTCAAGGGCGTTTTTACAATCCATCATTCCTGCGCCGGTTGCCTTGCGCAATTTAACTACATCAGCAGTTGTAAACGACATATCAAATATCTTTATAATGTTTAAAACTATAACCTAATTATTCTTCAACATCGGCGTCAACATCAACGTCGATTTCTTCCTCTTCTTCCTCAACTACACGGCTTCTGATTTTTTTCCGCGGTTTCCTTTGTACCGGAACATCTTCTTCCTCTTCAGTCTCAACAGCATCTTTATCGAGTTTGCGTTCGCTCAGACCTTCGCGGATTGCATCGCACATTGTACCCACAATCAGTTTAATTGACTGAGAAGCATCGTCGTTGGCCGGAATTACAAAATCAACTTCGTCAGGATTTGAATTGGTATCAACCATTGCAAAAACCGGAATACCGAGGCGTTGTGCTTCACGAACTGAAATACGTTCTTTCATCACATCAACCACAAACAAAGCTGCGGGCAAGCGCGATAGATCAGCAATACTGCCTAACATTTTTTCGAGTTTTGCACGCTGACGCGAAATCTGAAGTTTTTCGCGTTTCGACAGGTTATCCCAACTCGAATCTTTGGTCATTTTGTCGATGGAAACCATTTTCTTAACAGCCTTGCGGATAGTAGGGAAATTGGTTAACATACCACCGGGCCAGCGCTCGGTAACATATGGCATTCCAACTGCGCCAACCAGTTCGGCAACCAATTCTTTTGCCTGTTTTTTAGTGGCAACGAAAAGGATTTTACGGCCTGATTTGGCAATTTGTTTGATGGCTGCAGCAGCCTCATCGATTTTAATAATGGTTTTTTGAAGATCGATGATGTGGATTCCGTTTTTCTCCATAAAAATATATGGCTGCATGTTCGGATTCCATTTCCTTTTGAGGTGACCAAAATGTACACCTGCATCTAATAATTCCTGAAAATTTGTTCTTGGCATCTTTTTACTTTTTTTTATGTCCTAAAAGCAACTATTGAGTAGTCCCGACGAATCGGAAATCTCAACGGTTTTAGATCCATATGTGAATAATAAAATATTAACGTTTTGAGAACTGGAAGCGTTTTCTTGCTTTCGGGCGTCCTGGTTTTTTACGTTCCACCTCGCGTGGGTCACGGGTAACAAAACCGGCCGTTTTCAATTCTTTTCTCGATTCAGCATCCACTTCCATTAAAGCGCGGGTGATCGCTAAGCGCAATGCTTCAGCCTGTCCTTTCGGGCCACCGCCTTCGAGTGTTACTTTGATGTCATATTTTTCCTTAACTTCTAACAAAGCAAGCGGTTGAGTTACAATGTACTGCAATGCCAAAGTCGGAAAATACTCTTTGTAATCCCTTTTGTTAACAGTGATATTGCCTTTTCCTTCGCTCAGATAAATACGGGCAACGGCTGTTTTTCTACGTCCTAATGTATTTACTAATTCCATTTTGTCTATTTAATCGAATTTAAATCAACTACTTTCGGTTTCTGAGCTTCATATTTATGCTCCGATCCAATCACAACATGCAGGTTAGTATATAACTTTCTTCCGAGACTGTTTTTTGGCAACATACCTTTCACTGCTTTTTCAACCAGTCTTTCAGGATATTTGGCCAGAATTTCAACCGGAGTCTGTTCGCGCTGTCCGCCCGGATAACCTGAGTGACGGATATAAATTTTATCACTCATTTTTTTACCGGTCAGAGCTACTTTTTCAGCATTGATAACCACAACATAATCACCACATTCAGAATGTGGAGTGAAAGTCGATTTATGCTTTCCTCTGAGGATTTTTGCCACTTTACTGGCCAAACGGCCCAGTACCTGGCCTTCGGCATCAACCAAAATCCATTCCTGGTTGGCTGAAGCTTTGTTAACCGAAACTGTTTTATAACTAAGTGTATCCACTTTTACTAATTTTTTTTGTTCAAATCACTTTTGATTTTACTTTCTCAGCGATTCTGACCGCAACGGAATTATACGAAAAGAATCATTACTGCGAAGAAAATCAACTATTTACACTCCTTATCACTAAGGACAACAATCGGGACTGCAAAAGTATTTGCTTTTTTTGTATTTCCAAATAATTACTTCTAAATTTTATGCTGTTTAACTGGTTGTTAACGAAAATCATACAATCGCAGAAAAAGTAAGGCTTTGTAATTTCAGCGACAGGAATTTTAGTTTTAACACCACGCCTGATTTCATAACTGAATACATCAAATTTTTTACTTTTGTTGAATGAAAAATATTCCGGCAGGAAATTAAAATACAAATGAAAGAATCAAAACCCAAAAGAATAAAAAAACGGATTTTCGCCTCTTGGATCACCTCGCTGGTCAGCATATCATTGGTACTCACATTGTTGGGTTTTCTGTGCATGGTGCTGATCAACGGGCGGCAACTGTCAGATTATGTGCGTGAAAAAATCGGGTTCACACTTGTACTTCACGATAATGTAAAACCTGCCGAAATCAAAAAACTGCAGGACAGGCTGAATACCAGCAAATTTGTTAAATCAACCCGGTTTGTTGATAAAGAAACTGCTGCAAAGGAATTAACACAGCAACTGGGCGAGGATTTTACGGGATTCCTTGGGTTCAACCCGCTATTTGAATCGATTGAAGTAAAACTTTACGCATCGTACACCAGCACCGACAGCATCCAGGTACTTGAGAAAAAATTTCTTTCTTATCCACAGGTAAAAGAAGTTTATTACCAGAAAGACCTGGTACAGGTAATCAACCAGAACATCCGGAAAATATCGTTTTTTGTATTGATTATCAGCACACTGCTTACGATTATCTTTTTAGCACTGATTAATAACACAATCAGAATCACAGTTTACTCGAAACGATTTATTATTAATACAATGCAAATGGTTGGCGCAAGCAACCGGTTTATCCGCAAACCTTTCCTGCGACAGAGCTTGTTGCTGGGATTTTATGGGGCCATTATTGCCAACATAATCATTTTTGCAGGAATTTATGCTTACCGTCATGAATTTCCGGAAATCATGTCGCCCGAAAGTCTGACTTCCACTGCACTTGTTTTTCTGATTGTTATCATCCTCGGGTTGATTTTCTCATGGGTTTCCACCCTGTTCTCGGTCAATAAATTCCTGAGAATGAAATTTGACGAAATGTTTTATTAATTTATCTTTGCCACCACATTTAAGAAAACAAAATGGCTAAAAAAGAAATCAAAGAAACCGGTTTTGCACTGACAAAAGAAAATTACAAACTGATGGCCATTGGTTTTGCCATTATTGTTGTTGGTTTTATTTTAATGGCAGGTGGTGGCAGTGACGATCCAAATGTTTTCAATCCTGATATTTTCAGTTTCCGCAGAATAACACTGGCTCCGATTATTCTTGTGATCGGGTTTGGATTCGAAATTTATGCCATCATGAAAAAGCCCAAAAGCGAAAAATAATTTTCAGCTTTTAAAATTAATTCCCCTGTTTCTTAAATAAAACACTTCAAACCCATTTATTTCTGTAATTATTAATCAGTTTTTAGTGTATTTGCTATCTTTGCAGCCTGATTTTTAAAAAATTTCCAATAAGCTGAGATATAGCATTTTACGAATGTCAATTAATAAAAAAGATTCTTACGATTTTATAAACGGTGAAGTTTTGTTGTTTGATAAAGACCTCGACTGGACTTCTTTTGACCTGGTTAACAGGGTAAGAATATTGTTGTGTCGTAAACTGAATATCAAAAAACTGAAAGTCGGACATGCCGGAACGCTTGATCCGCTGGCTTCTGGTCTGATGATTCTATGTACCGGAAAATCGACAAAACTGATTGATACATACCAGGCTGAAGAGAAGGAATATATTGCCACCATAAAGCTGGGTGCCACCACCCCTTCTTTCGACATGGAAACAGAGGAAGACAGTTGGTCTGATATTTCAGCAATAACCAATGCAAAGATTAATCTGGCACTGGAGAAATTCAAAGGCGAAACAGACCAGGTTCCACCCGTTTTTTCGGCTGTAAAAATTAATGGAAAACGAGCTTTTTCGTATGCAAGAAAAGGTGAAACTCCGGAACTGCAGGCAAAAAAAATAACAATCAGCGAACTGGAACTTTTAGCATTTGATTTACCCGCGATAACGTTAAGAATTGTTTGCAGCAAAGGGACCTACATCAGGGCTCTTGCCCGCGACCTTGGATTGGAACTGGGTTGTGGCGCCTATCTGACACAGTTGAGAAGAACCCGGGTTGGCGAATTTAAGGTGGAAGATGCAATGACTGTAAGTTTTTTTACAGAAAATTTGCCCTGCTTCGAAACCAATTGAACAATACGACGTTATCTTAGTGATTTTTAGAAATCAAAATATATTGACTCGAAATTAGTTACAAAATAAAATAACAGGTTAAGTATGAAACTTTCGAAATTCAAGTTTGAATTAGATTCCAATAAAATTGCCCTGCACCCTACCGAAAACAGGGACGAATCGAAATTAATGGTGTTAAACCGCGCTAAAAGAACCATCGAACACCGTTTATTCAAAGACGTACTTGATTATTTTGATGACAAAGACGTGATGGTATTCAACAATACCAAGGTTTTCCCGGCACGTTTGTATGGAAACAAAGAAAAAACCGGTGCCGAAATCGAAGTTTTCCTGTTAAGGGAGCTTAACCGCGAACAACGGCTTTGGGATGTACTGGTTGATCCGGCGAGAAAAATAAGAATAGGTAATAAATTATATTTTGGCGACGATGATTTGTTGGTTGCCGAAGTAATTGACAATACAACTTCAAGAGGCCGCACACTCCGTTTTCTGTTCGACGGGCCATATGATGAATTCAAGAAAACGTTGTATGAATTGGGTGAAACTCCGCTGCCAAAATTCATCAATCGTCCGGTTCAACCTGAAGATAAAGACCGTTACCAGACAATTTTTGCCAAACATGAAGGCGCCGTGGCAGCGCCAACCGCAGGTCTGCATTTCAGCCGCGAATTGCTGAAACGCCTCGAAATTAAAGGTGTGAATTTTACCTACCTCACACTTCACGTTGGGCTTGGCAATTTCCGCAGTGTGGATGTGGAAGACCTCACCAAACACAAAATGGATTCGGAACAGATTTGGATCACCGAAGAAGCCTGCAAAGTGGTGAATGGGGCAAAATTGATGAAAAAGAATGTTTGCGCAGTTGGAACAACGGTAATGCGTACCATGGAAAGTTCTGTTTCAACACAGGGATTTTTGAATCCATTTGAAGGCTGGACCAACAAATTCATTTTCCCGCCTTATGAGTTTTCGGTTGCCAATTCAATGATCACCAATTTTCATTTGCCCTATTCAACTCTCTTAATGATGGTGGCAGCATTCGGTGGTTACGATTTTGTAATGGAAGCTTATCACAATGCATTGAAAGAAGACTACCGGTTCGGCACTTATGGAGATGCCATGCTGATTCTCTGAAAAAAGAGAATTTCAAGGTTCCGGAAAAGATAAAAGACCACTGAAACAAATGTTTCAGTGGTCTTTTATAATATGTTTATAAAAACTCTGTCCGGCAATTATAACCGATTTTCATATTTATTAACTTGCGTCAAATTTTTCGATAAGAAATGGCAAAATTCAACGTTCATCAATGCCCCATTTGTGATAACAAGATTTTTTCCGCTTTTATTTCCTGTAAGGATCATTTTGTAACCGGCGAGGTTTTTCATATTAAAAAATGCAACAATTGCGGCTTTGCCATCACCGGAAATATTGATGACGAAGAAAACATCGGATTTTACTATCAATCAGAAAAATACATTTCTCATTCTGATACCAGCGAAGGATTCATGAACGAAATGTACCATCTTGTACGCGATTTTATGCTGGGTCGAAAACGCAGCCTTGTCAACAAATATTCGGGTATGAACAATGGTCATTTGCTCGATATTGGTGCCGGAACCGGGTACTTTCTCAATAGAATGAACAGAACTGGCTGGCAGGTGACCGGAACAGAGAAAAGCCCTGCCGCGCGTAAATTTGCCAAAAGCGAATTCAATCTTGACTTTCTTGAAACAAATGAACTGTTTAATTTAAAGGAGGAGTGTTTCGATGTGGTTACACTCTGGCATTCGCTGGAACATATCCACAGGCTTACTGAAAACCTTGAAGCCATTCAACGTGTATTGAAAAAGAAGGGGAAACTTGTAATCGCGGTTCCGAACCATAATTCATACGATGCTCACTATTATGAAGAATTATGGGCCGCATGGGATGTGCCACGTCACATCTGGCATTTTACTCCAAAACAGATGAAAATGTTGGGCGAGAAATTCGGATTCAGTTTAGTTACAGCTAAGTCGATGCCTTTTGATGGCGTTTATGTATCGATTATGAGTGAACAGTACAAAAAATCGAAGTTTGCACTTATCAAAGGGATTTACAGGGGTAGCCTTTCGTGGATAAACGGCATTTTTAACTCCGAAAAATCGAGTTCGGTAATTTATGTATTTTCGAAAAACTGAGATTCAAATTACAATACTTAAAAGCAACACCCCCGTTTTTTTACACAACAAAATTTAGATTTTCAGCATTTTGCAAAATTTCTCCAAAACTGAAGTTCGAAGTGTAGATGTTAAAATCCTGAGTGCAACTGTCCTTTTTTGTCAAAAAAATAAACTTTCCCTTTCGAATCAGTTAACTCATTTTTTCCCTGTTTCGCTCCAAATAAGAAAATCCCGATATGAAACACAATTTCAACAGCAACCATTCGTGAGAATATTAAGGAACAAAATACGATTGATTAGACATAGTATTCTTTCAATTGTAATGAAAAGCTGGTTGTTAAAAACGAAAAAGGCCGGTAAAATCCGGCCTCCTCTGAAATTATATTCAATTTTATAATTGTCTTGCAACTTCCACTTCCTGGAATGCTTCAATGTGGTCGCCCACTTTGATATCGTTAAACTTATCGATGTTCAAACCACATTCGTATCCGTTCTTCACTTCTTTTACGTCTTCTTTAAAACGTTTCAGTGAGCCAAGATTTCCGGTAAAAATTACAATACCATCGCGAATAATTCTGACTTTTGAATTACGGAGTATTTTACCGTCGCGAACGATACAACCAGCCACTGTTCCAACCTTTGTAATATTGAAAACTTCGAGTACTTCGGTTGTTCCCAGTATTTCTTCTTTGATTTCAGGTGTTAACATACCTTCCATCGCTGCTTTTATTTCGTTGATGGCATCGTAAATAATCGAATACATTCGAACATCAATCTGCTCTTTTTCTGCAATTTTACGCGCATTCAACGACGGACGAACCTGGAACCCGATTACAATTGCTTCTGAAGCTGCTGCTAAAAGAATATCCGATTCTGAAATCTGTCCGACAGCTTTGTGCTTAATATTCACCTGAATCTGTTCAGTTGACAACTTAATCAAAGAATCTGAAAGTGCTTCGACCGAGCCATCAACGTCACCTTTTACAATCAGGTTCAGTTCCTGGAAGTTTCCGATGGCGATACGACGGCCAATTTCGTCAAGCGTAATATGTTTTTGAGTACGCAATCCCTGTTCGCGCGCAAGCTGTTCACGTTTATTGGCAATGTTTCGTGCATCACGTTCATTGTCCATCACGTTAAATTTATCACCTGCCTGCGGAGCGCCGTTCAAACCAAGAATAATAGCTGGTTCTGCAGGTCCCACTTTATCGATTCGCTGGTTACGCTCGTTGAACATGGCTTTTACGTGACCATGATACTGCCCGGCAATAATTACATCACCAACTTTCAGAGTTCCACCCTGTACGAGTACGGTTGCCACATAACCACGACCTTTATCGAGCGACGATTCGATAACTGTTCCCAATGCGTTTTTATTCGGATTAGCTTTCAGATCAAGCATTTCAGCTTCAAGCAATACTTTATCAAGCAATTCCTGAACGCCGAGACCATGTTTGGCCGAAATATCGTGTGACTGGTATTTACCGCCCCACTCTTCAACCAGATAGTTCATATTAGCAAGCGCTTCCTTAATTTTTTCAGGATTTGCCCCCGGTTTATCAATTTTATTGATTGCAAAAACAATCGGAACACCTGCTGCTGCAGCGTGATTGATTGCTTCGATGGTTTGTGGCATCACACTATCGTCGGCAGCCACAATAATAATGGCAATATCGGTAACCTGTGCACCGCGGGCACGCATGGCAGTAAATGCTTCGTGACCCGGAGTATCAAGAAAAGTGATTTTTCTTCCGTCTTCAAGTTTCACGTGATAAGCGCCAATGTGCTGGGTGATACCCCCGGCTTCACCGGCAATTACATTGGTACTTCTGATATAGTCGAGCAACGATGTTTTCCCGTGGTCAACGTGCCCCATTACTGTAACAATGGGTGAACGCGGGAGCAGTTCATCATCTTTATCAACCGGAGCATCAATGGCTTCCTGAATCTCGACGCTCACAAATTCAACTTTGTAGCCAAATTCATCAGCAACAACCGCAAGTGTTTCGGCATCAAGACGCTGGTTGATTGAAACAAAAAGCCCGAGGCTCATACACGATGAAATAACCTGTGTTACATTCACATTCATCATGGTGGCAAATTCGGCTACCGATACAAACTCAGTAACTTTAAGTATTTTCTGGTCTTCAAGTTGCCTTTCCATATCCGCCTGCATACGTTCGCTGTATGCTGCGCGTTTGTCGCGACGGTGTTTCGAGCCTTTTGATTTTGCACCTTTTGTTGTGAGACGTGCAAGTGTATCTTTTATCTGCTTCTGTACATCTTCCTCATTGACTTCTTTTTTCAGCAAACGTTTCTTTTTCCCGCCATCTTTTGGTTGTTGTTGTCCCGGAACCTGTTTGTTTACAACAAAGTTTCCTTTGGGTCTGTCCTCTGGTTTTCTTTCAACATTTACAACTTTACCACCTTCTTTGGCGATTCGTTTTCTCCGTTTTTTCCGCGAGTTGGCACTCTGATCAAAACCTTCTCCGGGTTTACGCTCACCCGGAAGATCAATTTTACCAAGTACTGTTGGCCCCGCAAGTTTGATTATCGGGGCTTTTATCACCTGATCGTTATTTTCCACCGGCTTTTGTTGCCGTGGTTCCTCTTGCGGTTTCTGCAGTATCGGCTGAAATCTTTCTTTGCGTTCACGTTCCTTTTCTTCCCGGGTTTTCTTTACCGGGCGTGTGCGCTGGTTGATGTTTGTTAAATCAATTTTACCAACCACTTTTACTTCTTCAACTTTTGCCTGACGCGAAGGATGCACAAAAACTTCGGGGTCCTCTGGAGCAACAGGTTTTTCATCTTTAACAGGTGGTTGTTGCGACTCCGGTATTTTTTCAACAGGCTTTTCTTCTGCCACAACAGGCTTAACTTCTTCTTTTTCAACCACTACTGGCTCAGGTTTCTTTTCAGTTATTTCAACCTTTTCTTCCTTTTCAACCTTTTCTTCCTTAACCACTTTTTCAGCAACCGGAGTTTTTACTTCGGGTTTAACTTCAGGTACAGGTGGTTTTTTGGGTTTATTAAAACTCTCGAGATCAATTTTCCCAACAACTTTAAACCTTTCGACTTTCTCAACAACCGGTGGTTCTTCCTGTTTTACCTCTTTTTTCTCAGGCGCTTTCGGAGCAGGTTTTTCATCCTCTTCTTCCTCGTATTCTTCTTCTTCAATATCGTCAATTGATATTGACTCTTTTTTTGGACGATGGCTTTTTAAGCTGATTTTTTCCGATTCCTTTTTGATAGAAACATCGGTTTTATACTCTTTTTCAAGAAGTTGAACAGCTTCTGCCGAGACTTTAGTATTGGGATTTGAATCAATATTAAATCCCTTTTTGTGAAGGAATTCAACAATGGTATGTATTCCCACGTTGTATTCCCTGGCAAGCTTACTAAGTCTTATTGTTTCGCCTGATACCATATTATTACTATTTCTGTTCTTATTGTTTCTATCTGAAAACGCGTTTACCAACAGCCAAAAACCGGTTTGCAACCCCATTATTCGAATTCTGACTTTAAAATCCTTAATACCTCGTCGATTGTTTCCTCTTCAAGGTCTGTTCTTTTAATTAACTCAGCGCGTGATATGCTCAGCACATTTTTGGCCGAATCACATCCAATCGCTTTAAATGCGTCGATTACCCATCCTTCAATTTCATCGGCAAATTCGTCAAGGTTTACGTCTTCATCATCCTCTTCCATTTCGCGGTAAACATCAATTTCGTAACCGGTAAGCTGGCTGGCAAGCCTGATATTTAAACCGCCTTTACCAATTGCAAGCGAAACTTCCTGGGGATGGAGATAAACTTCTGCCCTTTTATGATCTTCGATAATTTTAATCGAGTTTATTTTTGCAGGATTTAAAGCGCGTTTGATGAAAAGTTGTGTATTGGCTGAGTAGTTGATCACATCGATGTTTTCATTTCTCAGTTCACGAACAATTCCATGAATACGCGATCCTTTCATTCCCACACAGGCGCCAACCGGGTCAATTCTTTCGTCGTATGATTCAACGGCAACTTTGGCTCTTTCGCCCGGAACCCTCACAATTTTTTTAATGGTAATCAATCCATCAAATATTTCAGGTATTTCGAGTTCAAATAGTCTTTCGAGGAAAACAGATGCAGTTCGTGAAAGAATAATCAACGGATTGTTATTCCGAAGTTCAACTTTATAAACAATGGCGCGAACGTTATCACCTTTTCTGAAATAATCCGAAGGAATCTGTTCCGACTTTGGTAAAATCAATTCGTTGCCTTCGTCATCGAGAATCAGGATTTCCTTTTTCCAAACCTGGTAAACTTCGCCGGTAACAATTTCACCAATTTTGTTTTTGTATTTATTATAGATATGATCTTTTTCGAGTTCAAGAATTTTGCTGGCCAGGTTCTGACGGAGATTCAAAATTGCCCTTCTTCCAAAATCGATGAGTTTCACCTCATCGGTTACTTCTTCACCCACTTCATAATCAGAATCAATTTTCAGCGCGTCGGTGAGCGTAATCTGTGTATTCGGATCTTCAATCTCACCGTCTTCAACAACTGTGCGATTCCGCCAAATTTCAAAGTCACCCTTATCAATATTGATGATAACATCGAAATTTTCATCGGTCCCGAACTGACGAATCAGAACACTTCTGAAAACATCTTCAATCACACTCATCATTGTTGCCCTGTCGATATTCTTCAATTCTTTAAATTCGGCAAATGAATCAATCAGGTTTATATTTTCCATATCTCCGTTTGTTATTTAAATGAAATAACCGCTTTCGCACTTTTTATTTCGTCGTATTTAAACTGATGTTTTTTTACAATCAACTCTTTCTTTTTTCCACCTTCCGGCTTTTCCTTCACCGAAGTTTCCAATACAAATTCTTCATCACTGGCACTAATTAAAGTACCTTCCAATTCAAGTCCTTCGCCTGTAATCACTTCCACCTGTTTCCCCTGGTATTTCAGGTACTGTTCTTTTACCCTGAATTTTTCTGATAATCCGGGGGATGAAACCTGTAACGAAAAATCTTCCGTTTCGCGGTTGAGATTGTGTTCCACATTACGGCTTACCGCAACACACTGGTCGATTGTAAGACCATCAAACCCATCGATAAAAATATCGATACGGTTACTTTCGCTTACCGAAATGCCCACAATAAACATTCTTTCGTCGAGCTTTTCTTCAACCAGTTTTTTAACTAAATCCTTGTCAATCATTTGTTCTATCTAACAAAATAGGGAACCAGAGGTCCCCTAAAAGCACGTTTTAGAAAAATCACCGCAAAAATAATAAATTTTCACATACACACAAATATAACATTAGTTATAACCTGTTGATTTTAAAGAAAAAATGGTATTCCGATAACATTGGATTCCTGCTTTTATATCGTGCAACTGCTTTGGTTATCTGTGATTAACAAGCCTGAATTACAATGAGTTTACCGAATAAAAACATTTCAAACACAGGCAAAAAACCTGGCAATTTATCTTCTGTTAATAAATACACCGGTCAATTTTCATCCACCTCGTAAAATTAAACACAAGAGCGCCTTTAACCAGCAAATTTGTAACTGGAGAAAATTAGTTTATTAAAAGTTTATACTTTTGACACCGAAACAATTTTACTTTGTGACTCAACATCAGGTTAATAAGAAAAAGATTATCAACGACCCTGTTCTTGGGTTTATCAATCTTCAGTCGGAGTTGATATACGATATTATCGAACATCCGGTATTCCAGCGGTTGCGAAGAATAAAACAATTAGGCTTATCGTACTTAGTTTTTCCGGGGGCTAATCATTCACGATTTGAACATGCATTGGGAGCTGTTCACCTGATGCGGCAGGCTGTTTCGGTACTCAGAATGAAAGGACACGAAATTACCGAAGAGGAAGCTGACTCGGTTTCTGCAGCCATTTTACTTCACGATATCGGTCATGCCCCGTTTTCTCACGTGCTGGAAAATACACTGGTTGATATTTCGCACGAGAAAATTTCGCTGATGCTGATGAACCAGTTAAACAGTGAATTCAGTGGAAAACTCGATATAGCCATTGCCATTTTCACCAACCAGTATAAAAAGCAGTTTCTCCATCAACTTGTCTCAGGCCAACTCGATATGGACAGGCTTGATTATCTGAATCGTGACAGTTTTTTCACCGGTGTGGCAGAAGGTACCATCGGAGTGGAAAGAATCATTAAAATGCTGAATATCTGGAAAGACCAACTTGTTGTGGAGGAAAAAGGAATTTATTCGATTGAAAAATTTCTGATTTCACGCCGGTTGATGTACTGGCAGGTTTATCTTCATAAAACGGTGGTTTCGGCCGAAAATCTTTTGGTTAACATTTTACAAAGGGCTCGTGAATTGTCGCTGGGTGGCACAAATATATATGCCACACCGGCACTCAGTATATTTCTGCAAAACAGCTTCAGCGAAAATGATTTTTTAATGAATCCTGTTATTGAAGGAAATACGTTGCTTGACTGGTACGCTCAATTAGACGACAATGATATTTTGATCTCCATCAAATTATGGCAATCGCACTCCGACAAAGTTTTATCAACGCTTTCAAAACACCTGATAAACAGAAATTTATTCAGAATTCAATTAAGTAATACACCTATTCATGGTGAAGAAAATTTAATAAAAGAGGTTAGTAACCAGCTAAAATTAACTACTGAAGAAGCGCGCTATTTTGTAATGAAGGGTGAAATAACAAATAATGCCTACAATAAACATAGTGAAAAGATACTTGTTCTGGATAAAATTGGAAAAACAAAAGAAATGCAGCAGGCATCGGATATTAATCTTTCTGCCCTGACTAAAACGGTCAAAAAGTACTATTTGTGTTTTCCGAAAGAATTGGACATTTATTAGTTTAACGTTATATTTGCACCGCTTATTTAAAAAGAATGGATTTTAAAGCTACCGACATTGCCAGGTTTCTCAACGGAGAAATAATTGGAAATGAAGAAATTAAAGTATCAAATGTTTCTAAGATTGAGGAAGGAAAACCAGGCACACTGGCTTTTCTGTCCAATATGAAATACGAAAACTATATCTATTCAACCAAAGCATCCATTGTTTTAGTTAACAGAAATTTCGTACCAAAGGAAAAGATTGAAGCCACACTGATAAAAGTTGATGACGCTTACCAGGCGTTTGCTTCTCTGCTTGAGTTGTATAACCAGGCCATGTCAGCCCTGAAAACAGGAATTGAACAACCGAGTTATATTGACCAGTCGGCAGTTGTGGGTGAAAATATTTACCTCGGTGCTTTTGCCTACCTTGGCAAAAATTCGAAAGTTGGTAATAACTGCAAAATTTATCCTCAGGTTTATATTGGCGACAATGTAACCATCGGTGATGATTGTATTTTTTATGCGGGTGCAAAAGTTTATACCAATTCTGTAATTGGCAACCGTTGCATAGTTCATTCAGGAGCAGTTATCGGGTCCGATGGTTTTGGTTTTGCTCCGCTGGAAGATGGCACCTACAAAAAAATACCACAAATCGGAAATACAATCATTGAAGACGATGTGGAAATAGGCGCTAATACTACCATTGATTGCGCGACAATGGGTTCAACCATCGTAAAAAAAGGTGCAAAAATTGACAACCTGATCCAGATTGCCCATAATTGTGAGATTGGCGAAAATACAGTAATGGCCGCGCAGGTTGGATTGGCTGGCAGCACCAAAGTTGGTAAAAACTGCAAATTTGGAGGACAGGTGGGGCTTGCCGGACATTTATCCATTGGCGATAATGTTTTTATCGGAGCCCAGTCAGGTGTTGCAAAATCGGTGACCGGAAACCAGATAATTTTAGGTAGCCCGGCAATTGAGATTAAAGAAGCAATTAAAGCAATCACTGTTTATAAAAACCTCCCTAAACTCAGGGAAGAAGTTATCCAGTTACAGAAAGAATTAAACAACCTGAAAAAGCAGATAAATTCTGCTGAAAATTAGAATTGACATATGACGGTTAAACAGAAAACGCTGGCAAATTCATTTACACTTCAAGGGAAAGGATTACACACCGGAGTGTTCACAACCATGAATTTTTTGCCTGCACCGGTTAATCATGGCTTTAAATTTAAACGTGTCGATCTTGAAAATCAACCCATCATCGATGCATGTGTAGATCTTGTTGTTGATACCTCAAGAGGAACTTTACTCGAAAAAGATGGCGCCCGCATCGGCACGATTGAGCATACACTGGCTGCATTAATCGGAATGGATCTCGACAATGTACTGATTGAAGTAAATAACGAAGAAGCTCCAATCATTGATGGCAGTTCAATCGAATTTGTAAAAGCCATTGAAAAGGCCGGAATTTTAGAACAGAATGCAGAACGCGACTTTCTGGTGATTAAGGATAAAATTGAATTAAATGATCCGAAATCGGGAGCCGAAATTGTTGCTTTGCCCGATGATGATTACCGTTTGAACGTGATGATTTCGTTTAAATCAAGGGTTCTGAACAACCAGTTTGCTGTATTAAATTCCATCAGTGACTTTAAAAACGAAATTGCCAATTGCCGTACTTTTGTTTTCCTTCACGAACTTGAATTTTTATTGAACCATAATCTTGTTAAAGGTGGTGATCTGAATAATGCGATCGTTATTATCGACAAAGAAGTAAACCAGATTGAGCTCGATCGTCTTGCCGATCTTTTTGATCACAAACACGTTGAAGTAAAACCTCAGGGAATTCTTAATAATCTTGATTTACATTACGATAACGAATGTGCCCGTCATAAACTGCTTGATGTGATTGGCGACCTTGCACTTTGCGGCAAACATATTAAAGGCAGGATTATTGCCTCAAAACCCGGACACGGGCCAAATACACTGTTTGCCAAAGCACTGTTGAAATACATTCGCGAAAACGATGAAAAAGCGCCCCAATATGATCCTAATTTACCGCCTCTGATTGACATCAATAAAATAAAACAGTTACTCCCACACAGGTACCCGTTTTTAATGGTCGATAAGATTATTTCGAAAACCGATACTCAGATTATTGGTGTTAAGAATGTTACAACCAACGAACCATTTTTTGAAGGACATTTTCCGGAAGAACCTGTAATGCCCGGTGTTTTACTGGTGGAGGCAATGGCACAAACCGGTGGATTGCTTGTACTTAGCGAACTCGAAGGTAAATACAGCACTTATTTTATCCGCATCGATAATGTAAGATTCCGCAGAAAAGTAGTACCCGGCGACACATTGATTTTTAAATTAGTTTTAGCTTCACCTATTCGGCGTGGCATTGCCAATATGAAAGGCACAACATATGTGGGTGACAAAATAGTTGCCGAAGGCGATTTCATGGCGCAGTTAGTAAAACAAAACGATAATAATTAAGAAACAAGATATGATGAAACAACCATTGGCCTATGTGCATCCCGATGCTAAAGTAGCCGACAATGTGGTGATCGAACCATTTGTTACAATCGACCAGGATGTTGAAATTGGCGAAGGAACCAGAATTGGTTCAGGTGTTACAATCCTTCCCGGAACCCGCATCGGTAAAAACTGCCGGATTTTCCCCGGGGCTGTTATTGGTGCAATTCCGCAAGATTTGAAATTCCGTGGTGAATATACAACTGTTGAAATAGGAGACAATAACACTATTCGCGAATTTGTAACCATTAACCGTGGAACGGCTGCGAATGGAAAAACTGTTGTGGGAAACAACAACCTGATAATGGCGTACGTACACATTGCCCATGATTGTATCGTAGGGAACAATATTATTCTTGTAAACAATACGCAATTGGCAGGCGAAGTAATTATTGATGATTATGCCATTCTTGGCGGTATGTCAGCAGTTCACCAGTTTGTTCACATTGGCCCGCATGTAATGATTTCAGGGGGATCGTTGGTACGTAAAGATGTACCACCCTATATTAAGGCCGGCCGTGAACCGCTTTCTTATGTTGGCATTAATTCAATCGGGCTGCGCCGCAGAAATTATTCAAACGAAAAAATCCGTGAGGTACAGGATATTTATCGTTACATTTATCAAAAAGGATTGAATACATCTCAGGCAATCGAAATTATTGAAGCAGAAATGCCTGCTTCGCTTGAAAGAGATGAAATCCTGCTATTTGTAAAAGACTCAAAAAGAGGAATTATCCGCGGATATTTCCCCGATTAATTTTTATTCTGAAAATATTAATCACCGGTGCGATTGTAATTCATCTGTAATTACAATCGCATTTGTTTTAGCTTAAAATATCAATTTCAAAATTACAATGATTAAAAAAATATTCCTGTCCACACTGTGGTTCATAATTTCACTGACTGCCTTTACTCAGGAGGAACACCCTCATGAACACAACACTGATTTGCACAAAAACCATTTCGGAATTGGCGTTGCCGCAGCTCATTTATCGACCGAAAATGTTTTTGCTCCCGGTTTTCATCTTCATTATATCCGGCAATTCGGGCACGAAAAACAATGGGGAATTGGAGCTGGCTATGAAGCAATTCTGGATGAACACATTCATAACGGAGTAAACTTGCTAGTAAACTACCGCCCGGTGCATTTTATTTCACTAAATGCCGGCCCCGGAGTGGTTTTCGGAAAACATGAAACCGAATTTGAAATTACCCCCGCCTTTCATACCGAAGCAGTTTTTGAATTTGATGTTTTTGGTGTTCATGCAGGTCCCATGATCGGATTCGGTATTGATCCTGAAGAAACCCATTTTTCAGCAGGAATTCATGTGGGATTTGGTTTTTAGCCCGAATTATTCAATCCACAAAACCGAATTATCGGTTCCGTATTCATTTGCTTCGTAAAGTTTATTGGCCGGGTCTAAAATCCATTTTCCATCAACAATGAATTTGTAAATATACTTTCCGGGATGCAGATTTAGTGGAAGAATCCATTTGCCATCCTCTCTGCTCATTTTGTATCCGTCACGATTCCATCCGTTAAAGTTACCGGTAACAAGCACACTTTTAGCATTTTCAAATCCGTTCAGTTCGAAAATATAATTTGCTTTCAATGCAATTAACGAGTTTATTAATTCTCCCTTTCCAATCGTGAATGGATTTTCAGGATCGGGCATCCATTTCCCGTCAACTATAAATTTATATTCATAATTCCCTGGTGCAACAACGTATGGAAGTTCCCAGCCACTTTGTGTTTTTTTCATCAAAAGTTCGTTTCGGCTCCAGTTGTTAAAACTGCCGGTCAGCACCACATTTTTGGCATCGTTAAATCCGTTCAGTTTAAACAGGAAAGGTTCCCCGATTTCAAGAAAAGAATTTTCATTTCCACTTGCATCCTTTCTCACGGAAGGATTTTCGGGATCGGTCATCCATTTTCCGTCCACCAGAAATTTATAGGCATAAGTTCCGTCTCTCAAATAAACTGGCAATGACCAGCCTTCTGAATTCCTCATCATTTCGACACCTTTCTGATTCCAATTGTAAAAATTTCCGGTTACCACCACTTTTTTAGCTTTCAAAAACCCTTTCAGACTAAAAACATGGTTGGTGCAGAGTAAAACCGAATTGCGGTTTCCTTCCCAATCGCGCTCTGTTTTTTTGTTCACGGGGTCGGTAATCCAGCGGCCGTCAACAATATATTTATACGTGTATTTGCCTGGTTCAAGCGGAATATTGATGGCCCAGCCCGAAGAAACTTTATTCATGGGAGTTTTGGTGGTACTCCAGTTATTGAACGATCCGGCGAGATAAACGCGGTTTGCCTTCTCAAATCCCGGAAGATAAAATGAGGCACGTCCACTTTTATAAACAAAAGCATTGCTGATGGCAAAATCATTCACGCCCCAAACCGCCTGATCTTCGGCAACAGTTCCTCCAAACTTCATCCACCGGTCGATAACCAGAAATATATCATTTTCATTCATCCCTTGCTGCGCCGCCGTTTGAACAGGTTTTGAAAGTTCAACCAGCGGATATTTCAATTTCTTCACCACCCAGGTTTCATCTTCAAATTCAAAGGTTGTTTTTCCGGCAAAAACCTGGCTGATCAATGCACTGTCGAGATCAAACAGGTTACTCAGCTCTTTTCGTTCATTTTCGGTCCATTTCAGGTTGATAGTGAAAATTAGCTGACCGTCATCAATCCGGCAGATTTTTTCAGGATTGAATTGCGCATTGACAGTTAATGAAAGCCACACAATTCCAAAAACCAATATGTAACGAAATAACTTCATTTTTCGTCTCCTTTCGTAAATTGAATGCCAAACTGCCGTTTTGCAAAATTGATGGTAATAATCCCCTGTTCCAGAAAGTTATACCCCAGCATTCCGTCAATAGTTGTATTGTACGCTTCATTAAGCGAACGAAGGTTGGTGACGATTGTTTCCATGTCGCTTATTTTCTTTCCCCCCATCGTAAAATCGTTCATTCGTCCGAACAGCACTTCCGATTTTGCATTTCCGGCTCCCTTCAGTTCGATACGACGCGTGATGGTAAGCGTACTTAAAATAGTTTTATTTACATCGCTGCTGATGGCGTTGGTTTCGGCTCCCGTATCAAAACAGAAATTCAGTTTTTTACCGGCAATCATTCCTTTCAGAAAAAGAATATTTCCGTTTCCCTCAATTGTTTGTGTATAATCCGGCTTTATTCCGGCTGATTTTGAGTTTGTCCGTTTCCCTTCTTTATCAACTTTATACAACCTGAGTTCGCTTTGCGATGCATCCAGCACAATCTCCACATTTTTCATCATGCCAAAACCAACGAGCCCCAGAATTTTAACACCACGTTTGTTTTCAATATGCCCCAGGTTTGTTACATCGGCGCGCATTCGCTGGTAGGTCAGATCGCCAAACTCCATTTTTTCAACGTTAATTCGTTCAATCTTTCCCAGACTTCCTGTAATTCCAGAAGTTGTTGTCGTCCCCGAACGGACATGGTCCCGAAAATAAGTACTATTCAAAACAAGGTTACTGGCGCCCGTGTCGAAAACCAGGTTGCCGGTCTGATCTTCCACTTTGGCTTCAATCAAAAACAACCGACCCGCTTTTTTTAACGGAATTACCACCGAATCGGCATTTTCAGGAAAAACGGGATTATAAGTTTCAGGAGCAGGCGAGGCTAATGATACAAATAAGAATTCCTTCAGGTTTTCCTTGTCAGGTTTTTCATGCGGGACTGTTGCTGCAACCAGCATAAAAACAACCAGAAAAACAAAGATTTTCATTATTTGAATTCTGAAGACCATCAAACTTTATTTCTGCAAATAAAGATGCAAAAAAAGAATATTCATCGTGTTGCAGTTTAAAAACGTCTGAAATGTTTTTTACTTTCATTACAAATATTACTTTTGGTGAATACGATCACTAAAAGTTATAACTTTTGGTGAATACGATCACTAAAAGTATTACATTAACGCAAACGAAGAAAAACAAAATGATTAATCGGGTGCTATCTCAATTAATACAATTGAAAACAAATAAGGCAATTATTGTTTTAGGGCCACGTCAAACCGGAAAGACCACTTTGCTAAACTCAATCATTCAGAATTTAAGTGATAAAATATTTCTTGATTGCGACGACCCACTCGTACGTGAATTGCTTGAAAATGCCAATACAGAAAGGTTGAGGCAGATAATTGGCAGCAATACAGTTGTTTTCATTGATGAAGCACAACGGGTAAAAAACATTGGTTTGACTTTAAAAATCATTACTGACCAATTCAAACAAGTACAGTTATTTGTAAGCGGAAGCACTTCTTTTGAACTGGCAAATGAAATTAATGAACCACTCACCGGAAGAAAATGGGAATACATTCTTTACCCTGTCTCCTGGACCGAACTTGAAAATCATTTTGGTTTTGTTAAAAGTCTTCAACAACTGGAGGATAGGCTCGTATTTGGCATGTATCCCGAGGTTATCAGTAATCCCGGTTCAGAGCAGATAATTTTGAAACAAATCACGGATAGTTACCTGTACAAGGATATTCTGTCATTAAAAGGTGTGCGAAAACCGGAAATTGTTATAAAACTACTTAAACTGCTTGCCTTGCAAACGAGCAGGGAAGTTTCGTATAACGAATTGGCGAACTCACTTCAAATCGATAAAAATACGGTAATCAATTATATCGATTTGCTTGAAAAAGTATATATCGTTTACAGGATGCAGCCTTTGAGCAGAAACCTGCGGAATGAAGTCTCCTCGAATAGAAAAATATATTTTTACGATAATGGTATCAGAAATGCACTGGTGGCCAATTTTAATCCTGTCTCAATGCGCCAGGATATTGGCGTTTTGTGGGAAAATTTTCTGATGAGCGAACGGATTAAAACCATACATTACAACCAAAAATTTGTGAACCAGTATTTTTGGAGGACAAAACAACAACAGGAGATTGATTACATTGAAGAACGGAGTGGCAACTTTTATGCCTACGAATTCAAATGGAACCCGGAAGCAAAAACACGTTTTTCAGAAACGTTTCTGAAAAATTACAAACCGGCTGAAGCCAAAGTAATTCATAAAAACAACTTCCAGGAGTTTCTTGTGAATCCACAATAAATCACTTTTTCCCGTGGTTCCAGCCCTGGGCAATCAACGGAATTTTTGAACCACCTGTGGTAATTAAATTAGTTCCTTCCGAAGCTTCTGTCATGTGCCCGATAATAGTAATATCGGGGTCGTTTTTTATTTTATCGAAATCAGATTGTGCAATTGTAAAAAGCAGTTCGTAATCCTCTCCCCCGTTTAAAGCTGCCACCAGCGGATTTATATTCAACTCTTCCGCCATCTTTTTGGTCTGGAAATCGAGTGGAACTTTCTCTTCGTATAAATTACATCCGACACCCGAATTTTTACACAAATGCAGGATTTCGGATGAAAGTCCGTCAGAAATATCAATCATCGAAGTGGGCTGAACACCCGTTTTCCTGAAAATTTCGATCATGTCAAACCGGGCTTCGGGCCGTAACTGACGTTGCAAAATATAATCGTATCCATCTAATTGCGGCTGAACTTTCGGATTCACCTTGAACACTTCATTTTCGCGTTCAAGCAATTGCAAACCCATATAAGCGCCACCCAAATCACCCGTTACACAAAGCAAATCATTGGGTTTTGCACCACTGCGCAGAACGGCTTTTCCCTTTTCCACTTCACCAATAACTGTAATACTGATGGTCAGTCCGGTGAGTGAACTGGTAGTATCGCCCCCTACCAGGTCAACACCATATCTTTCACAAGCAGTGTAAATTCCTTTGTAAATTTCTTCAACCGCCTCAACCGAAAATTTTGATGAAAGAGCGATCGATACAGTAATCTGTTTTGCCACGGCATTCATGGCGCAAATATCTGAAACATTCACGGCAACCGCTTTGTAACCCAAATGCTGCAAGGGAACATACATCAGGTTAAAATGAATTCCTTCGGTTAATAAATCGGTTGAAACAACTACTTGCTTTTCGCCAAATTCCAGGATAGCCGCGTCGTCTCCAACACCCATAATTGTACTTTTATTGCAGATTTTTATTTTTTCTGTCAGTCTGTCTATCAAACCAAATTCTCCTAATTCGGCAATGTTTGTGATTTTTTCTTTACTCATTGTTAATAAAAGACTAAAAAGTGTTTTATGTAATTTTCAAGGACAAAATTACCTTTTTGTTTTATATCTTTGCAACCGTTTTTAAACAGTAAGCAATTACTGTTGTTATTTTAGCGAAAACAGGATAAAATGGCAGAACAGGATAAAATATTACAGGACGTAACCCAAAGCGATTATAAATATGGATTTGTCACCGATATTGAAACCGATATTATTGAAAAAGGTCTCAACGAAGATGTGGTCCGTACAATT
The DNA here is from genome assembly GCA_036735485.1 of Draconibacterium sp. GTDB lineage: Bacteria > Bacteroidota > Bacteroidia > Bacteroidales > Prolixibacteraceae > Draconibacterium. The sequence goes on along the minus strand of DAINOH010000002.1, from coordinate 2,725 downwards.
TGGGAGAAAAAAAAGGAACCTGATTTCATGCTTGATTTCAGGCTCGATGCCTTTAGAAAATGGCAGAAAATGAAAATGCCCGATTGGGCGTATCTGAAAATTCCCCCGATTGATTTCCAGGCAATCAGTTACTATGCAGCGCCGGTACAGAAACCAAAATATACCAGCATTGACGAAGTGGATCCCGAATTGATTGAAACTTTTAACAAACTCGGAATTCCACTTGAAGAACAGAAGGTGCTGGCGGGTGTGGCTGTGGATGTTGTAATGGACAGTGTTTCCGTGAAAACGACTTTCAAAGAAGTGCTTGCCGAAAAAGGAATTATTTTCTGTTCATTCAGCGATGCATTGCAGGAACATCCTGAACTGGTGAAAAAATATATCGGGATGGCAGTGCCGGTTGCCGACAATTTTTTTGCTGCTCTCAACTCTGCCGTTTTCAGCGACGGTTCATTTTGTTACATCCCGAAAGGCGTTCGCTGTCCGATGGAATTGTCAACGTATTTCAGGATCAATGCAGCCAACACCGGACAGTTCGAAAGAACGCTGATTGTAGCCGATGACGACAGTTACGTAAGTTATCTCGAAGGTTGTACAGCCCCGATGCGCGACGAAAACCAGCTTCACGCTGCTGTTGTCGAAATTATTGCGCTTGACCGTGCCGAGGTAAAATACTCCACTGTACAGAACTGGTATCCGGGCGATAAAGATGGAATTGGCGGTATTTACAACTTCGTTACAAAAAGAGGTGTTTGTCGTGGTGTTTCTTCAAAAATAAGCTGGACTCAGGTTGAAACCGGTTCGGCAATCACCTGGAAATACCCGAGTTGCATTTTGCTGGGCGATAATTCAATCGGTGAATTTAATTCGGTGGCGGTAACCAACCACCATCAGCAAGCCGACACGGGTACAAAAATGATTCACATCGGGAAAAATACCAAAAGCACCATCGTATCGAAAGGTATTTCCGCCGGGAAAAGCGACAATACTTATCGCGGACTGGTAAAAGTGATGCCGGGAGCGATCAACTCACGTAATTTTTCACAGTGCGACTCGCTGCTTTTGAACGATACCTGCGGTGCACACACTTTCCCGTATATCGAAGTCGGCAACAAATCTTCGGTGGTGGAACATGAAGCAACCACTTCGAAAATTGGCGAAGACCAGATTTTTTACTGTAACCAGCGAGGAATTGACACTGAAAAAGCCATTGGAATGATTATCAACGGTTATGCAAAAGAAGTGCTCAATAAACTGCCAATGGAGTTTGCGGTTGAAGCGCAAAAACTTTTACAAATCAGCCTGGAAGGAAGCGTGGGATAATGGAATCCGGAAGATTAGAATGTTAGGATATTAGAAAGTCAGAATAATTGAATAATATAAAATTGAATTTTTGAGAAGAACTCAATATTTAATACTAAAATCTCAGTACAATAAAATGCTATCAATAAAAAATTTATACGTCTCTGTTGAGGGACAGGAAATTCTGAAAGGTATTAACCTTGAAGTAAAACCCGGTGAAATTCATGCAATTATGGGTCCGAATGGCTCGGGAAAAAGTACACTTGCCAACGTACTTGCCGGAAGGGAAGAGTACGAAATTACAGCGGGCGAAGTAATTTATCAGGGTGAGGATTTGCTTGAAAAATCGCCTGAAGACCGCGCCAAGGAAGGCATTTTTCTCAGTTTTCAATATCCGGTTGAAATCCCGGGTGTTCCGATGGTGAACTTTCTGAAAACTTCAGTGAATGAACATCGCAAACACCGTGGAGAAAAAGAACTCACTGCCGGGGAGTTTCTGAAACTGATGCGCGAAAAAATGGATCTTGTTGATTTGCATCCGCAATTGACTAATCGCTCAGTAAACGAAGGTTTTTCAGGCGGTGAAAAAAAGAAAAACGAAATCTTCCAGATGGCGCTGCTGGAACCGAAACTGGCTATTCTCGACGAAACGGATTCAGGACTCGACATCGATGCGCTGAAAACGGTGGCACACGGTGTGAATGCACTCAAATCGCCGGAAACTTCCACTATTGTTGTGACACATTACCAGCGGCTTCTTGATTATATCGTCCCTGATTTTGTACACATTCTGTACAACGGGAAAATTGTTAAAACGGCAGGCAAAGAACTTGCACTCGAATTGGAAGAAAAAGGGTACGACTGGATTAAAAAGGACAATTAAAATGAGTGTACTGACAGAAAAAGCGGATGTTTCGCTTCAATATGTTTCGCTGTTCAACGAATTGAAAAGCAAACTGAATGCCGGTTCTCATGAAATATTAAACTCACTGAGAAACAGGGCATTTCAGGATTTTGTAAAACAGGGTATTCCCACAAGAAAAAACGAAAATTATAAATACACCAATCTTCAGCCTGCTTTTGGATTTGATTACCAGGTTACTTTTGAGAAACCACAAACCGAAGTTGCAAGCGAAGAAATTTTCAGATGCGATGTACCTCAATTAGATACCCACCATGGTATATTACTGAATGGTTGGTTTGCTAATAATGAGCAATCAGCAGAATTGCCTTCCGGAGTTATTTTCGAAAGCCTTGAAATTGCGGCAATAAAGTATGCTGACCTTATAAAAAAACATTACGGAACGCTTGCTGAAACGGCTGCTGATCCGATTGTGGCGCTCAACACAGCTTTCGCAAATGACGGTTATTTTCTGTATGTTCCTAAGAATGTTGTATTTGAAAAACCTCTCCAGATCATCAG
>DAINOH010000001.1:84755-130001 GCA_036735485.1 Draconibacterium sp. | reverse complement strand
CGGGCATTCAGCCTGATAAAAAACGGTGTGTCGGTAATATCGCGCATCGTAATATTGTCGATTACGATGTCCTCGATAATTCCGCCGTCGGCCGTTTCGATGGCAAGCCCGCGCGAATGTTCGAAAATGCAGTTGGAAACCGTGATGTTTTTGAAACCACCGTTGGATTCGGTGCCCATTTTCAGTCGTCCGGTGATGCTGTGTTTGGCATTCGGGTCTTCGTCTTTGAATTCGGTTTTGAAAGTGCCGTCCATCAGCGTTCCATGGTCGTAACCATACACATGACAATTGGTAATGGTTACATTTTCGGTGGCGCGGGCGTACCCAAGACCGAAGGAAGATTTCAGGCAAAGCCCGTCGTCGGTGGGCGAGTTGATGTTGCAGTTTGATATGCGTACGTTTTTGCAGCAGTCGATGTCAAAAGCATCGCGGTCGGCATCGGCGCGTACATTGTCGATGGTCAGGTTATCAACGCCGGTGGCCAAAATACAAAAGTGTCCGCCATGTAAAATCGAAATATCACGGATGGTGACATTGAAACAGTTTTTCAGTGCAATGGCTTTGTTGCCCGATCCTTTGATATCGGGTTTGTCGTAAGTGTACAAACCTTTTCCCCAGATTAAACCCTGCCCGGTGATGGCAATATCGCGCAGACTATCGCCATAAATCAGGCTGTTTCGCCAGTAGCTGTGCCCAAAATCCTGAAATTTTTTGTACCACGCATCTTCTTCGGGGAGGTCGTACCCAACGCCGTTTTTTTCCTGGTCACCAATCAAAACTGCGCCATTATCAAGGTGCAGCGTGATTTTGCTTTTCAGATGAATGGTAAACGAAAGGTATTCTCCCGCAGGAAAGAAAACCGTTCCACCGCCATTTTTGGCCGCCGCTTCAATAGCCGTGTTGATGGCTTTTGTATTGTTGGTTAAGCCATCGCCTTTGGCACCATAATCGACCACGTTGTAAAATAGTTGACTGGCTGACCCGGTGAACAAAACGGAGCAGATAATAAACAGTATTAAAATTCCTGATTTAAGTTGATTCATCTTGTAATTTTTAAGAGCGAATATCTGATGTGCATTTTAATTCGAATTGATTTTTCATGCTCCCTTTAGGGCTGGGGTGAATAATTGTTTTTCAGGAACCGGATCAGGGCTTCCGGGTTGTCGGTCTGAATACCGTCGGTGCCCCATTTCAAAATCTGTTCCCACTCTTCGGGTGTTCCTGTTTTTTCATCCACAATTGCTTTGGCGCCATATTGGTGGGCTGTTTTTACAAAACTTTCATTGAGGTTTCCCATGTCGGTGGCCAAAACCAGCGGATAAACCTGCCTGCAGACTCCGGCAATGTTTTTTTCCAGTCCCGGGTCAGGCATCGGAATGCATTCTTTACAAAGAGATTGTAAAAGTTTGATTTCTTCCATCCGGCTGGCTGGAATATACCAGATGATTTCGCGTTCCATCCCGTATTTACGGATGATGGGTAAAAGTTCTTGGATCAGCGGTTCTTTTAAATCAAGGTAAATACCAATTTTCCCATGGCAGAGCTGAAGAATTTCTTCAAAAGTGGGAATCGTTGTGTTTTTCCATTCCGGTCCGAGTTTTTCGCCAATACTCATGGCTTTCAGTTCGGCTAAAGTGTAATCGCTTACTTTCCCTTTGTGACTAATAACATACTGGTCGATTGTGGAATTGTGAACACTTACTATCTGGCCGTCTTTTGTAAGCCGCGTGTCGATTTCCACAAAATCGCAGCCCAGGTCGATGGCTTTCTGAAAAGCAGGTAGCGAGTTTTCGGGAATTCCGATGTGAGCTCCGCGATGGGCAATTACATAGGTTTTTCCATTTTTGGGTAGTGGAAAAGAATCGATAACCGTATCCGGTGTTTTGTCATGATTCAGACTTGTTTCCGGGGGAAACCACGGATAAAATACCATCAGACAAAATGGTATAAAAAGTTTCCAAAAAAACATCGCTGTCATTATTTATTGCTGATATGTCTCAAATATAGCTGATAACGAAAAAACAGTCCGATAGAATTTTGACGTATAGTAACGCTAATTTTAAAAATGGTGCTGAAAGAACCGGAAAAACAGCTAATGTAAACGCAGAAAATGGTTGTATGATGCCGCCGACAGTTTCAGGGTTGAGGTTTATACTTTCAACAGCAGTTTTTTAGCTATTCTCAGTTCAATACTGATTTATAATATCGCGGTTTCAAAAGAAAATAACTTCTACGCGAATGGATTCGCATGGGGTGTGAGACATACTAAAAACCGCTTCCTAATAATCAGCATTCCATCTTTCGCTGGGGTCGCCCGGCATTGAAACGGTTTTCCACGAAAATTTCAGGACATGCGGTTTCACCAGTCTTTCAAAATCTTCATACTTCATTTTAATCATTTCAGTATGCGAACCGGCATTAAAACCAATTTCCTTGTTTCCGGTGAGGGTTTCGGCCACAAAAACTTCCATGTCGTATAGATTTCCGAAAGGAGGCATGGCGCCCACTTCGCAGTCGGGGAATGCATACTTAAATTCGGCTTCCGATGCCAGCGAAACCTTTTTAGTCCCGAAAATTTCTTCCAGTTTGCTGAAATCAACCTGGTACGAAGCAGGTAATACAGCCATCGCCATTTTGCCATCGATTCTGATCATCACTGTTTTGGCAAACTCTTTTCCCGAAATATGGGCTGAAGCTGCAATTTCCTGCGCTGTGTATGCGCTGGAATGCCTGATGGATACATATTTGATATTGTTTCCATCCAAAAATTCCTTTAGTTTTTTTACTGGCATGATTTTTTGGTTTTTAGAATTGTTAATAGTACTGTTGTCTTGTTTCCGACCTGATTTTACAGGAGAAATTGAAAAATGTTTCAAAAAGACACGCATTACTAAGTTGTATGAATCGGGATTTGAAATCATTTAAAAAATTATTATTCAACCCTAATCAGGGTTGCTTCCGGGATTTACTGGCAACCCCGGGCTTTGCGCGGGGCTATTATTGTTAATGTCCTGCGGACATTTTTTATCCGTAAGGGATTTAACAATAATAGCCACGGGTATAACCCGTGGCAGAGAATAGACTAAAATCTGAAACCCGAAGTGGGTTCAATCCTTGATCCGCAGGATTAATCTGGTTTTATTTTAAAAAACTTCTGAACCCTTATATCTCTTCAAATTTTGGTAATTTTATACGTCAGAAATTTTGAACAGATGAAGACGGTTGTCGTTGTAATTTCGCTGCTGATTAATCTCCTGTCTGTTATTACCTGTTTTTCACAAGACCCGAAAACAAAGGGTTTAAGAAAGCCAGCTGTGGCCGGAACCTTTTACCCGGCTGACCCGGCTGAACTCAGAAACCAGCTTTCCCTTCTTTTTGATAAAGTCAAACCGGAGAAACAGGAAGAGAATATCGCTGCTATAATCGTTCCCCATGCCGGTTATGTTTTCTCGGGCGAAGTGGCAGCTTCGGCTTTTGCAAAGCTGGATCCGGGACAGGAATGGGACCATATTTTTCTGATTGGTACCAGTCACCATGTTTCGCTCGATGGCGCTTCGGTTTATACAGCCGGCGATTTTCAAACCCCGCTGGGAATTGTAAAAGTGGATACTGAGCTGGGCAAAAAACTGGCAAAAGAAAGCCCGGTTATCAGTTTTGTAGCTTCGGCACACGAAAAGGAGCACAGCCTCGAAGTGCAGCTTCCTTTTTTGCAATACCACCTGAAAAAGCCATTCAAAATCGTTCCGATTATTTTGGGCACACAATCGGCTGAAACCTGCCGACAGATTGCTGATGCTTTGAAACCGTATTTCAACAGCCGAAATTTGTTTGTAATCAGTACCGATTTTTCGCATTACCCGACTTACAACAACGCTTTGAAATACGACAAAATAACCGGCGATGCTATTGCTTTTAATTCACCTGCCATGTTTGTGGAGGCGCTGCTTTCGAACGATAAGAAAAACGTGCCCAACCTGGCCACCAGTTGCTGCGGCTGGAGTTCGGTACTTACTTTGTTGTACCTCACTTCGGTTGATCCTGAAATCAAAATTGAACACATCAAATATCTTAATTCGGGCGACACGCAGTTTGGCGATAAAACAAAAGTGGTGGGCTATCATTCGTTTATTTTTACACGGGATGAAAAATCGCAAACCTCTTTCTACCTCGATGAAAAAAGTAAAAGGTTTCTGTTGAAAGTGGCCCGTGAATCCATTGAAACCGGACTGGAGAAACATCCCTACCCGTTTTATACTGAAGCTGAAATTCCGAAACAGGTGAAAACTCCGTGCGGCGCCTTTGTTACGTTGAACAAGGAAGGAAAACTGCGGGGTTGCATCGGCAGGTTTACACCGAATAAACTGTTGTACCAGATGGTGCAGGACATGGCACGGGCAGCGGCTTTTGAGGATACAAGGTTTGAACCACTTGAAGAGTCGGAACTGAAAGAGATTGAAATCGAAATTTCGGTATTAACGCCGCTGAAAAAAATCGGTTCGGCCGCTGAATATGACATTCAGAAAAACGGGATTTACATTGTGAAAGGAAGCCGGAGTGGAACATTTCTGCCGCAGGTGGCACATGAAACCGGTTGGACCAAAGAAGAACTGCTGGGTCATTGCGCCCGCGACAAAGCTGGCATTGGCTGGAACGGCTGGAAAGATGCCGACCTGTTTACCTACGAGGCGCTGGTTTTTGGTGAACATGAAATGAAAGAACCCCGGAAATGAACACTGCCTACCCGCTTTTTCCTGTAATTGTGCTCACACTGGTTGCCTGGTTAGTCACCCGGCTTTTTGCTTTCTGGGAGATTTTCCCGCTGAAAACCCATCGTAAATTCTGGAATTATCTTTTGCTGGTCACCTTTCTTGTTTCGGGTTTGCTCGGATTGCTCAGCGTGGTGAAAGTAAATTATAAACTCGAAATTCCGGGATATGAAAATTATCTGAAATGGCATGTTTCGTTTGGAATTGCGATGGTGATTATTTCCTTTTTACACCTTTCATGGCACCTGAAATATTACTTCAGTTTCCAGCGGAAAATAGAATTTTCCAAAAAAGAAATTAAAGCTGCAATCCCTGAATCTGAAATCCTTCATTTGAAGATTTTGCTGTTTTTACTGGGTTTTTCCACCATCATCTTGCAAGTGGTTTTTATACGGGAATTTATTACGGTTTTATCGGGCAATGAATTGGTAACGGGAATTGTCCTTTCGGGCTGGATGCTGCTCACCGGTTGGGGAGCGCTGGCAGGCAGCCGGTCTGATTTTGCAAGATTCAGCATCCGGCGCGGGTTTGGGTTGCTGGCAGCTACCCCGGTGCTGACCATGTTTTTGGTGGCTTTGCTTTACTGGCTGAAGAAAATGTTGTTTCCACCCGGTACTGAAGCCGGACTGGATGCCACGCTGATTGCCGTTTTCCTGCTGCTCTTTCCGGTTTGCTTTTTGTCGGGCTGGCTTTTTACCTGTTTTTCTGCGCTGTTTTCCGGAATCAAAAACGAAAATCTGACCGGAAAGTCGTATGCTTTTGAATCAGTGGGAAGTCTTGCCGGTGGCTTGTTTTTCGGGATTTTAGCCGGCCGTTTTTTCGATACTTTTGCCAATTTAACGCTGGTTACATCAATTGTTCTTCTGTCAGCATTTTTTGTTCTGAAAGCCGAACGGAAAATCATCCGGTTTGCATTTCCGGTTGCAGTATTTTTCCTGATTGTTTTAATCACCATTGTAAACCCCGATAGGCAATTTGTTAAAATGTTATACCCAAATCAGGAAATTTTAAAAAACAGGGTGACGCGGTACGGCAACCTGGTGGTAACGGAACAAGCCGGACAGCAGAATGTTTATGAAAACAACGATTTGCTGTTTTACACACATAACCTGATGCAAAACGAGGAGGCAGTACATTTTGCGATGGTTCAGCACAAAAATCCCAAAAGCGTTTTGCTGATTTCCGGTGCAATTGCCGGGATGATTCCCGAAATCGAAAAATACGGGGTCGAAAAAATCACCTGTCTGGAAATAAATCCTGAAATATTCAGTGCTTTCAGCAGTTTTTCAGATTCAATGGCTCATGAAAAGAATGTGCAGATTGTCAAGTGTGATATCCGGACTTACATTGGCCGCACCCATCAGCAATTTGATGTGATCCTGATCAGTCTGCCGCCGCCTTCCACACTCGGAATGAACCGGTTTTACACGGCAGGATTTTTTGAACTGCTGAAAAAAAGATGTACAGAAAATTCAGTAATCTGCACAGGTTTGCCATCCACCGCCAATTATGCCGAAGGAAACGCGCTGGATGCAAACGCCTCGTTTTGGAAAACGTTGGGAGTTTGTTTTCAGAACCGACTTTTTTTACCCGGTGAAAGAAACTATTTTCTGGCTTCCGACGGAGATTTGTCTCCCCGTATTGCAGAAATGATTGCCAGTCGCGGAATTGAGAATGAATATGTCAATCAGTATTATCTCGATGATGCATTGCTGGCGCAGCGCAGCGAATCTGTCGTTTCCCGGTTTTCTGAAAATGCACAGATCAACGAAGATTTTAAACCGGTAATGTTTATCAGCCAGATGGGGCACTGGCTCAGTGTTTTCGGTGGAAAATTAAAATGGCTGGTTTTTTTCCCGGTTCTGCTTTTTGCGGGTGGTTTTCTGAAACAGGACAAAATTACAGCCGGACTTTACACAGCAGGTTTTACGGCGGCTTCACTCGAAGTGATTTTGTTGCTGGCCTACCAGGTTTGGTTTGGAAGTATTTATCTCGAAACTTCACTTTTTTTTGCAGTTTTTATGGCAGGTCTTGCCACAGGAAGTTATTTTGAAGTGGGAGTCGTGAAAAATCTTTTAAAACGGTATTATCTTTTTCAGTTGGCATTGGCCCTGCTTGCTTTAATTCTTCCGGTTTTGCTCGCAGTTGCCGCTAAAATTGCGGTTCGGGAAATACCAGCGAGAATCTTGTTTTTCCTTTTGGTTTTTGGGGCTGCTTTTGTGGTGGGCAATGTTTTTCAACTGGCAACAAAACTTCAAAATTCAGGATTCGGGCGGATTTCGGGCCGGAGTTACAGTATCGATCTGGCTGGGTCAGCACTCGGGGCTTTTATCACGGTTATGGTTTTCCTGCCGCTGACAGGTTTGGTTTTTACAAGCCTGATTTTGGCCGGGTTGAATATTTTAAGTGGTTTGCTGGCCTTTTCAGCCCGAAAACAATTATGAATTTGCAGTCGTAATGAAGATTGATTGAAAGGAATATTTGTTTGGAACTTTGTGTTCTCTGTGTCTTCTCTGCGTTTAAAATGAAAAACTCAGCAAAAGGTCACAGGGTGATAATTAAAATGAATTCAGCATGGATAAACGACAGTTTGTAAAAACGATGATTTTCGGCACAGGCGGGTTATGCTTTTGTAATCCGGGAAATGTTGCTGCCACTGTTTTACCCGCACACGAAGTGGGGAAGAAGTGGACAAAAGAAGCGCTGTTTTACACTACAACACCCAAAGGAATCCGCTGCCTGATCTGTCCGAACGAGTGCGACATCAAAGAGGGCGAAACCGGAGATTGTCACAACCGGTTGCACAAAAACGGTAAACTCTATTCCATTGCATACGGAAATCCGTGCGCCATTCATGTCGATCCTATTGAAAAAAAGCCACTTAACCATTTTCTTCCAGCCAGCAAAGCTTTTTCGATTGCCACTGCGGGTTGTAACCTGGCCTGTTTGAACTGCCAGAACTGGACTATTTCGCAAAAAAGTCCTGCAGAAACAAAAAATTACGACCTGTTGCCCGACAAAGTGGTGGAAAGCTGCCTTGAAAACAAATGCGAATCGATTGCCTACACTTATTCCGAACCCATAACTTTTTACGAATATACTCACGACTCATCAGTGCTGGCGCGACAGGCAGGCATCAAAAATGTGCTGGTTTCGGCAGGTTATATCAACAAAGAGCCGTTGCTGAAACTCTGCAAGGTGACCGACGCTGCCAACATCGATCTGAAATCGTTCAGCGACGAAATTTACCTGAAACTGAATGCCGGAAAGCTGCAACCTATCCTCGATACTTTGGTGACCATGAAAAACGAGGGAGTCTGGCTTGAAATCACCAACCTCGTTGTTCCATCGTGGACGGACGATCTTGAAATGATTAAAAAAATGTGCGGCTGGCTGGCCAAAAACGGTTTTTCAGAAACACCGCTCCATTTCAGCCGTTTTCAGCCTTTGTACAAACTTACACAGTTGCCGCCCACTCCGGTAAATATACTGATGGCTGCACGTGATATTGCCGTCAAAGAAGGATTGAAATATGTTTATGTGGGCAATGTTCCGGGTGCCGGAAATGAAAATACAATGTGCCCCAAATGCAGTAAACTGGTGGTTGAACGGCGCGGATATTCCATTGTTCAGAACTATTTAGAAAAGGGAAAATGTAAATTTTGCCAGGCTGAAATAGCTGGTGTTTGGAGATAACTGTTTCTGCGCTTGCGAAATACTTCAGTTCTCTTTTTTTTCTCTCTTAACTAAACGGCATCGAATTCTATATGATCAAAATTCTGATTATACTTGCTGAATAATATTATTTTAGCAGCCGGACATTAACTTTTTAAGATGAGGAAATCAGTAATTATCGTTGGAGCAGGGATTTCAGGACTTACAGCGGGCTTCTATTCACAACTCAACGGATTTAATACAACAATATTTGAATCACATAAATCTCCGGGTGGCTTGTGCGCTGCATGGACAAGAGAAGGATATATTTTCGATGTCAGTATGCAAATGGTAATGGGTTCTCATTCGGGACCATTAAACCAACTATGGAGAGAATTAGGAGTATCTCATAATTTCAGGTTTCATTATTATAAAGAGGCATTGCATATTGAAGGAATGGGGGAGAAACTTAGTTTCAGTGCCGACAGAAAAAAAACTGAAAGAGAAATGATGGCAATCTCTCCGGATGATGCTCCATTAATAAAAGAATATATTGGGCTGATATTCGGACGCGACCTGTCAAAATCCTCGTCATTAAAACCTTATGAACTTCAAAATGGAATTGACAGGTTGAAATCTTTTCCGTATCTGATTCCTTTGCTACCGGTTTATCTAAAACACAAATCTGCAACTATACAGGAGTTCGCGGAGAAATTTAAACATCCATTTCTTCGGATGGCAGTGAGGTTTTTTATTGATTTGCCGGGCTGGCCAATGCCGGATTTTCCGCTGGCATTAATGACGGGATTCATGAAAAGTAGTGTAATTGAAGCCGGCACACCAATTGGTGGTGCACAAAAAGTGGCATATTATCTGGCAGAACGATTTGAAATTATGGGTGGAGCCCTGAAGTACGATAGCCGGATCAGCGATTTGATTATTGAAAATGATGAGGTTAAAGGTGTGATTCTTGATGACGGAACAGAAAAAAGAGCCGATTTGGTTATTTGGGGTGCTGATGGACATAACCTGATTTTCGATATTCTTGGAGGAAGATACGCTGATGATAAAATCAGGAATATGTATTTCAATTGGAAACCCGTAAGGCCAATCCTTCATGTAATGATTGGTGTAAACCGGGATTTTTCAGATGAACCTCAGCGAATGGTTTTTGAAGCAGATGAACCATTGATTATTGCAGGTGAAGAACATAAATGGTTAACTGTAATGCATCATTGTTTTGATAAATCGCGCGCTCCTGAAGGCAAATCTGCTATTCAGGTGTGGTATTCCACTGATTACAATTATTGGGAAGCATTAGCCAAACATCCACAGGAATATCAGGATGAAAAAAGCAGAATAGCAGAACTTACAATTGAACAGTTGGAAAAAAAATGGCCTGGTTTTGCTGAACAGGTTGAAGTAGTGGATGTTCCGACGCCTGCTACCTATAAAAGTTTTACTGGAAATTGGCAAAGCTCCCCCGATGGCTGGTATATTACTTCTGATAATTGGCGGGATAACCTGCCGTTGAGAAGTTTGCCCGGATTAGAAGGACTTTATACAATCGGGCAGTGGACTGCACCTTTTACCGGTACAATCATAGCTGCGCTATCGGGCAGGCAGATTGTTCAACTGATATGTAAAAAGGAGGGAATCCGCTTTACTGGCAGAAAAAAAAATTAGGCAGGAATTTTTTTTATCGTCTGAGTTTCTTGTGAATTTTCATGTTAGCCAGATATAAATCGCAATAGTTATCAGCGATAAAACGGCCAGGTGTAACCTCCAGTCGGTAATTCCTTCAAATTTTGCAATTCCTTTGGAATAATTGATGGTGGTTTTTTCGAGTTTTTCGGGTGCAGTTTTTTCTGTAAAAGCCGACACGCCGAACAAAACACCGGTAATCAGAATTTCAGCCCACAAGCCGCGATACCCGAAATTAAGTGTCAGCGGATAGTGCAGGAAAGGAAACAGTTCTTTGCCGGTTTCAGGGCCCAGTAATTGGTCGGTAACAAACAATGTGGCCAGAATCACTCCAACCAAAACCGAAACCGCAGCGCCTTTAAAAGTTACTTTCTTGCTGATGATTCCGAAGAAAATAGCCGGGAAAACAGGAATTACCAGATATGCAGAAATGGTTTGCAGGTATTTGTAAAGGCCCTCTTCGTTTTTGTAAACCAGCCAGGCAGCCCCAAAACCAAGCAATGTAACAAGAACAATGATGATCCTTCCCAGCCTGACCTGACGTTTTTCGGGTAAACCCGGGTGAAACTCGACAATAAAGTCGCGCACAACAAGAGTTGAAACCGAGTTCAGTACAGCAATCAGAGAAGTAATTAATGCTGCCATCAGCGAAGCAAGTAATAAACCGCGTAAGCCTGAAGGAAGTAATTTATTCAGCAGCAAAACAAAAGTCTGTTTGGTTTCTTCGCCCTGCAGTTCGTTGGGGAAAAGGGCAAAAGCAATAACACCCGGAAGAGCAAAAATAAACAGTGGAAGTAATTTCAGAAGGGTGGCAAACATGGCTCCCCAGCGGGCATGTTTCAGGTTAGGTGCCGCCAGAGCACGCTGAACGTTCACCTGGTCGATTCCCCAATAGAAAATGCCGGCGTAAAAAGCAGTAGCAAGGATTCCCCAGAATGGATAAACCGGGTCGTCGTAAGGTTTGGCAACGGTCATTCTTTCAGGTACTGTGTTCACCAGGTTTTCCCATCCGCCTATTTTATCGAGACCAATAAATAACATTACAGAAGCGCCAACAATCATGATGATCACCTGGATTGCATCGGTGTATGCAACTGCAGTAAAACCACCAATGATGGTGAAAATGGCCACGGCAATACCGATAAATATTACGGTTGTCATCACATTCCATCCCAAAATTCCGTTCAGTACCAATGCACCGGCAAACAAGGTAAAAGCTAATTTTGTCATAACACTGATTACAAGCATCAGACCCGAGAAAAATGTCCGGGCTCTTCGGTTGTAACGTATTTCAAGGAATTCAGGAATTGTATAAATCTTGTTTTTAATATAATATGGGAAAAGTATGGCACAGGCAAAACCCAGCGTGATGGCGGTTGTTAACTCAACAGAACCCGCCGAAAGTCCGTATCGGTATGAATCACCTGATAGTCCAACCAAATGCTCGGCTCCAATGTTGGTGGCAAAAATGGAAGCCCCCACCACCGGCCATTTTATCGATCTTCCACCCAGAAAAAAGTTGGTACTGTTTTGACCTGCGTTTTTTCGCCAGGCCATGTACAAACCAAACGAAAGGCTTCCGCCAATAACAATAGCAAAAATCAGCCAATCAAGAACACCGAGAGATAATGCCATTTTATAATTGATTTAGATTCAGTTTTAAAACATTTCAAGAAAACATTCCGCAGTCTCTTCCTTTTTCCCTCTCTTTTGGAGAGGGGCAGGTTTATTTATATTTTTTCCAGAATTTTGTCCATCCTTATAATACACTGCACCATCGAACGTACTGTGTGGTAATTGATTTTCCATGAGTGGCCCATGTGTGTCCAAATAGGTTCTCCGCGCCGGGTGAGTAACGGAAACCACTCGCCAACTCCTTTGTTAATTACTTTGTCGAATACAAACCTGTGTACATTTTTGTATGCATCCCAGTATTTTTCGTCACCAAAAAGCAGGCAGGCATCCAGCAAGCCAATTAAAACCTCAGCCTGTTGCCAGAATTCTTTTTCCTTATCGTAAACTCCTCCTGAATGAGGCCCTTCAACGTAAACACCTCCAAATTCGGTGTCGATTCCATTGTCAACAGTGTGATTGAAAATGATTCGGAAAGTATCGGCATAAACTTCGGGTTTTATTTTAAGAATTTCGAGAGCATGTAACAAAAGCCACGCAAATTCAGCATTGTGTCCGTAACAGGTGTTGTCGGTGGCATTTCCTTTTTGTCCTTCTTCCGAAAAACGGTCCCAGCCCCAGATAATATCAAATTTTATTTGCGGGGCAATGCTCCAGTCTTTGTAAAACTGCGGGATTCCGGTTTTGTAAACAGGGTGATTGATACGGTTCAGCAGCAAATCAATATCTTCGAGCAGTTTGCGTTTGTGTACTTCCTCACCTGAACATTCATAAAGTGAGGTAAAAGCTTCCATCAGGTGCATGTGTACATCGAGGGTTTTGCGGTCGCCGCCCTGCGAACCGGGGCCGGCCAATATCCAGTCGCGGCTGAACATTTCGAAATAACCGCCAAAATAAGTATCTGCGCAGTATTTCTGTACAAGATCAAAAGTTTTGCGTGCATATTCAATTCCTCTCGGATCGCCTGTTGCCAGTGTATATTCGCTGAGAGAATAAATAGCAAAACTATGTCCGTATAAAATTTTTTTATCAATTTTCACTTCACCTTTCCGGTTCATCATCCAGTAAAATCCACCGAAATCTTTGTCCCACATTTTATCAATTATAAAATCGGCACCAAGTTTTGCGAATTCTGCGAGTTCGCCGTTGCCGTAACCTGCGCGGTGTGCGCTCGAAACGGTATAAAGGCAACGGGTTTGCGCAATCAGCGATTTTTCGTCCTCGCCTGTGTCGTTTCCATTTTTATCGAAATGAGTGATAAAACCACCATTCTTTTCATCTTTCATTCTTTCAATCCAGAAAGGAAGCAGTTCTGTTGTGAGGTGTTCAAGCGCTTCCTGACGAAAGCTTAGTAATTCGGATTTATACATTGAAAACTTATTTTTATGTATTGTTAATATTCATTTCTAAAGGGATTGAAAATAAGGATTTAAATCGGGTTAGTCAATCAACAATATTGTCCAAAAAACATGGATTTTTGAAATTTGCAGAATGAAATTCAGGATGGGTAAAAATTTTTTCAGATAAAAAATCTTCAATTCATGATATTTGGTAAAGTTTTTGTTTTCGACATAATAAAATGTCTGGCCGGCGTTCATTGACGATGATCCTGAAACCTTGATTACAAGCGTTTCGAACTGTTTTTTAAATCAAATTGAATTTGGTTTGATTTTGACAATTATTTTTTATCTTTAGACCCCGTTTTTAAGGGTAAAAAATCGAACAAAAACTATAAAAAACGTCTAAAAATGGAATTAAAGAAAACACCAAAAGCAGATCTTGAAAACAAGAAGCAATTGTATTTCATGATCGGGCTTGTGATCGCGTTAGGTATAACGCTGGTCGGGTTCGAATGGACCACCAAGTCCAGCAAAGCCTCTTCACTTGGTTCAGTGAGTGCGGTTGCTGTTGAAGAAGAAATTATTCCGATCACGCGTGAGCAGGAAGTTAAACCACCACCTCCACCTCCGCCAAAAGTAATCGAAGTATTAAACATTGTTGATGACAACGTAAAAATTGACGATGAACTGATGATTGAAGATTCGGAGGCTGATGATAAAACAATGATTGATGTTGCTCCGGTAATTTCGGCTCCAAAAGAAGAGGAAGAAGAAGCCACCGCAGAAGTATTCTACATCGTGGAAGATATGCCCGAATTCCCCGGAGGTGAAGCTGCACTTCGTGCATTTATTGCACAAGCAATTAAATATCCTGTTATTGCCCAGGAAAACGGTATTCAGGGTAAAGTTTATGTAACCTTTGTTGTAGGAAAAGATGGTTCAGTAAGCAATGCAACCATTGCACGTGGAGTTGACGCATCACTCGACAAAGAAGCACTTCGCGTGGTAAATACACTTCCAAAATGGAAGCCTGGAAAACAACGTGGTAAACCGGTTAACGTATCGTACACTGTTCCAATTAATTTTGTGTTGCAGTAAACGATTAAAACAATATTTTTGCACTCCTGATCCGGTAGCGGGTCAGGAGTTTTTTTTTGAAAACAATGGATAATGATTGAAACATCGACTAATATTGAAAAAGTAGTGCTGGTAGGGCTGATTAACAGCAACCAGAATGAGAAAAAGTCCATGGAGTATCTTGATGAACTTGAATTTCTGACAGATACTGCCGGCGCTGTTGTGTTAAAAAAATTCACCCAGAGACTGGAAACAAAGAATTCAGCCACCTTTGTTGGTTCTGGAAAGCTGGAAGAAATTGGTGAATACATAAAAATGATGGAAGCCGATACGGTAATATTCGATGATGAACTTACCCCGACACAGCTTCGCAACATTGAAAGAACATTGGAATGTAAAGTACTCGACCGCACAAATCTTATTCTCGATATTTTTGCAAAACGGGCGCAAACTGCGCATGCAAAAACCCAGGTTGAACTGGCTCAATACCAATATTTGCTGCCCAGATTAACACGCATGTGGACGCACCTTGAGCGTCAGCGTGGTGGTATCGGAATGCGTGGCCCCGGTGAAGCTCAGATTGAAACCGACCGCCGGATCATTCTCGATAAAATTGCACTGCTCAAGGAAAAGCTGAAAAAGATTGATATGCAAAAATCGGTTCAGCGTAAAAACCGTGGAAAACTTGTGCGGGTTGCTTTGGTTGGTTACACAAATGTTGGCAAATCAACCATCATGAACCTGATTTCAAAATCGGAGGTTTTTGCCGAAAACAAACTTTTTGCAACGCTGGATACCACGGTCAGAAAAGTGGTGGTTGCCAACCTTCCTTTTCTGCTCACCGATACAGTTGGTTTTATCAGGAAACTGCCGCACGGTTTGGTTGAATCATTCAAATCAACACTCGACGAAGTGCGCGAAGCTGATATTCTGCTGCACGTGGTCGATATTTCACACCCCGGGTTTGAAGAGCAGATTGCCACTGTTCAAAATACTTTACAGGAAATAAATGCCAGTGACAAGGCAACTATTTATGTATTTAATAAAATTGATGCTTTTACTTTTGTTGAAAAGGATGAAGATGATTTAAGTCCGCGTACCAAAGAAAACTTTACACTTGAAGACTGGAAAAACTCCTGGATGGGAAAACATAATACACCTTCGGTATTTATTTCAGCAAAAGAAAAAGAGAACATCGAAGACTTTAAAAATCTTGTGTACGACAAAGTGAAAGAATTACATACTCAACGATTTCCGTACAATGATTTTCTGTACAGCACCGATTGGGAAGAACCCGAAGACGAAGAATAAATAAAAAAGGAGAAGTAAAACTTCTCCTTTTTTGTGGGCCCAACTGGGCTTGAACCAGTGACCCCCTGATTATGAGTCAGGTGCTGCTAACCAACTGAGCTATGGGCCCGTGAAAGTTTAAAGTTTAATGTTCAGAGTTTAAAATTCTGAACCACCCTTAAATTTTCGGAGTGCAATTTTACAACTTTGGCACAACATACACAAATAAAAAATCTTGAATTTATGGGAATATCAATTATTACAGGTCATTTTATCCCAAAAATTCATTCTGATAAATTTTGGGCTACATTTGTGGAATCATCAATTGATCTTTTCTGAGGAAGATTTTTTGGTTATAAAGAAGGGTGGAGAGATCGAGCTCACAGAAACCCTGGCAACCGTCCGGAAGCAAACGGAGAAGGTGCCAATACCCGGCCGGAAACGGAATTATAATTTAAATCTGAAAAATGTCGAAAATTAAAACTTACGAAGAAATTAACCGGAAACTGAAATCCGGTGAGGCAGTTGTTTTAACTGCCGAAGAAGTGGCAAAAATGGCAAAGGAAGCCACACCCGAAGAAATTGCCGAAAAAGTGGATGTTGTAACCACTGCAACTTTCGGGGCCATGTGTTCATCAGGTGCCATCATCAATTTTGGTCACGCCAGTCCGCCCATTCGCATGGAAAAAATCAGGCTGAACGGAGTTCCCTGTTACGAAGGGCTTGCTGCTGTTGATTCTTACATCGGGGCAACGGCCTGCGATCCTGATAACCCATCTTATGGCGGGGCTCATGTTATTCAGGATTTGCTGGAAGGGAAAGATTTGATACTGGAAGCCTGGGCCAAAGGAACCGACTGTTACCCGAGAAAACACATCAAAACCAAAATCAATATCGAAACAATAAATGAATTTATCCTTTTTAACCCGCGGAATGCTTACCAAAATTACAATGTGGCCGTAAACACCACCAAACGGATGATTCATACTTATATGGGAACTTTGTTGCCCAACCTCAGAAATGCAACTTATTCCACCTCGGGCGAATTGAGTCCGCTCTTGAATGATCCTGAATTTCGTACAATAGGAATCGGCACAAGAATATTCTTAGGTGGAACACAGGGTTTTGTGGTTTGGCCGGGAACCCAGTTTAATACCTCGAAACCCAAAAACGAATTTGGCATTCCGGTTTCAAATGCTGCCACCATTGCGGTGATGGGAAATCTGAAAGAGATGTCGCCGGAATATATTCAGGCTGCTTATTTTGAAAAATATGGCGTGAGCCTTTTTGTGGGAATCGGCATCCCAATACCAATTCTCGATGCAGAAATGGCAAAACGGGTTTCAATTAATAACAGCCAGATTGAAACTTCGGTGCTTGACTATGGTTCTGCCGGAACTCCGAAACTCGGGCAGGTTTCTTACGAAGAACTGCGTTCAGGATTTATTAAAATTGAAGGGAAAAAAGTGAGAACTGCTCCGGTTTCGAGCCTGGCAAAGGCACGAAAAATTGCTGACGAATTAAAAGACTGGTTGCTGAAAGGCGATTTCGAAGTAACCAAACCCGTACAGATATTTCCAAAAAATACCTCCTTAAAAGGATTGAAAGAAATGGAGGTGGACAATGATTAAAAAAAGATACATCCTCAATTTTCCACCCGACAGCGGCGACAAACCATTCAGCTATCATCTTGTAAAAGATTACGATATCAGGATTAATATTCTGAAAGCCGAGGTTTACCCCGGCAAACGCGGCAGTTTGCTGCTCGAACTGCAGGGTAAAAAAGAAAATATTGAAAATGGGGTTGAATACCTCAGAAAACAAAATATTGTCTGCGAACCACTTGACAAACGTATTCATTTTAACGAAGAAAAATGTATTGATTGCGGCAATTGCACAGCAGTTTGTTTTGCCGGAGCACTTACCATGAGCCAGGTTACCTGGAAACTCCAGTTCGATAAAAGCCAGTGTGTGGTTTGTGAACTTTGTATCCCTGCCTGTCCGTTACACCTTTTTGAAATTGATTTCAGATGAATGTTGACTGGAGTAAATTATTACCAAAGGAGAAATTTGTGGAGCGAACTTACCGGTCGCAATTTAATTCCGAAAGATTCAGCTCTTTTGAAGTGAAATACAAAGAAACTGATCTGTGGATTGGTGTTGACCCCGGTTCTTTCAGGCCGGAAATGAAAGAACTGGTTTTGCAGAAAATTACCATTCTGCGCAACCAGCTTGACGAGTACATTGCAAAAGAGCCGATGTTCAGAAAAAGCCTGCAGCCATTTCAGCCTACTGAAATTGCACCGGCTGAAGCAATGGAAATGGCCGAAGCAGCCACAAAGGCCGGGATTGGCCCCATTTCGGCAGTGGCCGGACTTTTTGCCCGCGAAGCTGGCAGGATTCTCGCCGAAAATTTTGAAGTGGAGGAACTGATCGTTGAGAACGGGGGCGATATTTTTGCTATGCTGAAAAACGAACTGATTTTATCTGTTTTTGCAGGTGAATCGCCCCTTTCAGAAAGAATCGGAATGATTATTCCAGCCGGGTTCAAAAATCTCGGAATCTGTACTTCAGCCGGGAAAGTAGGACCATCGATGAGTTTCGGAAAAGCTGATGCTGTAATGGTGATTTGCGAAGATGTTGTTTTGGCCGATGCCTATGCAACAGCCATCGGCAACAAGGTGAAATCGCCGGCCAGTGTGGAGAAAGTTATTAACCAGGCCGAGAACATTCCTGAACTTCTTTCGTTGTTAATTATTTGCGACGACAAAATCGGAATCAGGGGAGATTTTGAGGTAAAGATTTTAAAGTAAATTGAAAAGGAAAAGAAATAAAATTGAATTAGGCCAAGTTTAGAACAGTTCCCCCTTTGAAGGGGGTAGGGGGATGAAAATGACAGCATCAGATTCAAATAACTATTACAATAGAAATCTGAAGGATTATGCAAGAAAACTCAGGAATAATTCGACTCTCCCGGAAATAATTTTATGGGAAAGGATTTTATCGAAAAGGCAACTGCGTGGGTATTCATTTTCAAGACAAAGGCCAATTGGTAGTTATATTGTAGATTTCTTTTCCAAAGATTTAAAATTGGTTATTGAATTGGATGGAGAAATACATAAGTTTCAGAAAAAGCAGGATAAAGAAAGGGAAGAAGAAATTAAGAGGAAGGGATTTTCAATTATCAGGTTTAGGAATGAAGATGTTTTATATGGTTTGGCAAATGTTTCAAGAACCCTGGAATATTTTGTGGATGGATTTGAAAAGAACAGGATAAAATCACCCCTGAATCCCCTCAAGGGGACAATTGAAGAAAGAACAGACAGTGAAAATTTAGATAAGTGAGCAATAAATGAACACTAAAAAAGACATACGAACCGAACTGAAAACCCGTGTGCTGGTGATGGATGGTGCGATGGGTTCGCTGATTCAGGAGTACAAACTTACAGAAGCTTATTATCATGGTCAGCGGTTAAAAGATTTTCCTTATGACCAGAAAGGAAACAACGATATGCTTTCGCTGACGCATCCTGAGATCATTCATGAAATTCATCGAAGATATCTCGAAGCAGGTGCCGACATCATTTTAACCAATACTTTTAATGCCAACCGAATTTCTCAGGCCGATTATCATGCCGAAGAGTTTGTGTATGAAATGAACAAGGTTTCGGCAGAAATTGCTGTTGCAGAAGCACAAAAGTTTACAGATGAAAATCCGGCAAAACCCAGGTTTGTTGCCGGCAGTCTCGGGCCAACCAACAAAACGCTATCTCTTTCGCCCGATGTAAACGACCCGGGATACCGTGCAGTGAGTTTCGACGAGGTAAAAGCTGCATACCGCGAACAGGTGGAAGGACTGCTGGATGGCGGAGTGGATTTGATTCTGATCGAAACTGTTTTTGATACACTGAACGCCAAAGCGGCTCTTTTTGCTGTGGAAGAAGTGCTGGAAGCCAGAAATATCAGGCTCCCGCTGATGGTTTCGGGAACCATTACCGATGCCAGCGGAAGAACACTTTCAGGACAAACGCTGGAGGCTTTTCTGAATTCGGTTTCGCACATCGATTTGCTGAGTATCGGGCTCAATTGCTCGTTGGGAGCCACGGAATTAAGACCTTATGTAAAGGAACTTTCACAAAAAGCACCGTTTTTTGTCAGTGCGCACCCCAACGCCGGGCTGCCCAACCAATTTGGTCAATACGACGAAACACCTGAAATCATGGCCGGTCATATCAAAGATTATCTTGATCACTCTTTTGTCAATATCATCGGCGGATGTTGCGGAACTACGCCCGGCCATATTCATGCATTTGCCGAAATTGCTGCCAACGCAAAACCCCATCATTTAAATATAATCGATAAAAATACCCGTTTAAGCGGACTGGAACCGGTGACGATTACCGAAAACACCAATTTTGTAAATATTGGTGAACGTTGTAATGTAGCCGGTTCAAGAAAGTTTGCAAGGCTGATTGCCGAAAAAAAATACGAGGAAGCACTGGCCATTGCCCGCGCCCAGGTTGAAGAAGGCGCACAGGTAATTGATGTGAATTTCGACGATGCCATGCTGGATGCTGAAAAAGAAATGGTAACTTTTCTGAACCTTTTGATGGCCGAACCCGATATTGCCCGATTGCCGGTGATGATCGACTCTTCGAAATGGAATGTGATTGAAGCCGGGTTAAAATGCCTGCAGGGAAAGGCAATTGTCAATTCCATCAGTTTGAAAGAGGGAGAGGAAGTTTTTATTCAACAGGCTAAAAAGATAAAAAGATACGGTGCCGCTGTGGTGGTGATGGCATTCGACGAAAAGGGCCAGGCCGACACACTGGAAAGAAGAAAGGAAATCTGCAGCAGAGCCTACAAAATTCTTACTGAAACTATAAACTTTCATCCGGAAGACATCATTTTCGATCCGAATGTTTTGACAATCGGTACCGGGATGGAAGAACACAACGGGTACGCGGTCGATTTTTTTGATTCGGTAAGTTGGATCAAACAAAACCTGCCATATGCCAAAACCAGTGGCGGTGTCAGCAATGTTTCTTTCTCGTTCCGTGGAAATAACGTGGTTCGCGAAGCCATGCATTCTGTGTTTTTATATCATGCGATCAAAGCCGGGCTCGACATGGGAATTGTGAATCCCGGTATGTTACAGATTTACGACGAAATTCCCGCCGATCTGCTTGAAAAAACAGAGGACCTGGTTTTAAATCGCCGGCCTGATGCAACCGAGAGACTGCT
Organism: Draconibacterium sp.; assembly: GCA_036735485.1. GTDB lineage: Bacteria > Bacteroidota > Bacteroidia > Bacteroidales > Prolixibacteraceae > Draconibacterium. The sequence continues at coordinate 109,294 of DAINOH010000001.1, read as the reverse complement.
GAGTTTTGCAGAAAATCTCAAACCCGGCAACAACAAAGAAGAGAAGGTGGATGAATGGCGGCAACTTCCGCTTGAAAAAAGGATAGAACATGCGCTGGTAAAGGGATTGCCTGAGTTTGTGGATGAAGACATGGCCGAAGCCGTACAAAAATATTCACCGGCACTCAGTATTATTGAAGGACCGCTGATGGACGGTATGAATGTGGTGGGAGAGTTGTTTGGTGCCGGTAAAATGTTCCTGCCACAGGTAATTAAATCGGCCAGGGTGATGAAAAAAGCGGTGGCCTATTTGCTTCCTTACATTGAAGAAGACAAGCTGAGAAATAATACGGTTGATAACCGGAAAAGGGTTTTGATGGCAACCGTGAAAGGCGATGTTCACGATATTGGTAAAAACATTGTGGGTGTTGTGCTGGCATGTAATAACTACGATATTATCGACCTCGGTGTGATGGTTCCCACTGAGAAAGTTCTGGAAACGGCCATTGCTGAAAAAGTGGATGTGATTGGGTTGAGCGGATTGATTACTCCTTCGCTTGAAATGATGGTGGATATTGCCCGCGAAATGGAGCAAAGGAAAATGACGATTCCTGTGCTGATTGGCGGTGCCACCACTTCAAAAATTCACACAGCAGTTAAAATCGAACCTGAATATTCACACCCGGTAATTCATGTAAAAGATGCATCGCTGGCGGTAAATGTAGTGGCCAATCTGATTGCAAAAAATGAAGATTACCTCAGTGCGGTAAAAAATGAATATGCTGAAATCCGTTCTTTCCAGGGACAGCGAAAAGCAAAGGAATACCTGACACTGGAACAGTCGCGCGCCAACAAAAGCATCATTGACTGGAATAATACGCCCATTTACAAACCTAATTTTATCGGTGTAAAACAACTGATTGACTTTCCACTGGAGGAACTGAGAAAATACATCGACTGGACTTTCTTTTTCCTCACCTGGGGTTTGAAAGGCCATTATCCGCAAATTTTTACCGACGAACAACAGGGTGATGCAGCCCGGAAGTTGTTTGATGAGGCCAACGAATTTCTGGATGAAATTATTGAAAAGAAAATGCTGCAGGCCAATGCTGTTGTGGGGATCTGGCCTGCCAATGCCGATGGCGACGATATTGTTTTGTTTGAAGATGAAACCCGGCAAAAGGAAATTGGCAGGTTTTACCATTTGCGGCAACAGGAAAAGAAAAAAGAGGGATCGTACAATCTTTGTTTGTCAGATTTTGTGGCGCCACTTGAATCGGGGAAGATCGATTATTGCGGGGGATTTGCAACAACTGCCGGAATTGGTATTGAAAAATGGAAAGATGAATTCAGAAAGGATAACAACGACTACAAGGCAATCATGCTGGAGGCGCTTGCCGACAGGCTCAGTGAGGCTTTTGCGGAATGGCTGCACCTGGAAGTCAGAAAAAATTACTGGGGGTATGTTCCCGATGAAAATCTTTCGCTTGACGATCTGCTGAAAGTAAATTACCAGGGAATCCGGCCGGCAATCGGTTATCCGGCATGTCCGGAACATTCTGAAAAACAGAATCTTTTCAACCTTTTAAAAGCGGAAGAAGTTGGAATTACACTGACAGAACATTTTGCCATGTATCCGAATGCATCGGTTTCAGGCGAATATTTTGTTCATCCCGAGTCGAGATATTTTGGCCTTGAAAAAGTAGGAAAAGACCAGGTAATTGATTATGCCCGCAGAAAAGGTGAAACAGTGGAGTTTATCGAGAAGTTTCTGCCTGCTAATCTGAATTACAAATAAAAGTCGGAAGTCTGAAGAAGACAGTCCATGAAAAGATTTTGGTAATAAGCTAAACAGCTTGTCTGTTTTGTATGATAAAACATCAAAGGTTGTTTCGGGATTTTTAATAAATTTTACCTGGTTTATCAGGTTTATATGAACGGGTATTCTGATTTAAGTAGGTGTTTTATTAGTTTTACAGGATAATTAAATATTGAAATTATGACAAAGAAATCAGGTGGTATTGGAAGTAAAATCCTTTTCTTTCTGCTTGGAATGCTGGCGATGCTTGCTCTCGACATGATTTTTCATTTCAACAATTCAGTGAAAGACAAACTGGATGATGAGTTCAATAAAGCACAGAAAAAGATTGAAGATGTGATTAAATAAAAGAAAATGAAGGTAATTGATATTATAAAAAACGCCGGAAAAACTGTTTTTTCTTTTGAATTACTGCCCCCTTTAAAAGGAAACGATGCTGGTAAATTGTTTCAGACCATTGAGAGTTTAACTGAATTCGACCCGAAATACATCAATATTACCACCCACCGCGATGAGGTGGAATACAAGGAACAGAGCGATGGAACCATTGTAAAACGCACAGTGCGAAAACGTCCCGGAACTGTTGCCATTGCGGCCTCCATTCAGCATAAATATGGTATTCCGGTAGTTCCGCATATTTTGTGTGGTGGTTTTACAAAGAGTGAAACAGAACACGTTTTAATCGACCTGAATTTTATGGGAATTAAAAATGTACTGGCACTTCGGGGCGACGGAATAAAAGGGCAACATGTTTTTCAGCCTGAGAAAAACGGACATGCCAATGCTAATGAGTTGGTTACGCAAATAACTGATCTCAGAAAAGGAAAATATATTGAGGAAGATCTGAAAAATAATGCACCGCTCGATTTTTGCATCGGGGTGGCCGGCTATCCTGAAAAACATTTTGAAGCCCCGAACATGGAACAGGACCTGGTTTATCTGAAACAAAAAGTGGATGCAGGTGCTGATTATATTGTAACCCAGATGTTTTTTGACAACCAGGTTTATTACAATTTTGTGAGAAAATGTCGTGAAGTTGGAATTACAGTTCCCATAATTCCCGGAATAAAACCGATCAACCTGCTAAATCAATTAACCGTTTTACCTAAAATTTTCAGTATTGATATTCCGCAACAACTGGCTAAAGAACTGTCAAAATGTAAATCGAATATTGATGCCGCCAAAGTGGGTACCGAATGGGCAATTGAACAGGCAAAAGATTTGATTGTCAACAAAGTGCCATCGTTACATATTTATACATACGGAGTTTCAGACAATGTGAAGGAAATAGTGAAGACTGTATTTTGAAGTCAGATATGAGATTTTGAGATTTGAGTGGTGAGACAGAAAAGCGCTGGAAAATTACATTTTCCAGCGCTTTTCAATAAAAATTGAACTTTGAACTTTAAACTCTGAACTGTTTCAATTTCCCATTTTTACCTGGCTGTTGATTTTATCATTTTCTGCCTGTTTGTTCATTTTCAGCGAATAAACCATTGCTTCAACCTGTTGCAGGTAGTTTCGTTTGTCTTTGCTGGGCGCATAAACATATCCGTAAACAGAAACAATACGCTGATTTACAGCATCCAGCTCATCTAATGCAATGTACGGGCCTCCCATAAAATCGTTTTCAAGAATCCATAAACCACGGGTTTCGGCTGCATAATTTTTGTTGTGCTCAGTAACGCCAAAAAGTGCAGGAATCCGTTTTTCTGTTGTCATGTAACTGCCGGGTGCTGTACTCGAAATATATTGTTTTAAAACACTGTCGCGTTTGGCAGTCAGGTAACTTTCTGTGAAAGTTGAATCAGAGGTGTAAGGGAATGCATAAACAATAATAGCTTGTGATATTTCCGGTGTTTCGTATCTGAACCAGGCAAAATTTTCTTTTTGTAATGCAACCGTAAATCCGGGGGGTACTTTCATGGTAACACCCAGGTTTTTTTCAAGAATGTTGTAAACAGCCTTTTCATAATATTTCTCATAATTTGCGGTTATTCTTTTCTTTTCAGCATTCAGAAAATAGGATAAAACCTTCGCACTGTTTTCGTTAAAAAACTTTTCGAACTGTTCAGTATTTTGGGCATTGATTTCCACAACCGCCTGCGGATAAGCCCAGGCATTGTCTTTTATCTGTACACCGGGATTTGTAACTGTTGATGAAACCGTAACCTGCAGAATATTTCTGTTCGATTTAAAAATATTTTTGAAAGCAATCGGAGGAATATTGATAATATCAAACAGCGGTTCTTCCTGTGGTAATCCGTACTGAAACTGGCCAAAAGTTCCTTTAATCAGCTCACCTGGTTTGCCTTTCCATGAATCTTCCGAAATTACAACCAGCAAATCGTTGGCTTTGCCTGATATGTTATTATGCAACACCGGTGCATCATTTTTGCACGATTGAAAAAGAAAGAATACAATGATTAAACCAGAGAAGGTACTCAGTAACCGTTTCATTTTATTTGATTTAAAATTTTCAACTGCTTTTAACAAAAATCTTACCAAACCGTAAATAAAAATCCCGCTGCTGAATTACATCAGAAACGGGATTTTCAATTTTTATCAATTGATATTTATTTTTCTATTTTTTCCTGATTGGGCTTGTTTTCTGCTTCGTCTTCACCTTTGCTGGCAGCTTTGAATTCCCTCATCCCTTTTCCAAGGCCTTTCATCAGTTCCGGAATTTTACGTCCGCCAAAGAGTAAGACAACAATTACCAGTATAATGATAACTTCCTGTGGCCCTACAATACCTGCTGTTATAAATAAATTCATATTATTAAATTAAAATTGGTTCACGTGCAAAAATAGAATTTTTTTCTTTCAGAATGTCCCGTTAATCATTTTTATTATATCGTTGGCATTGGCATAAAGTACCAGTGCGAGCAACAACACCATTCCGGCAATTTGTGCATATTCGAGAAATTTCTCCCCTGGTTTTCTGCCGGTAATAATTTCTCCGATGAGAAACATCACATGGCCGCCATCGAGTGCCGGAATGGGCAAAAGGTTCATGATTGCCAGAATTATCGAAATGAATGCAGTCATGTTCCAGAATGAAAACCAGTCCCAGGTTCCGGGGAAAATACTGCCAATTGTGGCAAATCCGCCCAGCGATTCGTATGCTTTTGCTTCTTTATTAAAGAAAAGCCGGAACTGCTTCAGGTAATCAGCAGTGGTTTGCATGCCTTTTTTGATACCTGCGGGAATTGAAGCAAAGAACCCGTATTCAATAGTTTTATATTCAAAAATGTCGGGATTGATATAAGCTGCATAAAAACCGATCATTCCTTCGCTGCTTACTTTAACTTCTTTTTCTAATGGCTGCCCGTTTCTGATCAATTGTAAATTTATAGCCTTGTCTTTTTTTGATGCCAGGTAATCGGTGAATTCATCATAATAGGTAAATTTCATGCTGTCAACGCCTGCAAAAACATCTCCCTGTTCCAATCCGGCTTTTTGTGCCGGAGAATCTTTTTCCAGCTTACCGACTTTTATTTCAAAAGGTCTTCGCGGAGCAATCATCGATTTGCTTTTCAGGAGAAGTGCCAAATCGGCATCACTGATTTCCACATCCATTTTCTGCCCGTTTCTTTCAATCTGAACTGTTTTTGCGTTATCAAGAACGATAGTTGGAACGATGGAGGCAAAATTCTCGACCGTGTGATTGTCAATTCCCAGAATTTTATCGCCATTCTGAAATCCGATTTGTTTTCCGGTTTCGCTTACTTCAATACCATATTTGGCATTTTCAGTGGGCAAATACGATTCGCCCCAGGCAAACAAAACCCCGATGTAAATGATCATTGCAAAAACAAAGTTCATCATCACTCCGCCAAGCATAATCAGCAGGCGCTGCCAGGCTGTTTTTGACCTGAATTCCCAGGGTTGGGGAGGTAGTTTCATGGCCTCTTTGTCCATCGATTCGTCGATCATCCCCGATATTTTTACATATCCACCCAATGGCAGCCATCCGACTCCATATTCGGTTTCGCCTTTTTGCACTTTAAAAAGTGAGAACCAGGGATTAAAAAACAGGTAAAATTTTTCGACACGGGTTTTAAACAAACGGGCAAACATAAAATGTCCGAATTCGTGTAAAATAACCAATATCGAAAGACTTAAAATTAATTGAGCTGCTTTTACAAGTATTGTCTCCATTCAGTATTGTATTCTTATTTTATTTTTTGTTTTCTATCAACAACTTTGTAATGTGTCTTGTTTCCGAATTGGTTTGAATAAGATCATCCAAGCCGGGTTTTTCAATCCAGTTTGCTTTTTCCATTGCTTTTTCGATGATTTCCGGCATTTGAAGGAAAGCGATTTTTCGGTTCAGAAAAGCATCAACAACAATTTCGTTAGCGGCATTCAAGACACAGGGCATATTTCCGCCTTTGTTGATTGCCTCGAAAGCAAGCGCAAGGTTACGAAAAATTTTTGGTTCAGGCTGTTCAAAAGTGAGTGTGTGATAATTGCCAAAACTGAACCGTTGAAAATTATTTTTTATTCTTTGTGGAAATCCAAGTGCATATTGAATCGGAAGTTTCATATCCGGCAATCCTAATTGTGCTTTAATCGAACCATCTTCAAACTGAACCAGCGAGTGAATAATTGACTGAGGATGAATCACTACTTCAATTTTTGAGGGGGGAACACCAAAAAGCCAGCGGGCTTCAATCATCTCAAAACCTTTGTTCATCAGCGTTGCCGAATCGATGGTTATTTTTGCGCCCATTTCCCAGTTCGGGTGGTTTAAGGCATTGTCAACTGTCACATGCTGAAGTTCTCTGAATGTTTTCCCCCGGAACGGACCTCCGGAACAAGTCAGCAATATTTTTTCAATCGGGTTTCTGAATTCGCCGGCCAGACATTGAAAAATGGCTGAATGTTCTGAATCAACGGGTAAAATTTCAACCTGGTTTTCAATGGCTGCCCGGGTGATAATTTCTCCGGCAACCACCAGTGTTTCCTTGTTGGCCAGCGCAATACTTTTTTTCGCTTTTATGGCATTGTAGGTTGGCAACAATCCCGAGTAACCCACCATTGCTGTTAAAACCATATCAACGGTGTCCATCTGAACAACCTGGTTCAGGGCGTCGGGGCCGGCGTAAACCTTAATATCTTCATTTTGTAAAGCACCTGAAACATATTCATATTTTTCAGGATTGGCGATTACCACTGCATTTGGCTGAAACTTCTTTGCTTGGGCAATCAGTATATCGACATTATTGTTGGCTGTCAGAACTTCAACCTCAAATTTTTCAGGATTCTGCTCAATAACCTCCAGCGCCTGTGTACCAATCGACCCGGTGGAACCCAAAATTGCGATGCGTTTTTTCATCTGAACAAATTATTGAAGTTTCTGATTAGTTGGCGGTTATTCTTATTCTCTTTAATCCACATTCTCACCCGATGGAACTCACATGTAATTTGTTCATCGGTATTTGAGTCTTTCTGCAAACATGTTCGTTTCATAAGCTAAAAATCGATGTATTGTTGAGGATCAACCGGATTTCCACGATGCCAGAGTTCGAGATGCAAATGGGGGCCGCTTGTAAATTCACCCGAATTTCCGATGATGGCCACAGGTTCCCCTGCTTTTACGCGGTCGCCAGTTGTTTTCAGCAGTTCTGCATTGTGTTTGTACACCGAAATCAGGTCGGCATCGTGCTGAATGTAAATCACATAACCCGTTTCAAGTGTCCAGCCCGAAAAAATTACCGATCCGTCAAGGACAGAACAAATTCTTGCATTGGGCTCGCTCACCAAATCAACTCCAAAATGTTGAGATGCAGAATTAAACTGATTGGTTACAATTCCTTTTAACGGAACAAAAAAGTGCATCTGGCTCAGTTCTTTTCTATTGGTATTATTTCCCCTGATTGAAACATTGGTTTGTTCGGCTAACAATTCATCTTCGAAAATAGAATCGTGGTTGTAGTTGTTAAATTTCACATTTAACAGTTGCCTGGCAGAATCATTCCCAGAAATTGTATCAACGGGTACATTTCCCGAAACCACAGCTTTGATACTTTCGAAAAATGCATCGCGTTTACCGAGTTCAACTTCAAGCGAATCAATTTTTAAGGCGTTGTTTACCATCATTTGTCTTTGCTCGGCATCCGGATATCCTGGGATGTATTCTCGCAATGGTGTGGCAGCAATCAAAAAAGTGACGAGCACCACAATAACTGAAGATGCAATCGCCACAGCAGCAAAAACCTTCAACCGGGTTAACTTAATACTGAAAACCGACTGAAAAGTGGAATCATTGAAAATTGTCAGCCTGTACTGGTTTTTCAGCTTATTTAAAATACGTTGAATAAATTCTCTCACTCCCATTTTTTTGTTGCGGATGCAAATTTAGAAAGAAAAGACAAACTTTGAGGTTATTTACAGATTTTTAACCAGTTAAGAACAGGTAAATAGATGACATGCAGATTTTTACTTATTCTCAGGAAATCTGAAATACTTTGTAATGTTTCTTTAATTTGATCAACTAATTGATTGGTTATGATATTTTTTCCGGACTAAACCTGTTCATTTGCCGACTAATATCACAAAACTTTGATAATTGAAAAATTATATTTGCACGATTCTAAAAAATGATTGAAAGAATGAGAAAAATCTATCTGGCAATAATCGCCACCGTCTTATTTTATGGATGGGCCTCAGCCGACGAGGGCATGTGGCTTCCTTCACTTGTTCACAAGCTGAACATCAATGATATGAAAAAGCTTGGGCTTGAACTGAGCGCCGAGCAAATTTACAGTATCAATAACTCAAGTCTGAAAGATGCAGTGGTCGCACTTGACCGCGGTTCCTGCACTGCCGAACTTGTTTCAAACGAAGGTTTGTTATTAACCAACCACCATTGTGGTTATGGCGAAATTCAAAAACATTCAAGTGTTGAACATGATTATCTCAGGGATGGATTTTGGGCGATGACCAGGGAAGAAGAACTGCCCAACCCGGGAAAAACTGTAACATTTTTAGTGAGTGTTGAAGAAGTTACCGACCAGGTTCTGGCAGGTCTCACCGATAAATCGACTGACGAAGAAAGAAACAGGAAAATTCGCGAAGCTTCCGCTGAACTTGAGAAAAAAGCAAAAGGTGACACCCACTACGAAACTTATGTGCGCAGTTTTTTCAACTCAAATAAATATTACCTGTTTGTAGTCGAAACTTTTAAAGATATTCGTTTGGTAGGTGCACCGCCGCAGTCACTCGGAAAATTCGGCGGCGATACTGATAACTGGATGTGGCCGCGCCATACCAACGATTTTTCGATGTTCCGTATTTATTGCGGTCCCGATGGCAAACCAGCAGAATACTCAAAGGACAATGTTCCTTACAAACCAAAACATTTTTTACCGGTTTCGCTGAAGGGTGTTGAAGAAGGCGATTTTGCCATGGTGATGGGCTACCCGGGACGCACAACCCGTTACGAAACTTCTTTTGGTGTAAAAAATACCATGGATGTTACCAACAAAGTTCGCATCGATGTGCGCGAGAAACTGCTCAATATCTGGGGCGATTATATGAGTACAAGCCAAAAAGCACGCATTCAGTATGCATCGAAATATGCCCGCAGTTCAAATTACTATAAATACAGCATCGGTCAGAATAAGGCACTCGACAGGCTGAAAACCCTTGATAAAAAAGTGGCCACTGAAAAGGAATTTACCGAATGGGTAAAAGCCAATGGTGAACGTACTGAAAAATATGGCAATGCACTTTCGATGATAGAAAAGTCGTTTAAAGACAAAGAGCTTGATCTGGCCAGATCGTACATGCGTGAAGCACTTCTTTCAGGTCCTGAGTTGATTATGTATGCGTATCGTGCGCAGGCGTTAAAGGAAATGCTCGAAAAACCGGAAGAAAACAAGGAGAAAATTGACAGATTGGTTGCTTCGTTAAAAGCCACAATGGACGACTATTTCAAAGATTATGATGCTGCCACCGACCAAAAAGTAATTGCGACACTGTTTAAATTGTATGCCGAAAGAAACGGACAACAATACCAGCCGGCATTTTATACAACCATTCAGAAAAAGTATAAAGGCGATTATTCCAAATTTGCCAAAGCATTGTTTGAAAACACAGTTTTCGATAACAAAGAAGAAATGACAGCGTTTTTGGAAAAACCAAATCTGAAGGCTCTTAAAAAAGATATGGCAATAAACATTGCTGCCGATATTTTTGCAGAATACAAGGAATTAAACGAGAAAAGTGCTGAAAGTCAGAAGCTGAAAACTACCGGCGACAGACTTTTCCTTGCCGGTTTGATGGAAATGCAGCCAAACCATACTTTTTATCCCGATGCCAATTCGACCATGCGTTTAACCTACGGACAGGTGCTCGATTTTGAGCCACGCGATGGTGTTACCTATAATTACTACACAACCGTTAAAGGTTATATTGAAAAAGCAATCCCGGGTGACGACGAATTTGACGTTCCGGAAAGAATGACCCAGCTTTTAATTGACAAGGACTATCGCAGATATGCTGATAAAAGCGGTGAATTGCGTGCTTGTTTTATCACCAATAATGATATTACCGGAGGAAATTCAGGCAGTCCGGTTATCAATGCAAAAGGCGAATTGATTGGTATTGCATTCGACAGCAACTGGGAAGGTGTCAGCGGAGATATCGCTTTCGAACCCGATTTCCAGCGTTGTGTGAATGTCGATATCCGTTTTGTTCTTTGGGTGATCGATGTTTACGCAGGCGCAACTCACCTGGTTGACGAAATGAAAATTGTTCAGTAAAAGTTTTTGTTCGTATATTTTAAAAGTACCCTGTCGGTTTTCGGCGGGGTACTTTTTTATCTGGAATAATGGTTTGCAATTATGAATATTTACGCACTTCTTTGTACTCACTATTCAAAATCTATAAATGGCTGGTCCTGAAATAACGATTTATACCGATGGTGCAGCACGGGGAAACCCCGGTCCCGGTGGCTTTGGGATTGTTCTTTTGTCGGGTGTGCACCGGAAAGAAATTTCAGCAGGTTATCGACACACCACCAACAACCGGATGGAACTGATGGCGGTGATTGTCGCACTTGAATCTTTAAAAATCCCCGGCAGCAATGTGACAATTTACACCGATTCGCGCTATGTTGCTGATGCTGTTACAAAAGGCTGGGTATTCGATTGGGTGAAAAAACGGTTTAAAGACAAAAAAAATCCCGATCTGTGGCTTCGTTTTCTGGAGTTATATAAAAAACACAAAGTAAAATTTGTCTGGGTGAAAGGCCATGCTGATAATCCGTTAAATGAACGGTGCGACAAACTGGCTGTGGCAGCTTCGATGCAGCCTGATTTGCCGGAAGACGCAGGTTACCAGCCGGAATGAAAATAAAAAAGCGGGTTTAACCCGCTTTTAATCTATGTAATCCTGAACGATTCAGTTTTTCTTCTGCGTACTCTTTGGTGAGGTGCAATTTGTCTATTTTCTCTGAAGGTGAGTAAAACATTGCATCATTCATGATGTTCTCGCAAATCGACCTTAAACCACGGGCGCCGAGTTTAAATTCCACGGCTTTGTCAACAATATAATCAAGCGCATCTTCATCAAACTCAAGCTGAATATTGTCGATGGCGAACAGTTTCTTGTACTGTTTTATCACCGAGTTTTTGGGTTCTGTAAGAATACTGCGCAGTGTATCGCGGTCAAGCGGATTCAGATAAGCCAGAACCGGCAGGCGACCTATGATTTCAGGGATCATCCCGAAAGACTTCAGGTCCTGGGGAGCAATGTACTGCATCAGGTTTTCGCGTTCAATGCGGTCAACTTCCTTGGCAGCGCTGTAACCAATCACTTTTGTATTCAGCCTTGTGGCAATTTTGCGTTCAATCCCGTCGAAAGCGCCTCCGCAAATAAAAAGAATATTTTTCGTGTCCACCGGAATCATTTTCTGTTCCGGGTGTTTCCGGCCTCCCTGTGGAGGAACATTCACAACCGAACCTTCCAAAAGTTTTAACAATCCCTGCTGAACACCTTCGCCCGAAACATCGCGGGTAATTGAAGGATTGTCACCTTTCCGGGCAATTTTGTCGATTTCATCAATAAAAACGATGCCTCTTTCAGCAGCTTCCACATTGTAATCCGATGCCTGTAACAAACGGGTCAGCAGGCTTTCAATATCTTCACCCACATAACCGGCTTCGGTTAAAACGGTGGCATCGACAATGGTGAACGGAACATGCAACATTCTGGCAATGGTTCGGGCCAGCAATGTTTTACCGGTTCCGGTTTCACCCACCAATATGATATTTGATTTTTCGATCTCCGTTTCGTCATCATCAATCGCCTGGTTCAATCGCTTGTAATGATTATATACCGAAACCGAAAGAATTTTTTTTGCATGATCCTGACCAATAACATATTGGTCGAGAAATGCTTTTATTTCCTGAGGTTTCAGCAGTTTTGCCCCTTTCAGGTCGAAAGCGCTGTCTTTTCGGGTTTCTTCCTGAATAATAGCATGTGCCTGTTCTGCACAACGGTCGCAAATATGTCCGTCGATTCCTGCAATCAGCAGGTTGACTTCTTCCTTTTCACGTCCGCAAAAAGAACATTTGTCTGATTTAAACTTATTCGACATTATTTTTTATTTCTGACCAAAACTTCGTCAATCATTCCATATTTCACCGCTTCTTCAGCTGTCATCCAGTAGTCGCGGTCAGCGTCTTTTTCAACCTGTTCCATCGATTTGCCGGTGTGCTGCGAAATAATGGCATACAACTCAGATTTAATTTTCATGATTTCACGAACAGTGATTTCCAATTCTGATGCCTGACCAGACGCGCCACCCATTGGCTGGTGGATCATCACGCGTGAGTGTTTCAGTGCTGTGCGTTTGCCTTTTGTTCCGGCGGTAAGCAAAACAGCAGCCATCGAAGCAGCCATGCCAGTACAAATTGTGGCAACATCGGCTGTGATGTATTGCATGGTATCGTAAATTCCCAATCCGGCATGTACCATTCCACCGGGAGAATTGAAATAGATCTGGATATCTTTTGTAGGGTCAGTCGATTCAAGGAAAAGCAACTGTGCCTGGATAATATTGGCCACCAGATCATCAATCGGAACACCCAGAAAAATGATGCGATCCATCATCAACCGCGAGAAAACGTCCATTGATGCAACGTTTAACTGGCGCTCCTCAATAATTGTGGGAGAAATATAACTTCCATAAAGCGAGTTATACCTGTGTAGGTTTAAACTGCTGATGCCGGCATGTTTGACGGCGTATTTTCTGAATTCATTATTATTGTCCATAATATCAATTGTTTAAAAAAAGTAACTTTGTAATGGCTGCTATTTTTTTTAGCAGGTTACAAAGTTACAAAAAGTTTGTTTGCTGATTCTTTCAGCAAAATGTTATTTGGAACGGTTAAAAACCGGTCGCTTTATTGCATCAGTTTTGTGAATTCATCCTGGCTGATTGGTGTTTCCTGGATGGTAACTTTCTCTTTAACAGCCTTGATTACTTTATCTTCGTACAAACGTTTGTAAATTCTTTCCGTTTCTTCTTCTTTCTCAAGAATCATTCTGGCAAACGATTCAAGTTGTTCGGCCGGTACATCGTACAAACCATACTGCTGGTATTGGGCACGTGCCATTTCAACAGCAAATGCAGTAGCTTCTTCAGGAATAACCTTGATTTCGTTTTCCTTGATGATAGTATCTTTAATCAACTGCCATTTCAGATCAATCAGAAAATCATCGAATTCCTTTTCTATCTGCTCAATCGTAAGCTCTTTGTTAATAGCTACCAGCCAGCGTTTCAGAAATGCTACGGGCAACTGAAGATTGGTTGCTTCAAGCAGTTTATTTCTTGTGTCAATGGCAAATTTCTGGTTCGATGAATAGACCAGGTTGCCTTCGATATCAGCTTTAATCCGGTTTCTGAAATCTTCCAGTGTTTTTACTTCGGTTTCTTCACCATAGATTTTTTTGAAAAGTTCTTCATCAAGATTTGCCTCTTCAAATTTCAATACTTCGGTAATCGTGAAACTGAAATTGCCGTTAAGCGTTTCTGCTTCTTCTTTTTTGATATTCAGCATGTGTTTGATATCGTGGCGGTTTTCAAATGCCACAACCGGATCGAACACCACAACATCGTCTTTTTTCTTACCGATGAAATTGTTTTTGATTTCCTCGTTTTTAATCAGGTCGATGGCAATGGCAACACCTTTGGGTTGAATTCCGTTTTCAATTGCCTGACCATTTTCGTCGAGTTGAGCAAAATCGCCGCGAACGGTGCTGTCTGCTTTCACCTCTTCATCCGGTACATTTTGTCCCAGTTGTGATTTGGCCATTTCAATCTGTTTGTCGATGCTTTCGTCAGATGCTGAAATCTGGTAATACTGGAAAACATCATTTTTACCCAGTTCGAGTTTTACTTCCGGTGCCAGTGCCACATCAAAATCGAACTCAAAAGTTTCGTCTGTTTCCCAGTTAATTTTCTGTTGCAGCTCTTCGTTTGGCATTGGTTCGCCAAGAATGTGCAATTTTTCTTCAACAAGGTATTCCGAAAGTTTTTTCGATAGTAATTTGTTCACTTCGTCAACAAGAACAGGCACTCTGAATCTTCTTTTAATGATTGAATCCGGTACTTTACCAGGTCTGAAACCCGGAATCGAAGCTTTCTGACGGTATTCTTTCAGTTGGTCGGCAACTGGTTTTTCGTAATCGTTTTTTTCGATGGTAATTTTGAGAACCACATTCAGTTCGTCAATATTTTCCCTGGTAATGTTCATGATGATAAATTTAAATCCTGTTAAAACCTTAAAAACAAACGCCAACTGTTCTTTTCAGAAAAGTCGGCGGTTTGTTGTGCGGGCAAAGGGACTCGAACCCCCACGCCGTAAGGCACCAGATCCTAAGTCTGGCGCGTCTGCCAGTTCCGCCATGCCCGCAAATTTGCGGCGCAAAGGTAGTTAAATTTTTGAATTATGAAATAATCAATAAAACAGAAGATTATATCTTACGAAATTTTGAACCAACACCTTTGCGAAATAAAATTTTAAGATTGTGATTATCGCAGATTTACCACGGATCCCCTTTTTTCGTTCTGCATTTCAGCCGGGAAACACTCACGCATTTCGCGCCAAAGCAGGTTGATGAGTTTGTGTTTGGCAAAATGACGTGAATACACAAGACTGACTTCGCGGAGTGGTTTAATGTTGGTAAATGCCCTAACATTGGACTGTCTTTTTTCCGACATACCTTCTTTTGCCAGTTCAGGAATCAGTGTTAAGCCGCCTTCGCGGTCAACAATATTCATGAGCGTTTCAAGCGAACCGGCTTCAAACTGGAAAGGAAGTTGCGTGTCGGAGCCACCTGCATAAGAACACAGGTTGATCACCTGGTCGCGGAAACAATGCCCGTCGCTCAAAAGCCAGAGTTCAGGTGTGGCAATATCTTTGGGTGTGATTTCAGCCTGTTTGTGCAACGGGTGCATAGGGTTGGTGTAAATCAGCATTTCTTCGTAAAAAACAGGCTTTTCAATAATTTTTTCTTCGTTCAGCGGTGTTGCCAGAATTCCCACATCAATCAGGTCTTTGTGCAACAGGTTAATAATGTTTTCGGTGGTTTGTTCGTAAACTTTTATGATGATATTCGGGTATTTCTTTTTATAACTGCCAATGAAAGCCGGTAAAATATAGGGTGCCATTGTGGGGATAATTCCTATCCGGATCAATCCCGAAACCTGGTTTTTATGATCTTTTACAATGTTGTTAATTTCTTCCGACTGTTTTAAAACGATGCGTGCCTGTTCGATGATTCGCTGTCCTACATCGGTTGGCATCAGCGGGTGTTTGCTTCGGTCGAAAATGATAATTTCAAGGTCTTCTTCCAGCTTTTTTATTTGCATCGAAAGCGTTGGCTGGGTGATAAAACAACTGTCGGCTGCCTGCCCGAAATGACGGTAGGTGTCAACTGCAACAATATATTCAAGCTGAGTAAGTGTAATCATAACGGTGGTTGATTTTGCGCTAAATTTAGAAATAATGTGGTTAACCTGTCATTCAATGCAGGTTATTATTCAAAATTGAATATGTTTTGCAGCACATATCCTGGTTGCGGGTAATGTTAAATTAAGGGTAAATCCTATTTTTGCCAAAAATGAATTGAGATGAGAAGAACAGGTTATTTGATGATTGGTTTGGCAGTTTTATTAATTTATTCCTGCAAACCTTCCGACGAGAAAAAGGCAGCAATCAGGCTGAACAATGCAAAATATCTTTTGGAAAAAGGCGATACAACACAGGCGTTACTTCAGTTAGACAGTATTTCTTTACATCCGAAAGCAGTTTATTCGGCAAATGCAGCTAAAAACATGTCGGCAGAAATTAATTACAGCATTCTGAAAAGAAAACAGGTTGAACTCGATTCAGTAAACGCGATGATTAAACGACTTGAAATGCCTTTTGAAAAGCAAAAAACCGAGTTCGACAGGTATGTTCAATACATCCATAAAAAGCAAAATCTGCAAAGCGGGTTGAACCGTTCATTCATAAAAGTCCATCTCGATGAAAGAGGGATGATTTACCTGAGCAGCAATTATTTTGGGAAAAGTTTGCTGACCCATTATGCACTGCGTGTTTACGATGGCGAATTGAGTGCTAAAACCGATTCCATCCCGGTGGGCAGCGAAGAAAACCGGCAGTCGGATTTTATGGAATACAAATGGGAGAAAGTGACTTACCTGAATGGCAAAGACAATGGCGTTTTGCAATTTATCGCCGACAATGCCGACCGTAAATTGAAAGCTGTTTTTATCGGGCGCCAGCAGCAGTTTATTGTTCTCGAAGAATATGACAAACAAGCTGTGAAAGACGCAATTGCCCTTTCGGATGCTTTAAAAAGAAGAACATCTTTATCGGCTGAAATAAAAGCATTGGAGAAAAAAGTCCCGATGCAGTAAGCTCACATAATATCTTCGATGTTTTCAGGAGGATTGGCCAGAACCGCTTTATTCCCGTTTATTACGATTGGGCGGTGCAGTAATTTCGGATTTTCGGTTAAAACTTTTATCCACTGTTCGTTGGTTAGTTTTTTCCCTTTGTATTTCGAAATATATTCCGGTTCGTTTGTCCGCACAAAATGAAATGCGTCTTTTCCTGTTTTTTCGATGATTTCCTTTAACTGTTCCTCGCTTAATCCGTCGCTGAGGTATTTTCTTACTTCAATTTCATAACCTTTTTCTTCGAGGTATTGAAGTCCGGCGCGGCTTTTGGCACACCTCGGATTGTGGTAAATAATCATAATAATATGGTGTTTGTTTTTCATTTGCCGGTAATAATCTTCCTGGGCCCTGTAAACGAATTCACCGTCGCCTTGGTTGTAACTGTTTTGGAGTCCGGCGTCCAGAATCCGTGCTTTCGAATTGTCTTTTAACTGAATGTTCAGCATTTCTTTCAGTTCATTTCTGATCTGCTCGTCATAAATCGGGCAGGCAACTTCAATCCGGCGGTTCAGGTTGCGCGGCATCCAGTCGGCAGATGAAATGTAGATTTTTTCATCACCATCATTTCCAAAAAGAAAAATGCGCGAATGTTCGAGATATTTGTCAACAATACTGATTGCGGTAATATTTTTAGTCAGTTCTTCATTGAGTGGGAGTCCGAAAATACCACGCACAATTAACTGCACTTTTACGCCCGCTTTGCCTGCATCAATAATTTTTTCCATCATCCCGGGGTCGATGAGACTGTTCATTTTCAGAATCATCCGGCCTTCCCTGCCTTTTTGTGCCAGTTTTATTTCGTGGTCGATACACTTGCTGAAAAAATGGCGCATTTTAAACGGACTGACCACTATGTTTTTGTAATCGAAGTGTTTAAAGGTTTGCTTAAAGAATTCAAAAATATCAGAAACTTCATCGGCAATTCTTGGATCCGATGTCAGCAAACCATCGTCGGCATAAACACGGGCCGTTCCTTCGTGAAAGTTCCCGGTACCCACGTAAGCGTAGTTTCTGAAACTGCTATGTTCTTTTCGTTTTATCCAAAGCAGTTTGCTGTGTACTTTCAGTCCCGGAATTCCGTTGATTACGTTAGCGCCTTCCTCCTGTAATTTATTCGACCAGTAAATATTGGCCTCTTCATCGAAACGTGCCTGCAGTTCAATAACCACAGTAACCACTTTCCCGTTTCTAACCGCATTCAACAAGGCGTTCACCACTTTTGATGCCTCTGCCACACGATAAATCGTGATCCCGATTTCCTTTACTTCAGGGTCGATAGCAGCTTCGCGCAGCAGATCGATAAAATGATTAAAAGTTTGGTAAGGGTAGTGGAGCATCACATCTTTCCGGCGCAAAACTTTCAGGATACTGGTATTCGGGCGCAAATCTTTGTGACGGAAAGGAGGCAATTTCGGATAGTAATGTTTCTTTTTCCCGATTTCGGGGAAATTCATATAATCCTTGTCGTTGTGGTACCGTGCACCAGGTATTGCATTTTCAGTGTCGAGCTTCATTTTTTTAAAAATGAAAGCTTTCAGGTCTTCAGGCATGGTACGGTCGTAAATCACACGCACAGGTTTTCCTTTTTTTCGTTTTTTGAGGCTGTGCGTGATTTTTTCCATAAAACTTTTCGAGATGTCGTCGTCAATGTCTAGCTCCGCATCCCGCGTCATTTTAATGGTAAACGCTTCATGAACATTATAATCGAAATAAAAGAAAAGCTCACTCAAACAATACCTGATTACATCGTCGAGAATAATCACATATTTATTGTTTCCGCTTTTGGGTAAAACCAGGAATCGGGGAACTGAAAGCGAAGGAATCCGGATAAGCGAGTAGGCAAAATCTTTTGGATTTGATTTTTTTGAAAGTTTAATAGCCAGATAAACCGAACGGTCGCGCAGATAAGGAAATTTGTTTTTGTTGCTCAGCATAATCGGGACCAGGTTGGGTAAAACCTTGTCGTTAAAATACTTCCGCACAAAAATTCCCTGTTTGTGGTTCAGTTCTTTTTCGTTAATCATGAAGATGTTGTCCTTCTTCAGTTCTTCGAAAATATCTTTAAAAATAGCCTGAACCTTTTGCTGCTGGCTGATTACAATATTCTGAATTTTGTCCATCAGTTCCTGCGGAGTGAAATCACCCAGCAGATTTTCTTCATCTCCGCCGAGATCAACCATCCGGCGCACTGCTGCAAACCGGACCCTGAAAAACTCATCAAGGTTGTTTGAAAAGATACCGATAAAACGAATCCGCTCGAAAAGTGGCGTATTGGGATCGGCTGCCTCCTGCAAAACCCTTTCGTTAAACGAGAGCCAGCTTATTTCGCGATTGATGAAACTGATGCCGGAATCCATGTGATTTGAATCAAAAATTATTCAACCCACAAGATTGCAAAAGGTTTTGACAAATCAAACCTTAAAAGTATGTTTAATAATATTGTAACAGAAAAATCACCTGATTCCGGGGTTTTTGCCAGTTTTACTCACCGCCGAATTCCATCAGGTATGCTTTGATAAAGCCGTCGATTTCGCCATCAAGAACAGCATTTACATTGCCCGTTTCGTACCCTGTTCTTACGTCTTTTACTAATTTATAGGGTTGAAGCACATACGATCTGATTTGCGATCCCCATTCAATTTTCTTTTTCGAAGCTTCAATTTCGGCAGTTTTCTCATGCCTTTTCCGCAGTTCCATTTCGTACAACTGCGACTTTAACAGGCGAATTGCATTCTCTTTATTCCCAAGTTGTGAGCGGCTTTCGGTGTTTTCGATAATAATTCCTGAGGGAGCGTGTTTTAACCTGACCCCGGTTTCAACCTTGTTAACGTTCTGGCCACCAGCGCCACCACTGCGGAAAGTATCCCAGGTAATATCGGCCATATTAATTTCAATTTCAATCGTGTCGTCAACCAGCGGAGCTACATAAACTGAGGTAAAAGAGGTCATTCGCTTGCCCTGCGCGTTAAATGGCGATATCCGCACCAACCGGTGAACTCCGTTTTCACTTTTCAGGTAACCGTAGGCAAATTCGCCTTCAAACTCAAGGGTGCAGCTTTTAATCCCGGCTTCGTCACCTTGTTGCATGTCGGCAATTTTCAACTTGAAACCGCTTTTTTCAGCGTAGCGTGTGTACATTCTGAAAAGCATTTCGGCCCAGTCGTTGCTTTCGGTTCCACCGGCGCCGGCATTAATTTTCAATACGGCACCCAGCCTGTCTTCTTCGTTGCGGAGCATGTTTTTGGCTTCCAGTTTTTCAATTGCATCAAGCGTTTCGGCAAAAGTTGCGTCAACTTCGGCTTCTTCAGCTTCTTTGGCTTCGAAAAACTCGTAGAGCACCAGGAAGTCTTCAACAGCCTGGTTTACTTCGTTAAATCCGTCGGTCCACACTTTTATGGCACGGATTTTCCGCATTTGTTCCTCCGCTTCTTTGGCTTTGTTCCAGAATTCGGGGTCCTGGGTTTTCAGTTCTTCTTCCTGTAATTGAATCAGTTTTGCATCGTAGTCAAAGATGCCTCCTTAGTGCCGCACGGCGCTCCAGCAAATCATTTACCTGGTCCTTGAAAATCATAAATATTTGTTTTTATCGGGGGACAAAAGTAAGAAAGAATTTCTGGTATGAAAATATTACCTACTTCAACACTTCGTTCAGATACCGGTGAATCAGTTCGGGTTCAAACCCGCGGCTTTGTGTAAAGCGGATGACATGAGCTGCCCGTTCGAATTTTTCAGCCGATTTGTATTTTTTGGCCCGTTCTTTCATGGTTGCCAGCAGTACTTTAATATACTGGTCGTTGTCGATGGCAGTCATTCCCACTTCAATAACACTGTCGGGTAAACCTTTTGCTTTCAGGTAATAGCGCATTTTTATACGGCCCCATTTGTTCAGCCTGAATTTATCAGAAACATAAGCTTTTACATAACGTTCATCATCGATGAATTTTTCAGATTTCAGTTTCTCGATGATTTCGTCCACCACCTCCTGAACGATATCAAAAGCGGCAATTTTTTTGCGGATGTCGGCTGAGCATTGTTCTGAACGGCTGCATAACTGCGCCATTTTTATAAAGGCTTCGCGGGCGGCTGAATCGTGGTTTTCCATTTTAATATGCTGATTTTGAACCGCAATAAATTTAAGAAAAATAGTTACTTAAACTATGTCTTCAAAACAGGATAATAAATGTTTTCAGCACTTTCAATTTTGAGCTGGTAATACAAGTGTAGGTTCAGGTTCTGCATTTGAATAATTAAATCCGCAAGCATAAACGGTGCCTGTATGATCGATAAAAAGGTTCCGCTGAACCGTAAATTTCATCAGTTCCTCAAAATTCTCAAAATCTTTGGTTTTCCAAACTCCGCCTCCGGGAGCCAGCACATAATAATAGTCTTTAAATTTGTCGTAACAGTGCCACGAAGTTGTTCCGTATGCCACAGAAGGGCTGAATACTTTTTTGTAATTCATACCGTCATCGGTTGATTTATGCAGATTGAATCCTCCCTGATTTTGGGCAATTATGGCATTTTCGTCGGTAACAAACATGGTTAAAGAGTATTCAGGTGTGGGAATGGGCGCCCATGTTTTTCCCTTGTCGAAAGTTTGAAGAATAACCAGTTTGTTATGAGAAAGGGCAAGATGTGAATCTGATTTATACGCATAAACTCGTCCAAGCTCTTCCTGGTTGAACAGTCCAACTGAGTCTTTTGTCCAGGTAAGTCCGTTGTCTTTTGAGCAATAAACACCACGTTCCCATTTGCTTACCCAGATTAAATCATCCTTTGATATGGTGAGTTCAAAATAGTAAATATTGTCAGGTATGGGTTTTGAAACAAGCATCCAGTTTTTTCCCCAGTCCGTTGTTTTGTAGAGGTTGCCATCCCAGCCTCCACAAAATACTTCACCTTTACTGTTGATTTCAAGTTCCTTAGGACACGCGCCGGATGGGAAAATAATCTGTTCCCAGTCGTAAAATGTGTTTTTGCTGACATAAATATTACAACCCGAAATCAGCATCGACCGGTTATTGATCGTATCGCGCACCATATCCTGAATCCCGACTAACAAACCTTTTTTAACTGTGTTTAATTTATTGTGGAAGAAGGCTGTGGCATTTATTGTAAATTCAGAATAAAGTTTTCCATTCGAGTCAAAAATCTTCCCTTTTATGGTTTGCTGATTCTGCTCGGTTCCCAGTTTCCACCGGGTGGTCATTTTGTTTTCAGAGTCAGCTTCAACAATTGATTTATCGATTGTTCCACCTCCCTCCGTTACAACAAATTCCGTATAAAACTTTCCGGGAGTCAGGTTGATTTCGCTGTTGAAATACGCAACAATTCCTATTTCGTTTTCAAGATATTCGTCGGCAACTGCGGATTGGTTTTCACCTAATTTTTGGTATCCGAATGATTCTAATGTCAATGAACCGGGTTCAGGGTATTGTTCACATGATAGCAAAATGAAAACGAAGAATAATATTGTGACAATTTTTTTCATGGCTCTTTATTTTGCAAGTGGAATATTTACACCAGCCACAAGGGTGGTGGCACGGTTAAACATTTTCAGATTTCTGACAGGATACGACGGATTCTGAATATCGCCAAGGTTTTCAAAAAGATTGACCAACCCGATTGTCTGGTTTACCCCCAGAAAAACACTGCCTGTTTTAAACGCTGAATATTCAAGCTGGTAGCCAAACATAAAACCTGCATCCCAGTTTTTAATCCATTTGTCAATGTCGGTATCGAAAAAACTTTTTGTCACACTGTACCCTGAATCATATTGATAGGTACTAATTCTTTCGCCCTGTGCGTAAACATTCTGAAGCCAAGAAAAATAGAGTCCGGTACTGAAATCAGACCTTAGTTTTCCTCTGGTTGAAAATTCAAACACAAAAGGAAATGTTAGGTAATCAAGGTTTACATCTGATGATAAATACGTTGTGTTTCTTAACTCGTTTTCTGACTGGGGTAAATATATAAATTCATGATTACCATCATATTCAAGGCCATATCCTTTTCTTTCGAACCAGACTCCTGAGTTAAAAGAAATGGTATTGTCAAGCATCCATTTAACAGAAACTCCGCCTGAAAAGCCCGGTTTGTTTTTATAGTTTTCGTTATTATCAGAAGTATGTGCCATTGATATTATTACTCCGGCATGAGGCGATAAAACCACTCTGGGTGGAACAGAATCAATTTGCTGTGTAAAATATTCATACTCAAATGGTGAATAGCCGACCCCGAACGTAAATTCCGAAGAACCGATTTTCCCCATATTCGATTTTAGAAAGTATGATTTCGCATTGGTAACCTGTCCTGCAGCAAAAACCGACCAATGATTGTTAATCTGAAAATTCAGCGAACCTGCCACAATGGAACCCCAGTCATTTAGCGGAGGAAAATTGTTGTTCATGTATTCCTCGGTATAAATTTCGCTGTCTTTTCCCCTGTATTCGTCGTTGGTGACAATGGCATAATAAACTCCGCTCCCGAATTCAGCACTGAGCCTGCCTCCAGTTTTAAGTTTTAATAAGAGCGGAATTCTGAGAAAGCTGAAATTCTGATTTTTGAAATTATAGGAAGGTGGCGCAAACATAGATGAAGATAAATCGGGAATTGTATATGAAGCGTATCCCCGCATATAATAGTCGGAGTAGTAATAATAATTTTTCTGATTAAAATAACTGGTTGTATGGTTAATTCCCGACTGCAAAACCATCCATTTCAAGGGTTCAAGCTTTACAAAAATGCCATTGACCGGACCCGGCAATCCATCAATTTGGTCGGTTCCCTGCGATTGATGAATATTCGAATAATTAACTCCATTCTCAATTCCAAACATAAAATTTTGTGCCAGGGCAGGAGTTAAAAATGAAAACAGGAAAAAGAACAGAAAATATTGTTTCATAGGTAGGTTATTGATTTTAGGGAAGATGAAATTGTATTGAAAAAGGTTGCCTGAAATATTAAAATTTGTCTATAAAGACAAAATTATTATTCTTCCAGAAACGATTTTTCCACTTTTACACCCGTAAAAAATTCTTCGAGTTCAGCCAAAGTTGATTCGGTTTTTGCCTCGTCGCGGATTATCTGTCCTTTTTGAAGAATCACGATTCGGGAACAAACATCGGTAACATGGTCGAGGTCGTGGCTCGAAATCAGGATGGTTTTTTCTTTACCTGCAGCAAAATTTTTAATAATTCCCCGTAGCTGGTATTGCGACGACGGGTCGAGATTGGCAAATGGCTCATCCAAAATCACCACCTCCGGATTTCCCATAAACGCTCCGGCTACACCCACTTTTTTCTGGTTCCCTTTTGAAAGGTCGCGGATGTACTTCTTCTTCCCCATGATTTCGCCATTAAAAAACGGCTCGAAATCTTTGACAAAAGCGGCAATGTCGTTGGTATTCATCCCACGCAGTTCACCAATAAAACCAAGATATTCATCGGGAGTGAGATAACCGATGGTAAAACTTTCGTCGATGTAGGCGCCGGTGATGGCTTTCCATTCTTCCGATTTTTCCACCGGAATCTGGTTGATGGTAACACGGCCCCGCGAGGCACGAATCAGGTCGAGAATGAGCGAAAAGAAAGTGGTTTTTCCGGCACCGTTATTTCCAACCAAACCCAGCACATCGCCTTTATTGATGGTGAGTTCGGTAATATCGAGCACTGTTGTGTTACCGTATGCTTTCTGAAGATTTGTTGCAGTTATCATAGGAAAGAGATTTATTGTGATTGATAGTGATTTGTTGTGA
>DAINOH010000001.1:0-84655 GCA_036735485.1 Draconibacterium sp. | reverse complement strand
CGCTTTGTATGAAGCCACCATTTTGTGTTTGCGTTTTACATATTGTTTTGCAAAATAGTCGATAAGTTTCGGGTGGAGGATGATCCCGATGATGCCCAGTCCGCCCAAAACAGCAAAAGCTATGTTGTTGCCCAGAAGCCATGCAAGCAGACCATAAATGGCAAACGGCCCAAAAATCACGGGAAAAGTAATCAGCCAGTTGGTGGCGCTCATTCCCTGGTAATTAAAGGCTGCACGCTGTTCGAGTTCAACTGCTTTCCGGCTGTTCAGCCCCAATGCAAAAATCACAAAGGTGTTCACGCCAACGTTGTACAACATCACGGCCAGGTGGATGTACAAAACTTTTGGCGAAATAAACATGTAGCCCAGTGTCAGCAAATAGAAAATAATATTTGAGGCAGCCATCAGGAAGAAAGCCGATTGCAGAATTTCCTTCATTTTAACTTTCTGAACCATCAACAACGGGTAATACCGCCCGTGCCAGGCCGGGAAAAACTGTCCGTAAGTCATGCTGAACATGCCAGTCATAATCATTCCGCCCAGCATGAACATAAAATCTGAAACACCTTTCCCTTCGGGATCCTGGTAAATTAAAAACCCATACAAAACAAACAACAACGACATGAGTGTCGAAGTCCGCGGACGTTTGTTGCGGGCAATCATTTTTACTTCGATGGTGAGCATTTTACCATATTCGCCAACGCGTCCCAGCCACGAAAAATCGTGGGTCATTTTATCTTCTTTCTTTTTCGAAAGCTCGTCGATGTAAAAACGGCTCAGCAGAAATTGCTGGTTCAGAAAATAAAGCAGAAAAATCAGCACCGGGAAAACTACGACTGCCAGAGGATAAGCAACCACTGTGTCGAAAATCTTACCATAAGCGGCATTCAGGTCAAGAATCCCCAGTTTGTTGATTGCAATTACAACTGCTGCGAGACCAAGAAACCCATAAAACCAGGCATTTGA
Organism: Draconibacterium sp.; assembly: GCA_036735485.1. Lineage (GTDB taxonomy): Bacteria > Bacteroidota > Bacteroidia > Bacteroidales > Prolixibacteraceae > Draconibacterium. The sequence continues at coordinate 83,689 of DAINOH010000001.1, read as the reverse complement.
TTCGTTGGTGCGCCACTTGATATAAATGGCCAGATAATGATTCACAAAAATCATCAGCACCAGCGAAGCCAGCCACGCAGCCAGCACCGGTGTTTGCAGCTCGTTTACCGCCAGTTTGAAGGTAAACGGCAAAATCATAAACAGCGGCAGCACATTAAAAAAATGAAATACCGATTTGTTCAGCAGATAACGGGCAATGCGTTTCCGTTTTACCGGGAGCGTAAGAAAAGGCTGAAACCCGATGGTGGGCAGGTTTTGCATCATAATACGCAAAACGAGGTCGAACCCGGCATAAACAAAAACAAAGGAGTTGAACGCAGCAACTTTTGATATGATTTCGGTTTTTTCGGCCAGTGTTTCGGTTAATGCAAACCCGAGAATTAAAGCCGTTGCCGAAAAATAAAGCGCCAGAAAAATCAGGATTCCCTTGGCAGCCATGTTTTTGCTGAAATAGGACGACCGGGTAATTTCTCTCCAGGCAAAGTAATAAAAGTTACGTTTCATATTTTTAGTACTGAGTATTGAGATATTAGTATTGAGACTTTTGGTTAGTAAAAGTTTGGAGGATAAAATTACATTTTTTCCTATTATGATAACAGATTAAATAGATTTAGTCTGGCAACAACTTTGCTTTAACTGATTATTTAATGTGAACCATTTTTACAGCTTTCCGGTCAGCACCACGCCGTTTTTAAAATGCCAGGTTTCGCCGGTGAGACTGAAAATCTCCACCAAAACCACATAAACACCCAGCTTTTGTTTTTGTCCGGTTTCGTCTTCACCATTCCAGGTAAATATTCCTTCGCTGCCAAGTATTTCGTTGTTGGCCATTTTCATTACAAACCTTCCGGCTGCATCGAAAATGGAAATGTTAGCAAGACACCCGGGTTTTGTGGTTTTGTAAGAAATCTGGTATTCATCGTTGTAGTTGTCAAAATCTGGCGAAAATGATTCGGGTGAAAAAGTAACTTCGGGTTTACTGCTATTGAAAGGTTCACCCTGCGAGTTTTTGTAGCCCGGTGTTCCGTAACCTGCTACAGAAGCCGCCGAGTGCCAATTCAAAAAATCATTGGTGGATTCTGTAAACGAAACTCTTTCCAACGCGATTCCTTCTTCGTCGGCCAGCAGTGGATGGTGCATTTTATCGGTGAAATGCAATTCATCAATCACGTTCAGGTTTTCGTCCAGCAGCACCACAAAATCCTTGTCGTTGTTAAACGATGGAAATTTTTCCATTTGCAGAAAACAAGTTTTGCATTGAATGCTGAAATACGAAAAAACACCCGCTGTATCTTTTGTCAGCGCCAGAAAACCGCCTGGTTCAAAAAGTTGTTTCGAACCGGTTAACTGGTAAATTTGTGTCAGTTCAAGGTTGTCGGTTCTTGAAGCCAGTTTCAGCCGTTTCAGGTCAATGGTTTTCGCGGAGTTGTTGTAAATTTCCACATAATCGCTGCCATTTTCTTTCGGATTGAACATCACTTCGTTAATCACAACTTCCCCGGGAAGTATCGGTTCGGCAGGTTTTTCCTCCACAGTAACCACCACTTCATCTAAAATCACTTTGTCAGAGGCGTAATTATTGGCCATTTTCACAATAATCTGGAGCTGGTTTCCTGCCAAATCTTTTTGCTCGGCAACAACCGAACCCCAGTTTCCGGTATTCGAAGAATTGATGGCAAAAGGTTTTTCCGGACTGTTATCGAGTTTGTAAAAGGCTTTCAGGTATTTGTTGTTTGCGTTGGTATTGCTGCCGGTTTCAGCAGCATTCAGTTTAATTTCAGCTTTGACATACTCCGAAATGTCGATGATTTCAGAAATCCAGGTTATTTCGCCGTCAACATCCGCCACTTCAAATCTTCCTCCCGAGGTGGTAACGGTTTTTGCATAGTCGCCTGCATTCTGCAACCTGACATTTGAATAGTTAAGCCACCATTTTGTAATTCCTGAAAAATCAGACTGAATTGTCTCATTTTCAGCACCCCAGATACCTTTTCCGGGTACTTCAAAACTTTCACGCCACAATTCCTGTGCGGTTAAGGTATTATTTATCAGCAGGATAATTAATATTAAGAATTTTGGAAGATTGCTAAACATCACATTTACAATTAGAAGCAAAATACTATTTTTACCCCGATTAAAAATAGCTACAGATTTTAAATTTTAAAAATTATCGTTATGAAAGTTGCAGTTGTAGGAGCAAGCGGTGCAGTAGGACAGGAATTTTTGCAGGTGCTTGCAGAACGGAATTTCCCGATGGACGAGTTGGTATTGTTCGGATCGGCCCGCAGTGCCGGTAAAGAGTATGAATTTAAGGGAAAGAAGCTGGTGGTGAAGGAACTGAAACATGGTGACGATTTTAAGGATATCGACATTGCATTGACCTCGGCAGGTGCCGGTATTTCGAAAGAATATGCGGAAACCATTACAAAATATGGAGCCATTATGATTGACAATTCAAGCGCATTCCGTTATGATAACGATGTGCCGCTTGTGGTTCCGGAAGTAAATCCCGAAGATTCGCGTAATCGCCCGCGCAATATCATTGCCAATCCCAATTGTTCCACCATTCAGATGGTGGTGGCATTAAAACCCATCAACGATCTTTCGAAGATCAAAAGGGTGAAAGTGGCTACTTACCAGGCTGCCAGCGGTGCAGGTGCCCAGGGAATTGCGGAACTTGAAAATCAGGTAAAAGAGGTGGCCAAAGGCAAAGAACCTACTATTCAGAAGTTTCCTTACCAGTTGGCTATGAATATCATTCCTCATATCGACGTGTTTCTGGACAACGACTATACCAAAGAGGAGATGAAAATGAACTGGGAAACCAAGAAAATTATGCATACCGATGCCGAAGTTAGTGCAACCTGTGTGCGTATTCCGGTTGCCCGTGCACATTCCGAAGCCATTTGGGTTGAAACTGAAAAACCACTTTCGGTGGAAGAGGTAAAAGCAGCATTCGAAAGTTTCGAAGGATTGACAGTGATTGACAAGCCCGCTGAAAAACAGTACCCGATGCCATTGTTTGTTGCTGGAAAAGACGATGTTTACGTGGGACGTATCCGCAAAGATATTACCGATCCGAATGGCATTACTTTCTGGTGTGTGGGCGACCAGATTAAAAAGGGAGCTGCCCTGAATGCAGTTCAGATTGCCGAATGGCTGATTGCCAATGGCGAAGTGAAAAAGTAAATGAAGTTTAAATCAGGGTTTGCCAATGTGTGAACCGATAAAAAAACCTGCAAAGCCAGCTTTGCAGGTTTTTCTTTTACAAAGTTTATTTTTTACTGAAATCCACAATTCTTTCAGCTGCCAGTTTTGAACTGATAATTGCCATCGGAATTCCGGCTCCGGGTAGCGTGGAAGCTCCCACATAAAACACATTTTTATATTTTTCATCAAAATTGGCTGGCCGGAATGCCCCGATCTGGTCCATGTTGTGCGAAAGTCCGAGACCGCTTCCTTTGTAAAGATTGAACCTGCTTTCCCAGTCTTCGGGTGTGTAAATTGTTTTCGACACAATTTCCGGCTCAATATTTTTGCCGATTCTCTGCGAAAAGTCGGAAATGATGCTGCTTACAATAGCATCGCGGTCCCTCCAGTCGGGTTTGAACAAAAGGTTCGGAACCGGACAAACAAAAAAGAGACTTTCGCAACCCTCGGGAGCACATTCAGGATTGTGCTTCGAAACTACATTTACATAGTAATAAGGTTTTTCAAGTGTTCCCGGATTTTGCATAATGTTTCCGGCATATTCCACATAATTCGATCCGAGATAATAATTATGGTGATTAACCTGCGGTAGTTTGCATTTTATACCCAGGTAAAAAGTCAGGTATCCCATTGTCCAGCTTTTTTTTGCCATTTTCTGATCAGAAAAAGCTGCGTGTTTGAAAACTTTGTTTCTGAAAACCGCTGCATCGGCATTTACCAGAAAAATATCGGCTTTCCATTGCCTGCCGGTTGAATCGGTCAACGCTTCAAGTTTTTTCGGGTTGGCGGAGAAACCGCTGATTTCAACATTATAGTTGATTTTTACCTTTTCTTTTTCCAGCTCTTTCAGGAATCCTTTTACAATCTCGTACATTCCGCCTTCCACATTAAAATAGCCGTCGTGTTTAAACTCGGTGTACGAAAGCAGTGTATAAACCGACATGGTATCGAATGGAGTCCGGCCCAGAAAAAATGCCACCAGCGAAATAATCTGCCGTGCTTCACCTGAATCAAAATACTGATTAACCTGTTGCCAGAAATTACGGAAAAGCACCGGAATATGCACCGGATTCACACGCATCAAAGTAAGAACGTATCCCAGGTACGAATCAAAATTGTTTTTGATAACAAGATCAACCGTATCGTGAAAAAGGCGGCCTGATTTTTCCAGGTATTTTCCCATTTTCTTTTTGAAATCCGTTTCAATCCCATCGAACTGGGCAGCCAGTTTATCAAGGTCTTTGTACAAATGAAAAACCCTGGGATTATCGCTGAAATGAACCGAGTACAGCGGGTCGAGACTGTAATATTTAAACGGAAGCTGAATACCACAATCGCGCGCAAATTCTTCAAATTCGTACGACATGCTGAAGAAACTGGGTCCTGTATCAAACGTAAAACCGTCTTTTTTTATCTGGTTTAAACGACCGCCTGCCTGGTTATTTTTCTCCACAATCTCCACCTCAAAACCTTTTTTGGCAAGTCGCAAAGCAGTGGCCAAACCACCGATTCCAGCTCCTGTTATCAATACTTTTTTACTCATTACTGATTCTTTATTAAGTTTTTAATTTTTGGAAGTAAGTCGATTTTTACCCACAAATACTCAGGTTCGGTTTTCAGGGCTTTTTCGCAGTAGATTTCAGCCATTTGGTATTGTTTTAATTCCTTGTAACATTGAACAATCATTACCAGCAAACTCAGGTAATTCCAGTCATTCTGAATATTTCCGGGTGTGTGCAACATCAGTTTTTCGGCTTTCAGATAGTATTCAAGCGACTTTTTTTTGGATCCGCCAAAAATTTCGGGCATATAAAATTCGGCATTGCCAATCTGAATATAACCATACGGATTTTTGTCATCCAACTCAACCGCTGTTTTGGCAAATTCCACGCTTTTGGGCCCCAGAAACGGAGCCTGTATTTTATTCAGTCCGACTTTATAACCATAAATTGCCGATTTATAGGCGTTCATCAACGAAGGATTTTTCCCTGATTTCTCAAAAAATGCGAGGTTTTCTTCCGCCAGCGCGAGGTATTTTTTTGCTTCGACAGGTTGTTTATTGCCAATGCAAAACCCGATGTATCCATACTGGTAATTCAGCAATTCGAGCCTGAGTTCATCGGTTCGTGGCTGAATATAATTCATTTTGTCGATGACTTTTTTCCACCGGTTCATATCATTGCTGATGAATGCCTGGTATATTTCTGTTTTAAATGATGCCGTTGCATGAAAAAACAGAAACATGAGTAAAAGTGCAAATACTATATTTTTCGGCCTTTCCATTCGTAATGATTTTGAAAACGGTTAACAAGCGCTTTTGATAAAAACAGGAAAAGCGAAAACTGCTGGGGAATCAGATATACAAGGTTGATTATGATATTTTGGTTGCTTGCTTTTGAAACAAAAATCCGGGTAAGTAAAACAAAAAGCAGGTACAACCCGGTAAAATTCAGATCATACGAGAGTAAAACAGGAACAAAACCAAATGTGGTAACCAACCAGAAAAGAATACCAATCGTAAATGAATTGCCAAAAAACTGGGTAACATTTTTTGAAAATCCGTGCACAGCTTCACCAAAACCATTGTACATCCGGCAACTCACACTTTTTTCAGATGCAAGGCAGGCAATTTTTATTTTTTGGGTTTTGTACCAGCGCGCAATTTTTATATCCTCCACTTTATCCGACTTCATTTTTTTGTGAGGCCAGGTAGCGCGATAAATTTCGGTGTTAAAAAACATGAATTGCCCATTGGCAGCGGCCATTGAAGGAAAGTGACTTTTTCTGACCAGGATCAGCGGAAGCAAAGTCAGTAAAATGTAATTCATCACCGGAATGGTTGATTTTTCGCCTGCACTTTGCATTATTTGTTTCGGGAACACCGACACCAGCCCCAGTTTGTAATGTTTGGCAAAACTGATAATCTTCGGAATCATGTCGTTTGCAATCCTGACATCGGCATCCAAGAAAAGCAGGTATTCCCCTTTTGCAGCCTGCGCCAGAGTATGGCAGCCAAAATTTTTCCCCAGCCAGCTTTCAGGCAGTCCTTCCGAATGTAGAATTCTCACCCGGTTATCTTTTACTGAAAATTCATGGGCGATAACGGCTGTTTTGTCGTTTGATTCATCATCAAAAACAAGGATCTCGATGTTTTGATAATTCTGCGAAATCAGGTCATTCAGCAGGTTGCCGATGTTTTTTTCTTCGTTTCGGGCCGGAATAAGTACTGAAATCAAAGGATTTCCGGCAGGTTCAAGCCGTTTCAGCCTTTGATTGAATACAAGGTTTGAAAATGCAATCAGTAGTTGCAAAGCAGTAAAAATCAGTATGAAGTTGGCAATAACAATCATTTTGCCTCCTGTATTTGTTGTCCGATACATTGATTGTAAAAACCGGCAAAAGCACTTTCCAGTGTTTTTGTGGTGTAATCATCTCCGTTGTATTCCTGCAGATACAGGTGCAGACAAGGTTTTTCACTCGAGTAAAAGTCGGTGAGTGAAACCAGAAAAACAACCTGTACCTGGTTCTGCAGTTTCTTCAGAATCAGTTCTGCTCCTCTTTCAAACCTGATTGTCTGGTTGTGGATCGACTGAATTTCGCCCTGCGGAAAAACTAACACGATGTTCCCGGGATCGGTGAGTAATTCAGCAGTGTAACCAATCGTTTCCAATACACTTCTCGAATTTTTTCTTACCGAAAAACCACCGCAATAATTAAAAAACCAGTACCGGCGAAGTTGCGACTCAAGCATCATGAAATGAAATTTGCGGCTGAAAATTTTCTGGTTGATGTATTCAGCCCAGAAACCGTCGAACCAGGTTGAGTGATTTGAAAGCAAAAGAACAGGCAAATCCTTTTGCAGAATTTTTCCCCTTATTTCAACAGGATTAAAATTCAGCTTTGTTTTCCAAACTGAATAAAATTTGAAAAACGGATAGATTACGATGTTATGTTTTGCCTTTAAAATCAAGTTGTTCAATTAAAAATAAAATATAAAATCAGGAAAAACAGAAACTGTAAACCAAAAAGCCAGGGTGCAATTTTGTTTTTGGTTTCAATTTTCAGCCACTGGAATAATAACTGAAAGGCAAGCGAAAGAATAAACCAGGCAACATAATTCTGTAAAGGAATCAGGTTGTTTTGCCAGCTCCACATTCCCAGAATAGTAGCTAATTGTTCGAGCACAATGTCATAAAAAACCATTAATCCGGAAGCGAATACAGCGGCAACAAGGCCATTCAGTTTGAAATGCGAGGCGATGGAAGCCGTGACATAAACCAGGAAGAGCCAGTTGATCCCAATAATCAAAGGCGTTTCCAGTATTTTAATGCCAAGGGTTTCGCCATATTGATAGAAGCCGAAAATTTTTCCAGTTGCCACACCGGCTGCTTCAACCAGGAATGCAATCAGCCAGACTAAGGAAAAAGCAATGATTGTTTTGGCAGAAAATTCGCCCTCGTGAAAAATCAGTAAAACAGCAAAACCAAGCAACAAGGCCAGTGGCACCAGCCTGATAAAAAGTTCCCGTGTGAAATTTATGGATAGTCCGGCAATTCCTACAGAATAGAAGATGAGGAATATCAGAACGAACCACTGCGTTCTCATAATCGCCTGCTGATGAATTTTGTTGCCTGTATTCATTTAATTACGATTTCGATACAATACTTTTTATTTTTTCGCGAAGCAAAAGATTCAGCAGAATCATACTGAACGCATACCCAAAGTCTTCTATCGGGATCGTAAAAATTCTGATTCCCAGGTTTTCGGCGTCGTTGTACCAAACAACCGGGCTTTCGGTAAAACTTCCGGTGAGTATGGCATTCACCAAAAGAAATGGCAGCAGAATTACAAGATAAGTCAGATAAAACTGATTGATAATCTGTTTTTTATCGGCGAGTGAAAGGATCAATGAAAAAACGACGGTGGTTAAAATATAAACTGTGTACGTTTTGCCGGTACTCATCAAAATTACCGGCAAAAGCAAAACAATCAGCAAATAGGTCAGGTATTTTGAAGTTTTGGTTCCGGTTTTGAATCGCGGGAAATAGAGTACAATCGACTCGTGCAGAAAAATGCTTGCATAAGGTATTATGACAAAAAACAGCCATTCCTCAACCGGGAGATACAGCCAAGTAATACCCGAATGATAATCAGGATTAAATCCCCAGACACCTGCTTTTGTAAGCAGAACATCAAAGAAAATATACACTGCCGCGATAATCAGGATTGCCGGGAACAGGAATTTCCATTGTCTCCAGAACTGTAATTTGCGATCGAAACTCAGCACAAATGGAATTGCCACCGATGTAATCAATATAATTGCGTAGAGTGATTTCATCAGGAATTAAAAAAGCGGCGTGGGAAAATTAACAATCCGAAATTATTGAAATCGTCTTTTGTTTTAGGCTGATGATGAGCGGTGTGAGCCCTGATGAGTGCCTGAAAATACCGGGTTTTTGTAATAAAGCCGAATCCTGCATTCACCCGTTTATGAATCACAATGTCGTGAATGAGAAAATAAATGGATCCGTAAAAGCTGATTCCGGCGCCGATACTGACCATCCACCACAATCCGGTTGAAAATCCTGTTATAAGAAGAACAATCGCAGGCACAGCATACACCAAAAAGAATCTGTCGTTTTTTTCCCATCTTTTATCTTCAGTTTTTTCAGGCAAATATTGTTTGTTGTCTTTCCTGTGATGATCGACATGCCATTTCCATAAAAAACCGTGCATGATGTATTTATGGTTCGACCAGGCAACAAACTCCATAAACATGAAAGCAGCCAGAAATAATGCCAGATTTAGTACAACCATAATTATTGTTTTAAAAGATACTTTATTTATATCCGGTTAATTACACGTTTTTTGTACAGTTCTGTTTTTATTGATTCCTGTTCAGAATGTGTTCGTTAACTTGTTCAAATATCTTTCTGAACCAGACGGTATAATTTTCGGGATTTGTTTCAATTTCTGCTTTTATTGCGTCAAATGAAAGATACCGGTAATTCATCACTTCATCCGGATTTATTGACGGCAGTGAATCATAGTAACCCAGAAAAACATGGTCAAATTCATGTTCTGTCAAACCATTTTCAAGAATTTCTTTGTACGTAAAACTAAAGAGCGGGGTAATTTCTGCCTGAATTCCCATTTCTTCCATCAACCTGCGGGAGGCGGCTTTCTGAACTGACTCTCCCGGAAAAGGGTGACTGCAACAGGTATTGGTCCACAATCCGGCTGAGTGATATTTGTTTATTGCTCGTTGTTGTAACAGCCATTTCCCTTCGTGGTTGACAATAAAAACCGAAACAGCCCGGTGAAGTTCTCCTTTCAAATGTGCTTCAGTTTTCGATATAACACCTTTTTCATTGTCAAATTCATCCACAAGTATCAGGTTGGTATCCTCCATATAGTTGTTGATTTAAAGAATGCTTAATTTATATTGGGTTCTGATTTTGGTAAACAGGAAATATTTGTACCAGTCGGGAACGCGTATTCGCGATTCGCTGATTTTCACAGCCGGTGTTTCTTTTAGTTTCGAAAGCAAAGTGGTATAATAGGTAAATGCCATTATTACAGCAAGTTTCGATCTTCCGGGTAACTTGTCTATGCCTTTTCTGGCTTCTGCAAAATCTTTTTCAATATCAGCAATGATCTCGTTTTTTACCGGTTCAGTAAACTTGTTATTTCCAAGTTGCGGGAAATAAATCCTGTGCAAACCTTCGGTGTCAGATTTCAGATCGCGCAGAAAATTTACTTTTTGGAAAGCTGACCCCAGTTTTATCGCATGAAGTTGCAATTGATCAAAAAGCTTTTCATCACCATCGACAAATACTTTGAGACACATCAGTCCCACAACATCCGCCGAACCGTGAATGTATTCACTTAATTCCTCGTAATTATTATAGATCTGTTTTTTCAGATCAGCTCTCATACTGGCGAGAAAAGCATCAACATATTTCTTGTCGATATTATATTTTCTGATGGTTAAAGAAAAAGCATGTAAAACTGGATTCAGGCTTAGTTTTTCAACAATTGCTTCATTCAGGTCGGCTTCAAATTTGTCGAGAAAATAACTTTGGTTACATTGGTGAAAAGTATCCACAATTTCGTCGGCAAAACGCACAAAACCATAAATGCTGTAAATAGCATCCTGTTTTTCTTTTTCGAGCAGGCTAACTGCCCCCGAAAAAGATGTGCTGTAATTCTGGGTAATTACCTTACTTGTTTTAAATGCAATTTCACTGAAAAGATCCATATTTAAAGTTATATGAAAACTTGTTGTTAAAAAACTGTTTTATAACAAAATATTTATGTTCTAAAACAGAATATGGATGCTTTTGTTTAATTAGAGACGGACATCTTTAGACAAAGATATCGAAATTATAACATTGGATTTCCGTAGGTAATGTTCGCGTTTTTTTCGAAATCAAAAAGTGTCAGAATTCTTAATTGATAATAGGCCACCCAATAAGACTGAACGGACATAATATAATCGCGTTTTGCTTTTTCTCTTTCCTGGAGCGAAATATTCATGTCGGTGATACTAAGTTCGCCATTCTGGAATTTTTTCAGGGCGATTACATATCCGTTTTCAGCAACATTATCGGCTTCTTTGGCTGTTCTTAACTGGTCTTTCAGCAACCCGAACTGATCGACCTGTACAATTACTTCGCGGTCAAATTCTTCTATTTCTTTGTTAACATTAAAGATGGTCAGTTCACGTTGCGATTCGGCTAATTTTACGGTTGAAGCAGAACGGCCCCAGTCGAGAATCGGAACACTTAAAGCCACACGTAATGTGCGGTCTTTTTGTGGGTTTTGGTAAACACCGGCTAACTCATCCGCACTGTTTGATAAACCAAAACTTCCGCTCAGTGTGGCGCTTAAACCTGTCGAATTTTTTGCTTCTGCAAGGTCGCGGTCGGCACTAATCAGGCGTCGTTTAAATTGCGTGGTTTCTTTTCGGTTTTCTTTTGCCTTGTCAAGCGCTAACTGCGGATTAATATCGAAAAGTGAAATGTTCAGCGGAACAATTAATTCCAAGGGGTTTTGTTCTTTGATACCCACATAAGAGCGCAACTCAAAATCGGCATTTTTAAGATCCATACTGGCCTGGTTCAGAGCTTTCTGGGCATTTAATACCGATAGTTCAATCCGCGAAAAATCATTGTCTGAAATTTGTCCGAGTTCTTTTTTTGTTTGCGAAATTTTGAGATTCGCCTGACTGTTTTTCAGGTTGCTTTCGGCCAGCAGATAATTGGTTTGAACATATAAATATCTGAAAAACCGATAAGTAGCTGTTAGCGAAATTTGTTCGATTTCTTCCACGAATCGTTTCTGTGATTCATCGTAAACCATTGGTTCTGTCATCCGGTACCATTTCATCCAGTTATAACCGAACAAAGGCTGGCTGAACCCAATCATGAATGGTGCACCGGAAAAGCTGGTTGAATTCAGGTTCAGATTCCGCACTCCATAAGCAGTGGTACTTGCATAAATGTAAGTTCCAAGTTGTGGTATCGACTGGTTCAATGAAAGCACCGCAGAAGCAGAAAGATTCGAAACCTGTTTAAATTCGATACTGCCGTCGGGCTGTGTAACTGGTTGTGTAGTATGTTTGTAGTTCGGCAGGTCGCTGTTAAAAACCAACTGTGGGCGGAAACGGGTTTTATAGTTTCTGTAACGCCAGTAATAATTTACATTTGAATTTTGCGTATATTTTATAGCCGAAGATTGTGTAACTGCCAGATCAATAACGTCTTCAAGCGTAAGTGTAAGTTTAATAGAATCAATCTGTGCATTAAGCAATTTTGTGCCAAATACTAAAATAATAGCTGTAAACAAGAACCTTCGCATATCCAAATTAATTGTTTATTGCCACTTCGTTTAAATGCCTGAATGAGTTTGTATCTTCTGATATTACCAATTCTCCTTCCTTCAATCCTGAAAGTATCTCGCAGTATTCATCGCCGGCTAACCCGATTGTTATTTCTCTTTTAACCGCTTTATTACCTTCAATAACAAAAACTTTGTATGATTTGCCTGATTCAAAATCCGGAAGTTTTTTGATTCTGAGTGCGTTGTCTTTTTTCTGGCTGAAAATTTTTATCTGTACATTCTGGTTCGCAATCAGTTTTGGGTGGCTGCTTTCGGTCAGATGCACATTAAACTGCACTTTATTGTTTTCAACCATCGGTGTTATACTTCCAATAATTCCTTCCAGTGATTCGCCTTCTAACATCACCTGTACCGATGAACCTGTTTTGATTTGTCCGGCATACTTTTCGTCAACCGATCCGGTGAGTTTAAACGAAGAAAGATCAGACATCTGAACAAGCATTTTGTCTGTTGTGACTTTTTCTCCAACTTGGGTGGCAATATCAAGAATTATTCCGGATGAAGGAGCTCTGACACTCATTTTGCTCAGAAGTTTCTCTTTTTCTTCCAGCATTTTTTCATCCATTCTTATTTGCAGAAGTAGCCCTTTTTCTTCAGCAGTCAATTGTTTCAGTCTGATCGAATTTTTCTCAACCAACATAACCAGGTCCTTCTCGGCAAGCGTTATTTCCTGTTTGGTTTCTTCAACGCGTGCAGGCGAAATACCGCCAACTTCCAGAAGCTGTTCCTGGTCATTCAGTTGTGCTTTCAGCGATACAATTTTCAGCCTTTTCACTTCCTCATTATAGTCAAGGTCGAGCTTGGTACTTTGCGAATTCAGTTGTGTTTTTTCAAGATTATTTCTTTTCATTTCAAGCTGATCTTTCAGCTTATCAATTTCATCTTCAACCGGTTGCGTGTATAACTGTAAAATAACTTCGCCTGCTTTTACATGGTTTCCCGGTTCTTTCATAATGCTTTTTACAATACTTGCTGCAGGGCTGAGCACCAGCACTTCGTTTTCCGATACAACTACACCGGTGGCATTGGTGGTTTGAGCAACCTCGCCACGATCGGTTTTAACCGTTTCAAACTTTCCTGATTTTACATTGCCGGGAACTCTGGTTCCCGAGTAATAGATTGCACCTCCGGCAGCAAAGACCACCAACAATACAATTAATGATATAGATAAATTTTTCCTGGTTCCCATAGGAAATAGCTGGTTTAAAAAAAAAGTCACGAAAAATACAAAATAAACATCACACTTATTTTAAACGGGGGCAAAATTAATACAAGCGTTAAATTTGTTTGGCCAAATTTTAGTTTGTCAGGGTTAATATATATGAAAAAGATTCTGTCTCGATTTGATTGTTTACCTCAATCTATAATTGTTTGAATGAACATAGAAAACTGAAAAACAAATCCTTGTAAACCATTTAATAAAAAAAAGACCGGGAGTAAAAATCCCGGTCAAAAGTGATATTGTAATCTTGTATGTTATTTCATTTTATTATGAAACAGTTTTCTGATGGATGAAAGGTATTCAATATCCATTTTATCTGATCTAATCCTTACCGCTTCATGCAGTTTTCCCTCGGTGTATAACGATGCACGGGCGGCATCAAATTCGTGACCGTCCCAGTTGTATTTTACATCCATCGAAACTTTCAGAAAAGTTTCCGTATTCATATATCGCGGAACAACAAGGTAGGCAAATGTGGGGTCAACCGCATTCAGGTAAATGCCTTCACTCAGAACTTCAAGAACCAGGAATTTTACAATTTTTACCTTTACTTCGAATTTTCCCTTCAGTTTTTTATTCATTAAAAACTGAATTCCCTGATTTTGATAGGCTTCCTGTAGTTTTGCCACCATATCGGGCTGAGGAATATGTCGAAGGCGAATCACGTTCAGATATTCTGAACCGATATTCATATATCCTTTCCCGGCATCGAAATTTATTTTGTATTCATTCTCGATATTTTGTGTGGCCCTGATTATTTCTTCGAGCGGATATTGTCTTGCAAGTACCAGGTAAATGTAAATAGGTTTCGATTCTGTCGGCCCTTCGTGATAATATCCGGGGAATGGATTCAGAGAGTCGAAAACGAGACTTCCGGGAAGAATCTTATCATCGATGGCTACTACAGTATCTGCTTTGGTAAGGTTGACAAACACTTCCATTTTTTTGTTATTTCCCATAATTGATATCTTTGATTTTTTTGTTATAACACATGACTGCCAAAGTAGTTCAGTTTAATCAAATCGGGCCGGTTTCGTTTCAGAGAAACCGGCGTTCTAAAAATATAAAGATTCGCGTAAAACCCGACCAGTCGGTGCACGTTTCTTTTCCGTGGTATGCATTATCAGCCGAAGTAGTGAATTTTGTGAATAAAAACATTAGTTGGATTGTGTTGCAACAACAGAAAATGGCCGCGAAAAAGCCGGAATTACTGGTTGAATCGGTTATCAAAACAAAACTGCACACCATCGAAATCAAAAAAGGTGAAAAGCTTGATGCATCAGGGAAAAACGGGCTGATTGAAATTTGGGTCGATGATTTTCAAACTGAAAAATCGAAACTTTTCGTACAGAAAATTATTGAAGATGTTTACCGGTTCGAAGCGCGTAAACTGCTGCCCGGAAGACTTGCGGAACTGGCTCAGAAATACGGCTTTCAATACAATAATATTGGAATCCGCAACAACAAACGCAATTGGGGGAGCTGCTCGGGACGAAATAACATCAGCCTGAACCTGCAAATGATGAAACTGCCGGATGAATTAATCGATTACATATTAATGCACGAATTGGTGCACACAAAAATCAAAAATCACGGACCATTATTCTGGGAGAAACTGGATGAAATAACCGGCAAAAAAGCGCGTGAACTGGCAAAAAAAGTACGCAGCTATTCTACTTTTACACTTTAAAGCAAGCATTTATGAATTGGGATCAATTATTGTCGGCCAAACGACTTGGGATGGAAGAATGGATTTCGGCCAATCGTATTGAAGACAGGTCGCAGTTTCAGCGAGATTACGACCGGATTATTTTTTCGTCGCCATTTCGACGGATGCAAAATAAAACACAGGTTTTCCCGCTTCCCGAACATATTTTTGTGCACAACCGGCTCACACACACGCTTGAAGTGGCCAGTGTCGGTCGCTCGTTGGGAAATATTCTGGCCGAAAAGCTGGCACCTGAATTCCCCGAAAATCCTTTGATTAGTGAAATCGGGACCATTGTTTCTACCGCCTGCCTGGCGCACGATTTGGGCAACCCGCCGTTTGGACACTCGGGTGAGGCAGCTATTTCTGATTTCTTTTTGAAAGGCAGTGGTGCTGAATACAAAGATAAATTGACACCCGGAGAATGGAAGGATTTTACCCATTTCGATGGAAATGCCAACGCTTTCAGGGTACTTACCAATCAGTTTCACGGAAAACGGCCAGGCGGTTTTGCACTAACCTACTCAACACTTGCCAGTATTGTAAAATATCCGTTTGAATCGGTTTTGGCTGAAAAACAGAAGTTTGGCTTTTTTCAGTCTGAAAAAGAGAGTTATCTGAAAATTTCAGCTGAACTTGGAATTGAGAGCAGCCAATTGCTCCCCGGCAGTTTTTGCCGACATCCGCTGGTTTACATGGTAGAAGCTGCCGATGATATCTGTTACCAGATTATGGATCTGGAAGATGCTTACAAACTTGGGATTCTGAGTTATGAAAAAGTAAAAGAGCTTTTCATGGCATTTTATAATCCCGAGACCGATAAAAAACAACTGGCGAGTATTGACAAAACGCTTGAGCGCGTTACCGACAGCAACGAACAGATTGGCTATTTGCGTGCCGGTGTAATTGGCAAATTGATACACAGTGCGATAGATATTTTTATGAACCATCGTCCTGAAATTGAAGCCGGAACTTTTGCAAAAAGCCTGATGGACCGTCTTCCTGAGAAACAGGCTTCTGCGATGAAAACAGTAAAGGAAATTTCGTACAAACAGGTGTATGCGCATCGCTCGGTGGTGGAAATCGAAATTGCCGGGTATAAAATCATCGGAACTTTATTGGGCGAGTTTGTAAATGCGGTGATGGAACCATCGGGCAAATACAACGAAAAACTTCTTTCGTTGCTTCCGGGGCAGTATAAAACCGAAGGCGATTCGGTGTATGCAAAAATTCAGTCGGTAGTCGATTTTGTTTCGGGAATGACCGATGTTTTTGCGCTCGATTTGTACCGGAAAATTACAGGAATCAGCTTGCCGGGAATCAGGTGAAAAGCGAAAAATGCAAAAAAACACTTGTGACGTAAAAATGTCGTAATAAAGGCGCAATCAAGCTAGGTTCAACCAAATACTTTTACTCCTGATTTTTAAAATATGAAAATGAGCAAAACAGAATTGTCAAAACGAGTAAAAGAATTGCGCAATCGAAAAGGACTTTCGCAGGAACAATTAGCCGAAAACTCAGGATTAAGTCTTCGAACTATTCAAAGGATTGAGAATGGTGAAACTGAACCCCGTGGAGAAACTTTAAAAAGACTGATGCATGCATTGGAGGCTGCCCCCGATGATTTAATGGACTGGAATATTGTGGAAGATAAAGGGTTTTTAACAGCCATGAATCTCTCTGCACTTGGTTTTTTGTTCTTCCCGTTACTGGGTATTCTGATTCCGCTGATTCTCTGGATTTCAAAAAAAGATAAAGTGAAAAATGTGAATGAAATCGGAAAAGCTATACTTAATTTTCAGATTACCTGGGTTTTATTTTTTTTCGTTTTTTACATCATATTATTTGGTGTAATGATATTGAATATTGATTTTTCTGAAATTGTCGCACTAAAACAAATAAATCCGTTTTTCCCTATTTCTGTAATATTTATTTTATACTCATATAACTTAGTCATGATTGTTGTAAATTCTGTTTTAATCTACAACAACAAAAAACTGAGATATTTCCCGAAATTTGTTTTTATCAGGTAAATGGAATTAAAATGAAACAGGGATGAATCCAATCGGTTTCATCCCTGTTTTTATTTCAATTGAAATAAAATTATCCTTCCAGGAAATTATTAAGCAATCCGCGTGATTCTTTGCGTGAATTTGGGCCAGCGCTTGATAGCTGGGCAATCAGTTTGCGGATTGGCATACTTTGCAGCCATACTTTTCCGGTACCGCGAAGTGTTGCTAAAAACATCCCCTCGCCACCGAAAACCATCGACCGCAACCCACCGGCCTGTTGAATGTCGAAATCAATCGAAGTTTCAAAGCCAACAATACAACCAGTATCAACACGCAAAACTTCGTTGTTCAATTGTCTTTCAATCACAGTTCCACCCGCGTGAACAAAAGCCTTTCCGTCGCCCTGCAATTGCTGAAGAATAAAACCCTCACCACCAAAAAATCCTGCACTCAGCCTTTTGTTGAAAATGATGGAAAGTTTGGTACCGAAAGCGGCACATAAAAATGCATCGCGCTGTACAATGATGGTTCCGCCAAAATCTCTCAGGTTAACCGGGATAATTGTTCCCGGATACGGTGCCGAGAAAGCCACGTGTTTTTTACCCCAGCCCTGGTTGGTAAAATGAGTCAGGAAAAGAGACTCTCCGGCAATCAGTCGTGAACCTGCTGACAAAAGTTTGTCAAACAGTCCGGCACTCGGATTTGAGCCGTCGCCCATACGTGTGGTAAAATCAATACCATCTTCCATATACAACATAGCGCCTGCTTCGGCAATAACTGTTTCACCCGGATCGAGTTCAACTTCAACTAATTGCACGTCGTGCCCTATAATTTTGTAATCAATTTCGTGAGATGCATTCATGTTTTCTGTTTTTAAAATTTTTAACAGATTAAAGATAAATAATTTGACAGATACAGTCGGGCTCCATTGAACCGGTTTTTTTCCGACCTTTGCCGATATTTTATTATTGAAAATGAGACAGGATTTTAACAAAAGAAAGCCGGAAACACGCACTGGCAAAAGAATTGGCAAAAGTTTGCCACCAAAAACAGAAGGAAATCAGAAAAGGAGGGAACCTGCAAAAAGAGGTGCTGCCCCGGCTGATAAACCATTTACAAGAAGTGAAAATAAGCGTGAGCCTGTAAAAAGAGGGTCATTTACAGAGAGAAAACCACAAACCGGCGAAACCAGGAAATTTATTGTAAAACGCAAAACTGCAACTGCCAATATTCCGAAGAAAGGCAGTTCAACCGGAGAAATCCGCCTCAATCGTTTTATTGCCAATGCCGGTCTTTGTTCCCGCCGCGAAGCCGATACTTATATTACTGCCGGAATGGTGCAAATAAACGGTAAAGTGGTTACCGAACTGGGTACAAAAGTATTGCCGACTGACGAAGTACGTTTTGATGGAAACCGCATTGTTGCTGAAAAAAAAGTGTACCTGCTGCTCAATAAACCCAAAGATTTTGTTACAACCACCGATGATCCGCATGCCGATAAAATTGTGATGGATCTGATTAAGGATGCCTGCCCGGAAAGAATTTACCCGGTTGGACGTTTAGACAGAAACACAACGGGTTTGCTGCTGTTTACCAACGATGGTGATCTTTCAAAACGGCTCACACACCCGAGTCACCAGATGAAAAAGATTTACCAGGTATCGTTAGATAAAATAGTTTCTGTTCAACATTTGCAGCAGATTGCCGATGGTATCGAACTGGAAGATGGTCCGATTGCCGCCGATGCAGTGAGTTATGTTGACAATGAAGACAAATCGGAAGTGGGGATCGAGATTCACTCGGGCCGCAACCGCATTGTACGCCGTATTTTTGAGCACCTGGGTTACCGTGTGAAAAAACTCGACAGGGTTTATTATGCCGGGCTTACCAAGAAAAATCTTCCGCGCGGTAAATACCGTTTTCTTACCGAAAAAGAAATTCAGTTTCTGAAAATGCAGTAAATGGTTTAAATCAAACCTCCGGTGTTGTAATTATTTCTTTTGCTGATTACTAATAAATCAGTTTTGGAGAAGGAATTCCTACATATAATAAAAGAAAACCAGGGTATTATTCACAAAGTGTGTAATATCTATTGTAATGATCAGGACGACCGCGACGACCTGTTCCAGGAAATTGTTGCCCAGCTTTGGAAGTCATTTTCCTCGTTCAGGGAAGAATCAAAGTTTTCGACGTGGATGTACCGTGTGGCGCTGAATACAGCCATCACGTCATTCAAAAAAACGAAGCGGCGGCCCGATCAAAACAGGTTGACTGTGGAAAATTTCCAACTAAAAGATGATAGTTACAACGCCGAAACTGAAGATGAAATTAAAAATCTGCACAGGGCAGTTGCCCAACTAACCGGGATTGAAAAATCGATTATTCTGCTTTTTCTCGAAGATAAAAAGTACGAAGATATTGCAGAGATTACCGGGATTACGCAAAATTATGTCCGGGTGAAAATGAACCGGATTAAGAAGAAATTAAAAAAGTTCATGGAAACTGAGGAGGACCAAAGATGATGGAACTTGAAAACCTGAAGAAGGCCTGGAATAAAATTCCGGCTGAAAAACAGCTGGACGAAAACCAGTTGAAAGAAATGCTCGGAAAACATTCGAAAAGCATGATTGACAGAATTGACCGGAATATTAAAACAGGGTTCGCAATACTCTTTGTTTTGATACTTATATTCGCGCTTGACGATTTTATTTTTTCACCGGCACTGCTTCTGGAGGAAAATATTGCTATTCCACAATGGTTGCTGTTTTTAGGGGTTTTCAGTAATACGCTCATTTTTACAACGTTTATATATTTTGCCATTAAATATTACAGAATCCGGAAAAGCTGCGACATAGATTGCAATCTGAAAGAAACGCTCCGGAAAATTATTAATACACTTAAAATTTACCAAACTCTTTTTTACCTCGCACTTGTTACATTGTTACTCGCAATTGGCACCGGTTTTATCACCGGAATGTTTACCGGTTTTGCCAACAAAGCCAGTGAGCAGGGTGTATCTTTTTCGGAGGTGGGCACAGGCCAACTCTTTGTATTAATTGCAGTTGGATTGTTCATTCTTTTGTTACTGATAGGTGGAGTCTTCCTCTTTCTTCGCTGGGGATTTCGAAAATTATATGGCAATTACATTGAAAAATTAAATCAGACTTTAAAAGAACTCGAAGAAATTGAAAGCTAAATTTCAGTTTGATGGCTGATAATTAAAGTCAGGCTCTTTATATTTGCCTCTGAACTCAAAATAAAAATAACGTGACGCTTATTAAATCAATTTCCGGAATACGCGGAACCATTGGCGGACAGCCCGGCGAAGGCCTCAGCCCCATCGACCTTGTAAAATATGCAGCGGCCTTTGCAGCCTGGGTAAAAGATAGTTCAGGCAAACAAAAACCAACCGTGGTTGTTGGCCGCGACGCCCGGATTTCTGGGCCAATGGTCAGTTCAATCGTTGTTTCAACATTAACCGGAATGGGTTGCAATGTGGTAAACATCAGTTTGGCCACAACACCCACCACCGAACTGGCAGTAACAGCTGAAAAAGCCGATGGTGGCATTATTCTCACCGCCAGTCACAACCCGAAACAGTGGAATGCACTGAAACTGCTCGGAAACAAAGGCGAGTTTCTGAATGCTGCCGAAGGCGAAAAAGTATTGGCCATTGCCGAAGCCGGAAACTATGTTTTTGCGGGAGTTGATGATTTGGGAAGTGTCACCGAAAAAGATTACACAGAGTATCATATTCAGCATGTTTTAAACCTGGAACTGGTTGACCGCTCTGCCATCGAAAAAGCAGGTTTTTCGGTGGCGGTTGATGCCGTAAATTCGGTGGGTGGTGTTGTAATGCCGGCATTGCTGAAAGCACTCGGGGTAAAAAATGTGGTTGAAATCAACTGCGAACCCACCGGTCACTTTGCACACACACCCGAACCACTGCCCGAAAATCTTGTCGAAACTTCGGCAATTGTAAAAGAAAACAATGTTGACGTTTGTTTTGTGGTTGATCCCGATGTTGACCGGCTTGTTGTTGTAAACGAAGATGGTTCAATGTTCAGCGAAGAATACACACTGGTAGCTGTTTCTGATTATATTTTAAGCAAAACTCCGGGGAATACGGTTTCCAATCTTTCGTCGAGCAGAGCGCTGCGCGATGTTACCGAACGATGGGGAGGAAAATATACAGCAGCAGCAGTGGGAGAGGTGAATGTAGTTGAAAAAATGAAGGAAACCAGCGCTGTTATTGGCGGCGAAGGTAACGGCGGTGTTATTTATCCGGCCAGTCATTATGGTCGCGATGCCTTGGTGGGAGCGGCACTTTTTCTTTCACACCTGGCAAAAAGTGGCTTGAAATGCTCGGAGTTGCGAAAAACTTACCCCGATTATTTTATGTCGAAAAATAAAATCGAACTCACGCCCGATATCGATGTGGATGCATTGCTTGAAAGGCTTCAGCAAAAATATTCAACCGAAAAAGTAACCACCATCGACGGGGTGAAGATTGATTTTGCTGAGTCGTGGGTGCACCTCCGGAAATCAAATACCGAACCGATTATCCGCATTTATTCGGAAGCAAAATCGGAGGAAGAAGCAAAAAATATTGCTCGAAAGGTGATTCAAACCATAAAAGAAATCATTTAGAAACCTTCTGTTAACGTTTAGTTCTTATTGAAGGTTTTAAATTAAGTTTTCGATAAAAAATTAATTTACAAATAGTTACTTAATATTTATGTAATATTAGGTATCTATTTTTGTGTCGTAAACCGGAATTCATTGGTTCGGGTTTCACCCCGGCAATGTATTCCAATAAAACAATTTCGACATGAAGAAAAAGAAAAACATAGCCATTGTTGCACACGACAATCGCAAAAAAGATATAATCGAATGGGTTTCGTACAACTGGCAGGAATTAATTCAGCACGATTTAATTTGTACAGGCACGACCGGTAAATTGGTTGAAGACACGCTGAGAGAAAAATGCAATAAAAACAACAAAGTACCGCCAACAGTTACCCGTCTGAAATCGGGCCCGCTGGGTGGCGATCAGCAGTTGGGTGCACTCATTGTGGAAGGTCAGGTTGACATTCTCATATTTTTCTGGGACCCGATGCAGCCGCAACCCCACGATGTTGACGTAAAAGCGCTGTTAAGAATTACAGTTTTGTACAATATTCCCACGGCTTCGAATCGCTCAACTGCCGACTTTATTGTATCTTCATCGCTCTTTCACGAAGATTACGAACCCATTCTGAAAGATTATGGGTCGTACATCAAGCGCGATGTGGATATGAATTAACAGAACCAACTTTTTAATGAACCGGCTAAAACTTGTTTTTTTACTGATTATTATTGTTTTCAGCTCGCAACTGAGCGCGCAGAATCTGTTTTCAGGATTTGAACATCTTTTTACTCCGGTTCGTCAATACACGGTTTTTCGTGCTTCTTCTGAAATTGTAATTGATGGAGATGCAAGTGAATCTGCCTGGGAGAAATCTGTCTGGACGGAAGATTTTCAGGATATTGAAGGGGAGAAAAAGCCTCTGCCACTTCACCGTACGCGTGTAAAAATGCTTTGGGATGAAAAGAATCTGTACATTCTGGCAGAGTTGGAAGAACCGCACGTTTGGGGCTATTTTGACGAACACGATGTCATTGTTTTCAACGAAAATGATTTCGAGGTTTTTATCGACCCCGACGGCGATTCGCAAAACTATTTCGAAATTGAAATCAACGCGAATAACACGGTTTTCGATTTGTTTATGCCAAAACCTTACCGCGATGGTGGCATTCCCCTGATTTCATGGAATGCACCGGGTTTGAAAACGGCTGTTTCTATTGATGGAACACGGAACAATCCGAACGACAGCGATAAAAAGTGGACGGTTGAAATGGCAATCCCTTTCAGCGCTTTGCAGTTGGGAACCGGCAATCAGAAACCCGCAAAAGAACAGGTTTGGCGGATAAATTTTTCGCGGGTTCAATGGCAAACTGAAATCGTTGATGGAATTTACATACGAAAAAAAGCGGCTGAAACAGGGCGCATTTTGAACGAAGATAACTGGGTCTGGAGTCCGCAGGGAGTGATTAATATGCATTTTCCTGAACGCTGGGCAATGATTCAGTTTTCTGAAAAGCTACCAGATGATAAAAACGACAGATTTAATATTCCTGAAAAGGATGAGCGGGCTCAATATTTATGGCTGGTTTATTATAAACAGAAAAAGTTTCAGGCTGAAAATAAAAGATACGCTGCTACACTTTCAGAAATTTCAATTCCTGAAACGATTGTTACAAAAAATGCCGGTACAATTCAGTTTGAATTAACTGCAACAGCTCACCAATTTCTGATAAAATTAATCACTGAAAACGGGAAACAAATGTCGATTACCGAAAGCGGCATTCTCCGTAAATAGCCAATGAAACCAATGAAACGAACATGTTTGCAGAGACACACAAATACCGATGAACAAAATACATGTGAGTTCCATCGGGTGAAAAAGTATAATGAAGAGAGAAATTACAACCGCCAACTAATCAGTATCTTCAAAATTTTGTACAGATGAATAAAAGAGAATTTTTAAAAACTTCTGTAATTGCCGGAACCGGACTTCTGGCTGCAAAAACTATTTCAGCAAACGAAAACAACTTCAGGAATAACAGCAACCCAGAAAAACGCCACTGGGTTTGGGAAAATCCGGACAACAAGGAAATTGAAGAGGAACTAAAAAAGAAATACAACAGTTATTACGACGCTGGTGTTCGTGGAATGTTTTTTGAATCCGACAGCGAACGTCATTTCAGGGCTGCAAAAAAGGCCGGACTGGAGGCGCACCGCTGGATGTGGACCATGAACCGCGGAGAAAAGGAACTGCTCGAAAAACATCCTGATTGGTACGCCGTAAGCCGCGATGGGAAATCATGTGCAACTAATCCGCCGTATGTAAATTATTACCGGTGGCTTTGTCCGTCGAAACCCGAAGTTCAGGAGTACCTGAAAAATCAGGTGAAATCGATTCTCGAAAAAGAGTATGTCGATGGTATTCATCTCGATTATATCCGGTTTTGCGATGTGATACTTCCGGTGAACCTGTGGAGTAATTACAAGATTGATCAGACAAAGGAATTGCCGGAATACGATTTTTGTTATTGCGAAACTTGTCGCACCAACTTTAAGAATAAACACAAAACCGACCCGCTTGAAATTGAGTTTCCCGACCAAAGTTTATCGTGGCGAAAATACCGTTACGACAGAATTACCAACGTGGTAAACCAGTTGGCTGAAGTAGCCGGCAGTTTTAAAAAGCCCATAACAGCAGCCGTTTTTCCCACGCCCGAAGTAGCACGACGCATTGTGCGGCAGGACTGGACCAACTGGAACCTCAACGGAATTTGCCCGATGATTTATCATGGTTTTTACAAAGAAGAAGTTAGCTGGATTGGCGATGCAGTTGCCGAGGGAATCCACTTTTTGTGCGGAAGATTTCCTTTATACGCAGGGTTGTTTCTGCCTGATTTTAAATCAATCAACGAATTTGAAACAGGCGTGAAAACCGCGCTTGAAAACGGGGCTTCCGGCATTTCGGTTTTTGGCAAAATTGACGCTGATACGCTGAAAATCCTGAAAAAGTATAAAGGCTGAAAGTTTTTGTTATTTTCGCAGCCTGAAAAAATAATGTGAAACACGTGCAGGTTCCATCACCCTGCCGCTAAAAAATTAAAAAAATGAACAACGAAATCTTGTGGTTTGCCGAGATTCTGGCAAATTTTCTTTTAATCATTCTGGCTTACAGGCTTTTTGGAAAATGGGGACTCGTTATGTGGATTCCTGTTTCGGTGATTGTTGCCAATATCCAGGTTGTGCAAACCGTCAATCTCTTTGGTACAGTGGCAACTTTGGGAAATGTGGTGTATGCCACTTCGTTTCTGATTACCGATATTTTGTCGGAAAATTACGGAAAAGCTGAAGCGAAAAAGGCAGTCTGGATTGGTTTCTTTAGCCTCATTTCCATGACTTTACTGATGAACCTGACGCTTTTTTACACACCGCTTGCCGGAGATGATTTTGCGGCCAAAGCACATGAATCGACCAAAACAATATTTTCGCTGATGCCACGGATTGCAGTGGCCAGCTTAACTGCGTATATGTTATCGCAACAACATGATGTCTGGGCTTTTCATCTCTGGAAAAACAGATTTCCGGAACATAAACATCTCTGGATCAGGAATAACTTCAGTACGATGATTTCACAGGTTATTGACAGTGCGGTTTTTGTGATCATCGCATTTTATGGCGTTTTCGAAACAAGCATTTTGTTTGAAGTTTTTCTGACCACCTATTTTCTGAAATTTCTGGTTGCCATTGCTGACACGCCTTTTGTTTACTGGGGAAAGAGGATTCACCAGAAAAACAAATACTGGCTGAAGGTGGAATAATAGTAAACATTTGTCTGAATTATTTCTATCCTGAACAAAAAAAAGATATTTCTGCAGAGTGTAAAAACTTGTTGCGGATTCGCAATATTTTTTGTTGATTTGAAGGCTTTCTGAAGTTCTGTTTCCTTGCAGATTTAATTTGTTAAACTGCAGAAATACAGAAATATAAGTTGTTATTTTTGTTTTAAGTGATTGATTGGCGGGTTGGAAATACAACAGTATTAGCTTTCTGTTTTTTGAAATGTTTTTGGGAAGTAGAATTCAGGAAGAGGAGATTGCTTGTGTAATTAATTAAACCAGGGTTATGAAAGCCAGAATTTTCAGTTTTTCCGGCCTGCTGATGTTGATTTCGGTTGTAATCGTTTTTGTAGTTACGCTTATTGTCACCGAACCATTTTTGTTGTATTACAACCAGCAAATTGGTTTTAGTGTTGGTTTTGAATATTTTAAGGGATTTCTTTCCTATCCGGGCGGGATTTCAAATTACCTGGCCGATTTTATCTCCCAGTTTTTTAAGTTTAACACAGCCGGTAGTTTACTTATTGTTTCAGTGGCCACCATCCAGGGATTGATTGGTGTTTTTCTTGTGAATAAAATCACCGGAATAACCAGGTTCAGTTTTTCTGCTTTTGCATTAATTCTTGTTGCCGGTGTTGTTTTACTCAGCGATTATCGATATCCTTTTTATGCAACAGTCAGGTTACTAATAGCTTTTGTATTTACCTGGGCATTTTATCATCTCAAAAATATCTTTCCGAAATACATTTATTACTTCTGGCCGGTGCTGGCGGTTTTATTGTTTTATGCAGCCAGTGGTTCGGCAACACTTGTTTTTGGTGTTTCGTCAGCACTTTTAATCACCGGAACAGCAAAGGATAAAAAAGCATGGATTGCCCTCCCGGTTTTTATTGTCATTTCAATTTTAATTCCTCTCATTTCTTACAAATTTGTATTCCCAACCACCTTGAAAAATCTTTTCAGGCTAACCGAGGTGAAACCACCCGAAATGCTGGCCTACAGTGTTTTCTATCTGCTTTTTGCCTGTTATGTTTTGTTACCGGTGATATTGCTGGCAGCAAATTTTTTCGGAAAGTTTGGTTTTGGAGGTCATCAGGAATCAACAAAATCTTCAGGGAAGAAAAAAATGAAAAGAACGCTGACCGAAAGAATTCCAATTGTTGAAATTGCCCAGTTTCTGGTGATTGGTGCTGTGGGATATTTTTTGTTCTGGAAATCATTCGATCCGTTTAAGAAAAAGCTGGTCTATCTCGATTATTATGCCCAGCAGGAGAATTGGGATGAAATATTAAAAGTGGCGGAAACCATACAAATTTATGATTTCAGGGTTAACTATCATGTTAACAGGGCGTATGCAAATCTTGGGATTTTGCCCGACCGGCTTTTTAATTATCCGCAATTACTGGGATCGAACGGGATGTTTCTGGATACCTCGTCGCGTAATGGAAGTTTTACCATGCCAATCAGCGATTTGTATTACGATCTGGGTTTTATGAGTGAGTCGCTGCGATGGGCTTTTGAAGCACAGACACTTTTGCCAAACAGTCCGCGTATTTTGAAAAGGATTATTGAAATTTATGTGATAAATGAAAAGTACGACCTGGCGGCAAAATTTCTGAAGGTATTGGAGAAAAATATGCTATACCGCGATTGGGTTAAAAAGTACAAAGCATTTATTTCCAATCCTGAGACCACTAACAACGATCAGGAGATTACTGAAAAACGAAAATTTACACCGCGGAAGGAAGCCGTTAACCTTGATCCGCTCAGTAACCTCAAGTTGCTGGTTGACACAAATCACAACAACCGGCTGGCGTTTGATTACCTGTTGGCAGTTTGTATTCTCGACGGTTATACCAATGAATTTCTCAATTATGTAAGTCATTACTCTTATTACGGAATCAAAACGCTGCCAAAATCATGGGAAGAAACACTTTCATATTTGATTGTGAAAAATAAGTCAGTCCCTGCTTTTGTTACAAACGAAACAGTTTCAGCCGGGTGTATTGACCGGATGAAAGCTTTTAATGCAGAAATGAAAAAATATGGGAATGACAGGGAGCAGGCAAAAATTGCAACGCGCCAGGCATTCGAAAATTCTTACTGGTATTATCTTTTGTTTCTGAATCCGAAAGTAACCAATGCTTTAAACAATAAAAGCCTGATTAAATGAAGAAGTTAATTTATTTAGTTACTGTTGTTTTTCTGGTTGCTGCATGCCGGGGTAACATTGGAAATTTTACTGAAGTTGACCGTTTGCCGGTAATTTTTCCCGATTATACGGGTATTGTAATTCCTCCGAATATTGCCCCGCTGAATTTTAAAATTGAAGAACCGGGCGTTGATTTTGAAGCATGGATTTACGTGGATAAAGAAAATCAGCTGACAGTCAGAAGTTCTTCTCCTTCTGTAATAATTGATCAGGCAAAATGGCGCAAAATGCTGGATGCCAACAAAGGGAAAAGCATTTATACCGATGTTTTTGTAAAACAAAAAGAGGGTGGCTGGCAGAAATTCAAAACCATTGAAAACAGGATTTCAGAGGAGAAAATCGACAGTCATCTTGCCTATCGTTTGATTAATACCGGTTACGTTTTATGGACCAACCTGGGTATTTACCAGCGTAATCTCGAAAATTTCGACGAAAAACCGATCCTTGAAAACAAGTCGATTGAATATGGTTGTTTGAATTGCCATTCTTTTGCCAACAACGATCCCAACAAATTTATGCTGCACATCAGGGCTATTCATGGCGGAACCCTGATTTCGAAAGATGGCAGACTGCAGAAAGTAAATACAAAAACTAATTACACACTCAATGCCGGTGCTTATCCCAACTGGCACCCCGACGGCAAGCACATTGCCTATTCAGTAAACGACATCGGGCAGTATTTCTGTTCAGGCGAAATCAGGATTGAAGTGGCTGACATGACCTCTGACCTGATTGTTTACGACGTTGAAAAAAACACGGTTTCCACATCGGCAAAAGTATCGACACCCAACCGCGAAAACCTGCCTGTTTGGTCACCCGACGGTAAATACATTTACTATCTGAGCGCTCCGCCGGTGCGAGATCTCGACGACCGGATCAACGATAAATATGATTTGTTGAGAATAGAATACAACACGGCAGATAACAGTTGGGGCAAAATTGATACAATATTGATTGCCGATTCAATCGGGAAAAGTATCAGTTTCCCGAAAGTTTCACCAAACGGGAAATTCCTGATGTTTTGTACCAGCGACAACGGATATTTTACCATTCATCATCCGCAAACCGACCTGAATCTGCTTGATCTGCAAACCGGTAAATTCCGGAAAATGGATATTAACAGCGACCAGACCGACAGTTACCATTGCTTTTCGAGCGGTGGTCACTGGTTTGTTTTTACCAGCAAACGGCTCGACGGTTTGTTTTCGAGGCCTTTCTTTTCTTATCTCGATGAAAACGGAAATGCCACAAAACCTTTTGTGTTACCACAGGAAGACCCTGAGTTTTATAACTCGTTTATCAAAAACTACAATATTCCGGAGCTGATTAAAGGTGAAGTGCCGTTTACACCTGTCGAGATTCGTGATAAAGTTCTGGAAGATGCAATTCCGGCGAAAATCGATCCCGGCGTTGACACGCTTTATATGAAGCAGCACTTGCGAAAGAAAGAAAGCAGTGACTCGCCGCATGTTTAAAATTGAGCAGTTGATTTTATTTACTGTTATTCATCGGGTGACTTTGACTCATCTGCAGAATATGAACAAAACCTGGAAATTTTAATTCTTTCGAATTGCACACCAATTGCAAATCGGCACAAGCGAGGTTACTTCAAAGTTTATTTATTACTATTTGGTTTAAAGCCAATCATTCTTCTGGGTTCTGGCTCTTGTTGTTTTTCAATTAATTCATCAAGGTAATTAAAAACCAATTCGATGTTTTTGTCATGGATTTGAAGCCTCTTTTTAATTTCTTCAATATCGAGTTTTAATGTTAAGGTATCCATTAACATGGCTCGCATTTTAATAAAAATTCTCATAATCTGGTTGTTGATCAAAATTGCCCTTTCACTATTTAGAACTCCCGACAACTGTGCCACTCCTGTTTCGGTGAAAGCAAATGGTAAATATCGCAATCCCATTTTTTCTGAATTGGAGGTACCAAATTGGCTCCTCCAAAGCTGGAGTTCATTTTCAGTTAACTCAAACATAAAATCGGGAGGAAATCGTAATAGATTCCTTCTGACCTGCCTTTTCAGATATTTTGTTTCAACACCATAAAGCTCTGCCAAATCCCTGTCAAGCATCACCTTTTCACCACGAATAAGATATATTTTGCTTGAAATTACTTCATCAGGAAGCATCAGATTATCCTCTTTCATTTTGTTTTCGGTTGGTTTTTATAATCCTTCCAGTAGAAGATTTCTTCACGTTCCCCAGGTTTCCCGGTCCAAACTCCGGTAATGAATGGCTTCAGAAAGATGGTGTGGCTGCACATTCTCCTCACCTTCCAGGTCGGCAATGGTGCGCGAAACTTTCAGGATACGGTCGTAAGCACGGGCCGAAAGACCCAGTTTTTCCATGGCATTTTTAATCAGGTCGTTGCTGGCTTCGTCCAAAACCACGTGTTGTTTTATGAGTTTCGAAGTCATTTGTGCGTTGGCATAAACGCCTTTGCTTTCGGCAAACCGTTCCTCCTGTATTTTTCGCGCCCGCATCACCCGGTCTCTCACTGTTTCGCTGTTTTCGGTTGATTCCAGTTCCGATAGTTTTTTAAACGGTACCGGCACTACCTCAAGGTGAATATCAATCCTGTCGAGCAGCGGCCCCGAAATTTTGTTCAGGTATTTCTGCACAACCCCCGGCCCGCATACACAGTCTTTGGTGGGGTGGTTGTAGTAGCCACAGGGGCAGGGATTCATCGAAGCTACCAGCATAAAACTGGCTGGGTATTCCACCGAAAATTTGGCGCGCGAGATGGTGATGGTTCTGTCTTCCAGCGGTTGACGCATGACTTCCAGCACAGTTCGTTTAAATTCCGGAAGCTCGTCGAGAAAAAGAACTCCGTTGTGTGCCAGTGAAATTTCACCGGGTTGCGGGTAATTTCCGCCTCCGACCAGGGCGACGTCAGAAATGGTATGGTGCGGCGACCGGAAAGGCCGGGTTGTCATCAGCGAAGTTTCTTTGTCCATATTCCCCGAAACCGAATGGATTTTGGTGGTTTCAAGCGCTTCCTTTAGTGTGAACGGTGGCAGAATCCCCGGAATTCGTTTGGCTAACATGGTTTTTCCGGCTCCTGGCGGGCCAATCAAAAGTATATTATGAGATCCTGCTGCTGCAATTTCAAGGGCACGTTTTACATTTTCCTGTCCTTTTACCTCCGAAAAATCGAGCGGGTAATTGTTGGCATGAGCATAAAATTCAGCCCGGGTATCGATAATTGTTTGTTCGATAGCGTCTTTTCCGTTCAGGAAATCAATGACTTCACGGATATTTTCGGCACCAAAAACTTTCAGTTTATCAACAACCGCAGCTTCCCTCACATTTTGTTTTGGCAGAATAAAGCCTTCAAAACCCTCTTTCCGCGCGTTAATGGCAATGGGAAGCGCTCCTTTGATAGGTTGCAGGGTTCCGTCGAGACTCAGTTCTCCCATCAGAATATATTTCTCCAGCAGGTCGGCATTGATTTGCTGAGAAGCAGCCAGAACACCTGCTGCCAGTGGCAGATCGTATGCCGAACCTTCTTTTCGGATGTCGGCCGGGGCCATGTTGATGATGATTTTGTGTTTCGGCCATTTGTACCCATTCAGCCGTATTGCCGACTCCATTCGCTGCTGGCTTTCTTTAACAGCGCTGTCGGGCAACCCGACCAACATAAATTTTATACCGGTGGTAACATCAACTTCACAGGTAATTGTGGTGGCATCGATTCCGAAAACTGCGCTTCCGAAGGTTTTTACTAACATATCTGAACGGGTTTTTATTTAGTTAAGTGCTTAAAATTAGGGAATTAAATTGAGAAGTGAAAACGATATTCACTGCATTCATTTTCCAAACTCTTTCCAGGGTACAACTTCCCCCGCACTTCGCGACTGGCGCTCAATTCCACCATATACAAGCTTTTTCAGAAGGTTTTGTTCTCCTGAAATTTTTTCCCACCAGGCAAGGTTGTCAAACATATCGGGCATCACAGTCATTCCGGCTTTTATTTCTGTCAGTTTGATTCCCTGCCCGTCATCAATTATTAGGTCGATTTCATGACCTGCCGAATCACGCCAGAACCAAATATCTTCGAACTTTGTTGCATGGTGAATTCTTTTCTGATATTCAGCAATCATCATATTTTCGAACAGATTCCCTTTTACGGGATGCGTTAACAACTGATCAGGAGAACTGATTTTTAACAGATAACACAATAACCCGGTATCATAAAAGTAGATTTTGGGTGTTTTTACAATTCGTTTATTAAAATTCCGGTGAAAAGGTTGCAACTGAAAAACAATATAGCTGGTTTCGAGTACCGACAGCCATGATTTTGCTGTGGGCTGAGAAATTCCACATTCGTTAGCCAGCGAGTTCAGGTTCAGCAACTGGCCGGCTCTGTCTGCACACAATCCCAGAAAATTCTGAAAAAGCCGGGTGTCTTTAATAGCCACCAATTCGCTTATATCACGTTGAATATAAGTTTGAACATAGTTTGAATAAAAAATACGTGATGGAATTTCGCGGTCGTAAATTGCCGGGTAGAATCCTTTTAACATCATTTCAATGTAATTGTTTGCCAGCAATCCGGCTGTATTTAACTCCTGAAAATCGAATGGGAAAAGCCTGAAAACCGCCACACGACCGGCAAGACTTTGTGTGATGCTTTGCATCAGGTGAAAATTCTGCGACCCTGAAAGTAAATAACGGCCCATTACCGGGGCTTCGTCAACGCGGGTCTGAATGTAGGAAAACAACACCGGGACACGTTGTATTTCATCAAAAATCACCTTTTCAGAATAGTGCGACAGAAATCCGTTCGGGTCTGTTTCGGCAAAACTCCGCATATCAGGATTTTCGAGACTAACATATTCGTAATCGGAAAATAAAGTTCTAAGCAAAGTGGTTTTTCCCGATTGTCGTGGGCCTGTAACCGCAATTACCGGATACTTTTCTCCATATAAACGAATTGTTTTTTCTATGTCTCTGTTTATTATCATAAATATTTGTATAACAGCAACAAATATACAAACAATTTTGAAATAACATCAAGCCAACTTTTAAATATCACGATATCAACTTTGAAATTACATGGCTTTAACTTTGAAATTGCATGAATTTTTAGGAGTAATTTTATGATGATTTTCGTGGGGAAAAATTTTTAATAAAGCTTTTTCCGCTTAACAAGAAAAGAGAAAAGTACGTCTTTGAAATCTTTGTTGATGTCTGCTTCGGCCAGATCAATCTGGTACTGTCCGCATTTTACCTTCAGATCATCAAAATACGAACTGACTGTTGAAATATATTGGTTCTTGATTTCCCAGGGATTGAATTTTACCGACTGTCCGGTTTCAAGATCGACAAATTTGTGAGGCCGGTTGCTGAATTTAAATTCGCGTTCCAGTAAATGGTCGGTCACATGGAAAAGAATCACCTCATGTTTATTGTACCGCAAATGTTGCAGGGCCGAAAAAAGTTCATCAGTTTTTTCATTATCAATCATATCGCTGAAAATAATCACCAGCGAACGTTTGTGAATGTTCTCGGCTATTTCATGCAAAACGGCTGAAGTATTGGTACTTTTTCGAAGATATGCACCTTCCGGTTTTATCAGTTCAGCCAGTTTTCCATACATCAGTTCGGCATTTACCGACGAAATGCGGGGTGTTGTGTGAAACTCAATGGAATCGGAAAAAAGCGTGAGTCCCACAGCATCACGCTGCGTACGCATCAGGTAAATCAGTGCGGCGGCTGTATAAACTGAAAAGGCCAGTTTGTTCCGCAGGTGTTTTTCGCCTTTCGAATAAGGAAATAACATCGATGAAGAAGTGTCGATCACAATCTGGCAACGCAGGTTGGTTTCTTCTTCGTATTGTTTTACAAACAGTTTGTCGGTGCGGGCAAACAGTTTCCAGTCGATGTGTTTGGTTGATTCGCCCTGGTTGTAAAGCCGATGTTCGGCAAATTCAACCGAAAAACCATGAAACGGGCTGCGGTGAAGCCCGGTAATGAAACCTTCCACAACCTGGTGAGCAATCAGCCCGAGATTATCGAACTGGTGAAATTGTTCTATGTCGAAAATGTTTTTCAAGAGGAATAAAATGAAACTGTCATTTCAAAAAAGCAGAAATGAAATCTTTGTTTCAACAGAAGAAAGATTTCTCATTCGTTCCTCATTCGAAATGACAGTTTAAAAATGTTGTCTATAGCAATGCGTTCAATTTGGCTGTAAAAGCCTGTTTTGGTGCTGCACCAACCTGTTTGTCAACTACTTCACCGTTTTTAACAAAAATCACAGTTGGAATATTTCTGATACCATATTTCATGGCGATATTCGGGTTTGAATCAACATCCACTTTCCCGATCACAGCTTTCCCACTGTATTCAGCGTGCATCTCTTCCACAATCGGAGCAATCATCCGGCAAGGGCCACACCAGATTGCCCAGAAATCGATCATCACAGGTTTGTCCGATTTTAATACCAATTCATCGAAATTGGCGTCTGTTATTTCTAATGCCATATTATTTATTGTTTTAATATTAATATTGATTTACAAAACTAATTAATTCTGAAAGACATTTTCAGCTCGTTTCTCAAAAACCCGATCATTTCGTCGGTCAGTTCAATTTTAATATTTCGTGAAAACATCTGAATGTTCATGTTGCTTTCAGGATCGTAAATGTTAAACCTCAACAATATTCTTCCTTTATTGTTCAGCGAGATTTTTTCAAGTTTTTCAACCATATCACGGGTTACACCGGTTACCGGCATGTTCAGCGTAATACTTTTTACATAGTTTTTTCTTACTTCTGATAGTAATTCGATGTTGGTGATTTTGAACTCAAGCTGGTCGCCTCTGAACCCTTTCTGAATATTCCCCCTGATCAATACAAACAGCCCCGTTTTGCAGTAACGCGAAAAATTCACATAATCCTGCCCAAAAAACATGAATTCTTTGGAATCGGTATAATCCGTCAGTGTTAAGGAACTGTATGGTTTCCCGGTTTTTGTTGTGCCTTCGCGCGAAGCAGTTACCATTCCGCCGAATGCCAGGTCTTTTCCTTTGTATTTTTCAATCTCATTATTCAGGTCTTTCAGAAAAACATCGCGTGAACAAAAATTATCGATTTCAAGCCGGTAGTCGTCAAGTGGGTGGGCTGTGAGGTAAATACCAATCAGGTTTTTTTCCTTTTCGAGTTTTACAAGTGTGGGCCACTCCTCAACCGGCGGAATATCAGGTTTTTTGATTGCCTGGTTGCTGGTAGCCATACCAAACAAACTTTGTTGCGCGCTGAGTTTCTCTAATTGCACCCGGTTTCCATACCGGATTAGTTTTTCAATAAAAGAAGTTAGATCATTCGCATCGTCGCCTGCAAAAAAGCAGCTTCTTTTCACTCCTTCTAGATTGTCGAAAGCGCCTGCCATTGCCAGTGCTTCAAGGTTTTTTTTGTTAACGCTTTGCAGATTAACATTTTCAATAAGCTCGTAAATGTTTTTGAACTCACCATGTTTGCTGCGGGCCGTGATAATGTCCTGTGCGGCATTGGCGCCCATTCCTTTTATAGCGCCCATCCCGAAACGGATATTGCCGTTTTTGTTGGCGGTAAACTTGATAAAACTTTCGTTAACGTCAGGTCCCAAAACGTTCAGGTTCATTCGCTGGCATTCGGTCATCAGTTTGGTGATATCGGTAATATTGCTGAGGTTGCGGCTTAAGTTGGCAGCCATAAATTCGGCAGGGTAGTGGGCTTTCAGGTAGCCGGTCTGGTAAGCAATATAAGCATAGCAAACCGAATGCGATTTATTGAAAGCATACGAGGCAAAAGCTTCCCAGTCTTTCCAGATTTTATCGATGAGGTCATCCGCTTTTTTCCCTTTCAGATTGCATTCATCCATGAAGCGGAAATTGGCTTTGCACCCTTCATGAAATTTTACTTTCAGTTTGTTCATCACCTCAATTTGCTTTTTACCCATCGCTTTCCGGAGGTTATCGGAATCGCCGCGGGTAAAGTTGGCCAACAGGCGCGAAAGTAACATCACCTGCTCCTGGTAAACAGTAATTCCGTAGGTTTCGCTCAGGTGTTCTTCCATCATTGGCAGGTCGTATTCCACTTTTTGGCGGCCATGTTTACGGCCGATAAAGTCGGGGATGTATTGCATGGGGCCGGGTCTGTACAAGGCATTCATCGCAACAAGATCTTCAAAACGGTTGGGTTTCAGATCGCGAAGGTGTTTTTTCATTCCCTCGGACTCAAACTGAAATATGGCAGTGGTTTCGCCATGGCTGAACAATTCATAAGTTTTCGGGTCATCCAGCGGAATTTTATCCACATCAACCGTAATTCCTTTTGAAAGCTTGATGTTTTCAATGGCTTCCTTAATAATTGAAAGGGTTTTCAAACCCAGAAAGTCCATTTTCAACAGGCCGATTTCTTCCACAAAACGGCCATCGTATTGCGTGGTAAAAAGTTTCTCTTCGTCTTTGGTTGGCATCAGCGGAATATGCTCATTGAGCGGGTCGCGGCTGATGAGAATTCCGCAGGCATGAACACCCGATTGTCTGACTGAACCTTCCAGCGTTTCAGCAAATTTCAGGGTTTTGGCAATCAGCGGGTTGGCTGATTTTGTTTCCTGTTTCAGCTCCGGGCTTTCTTTAAAAGCTGTTTCAAAAGTCATTTTCGGCGTATCGGGAACCAGTTTTGCCAGGCGGTCGGCTTCGGGGAGCGGTAGTTTCAGAACACGTGCCACATCGCGGATGGCCAGTTTTGTAGCCATCGTTCCGAATGTGCAAATGTGTGCAACCTTTTCGCGGCCATATTTTTCGGTCACATAATCGAGAACCAATTGGCGTCCGTCATCATCAAAATCAATGTCCACATCGGGCAGCGAAATACGGTCGGGATTCAGAAAACGCTCAAAAAGCAGGTTATAGCGAATAGGATCTATATTGGTGATTCCGGTGCAGAAAGCCACGGCAGAACCGGCAGCAGAACCACGGCCCGGACCAACGATCACGCCCATTTCACGGGCTTTATTGATGAAATCCTGCGTAATCAGAAAATACCCCGGATAACCCATTTGCCGGATCACATCTAATTCAAAATCCAGTCTTGAAGAAACATCTTCGGGAATCGGATCTCCATATCTTAATTTGGCTCCTTTATAAGTTAGATGTTTCAGATAATCAGACTCGAACAATACCCGGAGTGCATTTTTGTATCCACCCAGACGATTAAAGTCCTTTTCGCCAAATTGTTTAAAAACATCTTCCTCCGAATATTTTGAGGTGTATTCCTCTTCGGTTCCAAATTCAACCGGAATCGGGAAAACAGGCATGATCGGAGATGAATTCAGCTCAAATTCCTCTATTTTTTCAACTATTTCGGATGTATTAATTAAAGCGTCCGGAATGTCAGCAAAAAGCTCATTCATCTCCTGCTGGGTTTTGAACCATTCCTGTTTGGTATAACGTATCCTCGCCGGATCGTCGATATCTTTTCCGGTGTTCAAACAAATTAAAAGATCGTGCGCATCAGCATCTTCGGCATTGGTAAAATGAACATCGTTTGTGGCAATTACTTTTACACCCAATTGTTGCGCCAGTTTAACGATTGCTTTGTTAACGATTACCTGTTTATCGTAAACTTCTTCTCGTTGCTGGGCAAACTCTGAAGGATGTCTCATCAGTTCGAGATAAAAGTCGGGCCCGAATATTTTTTTGTACCAGAGAATGGTTTGCTCAGCTTCTTTTAGCTGGTTATTGGTAATCAAAGTCGGAATTTCACCACCCAAACAGGATGACGAAACTATCAACCCTTCTTTGTGTTTTTCGAGTAACGATTTATCGATTCGGGGTTTGTAATAAAATCCTTCGTTATTGGCAATTGAAATCAGTTTTACAAGATTTTTGTAACCTGTTTTATTCTTTGCCAGCAGAATAAGGTGAAATCCGGAGCGGTCAACCTTGTCTTTTTTATCGTAAATGGTACGTTCTGCCACGTAAGTCTCACAACCCAGAATGGGTTTAATTCCGTTTTTTTTACAGGCAACATGAAACTCTTTGATGCCAAACATAGTTCCATGATCGGTCAGAGCGAGTGCTGTCATCCCATCTTTTTTGGCTTTCCCCACCAATGCCGGAACACTGGCAGCTCCGTCGAGGATGGAATACTGGGAGTGTACGTGGAGATGTGTAAACGGAATCATTCTGCAAAAACTGTTTTGATTTGTAATGCTTAAAAATACGGTTTTAAGAGGGTCGATTTGCCGGTGTTGATAAATTTTGGAGAAGAAAAAAGCCTGATGTCAACCAGGCTTTTAGATTATATTTTCTGCAATAAGCTTTGCTGTTTCCTGAAATTCTTCGGGTGAAAATTTAAGTTTCGTTGAAAAATGAAGCAAATCAGCTTCAGTTTGCATGGGCACCAGGTGAATGTGGGCGTGTGGAACTTCCAGCCCGAGTACCATAACCCCAACCTTCTGGCAGGGCACTGCTTTTTTCAGTCCTTCCGCCACTTTTTTGGCAAAAAGCTGAAGACCTGTATAAAGTTCGTTATCCAGGTCGAAAAGATAATCGACTTCTTTTTTGGGAATTACAAGTGTATGACCTTTGGCAACCGGGAAAATATCGAGAAAGGCCAGAAAATTTTCATCTTCTGCAACTTTGTAGGCCGGAATTTCGCCATTGACTATTCTTGTAAAAATGCTTGCCATTTTTTTCAGATTGAAATGTCAACAATTTCAAAAGGTATAATTCCTGACGGAACTTTAATTTCAACCACATCGCCAACTTTCTTTCCCATCAAACCTTTGGCAATAGGAGTGTTTATCGAAATTTTTCCCTGTTTCAGGTCGGCTTCGCTTTCCGGAACCAGGGTATATTTCATGGTTGCATCGTTCTTTTGATTTTTGATGGTTACAATATTCAGAATCTGCACTTTAGAAGTTTTGATTTTTGATTCATCTAAAATGCGCGCATTGGCAATTTTAGACTGAAGTTCAGCGATCTTGGCTTCCAGCATTCCCTGCGCATCTTTTGCTGAATCGTATTCTGCATTTTCCGAAATATCACCTTTTTCGATAGCTTCGCCAATCATTCTTGAAATTGCCGGTCTTTCAACATTCATTAAATGATCCAGTTCTTTTTTCAGTTTCGCGAGCCCTTCTTTTGTCAAATATACCTGGGACATGTTTTTTATCCTCCTTTTTAATCTATTACCTAAAAAAAACAGAAAGAACTCCGGTAAGTACCGGAACTCTTCCCTCGACAAAATTATATAAATTCTTTAACTAATTGTACTAAGTTGTAAAAAATGTTCTAAATGAATGGTTTAGACATTGTTAAAAATATTTCCTGTTTAGTATTTCGTTGTAAATTACAGCTTGTTTAAGTGAAAAATTCTCTCTTATCACATTTTTCCTGACAATGCTTTTCTTTATCTGCGATTCCTTTTCAATAACACTTCCGCCCTCATCAGCAGCCTTAAATGAATAATTTTGCTCATTTACTGCCGGCCCGGGTTCTTTTACTGTAACTTCAGTATTTCCGTATGGATCTTCACGGTAGTTTTCAAAACCTGTAACCTTTTCGAAAAAACCCCAGATATCATCTTTTGCTTCGCTATTGCTATCAGGCTCCGGAATAAGCTTTTTCTTTTTTTTCATCTGACCGAAAGCTCCTATCGCGACAAATACCAATGTTAATATAATTGCTACCAGGTCGTCCATTTATTTTACTGAATAAGAGTAATAATATTCTATTTTTGCGGTTTGGAGTAAAAATAGGAAAAATATGAAGCTGTCGGTCCGGTTATTTGGTTTTTTGTTTTTTTTAATGATTTTGTACCCGATGCCTTCTTGCAATGATCTTCAGGAATCGGAAGTACCCGATATTCCGTTTTCTTTTCTTATCAATCTGATTCTCGACAATGAACTCACAATTCCAGGCAATTCAAAGTATTATGCTTATGGTGGTTATGGAGGAGTAATTATTTACTGCGAAACACCGGAAAGTTATTATGCATATGATGCAACCTGTACCTACGAAATCTCAAAGAATTGCCGGATCGTGAACAACAGTATAGAAGGGGAATGTCCGTGCTGTAAATCAAAATATATTTTGCTGGGAGGCGGATACCCGGCAAAAGGCCCGGCTGTAGCTCCATTGCGTCAATACCAGGTTACAATGGTAAATAGTTTTACGCTGCGGGTTTATAATTAGTACCACACCTGATCTCCGTTCTCAACAGTAAAAATCCTTTGCCATGTATTGTCCCATTCTTTTGATTTTATCCAAAACAGCGAATTCTGGGGAACTGCCGGGAATCTTATTAAGTGGTCATCACCAACTTTACATTCTCCACATAAAACCCAATCGTTGTCCCAATAATACAGCTCTGTTTTTCTTCCCTGACTTGTTATTCCAATGTTCCATTTCAGGTCAAAAAATACATTGTGGTACTTCAGTTCCATGTTTGTTTTATGGATTGTGTCTGGTAAAATATTAATAACAGAATCGCCGGAGAGAATGAAAGGAAATGTAACCGGGATTGTTTTCCCATTTTTATAGTTTACAGGCAGATAAACAATATTATTGTTGCCCATATTTTTGAAAACTGCTTTTCTGTTTTCCAATTTTGCCCACGAAACAATCCTCCATTCTTCGTCATTAAAAACAGCGAGATAGATTATTTTTTCGCCTCCAATCTTTTCAGAATTGGGAGAAACTTCCACATCAGTTGTTGAAACATACTGTTCGGTAACGTCAATACGGTTTGGATACCTAAACACCGCCGGGATGTCTTCTGCATTTTCGACCGGTGGCTGAAAATCTTTTTGTACAGAGAAAGTATGCCTGAATACTTTGGGGGCTTTTACCGAATCATTTATTACATTAAATTCATGAGGGTTTGTTTCTGCGCCCGAAAAAGGATTCCATTTTCCGTCGTCATCCAGAAAAGCGTTCCATCTGTGCCCGGAATTGCGATGTGCCCAAACCGGACATTCGTCGATGACTGCGGGTATGCCGAAAAAACGCATTGTTTGAACAGCAACTGCTGTAAGTGAATTACAACTTCCTTTACCCTCTGACAAAACTTCGCAAATACTGGGTTCTTTTAACATCGCGTGAGAACGTAAATCGAATTCAAGGATTTCAGAAAGTTCTGCGTTTAAAATGTTCACTTTTTCAAGAGTTGTTAAACTACTGGAAAAGTTTTTCAAAGCTTTGCCAAAGATTCTTTCTACGGTTGAATAATAATCTTCGAATATTTCATCTCCTCCACGGTGTGGCAAAACAAACTCATAAAAAACATTCGTTCCGGCTTTTTTTAATACAGGTGATTTTCTTTTGATTTCAATCATCCGCCTGACATGTTTTAGTAAAAATGAATCAGGGACAAATTCAGAATCATTGTAATAACGGTTAAATACCAGATTGTTTTCAATTAGTTTTTCAAGCGAATCATTTGCCTGATAGAGCGTTTCGAAATTGTACGGCGAGAAAGGAATTTCAACACCTGAATTGCTGACAACCTTTTTCTCGGATGAACCCTTATTCTGCATCCGGGATTTTAAAAAATCAAAAACTGTTTCTTCTTCACTGTTTTTGCAAGATAAGATAAACGTACAAACGAATACTGCAAAAATTATTGAATTTTGGATACAATGTTTTGAAATTGAACTTAAAGAATTTGAAAACGAGGAGTAAATATTTCCCATCTGCTTTTCGGCTTTGTTTATATTCCTTAAAAACATAAAAAGGGACCGTTCTTTGCTAAAGAGAATGGTCCCTTATTTTATAGTTTATTCCATTAATAGTACTAAAAACTATTTCTTTATTGTATCAGATTTCTTTTTAGGAAACCTACATATAGGAAAAGAACTTTCGAAATAACCTTGTTGTACTATTTTATTTTTTGGTTCTATTTCTATTATGAAATTTTCTTTTATCAATTTTGCGAGTTTTTCGAATTTCTTTGTATCCAACCCGAAGTTGTTTTCACTAACCAGAAAAGAAACAGAAACTATTTCACCATTTAATGAAGAAGATATACACAATGTACGGGTATTTCTGCTGTGATATTCCGCCTCATGTTGAGAAAAAACAGATAATGTCAACTGGTTAAGTTTTTCGATTATTTCCCTCTCATTGTATCCAA
Source organism: Draconibacterium sp. (assembly GCA_036735485.1). Taxonomy (GTDB): domain Bacteria; phylum Bacteroidota; class Bacteroidia; order Bacteroidales; family Prolixibacteraceae; genus Draconibacterium. Next base: position 41,823 of record DAINOH010000001.1, on the reverse strand, counting down.
ACTGTTTATTGGCAGGTCTATCTGATTTTAGAAACATTAATGGGGTATACCCATCAACGTGATTACCATTATCGTCTAATGGTTTATGTTTAAAATCAGTCGCATTTCTATCCCGATAAATAACATAAACATCTTCAACAGTGGAAATTGCATTTTTTTCAATAATAAACTGTATATTATTTTCTTGCGCAAAAGATTCTAATCCTAATAGGATAACAATTGTTAAAATTAAAGTTTTTGTTTTCATATCCTTTATATTAATTACAATCAAATTGTGATGAAATTGATTTTAACGCATGTGGTTCAGTCAAATCACTGCTATAATTAGAACGATACTCAGGATGATACTGATAAAATTTGTTTAACCAGCTTGTGTATTCAGTATCATCAATATAATAAGAATTGGCTTGGATTTTCCGTATCCAATTTTGATATGAGGTTACTATGTCTGAAGGAGCTGAACGAAATATAGTACAGCAACCTAATGAACTCAAATCTATGGTAAGTTTGGCTTCAAATTCAATGTTTACTCTTCCTGTTGAGGAATATCTTTCGCTTCCTGAATAATAAACATCCTGAAAAACATGCGCCATTTCTTCATTAATGCTTGAATAACTAATTGCATCACTATTTTTAAAATACATTGTGTTATTTCCAGAATCATATCCTGCAGAATGAGCTAAATCGCTTTTTATTTTCACATCGAATTTGAAGTTGGAGTTGGAAATAGCATTAAATATGGCATTACTACCACAATTCTGTCCTTTATAACCTTTCAAGACATTTTCCAATTTATCTTTTTGAGAAGCATCGAAATTATTGTAATTATTGATAATTCGATCGGCAATAGGTGTTGATTGATAGTTTCCACCTCCACCGCTTCCACCGTCAACATAAGTGCATTGGTAAACTATTCCTATATGCTCAACATATGGGGCTCCACATTCGGTTTCTATGTTATAAACTGAAACTTCACCGCTTGTAACATTCCAGGAATTGATTGTACAATCCATAAACCATCCGTAAATATCATAAATATCACAATCGTAAGATCCCGATTTTAATGAGATCCCAGCTTTCTCGTCAAAGTTAACATTTACCGTGTGTGTTACTTTGCCATTGGAGTAACGCCAGCCATTAACAAAAGCGCCTTCAGTGCTGTGAAAAAGCACAAGCCCGCTGAAATCTTTGTCTTTTGTAAGATAGGTGTTGTCCCACATTTCGAACTGTTTTGTTTCAAGGTATTCTTTGTCGCCCACAATTGTCATCAAAAAAGATACCATTTCACCCGTTTTTCTGTATTTCATTACAACGAGCCTTGTAACCGAAGTGATGTAGCCTGCATTATCAGTGTTTTTCCACTGGTTGTAAGCGTTTTCGGTGGCAAAACCAAAACCTCCCTCGGTAACAATGTGTGTTTCCACCACTTCAACTTTGTCGTTTTTACTTGCAAATGCCCCTTTCCAATCGGGGCTGGCAACTTTTGTTTTCTTTCCGCTATTGCCCGATTTTAAGAGTAAAAACTCGGGCTGCGAAGTCTCGTACCAGGCTTGTGCTTCTTCAACTGTCAGCACAGGTTCGCTGGTATTTTTATCAAATAATTCCTGACGGCAGGCGTTAAAAACTGCTCCAAAAATTATCAGAAACAATCCAATTTTTAATATATATTTTTTCATCAATAAAATTCATTTTGTATGTTTTTTTGATTTAAGAATTATCACGTTTTGAATGTTCATCTTATAAACCACAAGTATGCTGAAATAAATTACATTTGCCCCGGGAGGGGCTACCAGAACTGAAATGCGATGCCCGTTGCATTACTCATTTTTTGGTTTCTCCTCTCTTTATTTTATAAAGGTTTCTATTTCTTTTTTTAATTCAATCATGTCAAGTTCTATTTCGTATGAAGCAATTGTCCTTTTTTTAAACTCGCTTTCAAGGTAATTATCAATTATGCAAAGTGCTTCATGCTCCTTGCCTGTTTGCATATAAAGCTTTGCAAGGCTGTATACAGGTTTTATTCTCGACGGCACCATCTGTAGCGCATTCTTATAAGAATTTTCGGCCAGATTTAACTTTTGTTGTTCAAGGTAACAATCGCCCAAACTTAAATAAACTTCACTAAGTGGTAGCAAGTGTGTGGCTTCTTCTAAAATGGTTTCTGCATCGATATAGTTGCCAGCCTTATTTAAAAGATTCCCATATAAAATCATAAAAAAGCCGTCTGATTTTAAAAATGGATAAGCTTTTTTACAGTGTTCGATTCCTGATTCTAATCTGTTGGCTTCTAATTCATCAGAAGCAATTTTCCAGTCACGGCAGGCAATGGTTATTTTGTTTAAGTTTCGAGAATATGCTATTGCTGAAAAAGTTATTGCTGCTACAAAAAGTAACTTTATAAATTTTATAACATTTGAACTTATAGCTGAGAATGAAATCAAATATTGCTTTTGTTTGTGCGCAACAAATGCAACCAATAGTACAAATAGTAGTTTTAAAGGTAGCACTGAGGCGGGGTATGAGAACAAACTGAAAATAAGGATACTTAAAATGCCTGATTTGGCTACAATGAAATTCAAATCGCTAATAGGTTCAGGCCTGAAAATGATATAGAGCAGGAACAGAACTAAAAATAATCCTGGAATGCCTTGTTCTGCTGTTAATCGAATAAACTCATTAAAGGTGAAAATGGTGTTCTCTGCCAATAAAACTTCATTTTTAATACTATTATTTTGCAGATATTGCGCCTGATAGTACATGTATTTTGATGCAAACTGACCAGCGCCAATTCCGGTAACCGGATAATCTGCAATCATTTGTGCGGTACTCTTCCAAACCAATAACCTGCCATTTGCCGATTCCGGCCTGATTGAATATAATTTCAATGCTCCCGCAACCAATAAAAATGTAGTAATACCATATAAAATTGGTTTTCGGAATTTAAAGTTTTGGAATTTATTTAAAGCTGAAATATTACTCAACCGTAATTTCAGATTTCCTATTTCTCCCAGTAACCCAAATAAATATAATGACGAAATTAATGCAGCCAACCAGGCAGCACGTGAATTTGATAAAAGTAAAGCTCCAAAGACGGTAAAAATTACAAGAAAGAAAAGATACATGTATTTTGTATGTAAGGCCCTAACAAAATAAAATGCTATTCCGAAAACAACAGGCAATATGGCGGCGAGAAATCCGGCAAATGGTGCAGGATTAAAAAATGTACCCGTTATTTTAAATGAATTGTGCTGAGATGGTAGTATTGAAAACAGTTGTAATACTCCATACATTGCCTGAACAAAAGCTACAAAGCATAAAGTGGCAAGTATCCAAAAAATATCTTTTGAGGATTGATTTCTTAGAAACAAATAAACAATTATAGATACAAGAATTTCAATAATTGAAAATGGATGCAGGTTAACAGGTTTAATAAGATATAGATGTATGAAATAGAATAATACATAAACTACAAAACCAAAATCAACAGGAGTTATCTTGTAACTAGTTGACTTGGAAAGAAAAATTGAAATGGTCGTAAAAGTTAATAAAACGAGGACAGCCCATCCTGCAAACAGAATTTTTCCAGTTTGAGATGGGAACACTGTTTCGTTCCAAACCTGAAAGGGAAAAAGGAGAAGGAAAAGACAAAAACAGAATAACGATAATTTGTTCAGAAGTTGAAGATTCATTATTAGCTTTTGGAATTCGTTAAGTCTTTTTGGTGTTAATTGGAAAACAATATTAGGTAGATTTTTTTTAATTACAATTAATTCTGTAGGTTTTTTGCTAGTTGGGAATGATGAAATATAAAAAGAAGAGGGTGTTTCAGACTTTTTGAAACACCCTCTTCTTTTGCCTTGAAATTTGTATTACTTAACTATTCAGAACAACCTTCTCCAGTTTTTAATACCTGTAATGTTCAGGTTTATAAGGACCTTCCTGCGGAACGCCCAAATAATCGGCCTGTTCTTTTGTTAAAGTGGTGAGTTTAACACCAATCTGTTCAAGGTGCAAACGGGCAACCTCTTCATCCAGTTTTTTGGATAAACGATAAACGCCGATTTCATAATTATTCTGCCATAAATCAATCTGCGCAAGCGATTGGTTGGTAAATGAATTACTCATTACAAATGATGGATGGCCTGTTGCACAACCAAGATTTACCAAACGTCCTTCGGCAAGCAGGAATATTGAATGGCCTTCCGGGAAAACATATTTATCTACCTGTGGTTTGATATTAATTTTCTTAATCCCCTTGTAGGCATTCAGTTTATCAACCTGAATTTCGTTGTCGAAGTGACCGATATTGCAGACGATAGCCTGATCTTTCATTTTCGAAAGATGATCAATGGTAATCACATCTTTATTACCCGTGGTGGTAACAAATATATTACCTTCACTTAAAGCGTCTTCCATTGTATTCACTTCAAAACCTTCCATGGCGGCTTGCAATGCACAAATCGGGTCAATCTCGGTAACAATCACACGGGCTCCGTATGAACGCATGGAGTGGGCGCATCCTTTACCAACATCGCCGTAGCCGGCAACCACCACCACTTTCCCGGCAATCATCACATCGGTGGCACGTTTAATACCATCGGCCAGCGATTCGCGGCAACCATATAAATTGTCAAATTTCGATTTGGTAACCGAGTCGTTTACATTGATTGCAGGAACCAGCAACTCGCCTTTTTCAAGCATTTGGTAAAGACGGTGTACGCCGGTTGTGGTTTCTTCCGAAACGCCTTTCCAGCCTTCAACCACTTTGTGCCATTTTCCGGGATTTTCTTTCAGTGAGTTTTTCAGCAGGTCAAGAATAACGCCTTCTTCAACGCTTGAAGGGGTTTTATCCAACACCGAAGCATCTTTTTCAGCTTTGTAACCGAGGTGAATGAGCAGGGTTGCATCGCCACCATCATCCACAATCAGGTTCGGGCCAAGACCTTCGCCAAAATCAAGCGCCTGTTCTGTACACCACCAGTATTCTTCAAGTGTTTCGCCTTTCCATGCAAAAACCGGCACACCAGCTTTGGCAATTGCTGCTGCTGCGTGGTCCTGTGTTGAGAAAATATTGCAACTGGCCCAGCGGACCGAAGCTCCCAGTTCAACCAAAGTTTCAATTAAAACCGCAGTTTGAATGGTCATGTGTAAACTTCCGGTGATTCTGGCTCCTTTCAATGGTTTTTGCGGACCGAATTTTTTGCGGATCGACATCAATCCGGGCATTTCTTTTTCGGCAATTTCTATTTCTTTTCTGCCGAACTCAGCTAAAGAAATGTCGGCAACTTTGTATTTCAGCATTTCTGCCACTGCTACTGTCATTATTTAATGTTTTAATTTTTGTAATGAAAAACTTTGCAAAATTAACAAATTCTGCCATAAAAAGTTGAGTAATAATTGATGGAGTAGATACTGATTTCTCAGTTGCCCATGTCTGAAATAAATTTAACCCTCATCAGCCTGATCGCGTCTTCAGAGTATTCATCTTCGCCAAGTTCGGCTATTGCATCTTCAATCGAATCACTTTCAGCTTCCCGGAAATATTCAAAAATCTCTTCCTGGTGTTCCTCATCCAACACTTCATCAATATAGTAATCAATGTTGAGGCGGGTTCCGGCGTTCACAATTGCTTCCACTTCCGAAATTACTTCTGAAATGGTGATTCCCTTGGCATCGGCAATATCTTCGAAATCCATTTTACGGTCGATACTCTGAATAATGAAAACCTTCATTTTTGATTTGTTGGCCACTGTTCTGACCACCATATCTTCAGGGCGTTCGATTTCGTTTTCTTCAACATATTTGGCAATCAGCTTTACGATTTCGGCGCCGTAGCGTTTGGCTTTTCCCTGCCCAACTCCCTGAATATTCTGAAGTTCATCAAGTGTTATCGGGTATTGAATTGACATTTCTGCCAGCGAAGGTTCCTGGAAAATTACATAGGGTGGCAAATTGTGTTTTTTTGCAATTTTCCGGGTAAGTTCTTTTAACATCGAGAAAAGTTGCGGGTCGCCGCTTGAACCTCCCGAAGGTGCTCCGGCTGCTTCATCTGTACTCTCTTCATCTTCGTAAGCATGATTTCTTACAAGCATAAAACTTGTGGGATTTTTCAGAAACTCATACCCTTTGGGAGTCATTTTTAAAAGTCCGTAGTTTTCAATATCCTTATTTATTAATCCTCTTACCATCGATTGTCTGAATACGGCGTTCCAGAAACGTTCATCGTGGTCGCGTCCTTCGCCAAAACAATTCAGTGTGTAATGATTAAACGATTTGATTGCAGCGGTTTTGTTTCCAATTAAAATATTGGCAATGTGGTCCGCTTTATATTGTTCATTCACTTCGATAATTGCATCAAGCGCCAATACGATTTCATCTTTGGCTTCAACCTGTTCTTTGGGGTTCAGGCAGTTGTCGCAATTACCACAATTGTCGTGCGGATATTTTTCACCAAAATAATGAAGCAAAATAATCCGTCGGCAAATAGCCGCTTCAGCATACGAAACGGTATCAAGCAACAGTTGTTTACCGATTTCCTGTTCGGCAACCGGTTTTCCATGCATAAATTTTTCAAGTTTCTGAATATCCTTGTAACTGTAAAAGGTGATACATTTCCCTTCGCCTCCATCGCGTCCGGCACGCCCGGTTTCCTGGTAATATCCTTCAAGACTTTTGGGAATATCGTAGTGAATTACATAACGGACATCGGGTTTATCGATTCCCATTCCGAAAGCAATGGTTGCCACCATTACATTTACCTCTTCAAGCAGAAATTTATCCTGATTTGTTGAGCGGGTGGCTGCATCCATTCCTGCGTGGTATGGAAGCGCTTTTATACCATTAATGTTTAGCATTTCGGCGATTTCTTCCACCTTTTTACGGCTCAGGCAATAGATGATTCCCGATTTTCCTTCGTTTTGTTTGATGAATTTGATTATCTGATTTTCGGCTTTGATTTTCGGCCTTACTTCGTAGTAAAGATTTTCGCGATTAAACGAAGCTTTGAAAACTTCGGCATCCAAAATGCCCAGGTTTTTCTGGATATCGTGCTGAACTTTTGCAGTAGCTGTTGCTGTTAGTGCAATTATCGGCGATTTCCCGATTTCCTCAACAATCGGCTTTATTCTGCGGTACTCAGGTCTGAAATCATGTCCCCATTCCGAAATACAGTGTGCCTCATCGATTGCATAAAATGAAATCTTAATCTTTTTCAGAAAGTCGATATTTTCTTCTTTTGTAAGCGATTCCGGCGCAACGTATAACAACTTGGTCCGTCCATTCATTACATCCGATTTTACTTCCTGGATGGCAGTTTTCGAAAGTGATGAATTCAGAAAATGTGCCACATAATCGTCGGTATGCATACCTCTGATGGAATCAACCTGGTTTTTCATCAGGGCGATCAGTGGCGAAATTACAATGGCTGTACCTTCCATTAACAGTGCCGGCAACTGGTAAATTAATGATTTGCCGCCACCGGTGGGCATCAGTACAAAAGTGTTTTTACCAGATAAAACGCTTTTTATAGCCTCTTCCTGTTGTCCTTTAAACCGGTCAAAACCGAAATATTGCTGTAGTTTGTCGGTTAATTCTAAATCTCTCTCCATGCTTTATTAATTTTCCCATTCCCCAAACATGTTATTACATGTCAACTTAATGTTTTAAAAGTAAAAAAAATGACAATACTATTTTTCAATTAAAGTAAATTAATAAAGCACAATTTGTAAGAATTAAATATTTCAAAAGTTTGGGTTTTCAATAAGTACTTATATTTGTGCAACTTTTTAAAAATGTAACACCGTTAAATAATTATTATGAGTGAAACGGGAAACAGGGAAGAACAATCAACCAAGAAAGGAAGAAAAAAGCCTGCAAGCGGTGAAATGTCTTTTCTTGAGCACCTTGAAGAATTGAGATGGCATATTATCCGGTCAGTAGCATATGTTTCGATATTTGCGGTTCTGGCATTTATTATGAAGGATTTTATTTTTACTGAAGTTATTTTCAAACCAAAGATGCCGGATTTCTGGTCGAACAGGATGTTGGCGAAAATGGGAGATTTGCTGGGTACCGATGCGCTGGACATCAATCAAAAACCGCTTAAGTTGATCGCCCTGAAAATGTCAGATCAGTTTATGCTGCATTTCACAGTGGCAATTATTGCCGGTTTAATAGCCGCAGCTCCAATGATTTTCAGGGAAATCTGGCTGTTTATTAAACCTGCATTATACGATAAAGAGCGGAAGTATGCGGGTGGCGCTGTTTTTTATACTTCTTTTCTTTTTATCCTCGGTATACTGTTCGGATATTTCCTGATTGTTCCGCTATCCATCGATTTCTTAACTACTTACAGTGTTAGCCCTGAGGTGGAAAATCAGATTAATATGCGGTCGTACATCAGCACTGTTACATCAATTACATTTGCATCAGGTTTTATCTTTCTGCTGCCGATTTTCTCTTACTTCCTAAGTAAAGTTGGAATTTTGACACCCGGATTTATGAAAGGTTATCGCAGACATGCATATGTTTTACTATTACTCGTTGCTGCAATTATTACACCACCTGATGTTTTTAGTCAGATAATGGTAGCAATTCCGCTTGTGGCACTTTATGAAATTAGTATCGTAATTTCAGGGATAGTAGTTAAAAGACGTGAAAGGGAGGCGTTGGAAGCATAATTCCGGCTGAGAAACAGTTTATTTGTAAGGAATGATTCTGAGAGCTGAAAATATTGTAAAGAAGTACCGCAAGCGAACCGTTGTAAAAGGCGTCAGTTTTGAAGTAAATCAGGGCGAAATAGTTGGTTTGCTGGGGCCGAATGGTGCCGGGAAAACAACTTCCTTTTATATGATTGTAGGTTTAATACAGCCATTTTCTGGGAAAATATTTCTGGATAATGAAGAAATTACCAGCCTGCCGGTTTATAAAAGAGCCAAAAAGGGAATTGGGTACCTGGCCCAGGAAGCTTCGGTTTTCAGAAACCTGAGCATTGAAGATAACCTCAGGGCAGTACTTGAGATGACGAATTATTCAAAACAGTATCAGAAAGAAAAGCTTGAAACATTGATCTCCGAATTCGGGCTTCAACACATTCGGAAAAGCAAAGGTAACCAGCTTTCGGGGGGCGAACGCCGCAGAACTGAAATTGCACGCGCCCTTGCAATCGATCCGAAGTTTATTTTATTAGACGAACCATTTGCAGGTGTTGACCCGATTGCCGTGGAAGATATTCAGACAATCGTTTCAAAACTGAAAGAAAAAAATATTGGCGTTTTGATTACCGACCATAACGTTCACGAAACACTTTCCATCACCGACCGCTCGTACCTGCTTTTTGAAGGCTCGATACTGAAAGCCGGAACTGCCGAAGAACTGGCTGCCGACGAGGTGGTTAGAAGGGTTTATCTGGGTCAGAATTTTGAGCTTCGTTAAATTTTTCATTTTTCTGCAAAAATCTTTCGCAGGGTATTGCCAATCTCAGAAAACATCTTTTTCTTTGCACCGCAAAATTTCAGAGGACATTCAATCAGAAATGATAAAAAAGTTCCTGAAAAATTTGGAAGATTAGTTAATTGAAGTATTTTTGCAGTCCCAAAATTATTGGGAGTAAATAATGGCCCGTTCGTATATCGGTTAGTACTCAAGATTTTCATTCTTGCAAGAGGGGTTCGATTCCCCTACGGGCTACTTTTTTTAGAAACAAAAGATAAAGAAAAAGGCAATGGCAAATCATAAGTCAGCATTAAAGAGAATCAGGCAGAACGAAGCAAAAAGATTGCACAATCGTTATTATGCAAAAACAACGCGTAATGCCATCAAAGCTTTGAGAAATACTACCGATAAGGAAGAAGCAACAAAACTTTATCCTGAAGTGATTTCTATGATCGACAAGCTTGCCAAAAGAAACATTATTCACAAAAACAAAGCTTCGAACCTCAAATCGAAACTTGCACTTAAGATTAATCATCTGTAACAGAAATTCATAAAAAAACAGAGAAACCTCTCCCGACCGGAGGGGTTTTTTTGTTGCCTGTAACCGGTGTTTCAAAAGTCAGGATTTATGGTTATTTTGCGCAATAACTCGCTGACTGATGAACGAATACAAAAAACTCAACATTAAGGACTGGGCCGAAGAAGACCGCCCGCGGGAAAAACTGCTGAAAAATGGTTCCCGTTCGCTTACCGATGCTGAATTGATCGCCATTCTTATCGGGTCGGGCAATACCGAAGAAACAGCCGTAGAACTATCAAAACGCATTCTTTCAACCTCTGGCAACAACCTGAACGAATTGGGCAGAAAGAGTATTGATTATCTTCAAAGTTTTAAAGGAATTGGCGAAGCAAAGGCAATTACCATTGTGGCCGCACTTGAATTGGGAAAACGCAGAAAGGAAGCCGAAGTTTTCAGCAAAAAAACGATCACGGTTAGTAACGATGCTTTTGAGTATTTCCTTCCGGTTCTGGGCGACCTGAATCACGAGGAGTTCTGGGTTCTTTTACTGGACCGTGGAAACAAGATTCAGGATTCATTCCGAATCAGCCAGGGAGGAATTTCGGGGACGGTAATCGATGTGAGAGTTATTTTAAAACCTGCGCTCGAAAAGCAGTCAAGCAACATCATACTTTGTCACAACCACCCATCGGGTACACTTCAACCCTCGCAGGCCGACCGCCAGATTACAACTAAAATAAAAGATGCCGCCAAATTGATGGATATTTCTGTACTCGACCACATAATTATCGGGCAAAATAAATACTTTAGTTTCGCCGATGAAGGCATATTATAAATACTGAAAAACAGCGAAATGATACTTTTTTATACCGAAAAAATTACACCACGTGTCGATTATACGGTTCGCCTGTTTTTCGAGAGTATCCTGAAAGCAAACGTTGTTATTACAGAGAATCACGAAGAATTTAATCAGTCTGAACTTCCCAAAATCAATTATTCTGAAAAAGAATCAGCATCGGGAATTTCGCTAAAACCTCACGGGTTACTTGCCGCTGAAAAGATTGAAAAATTTGATATTCCCGAAGATTGGTTTAATCCGGAAAAGACATTTTTCACTTCCGGAAAATCGCTGCCATTTGATGTTTTTTCAGCCGCATTTTACTTGGTCAGCCGGTATGAAGAGTATATAATTACCGAACGCGATCAGTACGGAAGATTTCATGCTGAACAAAGCATTTTATATGCGTCACGGTTGCTGAAAAAACCGCTGGTTAACATTTGGGCTGAACTGATTGCTGAATCGATCAGTCACGAATATCCAGATTTTGTGTGGCCGGAGCGGAAATTCAGCTTTCTTTCCACCGTGGACATTGACAATGCCTGGGCTATAAAAAATAAAGGTTTTGTCAGAGCTTTCGGAGCATTGCTGAAATCGATTTTCAAGGCAAATTTCAGGGATTTTTTGGATAGAATCCAGGTATTATCCGGGCTCGCGAAAGATCCTTATTTCAATTACGATTATCTGAATTCAGTATTTGAAGGGAATGAAGAAAAGGTGATTTTTTTCTTTCTTCTCGGGGATTATAACCGCTACGATAGAGGTATTTCTTATAAAAATCAGGAATTCAGAAAGCTGATTAGGGAGATTTCAAAAAAATACAAAACCGGGATTCACCCGTCTTTCTATTCAACGACCGACAATTCGGGTAAAATTCAGCAAACGGAAAAGGTGAGATTGGCGGAAATAACCGGAGAATCTGTGGTAATCAGTCGTCAGCATTATCTGAAAATCAGTTTTCCTGAAACACAAAGAATTCTTATCAAAAATGGGATACAGATTGATTATTCTCTGGGTTATGCATCGCAAACCGGTTTCAGGGCCGGAATTTGCACACCGTTCTGTTTTTATGATCTTGAAAATGAATCGCAAACCGCACTTCTGATGGTGCCTTTCCAGGTGATGGATGTTACATTGCGGCAATACCTTGAATATTCTCCGGTAAAAGCGACTGACGAAATCCTTGAACTGATGGAGGAAGTCAGAAAGGTAAAAGGTACTTTTGTTTCGGTGTGGCATAACGAATCTGTGAGCGACACGCACGAATGGAAAGGTTGGAGAAAGGTTTTTGAAACAATGAACCAAAAAGGTTTTGGCTTTGCAAATGCGTGAAAAATCAGAAATACAACTTTTAAGACGGCAGGAGATTGACGAGGAGAAATGGAGCCGTTGTATTGAAGATGCAGACAACAGTCGTGTTTATGCCAATCACTGGTATCTCGACAAGGTAACCGAAAACTGGGAGGCGCTTGTTTGGGGCAACTACGAGTTTGTTATGCCGCTTCCGGTGCGCAAAAAGTGGGGTCTGAAGTATGTTTTCCAGCCGCTTTTTTCGCAACAACTGGGTATTTTCCCGGCCCCGTCGTTAGAAACAGGCGAAAAATTCATGACCAAACTGGCTGACTTGTTTTATTATTGCGAAACCAGCCTGAACCCTCATAACCTGGTTTTCGAAGTTTTGAAGAATGCACAAATTCAGTCACGCGATAATTTTCTGCTTCCGTTGGGTGGAGGATACTCAGCTTTATCGGCCAATTTTGCCACCAACACAAAACGAAATATTGCCAAATCGGAAAATAGCAACCTGCAATTGGTTACAGGGATGCAAACCAGTGAGTTTATTGCGTTTAAAAAACAAAACTCAGGTGGCCGGCTCACCCCGGAAGATACCGACAGACTGCGAAACCTGGTTAGTTTTCTGGGATACAAAGGATTGGGCGATGTGCAGGGAGTATATACATCGCAGAATGAACTCTGTGCAGTAGTATTTTTTCTGCGCTGGAAAAACAGGCTGATTTATCTGAGTGCCTCGTCAAACGAGGAAGGGAAGAACCTTGGAGCCATGTATTTTCTGGTGAACCAGGTAATAAAAGAACAGGCGGGCGAACCTTTTATTATCGATTTCGAAGGTTCTATGATTCCGGGTGTTGCCCGGTTTTATGCAGGTTTTGGCGCTTTCAGTGAAACCTATTATCAGTTGAAATTGAATCGGTTGCCCTGGCCGTTAAAACTTCTTAAAAGGTAAAGTCTGATGAACAAAATCTCAGGGAAAGTGTGCAAACTGGCAGCAAATCTTTTTACGACGAAAAGACTGATTACCGCAAAACTTCCGATTTTTCTTCCTTTTTATCACACGGTCAGCGACGAAAAACTTCCTCATATTCTGAATTATAACTACCGGAATATTCAACAGTTTGAAGCAGAACTCGATTTTTACCTGGAAAATTACGAACCAATTTCATTGGCTGAACTGAATGCAGGAAATTTCACCAGGAAAGTTTTTCACCCGAGTTTTGATGACGGGTTAAAAGAATGTGCGGAAATCATTGCGCCGATTCTTTTGAGAAAGGGAGTTCCTGCCACATTTTTTATCAATACGGCATTTGCAGATAACAAAGAGTTGTTTCACAGATACAAAACCAGCCTGGTTTTAAATGAATTAAAAAGGAAAACTGAAAATCAGGTTCTGCAATTTCTGCATGAAAACGGAATCTCTCCAGAAAATATTCTGCAAACCAGTATTCATAAAATAAAAATACTTGATGAAGCTGCCTCAATGCTCGGGATTGATTTTAGCCAGTTTCTAAACGAACAAAAACCCTACATGATCACCAACCAGATTCTCGGTCTTCAAAAACAAGGGTTTTCAATCGGTGCGCATAGTAACCGTCACCCCGAATTCTGGCTGATTAATTCTGAGCAGCAGAAAGAGGAGATCAGGCTGAGTTTTGACTGGCTTGAAAAAAACATTCACCCTGAAATAAAAGCTTTTGCTTTTCCATATACCGATTCAGGTGTTCCGAAAAGTGTTTTTGAATATTTGCACCGTGAGATTGGTTGTGATATTTCTTTCGGAACTGCCGGTATAAAATACGACGAGTTGCATAACCATCTTCAGCGGTACCCGGCAGAGCAGCCTGGTGATTTTGAGGCCAACCTGAAAGCCGAAATTGTTTACCATTTTTTACGAAAACCTGTTGGAAAAACCATTGTACGACATTGAAACCGGAGATATTAAAAATACGGCTTGCAGACCTTGAAAGCTTTTCGCAAAGCGGGGTTTTCAAAAGTTGGAAAACTGTCCCGGTTTCCAGTCTGAGGATTCAGTCATATTTGCACAATCCGGATGCAAATCCCAATGATATTGTTTTATATGTCGCTTTAATTGAAAACAAACTCGTTGCTTTCAGAACACTTTTTGCCGGTTCTGTTCTGACTACTGCCGGAAAAGAAAGATTTGGCTGGTGCAGTGGCAACTGGGTTCATCCCGATTTCAGAAGACGGGGTTTTTCGGAGATGCTTTTAAACGAAGCACTTGCCGACTGGAATGACAAACTGTTGTTTACAAACTATGCTCCCAACTCAGAAAAACTGTACCTGAAAACCGGGAAATTCAAAGCTATTCACCAGTTTCAGGGATTCCGGGGATACTTGTTCGTAAAAACCTTGAAATTGGCGCCACAAGCAAAAAAGAGTGTTTTCAGCAAAATCTTTTTCAGAGGAATTGATTTTGGAATTTCGGTTCTGGCAAGTTTCAGAACCTGGGTTTTTAAACCTGAAATCAATCCAACTATCTCATTTTCTGAACTTGAATTTCCGGATGAAGAATGTTATAAATGGCTGGAAGAAAGGGAAAGTGGGAGTGTTTTTCAGCGAGGTGTCAGAGAATTTCAATGGATTTTCAATTTTCCCTGGATTACGGCGCAAAAATATAGTGATGCTGAAAGATACCCATTTTCGTCTTTTTCAGAATCATTCAGATATTACACAATCAAGATCTTTAACCAAAACAGTTTTGTGGGATTTTTTATTTTTTCGGTTCGCGACGGTCATTTAAAAACACTTTGTTTTTTGGTAAAAGCTGGTATCGAAGAAACGATTGCATACTTTTTAAAACAGTTTTGTGCAGTTCATAAAATTGAGGTGATTACCGTGTATAATTATGAGATAAGCAGGTATCTGTTTGCACGAAATTTCCCATTTTTGCGGGCGAAAAATTACGGACAAAAAATTTACAGTTCTTTCAACTTTAACATCGAGCAACACCGGCGATTTCAGGATGGTGATGGCGATGTAATATTTACTTAAGCTAAACAACATGGATGTCAGAATTTTAGGCAACAATCACTCGATACTCGATCAATATCTCTCTGAAATCAGGGATGTAGTCATTCAGAAAGACCCTCTTCGTTTCAGGGAAAACATGTATCGGATTGGCGAGCTTTTCGCATATGAAATCAGCAAAACATTAAAATTTGAAGTTTCGGATGTAATTACTCCGCTGGGAATTGCAAAAGTGCCGGTACTGACCAGTCAACCGGTTCTGGCAACCATTCTCAGGGCCGGACTTTCAGTTCACAACGGTTTGCTGAAGATTTTCGACAGGGGTGAAAACTGTTTTATATCCGCTTACCGGAAATATTCAGAAGAAGGCGATTTTGAAATTGAATTTGAATACATGGCATCACCATCGCTTGATAATAAGGTAGTAATTCTTTCAGACCCGATGCTTGCATCGGGCAAATCGATGGAAATAGGTTACCATGCGCTTTTCAGCAAAGGCACGCCGGCTCATATTCATCTTGTTTCAATTATCTCAAGTCAGCAGGGTGTTAATTATATTATCGATAAAATCAGGGCTGAAAATGTGACTTTGTGGCTTGGAGCCATTGATGAGGGAATGACGCCTCACTCTTATATCGTTCCGGGTTTGGGCGATGCCGGCGACCTGGCTTACGGCGAGAAAATCGACTCGAAGTAATAAAAAAGCCTTCTGATTTCCGGCAGAAGGCTTTTTTATTGCGCCTCATTCAGGCTATTTCCCTTTTACTTTAAAAAGTTCTTCTTCGGTTACTTTTTTAACCAGCATACTGTCTTTCAGTGTTTTGTTAATGGCGTTAAATGGTGCGGAAATTACTTCGTCACCTTCTTTCAAACCTTCCAAAATCTGAATATTGTTATTATCCTGAATGCCGGTTTTTACTTCCACTTTTCGGGCCCTGCCATCTTTCAGCAAAAACACAACTTCCTGTTTTTCTTCTTTTTCAACCTGCTTTGTTTCAACTGTTGCAGTTTCCACTTCTTCCATTTCGGTTTCTTTTGCTTCTTCCTTTACTTCTTCCGTTCCGCCGGTTTTCTTTTTTACACGGGTTGTGACAGCCGAGATCGGCACAGAAATTACATTTTCGCGGGTATCCGTCAGAATATCAACAGCTGCCGACATTCCGGGGCGGAATGGATAGATTTTGTTTTTTACCGAATCAATTAAGTCGGCATACGATTCACGCAGCAAAAGTACTTTTACTTCAAAATTGGTAACCTGGTCGGCCGAAGTAGCGGCAACACCTGACTTTGCCGAGTTGGCAATTTCAGTAACCAGTCCTTTGAATTTACGATTCAGGTAGGCGTCCACTTCAACAAGTGCTGTGTCGAATTTGGTTACTTTTACAATGTCGTTTTCGTTTACATCCACCCAAACTTCCATTTTATTTAAATCGGCAATTACCATCATTTCGGTACCTGTCATCATACTGGTTCCCACAACACGTTCGCCTTTTTCAATGTTCAGTGCTGCCACAGTACCATTTATAGGTGCATAAATTTTTGTTTTTGTGAGCTGTTCCCTGGCTTCGGCAACCGATGCTTCGGCACTTTTAACCGAGAATTGTGCTGCTTTTACTTCGGCCTGTGCCACCTGAAACGACGCCTGTGCAGTTTCAAATTCAGAAACGGGAATCGTATTTTTTTCATACAACTGTTTAGCTCTTTTAAACGAAAGTTCCCGTTCGATAAGTTGTGCTTCGGCTTGTGCCTGGCGGGCTTTTGCTGAATTTAACGCTGCTTCGGAGCGGTTCAATGCCGAAACATAAATTTCAGGTTTAATCACGCAAAGCAGTGTGCCGGCTTTCACTTCCTGACCTTCTTCAACATAAAGTTCAATTACCTCCCCTGACACGTCGGGGCTGATTTTTACCTGTGTTTCAGGCTGAATTTTTCCGTTGGCTGTTATAAATTCGGTAAGGGTTTGTGATTTTACATTTTCGGTGGCAACACTAATCGAAAATTCCTTCCCGAACCATCCTTGTTTTTTTCCAACCACCAAAACAATAATGGCAACTACAACAACTCCTATTACTATGGGTAAAATCTTTTTATTCTTCATTTTTTGAGCGAAGTTTTTGTCAATTCGTACTAAAACAGATTCCAAAATTACAGCAAAAAGCTGGTTAAACGAAAAAACTTATTGTTTTACAAGCATTCGGGCAGTTTTCCGGCTGTGTTGTTCAAGATAAATATCTTTTTCTTTTACCATCCAATCCAGCACTTCCTCGGTGTAATGCCTGATTGTGATCAGCGTCAATCCCGTATTATATCGAACGCTATAAAATTCTTTTAGTTCATTAAAAATCTCTTCCCAATCGGCTTCGGGTGCATCAAGCACAAGGTTCAGGTCGATGGCAGACTGTTGCATCAGCGTGATTTTTACCCTGTTTTCGAGCAGGAAATTCACAACGCGGTCGATGTCTTCAATACTGATGAGTGAAAAATCGATGGGTGTAAGTGTGATCAGCACCTGGTTTTCCTTGAAAATAAAAATAGGTGGCAGATCGATTTTATGGTCGATTGAATGAATGACTGTTCCCTGAATTGCCGGATCAACAAATGACTTTACATACAGCGGAATACCTTTGTTGTGCAGTGGTTTCATGGTTTTCGGGTGAATAACCTGTGCTCCTGAATGGGTCATTTCAACAGCCTCGCGGTAAGATAATGAGCCAATTTCAACCGCTCCGTCCATTTTCTTTGGATCGCAACTTAAAACCCCCGGAACATCTTTCCAAATGGTAACACTTTCAGCATTCAGCACATTTCCGAGAATGGCCGCGGTAAAATCCGATCCCTCACGCCCCAAAGTTGTGGTAAGGTTTGCAATGGTTGAACCAATAAATCCCTGGGTCAGGTAAATGTGTTGATTTTCAAAATTGAAGATTTCAGGAACGAGTTCTTCGGTAAGCTCCCAGTCAACAGTGGCATCGCGGTAACGATCGTCGGTTCTCAGACAATTTCTGATGTCAATCCATTGGTTTTCAATTCCGATGCTGTTTAAATATTCGCTTACAATCTGAGTCGAAACCAATTCGCCAAAACAAATAATCTGGTCGTATTCAAAATCATAATCCAGCGACGGACTTTTCTTCAGTTTATTTTCAAGTTCAGCAAATAAACCTGCAACCGATTCGGGAATACCTTTGTCGGCAAAAAGTTGATTAACGATTTCAAGATGACTGGCTTTAAACTGGTTGAAAACATCGTATTTTTTGATATTTCTGTCAAAATATGCTCTCACCAATGTTTCGAGCAGGTTGGTGGTTTTGCCCATAGCCGAAACAACCACAGCCAGTTTACCTTTTTCACTCCCAATAATTTGCGAAACATTCCTGACTGCCTGGGCATCTTTCACCGATGCTCCGCCAAATTTGTAAACTTTCATATCAGTCTGTCAAAAATTTTTCTGCAAAACTAAAACATTCCGGGCAATTGAAACATTGTATTGGTCAATGACTTTATAAAAATTGTATTTTCGGTGTTGTAGGTTTTAAAATGGAGAAATTATGAATCTGTCATCAAAAGTAATATTGAATAACGGTGTGGAAATGCCCTGGTTCGGGCTGGGTGTTTTTCTGTCGAAAGATGGGGAAGAAGTGGAAAATGCTGTGAAAGTTGCCTTGCAAAACGGCTACCGACACATCGACACAGCCGCTATTTATAAAAATGAACGGGGAGTGGGAAATGCGGTAAAAGCCAGTGGGATTCCGCGTGAGGAAATATTTATCACCTCGAAGGTTTGGAATAGCGATCAGGGATACAAAACCACGCTTGAGGCATTTGAAAAAAGCCTCGAAAAATTGCAGACCGCTTATCTCGATTTGTACCTGGTTCATTGGCCCAAAGGTAAACGCTCGGTGGAAACCTGGAAAGCGCTGGAGGAATTGTACCAAAAAGGTCGTGTTCGTGCTATTGGAATCAGCAATTTCCTGGTGCATCATCTCGAAGAGTTTCTGCCCGAATGTAAAATCACCCCGGCTGTGAACCAGTACGAGTTTCACCCTGAACTTTTGCAGCCTGAATTGCTGGAATATTGCAAAAAGAGAGGTATTCAGCCCGAAGCCTGGAGCCCGATTATGAAAGGAAAAGTAAACGAGATTCCGGTAATGCAGGCGCTGGCTGCCAAATATGGCAAAAATCCGGTACAGATTGTTTTACGCTGGGATATTCAAAAAGGCGTGGTTACCATTCCGAAATCGGTAACACCTGAAAGAATAATTTCAAATGCCGATATTTTTGATTTTGAGCTTTCGGAAGATGATATGGCCAAAATCGACAGGCTTGATAAAAATGGGCGGATTGGCGGGCACCCGGATTATATTACTTTTTAAGAAACTTGTGAAAATCATGAGTTTGGGCAACTTTTTAAAAGTTCCGAACTTTGGAAAAGTATGCTGAAATGCCGGTAAGCAAAACAGATTTAACATTGCGCAGCAGTCACTTGTGAGCACGCAAAATACATTTAACAATGCGCAGCCTACACTTTGGATCATGCAAACTATATTTAAGCTTGCGCAGCCTTCACTTGAGTTCATGCAAACTATATTTAAAGTTGCGCAGCGATCACTTGAGTACATGCAAACAATCTTTAATAATGCGCAGCGATCACTTGAATTCATGCAAACTATATTTATCAACGCGCACACTCCACTTGAATTTAAGTAAAAAAAGCATATAAATGCGCAGAAATTGCTTGTATTCTCCTGAAAATAAAATACATTTGGGTTGTAAAAAGCTGTTTTTAAATAATATTCACGATGGGAAACCTGGAAAAAGAGGCAATTCGCCTTATAAAAATCAAGATGAGGGAAAAAGGCTGGAACAGTACCGATCTGGCAAACAAGATTGGGATGCACCCGAGTTCAGTGGCCAAAATGCTGGTATCGGATCAAATCAAACTCGACCGTTTAAAACTGATATCGGAACTGCTCGGCTTTAATTTTCTACGCGCATTAGCCGACCAGATCGATATAAACGAACCGCCGAAATACAGCATGGAAGCTGCAACCCGAGAACGCCTGCGCGAATTGGAAATAGCGAATGCAACCCTTTTAAAAGTGCTGGGGAAATAACAGATTAATTGTTATTGGTACATCAAAGTAATTTTACAACCAATTTGTTAGGGAAAAAAGCCGGATGCTATTTTCGATTTTTTGAGTATTTTTGATTTATTCAATTATCTGATAAAATGATAAATAACAATTCAGACTCATTGTCAATTATTAAGGAAATAACCCGAAGATTCCTCCCCGAATCAAAGGTGCTTCTTTTTGGGTCACGCGCCCGGAAAGATTATAATCCTGACAGTGATTATGATTTTCTTGTTATTACTCCAAAACCTATTGAGATTCGCGAAAAAAGAGTTCTCAAATCGATAATAAGAAAAGAATTGGCTCGTTTCAAAATTCCGGCTGACATATTGATTCAGAGTGAGGAGGAGGTAAATTCGAAAAAACAAATCACCGGTCATATTCTGAAACAGGTAATTAAAGAAGGAGTTGTTCTATGAACAATGCTACAAAAGATTTCATAAAGCAATGGTTAATAAAAGCTAACGAGGACTTATTGGTTGTTGAGCTTTTAACAAAATCTGAAATTATTGCAACTTCCTCTGTTTGTTTTCACTGCCAGCAAGCGGTTGAAAAATTTCTGAAAGCATTTTTAATTGCCAATGGCGTTGATGTTAGAAAAACGCACAACATTGAATTCCTGCTTTCAGAGTGTTCAGATATTGACAAAGATTTTGCAGAGATTGACCCGAAAGAATTAAGTGACTTCGGAGTAGATGCCCGGTATCCCGGAGACATGTATATTCCGGATGAAAAAGAGACATTGGAATACAAAAAACTTGCACTGGAAATTAAAGAGTTTGTAGATAATAAGATTGACAAAATTCTGAAAATAATTTAATTGATAGGATAGAAAATTTCATCGAAACGGTTGAACTAAAAGCTTTAGATTTGGTTCAACTGTAAACCAAAATTTACATCATGGCAGACAGACTATCAGATCCGATCGGAAGATTAATGGGACTTCGTTATAAATCACATCCCTGGCACGGCGTTTTCCTGGGGAAAGATGCACCTGTGGAAGTAACCGCATTCATTGAAGTGGTACCCACCGACACGGTTAAATACGAAATCGACAAGGACAGCGGCTATCTCCGCCTCGACCGTCCGCAAAAATTCTCAAATGTGGTTCCGGCTTTATACGGATTTATTCCACAGACATTTTGTGGGGATAAAGTGGGTGAGTACTGCAACGAGAAAACCGGCAGGAAAGATATCAAAGGTGATGGCGACCCCATCGATATTTGTGTACTGACAGAAAAAACACTTTCACACGGAGACTTATTGGTGAATGCACGACCAATAGGCGGATTCAGAATGATTGACGGCAACCAGGCCGACGATAAAATTATTGCAGTGCTTCGGAATGATACCGTTTATGGCCATTTCAGAAATCTTGATGAGGTTCCGAAAATTGTAATCCAGCGACTGGAACACTATTTTCTGACCTATAAAGATATGCCGGGCGAAGACCGTTACACCGAAATTCCAACCATTTATGGTGTTGAAGAAGCTTACGAAGTAATAAAACGATCGATTGATGATTATCACAATAAATTTGACAACCTTGGTAAATTGCTTACCTGATTTCAGAAACGAAATACATCATAAGCATACCGCATAATTAAAATGGCGACCACAATCAGAAAAAATATTCTGATAAAGTGGTTGCCTTTTTTGATGGCCATCCGGCTGCCAATAAGGCTTCCGGCTACATTCCCAACCGCCATTATTATTGCCACTCCCAAAAGATAGTTTCCCTGGCGGATAAACACAAAAAGTGCCGAAACATTGGTGGCGCAGTTGATGATTTTGGCATAAGCCGAGGCAGAAATAAACTCAAAACCCAGCAAAACCACAAAACCCAGTACCAGAAAACTGCCGGTTCCGGGTCCGAGAAAACCGTCGTAAAAACCAACTATCAGTCCAAGCAATGAGCCAAAAACAAGCTTTTTGTTTTCGGAAAGCGTTTTCGATTGAATGGTGCCCAAATCTTTTTTCAGAAAGGTATAAATGCCGATTAAAATCAGAATAACAAGAATTACCGGTTTTAGTACTGCCGGATTGATAATGCTGACAGTTTTTGCTCCCGCAAACGAAGCCACAAATGCAAACAAAGCAACCGTAGTCAATAATTTGAGATTGTAACGGATATGGCGCGAATACTGCACTGCTGCCATTGAAGTACCTGCCAGTGCTGATATTTTGTTGGTACCAAAAAGTGTGGGAACGGGTGCTTTTGGAAACCCGATGAGCAATGCCGGCAATTGAATCAGTCCGCCGCCGCCCACTACCGAATCAATAAATCCGGCAACAAAAGCGAGAATGCCAAGAACAACGAGGGTCAGAAAACCATAGTCAGAGAAAACAGATTGCATCATTTAAATATTTTCCCTACCGGATAACGTTTCCAGGTTTTTTCGAGCCAATCGGTATTGTTGTAAATATAGGCCAGTTGTGCCCTGTGGTTTTTTGCAAATTCGGGGTCTGTTTTCCGCTTTTCCTCAAATTTTGCCTTGAATTCAGGGTGTTCATTCAGGTATTTCAAAGCATTGGCTTCAAAACCGTACGACGAAAAATATTCTCGCTGATCGAGCACATTGTCGAAAAAATTCCAGCGAAAAAACGAATCGGATGCCTTTGGCTCAAACAACTCAAGCAGGTATTTTATTTTTTCCTGTCTGACCGGAATTATAAGGTCGCCGGCGTAAAACTGCACCTGCTGTTTTTCGCTTTGTGTTGTTACTTTATCGTGATAAAAGTGGCCATTGTATGGTTTTGCCGGACTGGTAAAATCGTCGATGTAGTCCATTGTTGACAGAATTATCGAATCGTTTTTTAAACGCGAATAACTGATTTTAAGGATATCGAGCCGTTCAATAATTTCGCGGTAATTTTGCGGCAAAATATAAAACTCCGGCACATCCACAAATTCGGTCTTTTTATACACATCGAAATATTTAACCTGCGCGGTGTAAGGTTTTGAGAGGTCGTAACCAAAACGCGGCACTCCTGTAACCGGGCTAATTTGCTCTTTTGCAACTTCGTAACCTTTAAATTCAATCATTCTGAATTGTGTGGTATCGATTTCGAAAGCAACCGGGTATTTTGTCATAGCCAACGATTCACGGATTCCTTCCTGCCTTGTTTCCCGGATAGTTTCGCCATTTTCAGCAGTAAATTTGGCCAGTACGTGAATAAACTGGTAACACGATTTTACACGGTCGTAATAATGGTGGTAAATCTGATTTTCAGTCATCATTCCATAGCTGTGAAAAAGACCGGCAAAACCCGAAGAATACCTTGGTCCGGTAGGTGATGACGCGATTCCGTTTTTTGGGTCGTCGTAAAAATAATCGACGTAAGGAATCAACTCGTATTTCCCTTTTTTCATGCCACTGTACATTGCCGGAACCAATTCACTGCGGATGTATTTCTCCATTCCTTCAGGATAAAGCGCCGGCGATGGCTGAATGTAAGTAATGCTGTACTGATGTTCGCTGCCATTGGTGGTGTGGGTGTCGAGAAAAACATCGGGGTTCCATTCTGTAAATATTTTGCTGAAACTGCGTGCGTTTTCCGAATCACATTTGGTGAAATCGCGGTTCAGGTCGAGGTTGGCATAATTCCCGCGGAACCCGGTTTCATACGGCGTTGTCTGCCCCGAACGATTGTAGGCGCTGCGGTTTAAAACTCCGCCAATGTTGTACACCGGAATAATAACGATAACCGTATTTTCGAGCAGTTTTTTCATCCCGTCTTTGTTCCGCAAAACGTCGTCGGCAAATTCCAGACTGGCATCAATTCCTTCTGGTTCGCCGGCGTGGATTCCGTTGTTGACGAGCAAAATCGTTTTTCCCTGCTGGCAGATTTTTTCTGGATTGAATTCAGGTTCGTTGTTCATTACAAACAGGTGCAGCGGTTTTCCGCAATCGGTCAATCCTTTTTCAAGCAGCACTGCATTTTCGTAATGTTCATCCAGTTGCCTGAACATTTCAATGGCTTCGTAATAGGTTGGTGTGTAGTTTTGTTCGTATTTCAGCTTGAGTAAAGCGGGTTTTTGGGCAAAAACAGCAACTGAAAAACAAAATATCAGGAATACAGAAAGTTGCTTCTTCATTTTTTATACAAGTTAAAGGCTAAAGCCGGTTTTGGTTTTTTGTTTTGCACAGGGCTTAAGCCCTGTGTAAAATTGCAATTTTCAACATAAGGCTTTAGCCTTTAATGTTATTTGTTTCAATTCTTTCAAGATTGATATTCGAATAGCTGAACCCGTTTTTTTCATCGAACAAATCCTCACGGGCAGTTTCTTCCCATTCTGAATAGTCGATTTTGGGGAAATACACATCGGCATCAAACGGTTGGTGTACCAGCGTGAGATAAAGTTTTCCGGCCAGCGGGTAAAACTGCCGGTAAATCATTCCGCCTCCGATGATAAAAGCTTCATTTTCGTCTTTCACTTTTTCAATGGCTTCATCAATCGAAAAAACCACTTCGCAACCCGCAAAAACATCGTCTTTTTTATCGGTAATTACAATATGGCGGCGGTTGGGCAGCGGCCATTTTGGCAACGAAAGCAAAGTGTTTCTGCCCATAATTAAGGTGTGACCGGTTGTAATTTCCTTAAACCTTTTCAGGTCGGTTGGCAGATGAAATAGCAATTCGTTGTTTTTACCAATGGCGAAATTCTCGGCAATGGCAACAATGATGGAAATATTTTTGTGAATCATAAATTACTTAAATTCCAAATTTCAAAAAAACAAAAATCAACTAAAAAACAGATCTCAAAAACCAAAGAGCTTGTGATTTGATATTTGGTAATTGGATTTTTTTTACACGGCTACTTCTCCCTTAATATGCGGGTGTGCCTGGTAGCCAATCAGCTCAAAATCTTCAAACTTAAAATCGAAAATATTTTTAATTTCAGGATTGATTTTCATTTGTGGTAACGGAAATGGTTCGCGGGTGAGTTGCAGTTTTACCTGTTCAATATGGTTCGAATAAATATGAACATCGCCAAAAGTGTGCACAAAATCACCAGGTTGCAAACCAGTTACCTGTGCCACCATCAATGTTAACAAAGCGTATGAAGCAATATTAAAAGGCACTCCCAGAAAAACATCGGCACTGCGCTGGTATAACTGGCACGAAAGTTTACCGTCGGCCACATAAAACTGAAACAAAACGTGACAAGGCGGAAGGTTCATTTTATCCAGTTCGCCCACATTCCAGGCGCTTACAATATGTCGGCGCGAGTCGGGTTTGTTTTTAATCGAATCAATAACCTGTGTAATCTGGTCGATATGACGGCCGTCGGGTGTTGGCCAGCTTCGCCACTGGTAACCGTAAATATGACCTAGGTTGCCGTCAGGATCGGCCCATTCGTTCCAGATTCGCACTCCGTTGTCGGTCAGGTATTTTATGTTGGTGTCGCCGGCCAGAAACCATAAAAGTTCGTGGATGATTGATTTCAGGTGCAATTTTTTGGTGGTTACCACTGGAAAGCCTTCACTCAAATCAAACCGCATCTGGTGGCCGAAACGGCTGATGGTACCTGTTCCGGTTCGGTCGCTTTTAACAGTTCCTTCTTTTAAAATGGTTTCCAGCAGATGTAAATATTGCTTCATTTCTTTTCAGTTTGCTGCAAAAATAGTTTTTTGAAAACGCCGTGTTTGTTTGTGGAAGATTAAAATATTCACAATCTGAATATGTTTTGAACCACACCAGCCAAAATTGCCGATTCTCCCGATTAAAGTTTTTCTCCACATTTTTTGCAGAAAACTGCATCGTCGTCGTGTTTATCATAAAGGCATTTGTGGCAAACCTGGGTATTTTTTACCGGGGTTGGTTTTATAATCTCGGCAGTAATTATCCCTGTTGGAACGGCAATGATTGCATAACCCAAAATCATGATGATGCTGGCCATAAACTGTCCCAAAGCAGTGGCCGGACTAATGTCGCCATAACCAACTGTTGTTAATGTTACAATTGCCCAGTAAATACTTAGCGGGATGCTTTTAAAACCGTTGGTTTCGCCTTCAATAAGGTACATAATGGTTCCCATGATTACTACAAGAATCAGAACAAAAAATATAAAAACTGATATTTTCTCGCGGCTGGCCCACATTGCCCGCATAAGCAACCTGCCAGCCTGTGTATAACGCGTTAGTTTAAGAACCCTGAAAATCCGCAAAAGCCTGAGCATCCTGATAACAACAAGGCTTTGATATCCTAAAGCAAACAAACTCAGGTATGTAGGAATGACAGATAAAAAATCGATAATACCAAAAAAACTAAAAGCGTATCTGAGTGGTTTCTGAACAATCAGAATGCGAAGAACATATTCCAATGTAAAAATGATGGTAATAACCCATTCGAGAATCCGCAATTCATGAAGGTATTCTGCTGCGATTGATGAAACGCTTTCAAGCATTACCAATAAAACACTTAGCAGGATTACAACAAGGAGAATCACATCAAAAAGTTTACCAGCCGGAGTATCGGCTTCAAAGATGATTTCGTACAGGCGTTTTTTGAGCGTCATCTTTTTTCAGTATTTATTCTGGTTAAAAATACATGAAGGGGTGAAATAAAACAAAAAACCTTCCGGTAATTTACCGGAAGGTTTTCATTATTGGATTTGTAAATCCCCTTTCTGATTTCAGTTATTAAAGAATAGTTTCCACTTCGTGGTAAGGTAAGTTAAATGCCTCGGCTACACCTTTGTAAACCACTTTCCCATCTACTACATTTAATCCTTTGCGCAAAGGTACACTGTCGGTACAAGCTTTTTTCCAGCCTTTTCCTGCGATTTCGATTGCATAGGGAAGTGTTGCGTTTGTAAGGGCAATGGTTGAAGTGCGCGGAACTGCTCCCGGCATGTTGGCAACACAGTAGTGAATAATATTGTCAACAATAAAAACCGGCTCTGCATGAGTTGTTGCCGATGTGGTTTCGAAACAGCCACCCTGGTCAACAGCCACATCTACCAAAACTGTACCCGGGCGCATGGTTTTCAGCATGTCGCGGGTTACCAGGTGCGGAGCTTTTGCGCCTGGTATTAAAACAGCTCCGATAATTACATCGTTATATTTCACAGCTTCGCGAATATTGTACTCGTTGCTCATCATGGTTTTAACGTTGGCTGGCATGATGTCGTCGATATAGCGCAGACGTTTCAGCGAAACATCCATAATGGTGACATCGGCTCCCAGTCCGGCAGCCATTTTTGCAGCTTCGGTGCCAACAATTCCACCACCGATAATCAGTACATTAGCTGGAGGTACACCAGGTACTCCACCCAACAAAACGCCATATCCGCCATAGGTTTTTTCAAGGTATTTTGCCCCTTCCTGAACCGACATACGACCAGCCACTTCACTCATCGGAACCAGCAACGGCAGCGAACGGTCTTCCAGTTCAACCGTTTCGTAGGCAAGACAAATTGAACCATTCTTAATCATTTCCATTGTCAGCGTTTCCGACGATGCAAAATGAAAATAGGTATAAAGAATCTGTCCTTTTTTTATTAGATTATATTCTGATTCAATCGGTTCTTTTACTTTGATAATCATTTCGGCAATCCCGTACACATCTTCGATTGTTGGTAACATAATTGCACCTGCCGAAATGTAATCTTCATCTTTGAATCCGCTTCCCATTCCGCCTCCCGCCTGAATATACACTTCATGTCCGCGTTTTACAAGTTCAGCAGCGCCGGCTGGTGTCAGCGCAATCCGGTTCTCATTATTTTTGATTTCCTTTGGTACTCCGATAATCATTGCAGTAACTTTTAAGTTTGTTTTCTGGTTGCCAAAATTAGAGTTCGGCATACGATTAAAACATGATAAAACTTAATGATTACAATGTTTCCGGAGATTCATTGTCTGATGTTAACAGACTGGAAGTTAATTTTTTAATATTATTTCAATTTGAAATTTTTTAACTACTGTCAATTTCAATCTGATACTTGTATATTTGTCAGTCTTTATAAAATATATTTTAAAACATGCCAACAGTATCCGACAGGGGTAAAATAATGCCCGATTCGCCTATCAGAAAGTTAGCTCCTCTGGCCGACAAAGCCAAAGAAAAAGGAATCAAGGTGTTTCATTTAAATATTGGTCAGCCTGATTTACCAACACCACAGGTGGCGATTGACGCGATAAAAAACATCGACAGAAAGATACTGGAATATTCTCCCAGCGAAGGAATTAAATCGCTGAGAAATAAATTGGTTGGATATTATAAAAGGTTTGACATTAACGTTAGTATTGAAGATATTATCGTTACAATGGGTGGCAGCGAAGCGGTTACTTTTGCTTTTATGAGCTGCCTTGACCCGGGTGACGAAATAATTGTTCCGGAACCAGCTTATGCCAATTACGAAGCTTTTGCAATTGTTGCCGGGGCTAAAATCAGACCCGTTGTGGCCAGGATTGAAGATGGATTTGCTTTGCCGCCGGTTGAGGAATTCGAAAAACTGATCACTCCAAAAACCAAGGGAATTCTGATTTGCAAT
Organism: Draconibacterium sp.; assembly: GCA_036735485.1. Taxonomy (GTDB): domain Bacteria; phylum Bacteroidota; class Bacteroidia; order Bacteroidales; family Prolixibacteraceae; genus Draconibacterium. The sequence goes on along the minus strand of DAINOH010000001.1, from coordinate 13,117 downwards.
CCGAACAATCCAACGGGTTATTTATATACCCAGGAAGAGATGGATGCCATCCGCGATTTGGTGAAGAAATACGATTTGTACCTTTTCTCCGATGAGGTTTACCGCGAGTTTTGTTACACGGGCGCTCCATATATTTCAGCTTTTCATCTCGATGGAATCGAGCAAAATGTTGTTTTAATTGATTCCGTTTCGAAGCGTTACAGCGAATGCGGATTACGAATCGGTGCGCTGATTACCAAGAATGCAGCAGTCAGAAAGAATGTGATGAAGTTTTGCCAGGCACGATTGAGCCCACCATTGATTGGCCAAATTGCCGCTGAAGCATCTATCGATGCCGACCCGAAATACATGCTCAACAATTATAATGAATATGTCAACCGTCGTAAATTTCTGATTGACGGGCTGAACCGGATTGAAGGCGTTTATTCACCCATTCCGATGGGTGCTTTTTACACGGTTGCAAAACTGCCGGTTGACGATGCCGATAAATTCTGTGAATGGCTTTTATCTGATTTCAGCTACGATAACCAGACAATTTTTCTGGCTCCGGCCACCGGTTTTTATACCGACCCGAAAAATGGCATTGACCAGGTTCGTATTGCCTATGTTTTGAAAAAAGAAGATTTGGCGGTTTGCCTGAAAATTCTGGAGGAAGCTCTGAAAGTTTATCCCGGAAGTAAGGTTCGTAAAGCAGCACAGGCAGTTGCAGAGTAAGTAGGAAAGAGTTTGATAGTGATTGTTCGCTAAAAAATAAAAAAATCCGGTTTGAATTTTCAAACCGGATTTTTTCCTCTCAATGGGGAGGTTTTGAGCGACTTATAGTCTTTTTATCCGTTCCATTGCTTCCAGTACATTTTCCCTGTCGGCAAAAGCGGAGAAGCGGAAATAACCTTCTCCTGCCGGACCAAAACCTGAACCCGGAGTTCCCACAACATTGGCTTCGTTCAATAGTTTGTCAAAGAATTCCCATGATTTCATGCCGTTTTTGGTTTTCACCCAAATATAAGGAGCGTTTTCTCCGCCAAATACATCATATCCATTTTCAGCCAGGCTATTCTTCATGATTTTTGCATTCTCCATGTAATAATCAATTACAGCCTGCACCTCTTTTTTGCCTTCTTCGGTAAAAATGGCAGCTGCCGCTTTTTGCACCGGGTACGAAACACCATTGAATTTGGTGGTGTGACGGCGGTTCCACAATTTGCTTACCTGGTGCGGGTTGCCTTGTTTGTCGTACGCAACCAGTTCATTCGGAATTACTGTATAAGCAAGTCGCGTTCCGGTAAACCCGGCTGTTTTCGACAAGCTACGAAATTCGAGTGCCACTTTTTTGGCCCCTTCTATTTCGTAAATCGAATGTGGTATCGAATCGTCGGTAATAAATGCTTCGTAAGCGGCATCGAATAAAATTATGCTTTTATTTTCGAGTGCATAATCCACCCATTTTTTCAGCTCTTCTTTTGAGGCAACAGCGCCGGTGGGATTATTAGGGAAACAAAGGAAAATCAGGTCGGGTGTTTCGGTCGGTAATTCAGGAATAAAATGATTTTCAGCGGTACAAGGCATGTAAATAATGCCGTCGTAGTAGCCGTTTGGCTGGCAAATGCCTGTTTTTCCGGCCATCACGGTTGTGTCGGCATAAACTGGGTACACCGGGTCGCCAATGGCAATTTTATTGTCGTGACCAAAAATTTCCTGGATATTTCCTGTATCGCATTTCGAACCATCGGAAATAAAAATTTCGTCAGCCGAAATATCAACACCACGAGCATTGAAAGCGTTAACAGCAATCGCTTCGCGTAAAAATCCGTATCCTTGTTCTGGCCCGTAACCTTTAAAAGTTTCGCGTTTGGCCATTTCTTCCACGCCCTCGTGGAATGCTTTTACCACGCTCGGAACCAGTGGTTGCGTAACATCGCCGATTCCCATCCGGATTACTTTTTTGCCGGGATTGGCTTTTACAAATTCATTGACTCGTCTTCCAATTTCGGGGAAAAGATAGCCTGCCTGTAATTTCAGGTAGTTTTCATTGATGAATGCCATTAATATGTATTTAAATTATTGATAAACGATTTAAGCTTTGGAAGCCAGTTTTTTATGATTTGCCAGATTTCTTCAGCATCAACGCCAAAATAATCATGAGCAACAATATTTCTTAATCCTTTTATTTTCCACCACTCAATTTCAACATTCGAGTTTTTAAAATCGTCGGAAAGTTTTCCGGCCATTTCGCCAATTACAATGAAATTCATTAAAACAGCATCAAAAGATTTGGTGTCGAAATTTAATTCATCAGCATTATTAAATGAAGCTACATATTCCTCGATTTTTTGAATTGATTCAAGAATATTTGCAAGACAATCAGCGTCTTTATTCAACATATATGGCTTCATTTTCAATTCTTTTTCTGAAGTGGGGTTTAATATATCTTTCCCTGCAAATGTCAACTTCAACATTAAACCTGTCTTTAAAAAATTGTTTAAGCTGAAGTTTTAATTCGTAAATTTCTTGTGTGTTATTCTCAAAATCAACAATCAGGTCGATGTCGGACTGGTTGGTTTGTTCCTTTCTTGCATACGAGCCAAAAATCCCGATTCGCGTGACATGAAACTTTTCCCGCAATAAACTGCGGTTGGTGGAAATAAATTGTAATATGTCTTGTTGACTGTACATAGCTGCCACAAAATTACAAAAATATCATCCTAACCAAAGGTTAAATGTGCTTGCATCATCGAAAAGTCAGATAGTTTTAAAATTATTGCTGTGTATTTTAAGAGCTAGTATAAAATGCGCAGTAAACAACCTGAAAATTCAAAATCGTTAACTTGTTAACATTCGCAACTGTTAATTACCTTTGGAGCCAAAATAAAAATCATGCAAAACAGCTTTGTAAAATCACACGGATTGGGGAACGAATACATTGTTCTTGACCAGGATAATATCACTTTTGAGTTGACTGTAAAAGCTATTCAGAAAATTTGTAACGTCCATTTCGGGATTGGTTCCGACGGAATTTTACTGAAAGTTCCCACCCAAAAAGCAGATTTCGGTTTGCGGATTCTGAATCCCGATGGTTCGGAAGCCGAGAAAAGCGGCAACGGTCTGCGCATTTTTGCCAAGTATTTATATGATTTTGGGTTTGCCAAAGCCAAATCATTTTCCATCGAAACACCCGGCGGAATTGTTCAGGCCGAGGTTGTTGAAGAAAGAAACGGAAAAGCTGCAACTGTAAAAGTGGATATGGGAAAGGCGATTTTTGAGTCGGCAAAAATTCCTGTAAAAGCAAAAACCGCTGAATGCATCGATTACTCGCTTAATCTCGAATACCGCGATTACCAAATCAACTGTGTTTCAGTGGGCAATCCGCACTGTGTGATTCTGAAAGACGAACTCGACGAAAAGGAGGTGAAAACTTTTGGCCCGCAGATTGAAAATAACCCGATGTTTCCGAACCGTATTAATGTGCAGTTTGCCAAAGTCCTTTCGCGTTCCGAAGTTGAAATTATGATCTGGGAACGCGGCGCCGGCTGGACGCTGGCTTCGGGTAGCTCGTCGTGCGCGGTGGCTTCGGTAATGGTAAAACGTGGGCTTACCGACCGGAACCTCACCATTCAAATGCAGGGCGGACAGTTAAAAATCGAAATCGATACCGACTGGAACATCCGCATGACAGGCGAAGTGCGCGAAGTGGCAACTGGTGTTTTAAGTAACGAACTCATCGAAGAAATAAAATAGACCATGAAACAGATACTCCGGATTTTAATTGTTCCTATTATCTTGCTGACTTTGGAATCGAATGCCCAGTTCCACTGGCCCGATGGAAAAAAGGCAGCCGTTGTTTTTACTTACGATGATGCGCTGGATGGTCATCTGGATGTGGCGGTTCCACAGTTGGATGAATTCGGGCTGAAAGGTACTTTTTATTGCACCGGGAACTCACCCAGCTTGTACAACCGTACCGATGACTGGAGAAAAATTGCACAGAATGGACACGAATTAGGCAATCATACAATTTTTCATCCATGCAATGGGACACGTGGCGATTGGGTAAAACCAGAGTACGATCTGAGAAAATATTCTTTGGACCAAATAGTTGCCGAACTGAAAACCGCCAACACTTTGCTGAAAGCCATTGATGGAAAAACAGAACGCACATTTGCTTACACCTGTTGCGATTATGTTGCCGGGGGAACAGATTTTACGGGCGAAGTGGAGAAGATGTTTGTGGCTGCCCGTCTTGATGGGCCGGTTCCTGAGAATATGAATAATTACAACGTTTACAAAACTCCCAGTTGGGGTGTAAACAATCCCACTGCTGAACAATTGATTGCATTTGTGGATGAAGCATTGAAAAAAGGAACCATTGCGGTTTTTATGTTTCACAGTGTGGGTGGCGGCTACCTGAACGTGGGTGCTGAAGAGCACCGCAAACTTTGTGAGTACGTGAAGAAAAATGAAAAAGATATTTACACAGGCACATTTCTGGAAGTGATGCAACTCGTTAAGAATTCAGGCAAATAAAACACTGTCTGACTGCTATTGTATTGTTTCTCCCCTGATTCCATTATCTTTGCGCTGATTTTTAAGAAATTAATTTAGATTTCCCGGATGGGAAGGAACACCTAATTCGAAAAATATGTCACATAAGTCAGGTTTTGTAAACATTATCGGCAATCCGAATGTCGGTAAATCAACCATCATGAACGCCTTAGTTGGCGAAAAGCTTTCAATCATCACCCAGAAAATGCAGACAACCCGGCACCGGATCAAAGGAATTGTCAGCGGTGAAGAGTTTCAGATTGTATATTCCGATACCCCCGGAATTCTGCAGCCACACTACAAATTGCAGGAAACGATGATGAAATTTGTGGATTCTGCGCTGATTGATGCCGATGTGATTTTGTTTGTTACCGATGTGATTGAAAAACCCGGTAAAAATCCGGAGTACATCGAAAAAGTTCGCAAATCGAATGTGCCCGTGATTGTGCTCATCAACAAAATCGACCTGTCAAATCAGCAGGATGTGCTGAATCTTTTTGATTACTGGACGGGCATTTTCCCCGGCGCCACGGTTTTTCCGATTTCGGCACAGGAAAAATTTAACATTGCACCAATTTTCGACCGCATTTTGGAACTGCTCCCCGAAGCACCGCCTTATTTTGACAAAAACGATCTGACCGACCGTAATGAGCGTTTCTTTTTTCAGGAGATTGTTCGCGAAAAAATTCTGCTGAATTACCAAAAGGAGATTCCTTATTCGGTGGAAGTTGTGGTGGAGGAATTTAAGGAGACAGACAAAATCATTCATATCAACTGTGTGATTTATGTTGAACGCGACAGCCAGAAAGGGATCATTATCGGGCACAAGGGCGAAATGATAAAACGGGTTGGCACCGACGCCAGAAAAGATGCCGAGGAGTTTTTCGGGAAGAAAATTTTTCTTGAACTCTTTGTAAAGGTGGCAAAAGACTGGCGCGAAAAGGAACGTTCGCTCAAGAACTTCGGGTACGATGATATTTAAGAGTCGTGAGTAGTGAGCAATGAGTATTGAGTACAGAAATTAAGAAAATTATGAGTAGCAGAATAGCAGCAATAGTGGGAAGGCCAAACGTGGGGAAATCGACCCTTTTTAACCGTTTAATTGAGCAGAAAAAGGCCATTGTTGACGAAACAGCGGGAGTAACCCGTGACAGAAATTACGGAAAAGCCGAATGGAACGGGATTGAGTTCTCGGTGATCGACACAGGTGGGTATGTAATCAATTCGGAAGATGTTTTTGAAGCCGAAATCAATAAACAGGTTCACCTGGCAATTGATGAGGCCGATGTGATCATTTTCCTGACGGACGTGGAAGCCGGAGTGACCGATCTCGACGATGCCATTGCCTCCATTCTCCGAAAAGGTAAAAAGCCTGTTTTGGTAGTGGTGAATAAGGTGGACAACAACCAGCGGATCGACGATTCGTACCAGTTTTATAGTCTCGGGTTGGGAGAAATTTATTGTATTTCTTCAATGACAGGTAGCGGAACAGGTGACATGCTGGATGCACTGGTGGAGAATTTTCCGAAATCGGATCAGGAAATCGAAGAGCTGAACCTGCCGAGTATTTCGGTGGTAGGCCGCCCGAATGTTGGGAAATCGTCGTTTGTGAATGCCCTGCTTGGAGTTGACCGTAATATTGTGACCGATGTTGCCGGAACCACGCGCGATTCGATTCATACCCGCTACAATAAATTCGGTTACGATTTTATGATTGTTGACACAGCCGGATTGCGCAAAAAGACCAAAGTACACGAAGACCTCGAATTTTATTCGGTTTTGCGGTCGATCCGCACCATCGAAAATTCAGACGTGTGTTTGCTGATGATTGATGCCACCCGCGGTATTGAAGCCCAGGATATCAATATTTTTCAGCTCATTGTTAAAAACAAAAAAGGCGTGGTGATCCTGGTGAATAAATGGGATATTGTTGAAAAGGACACACATTCAACCAAACGATTTGCAGAAGCAATTCAGGAAAGAATAGCACCTTTTAACGATGTTCCGATTTTGTTTATTTCGGCGCTAACCAAACAACGAATCCACAAAGCGCTTGAAACGGCAATGGAAGTTTATAAACGCAGGTCGCAGAAAATAAAAACTGCCGAGTTGAACGAAGTAATGCTGGAAGCGATTGAAAAATACGGTCCGCCAACGGTGAAAGGAAAATCGATCAGTATAAAGTATATCACGCAATTGCCTTCACCGACACCGTCGTTTGCGTTTTTTGCCAATTTACCGCAATATATTAAAGATCCCTACAAAAGGTATCTCGAAAACCAGATGCGTGAGAATTTCAGTTTTACAGGAGTTCCGATCCAGATATTTTTCAGGCAGAAATAGGAAAACATGCTCATATAAAAACAATAGAGCCATGAAATTTTCATGGCTCTATTGTTTTATCAGAAGTCTAATTCTCTATTACCACTTTCATATCGTAGCCGTTAATTTTGATGGTACCGCCTGAATCTCCAGAAATAAGTTCAAGATTGCTGTTGTCTTTTATTTGTTTCGAAATCTTCAGATTTTCAGGCAGGGTCACTTTCGGGTATTTAATTTTAAAGTCGGTTCTGAATGGCACTGAACCCACATTCACAAACAATTGACCATATTTTCCATTTACAGAAATGCCTCTGAAATCACTGTTCAGCCCTGAAATTTTCAGATTTTCGTCATACATGTCATTCATCGAGATTTCAGTAACAGCGCTTAATTCATACAAACTGTATTTGCTGCTCCCCACTATCATTCGTTTTACATTTCCGAGATAGATATTGTTGTCATACGATTCACTGATCTGCAAATCAGAAATATCGCCTAAATGCAATTCGCAATATTTGCCGTTAAAAGATGCATTTACGGCCGATTTTACCTTTACATTGCTGTCATACAAATCAAGTTTGAGATCGTTTAAAGCCGAGGTCGATTCAAAATCAGAATACTTCGAAATCAGGTTCAGACCCGACAATTCTGTAATATTGAATTTATCGTCGTAGGAATCAATTTCAGCTTTTCCTGTTTTTTTAATGATATATTTTGAGTACTTGGATTTCAGCGTCAGGTTGTTGGATGATTCAAGCTCCAGGTTACTGTCGTAAAAATCAAATTTTGCGTTGCCTTTAATCTTTTCAATCCTGATTTTCGAGTACTTTGATTCGATGCTGACATCGCCGCCAAAATCGCCGGCATTTAATTTACTGCTGTAAATCACAAACTTTGCGGGGCCATCAACCGGTTGCATTTCAATATCGCTGTATTTGTTGTCCAGTTCGATGGCTGCCGATTTTGGTATCTGCAACTCGTGACTGATTTTAAAATCTTTGATATTTACTTTGTCTCCGTTCAAAAGTGTGATGGTCGAGCGATTATTAATGGTATTCATGTTTTTATAGAATCGTGTGTCGATTTCGAGGATGTTTCCCCGTAACCCGAATTTCAGATTCCCAATCGCCGCAGTAACCTTATCTACATCTTCTTTTGAGTTTCCGCTGATTTCAATTTTTGTGTTCAGCGTCACATTGTTGACAGCCGATGTGGAAATTTTCATGTCACCCGAATGGTTTTTCACCTGCAGGATAACATTCGCGGGCACAGCAGCCGATTTGACAGTTGCTTTCGTTCCGGCGTATTTCTGTGCAAAACCGGGGTTGGTGAGCAAAGCAGTAAAAAATACTGCTGCAACAAAAATCTTAAATTGTAACCTTGTTTTCATGGTTTTTTTGTTTTTGAATTTCGAGTGAAAGCCTGTTTAAAAGCTGTAATTTCTTTTGATAATAATCGAGTAAAACATTGATGATCTGCTCGTTTTCGCCTACTGAATGTAAATCATCTTCGTAGGATTTGTATATTTTATCGAGTTCGTCAAGTTCGTCCAATAAAAAGCCAAACTGCTTTTTCTCTTCCTCTGAAAGGGGTTTTATTTCGGCCCATTTCTGATCAACAACACGTTTGTATTCAGCTTCTTTTTGTCCTAATTCAGGCGAGATATCACCCAGCGTAATCACCACCACCTTTTCTTCAGATGTTTCTTTAACAACCACATAAGTTGTCAGGATTCCGAGAAGAAAAATGGCGGCAATTTTCCAGAACCCATTGTTTCTGAACTCTTTTTTTGTTTTCAGTTCGATCTGGATGCCACGCCAGATTTTTAAGTCATCCGGTAGCACCGAATCAAGCTTCAACCGGTTTTCCTTCAGATATTGTTCTACATCCTGTTTCATTTTCCCATTTGTTAATCATTTTCGCCAGCAATTGTTTTGCCCTGAAAAACTGAGTTTTGGCGGTTGATTCGGAAATTCCGAGTTGCTCCGCTATTTCACCAAACTTTAATCCCTCAATTGCCCTGAGCACCAGTATTTCACGGGCGCCTCCGGGCAGCTTTTTAATCATCAGGTGCACCACTTCTATATCAACCGCTTCATCAATCTCTTCCGCAATTTCAACATGTTTTTCAGTAATCATATCGAAATCAAAGACGTGCTTTTTTCGTCTTATTTCATCAAAACAACGGTTGATCACAATCTTTTTCAGCCAGCCGCCAAAAGCATTTTCATCATTCAGTTTTTCTATCTCTTGAAAAGCTTTCACAAACGATTCCTGCAAAATATCCTGCGCGGTTTCCCTGTCGCTGGTTAACCTGATTGCCACGTTGTACATAGCTTTCGAATACGATTTGTAAATTTCATATTGTGCTTTTTCATCTCCCTTCCTGCAGAGCTGAATCAAACTTTCATTTTTAGTGCCGAATCGTATTTTCAAAAGCCGGTAATTTTAACGTTAGGACGAATTTAATTTGAAAAGGTTGGAAACGCTGCTATTTTTTTATTTTGTAATATTGCCACGAAATTTTTAATAACCTCGTTATGTTTATCGTTCATGTCTTTGTTCATGTTAAGGAAGAGTATGTAGAAGAGTTTAAAACGCTGACGATTGAGAATGCAAAAGAAAGCCTTCTGGAGCCGGGCATCGCCAGGTTTGACATTGTTCAGCAACACGACGACCCAACCCGTTTTGTTTTGGTTGAAGTGTATAAAACTTACGAAGATCCGGGTAAACACAAACAAACTGAACATTATACACGCTGGCGCGACGCGGTGAACCACATGATGGCACAACCCCGTTTCAGTACAAAATTTTACAATATTTTCCCAGATGATGAAGGATGGGTTTAAGTTTTGAACTTACTTCCCCGACTCGAATTATTTTTGGAAACGAAGCTTTTGAGAATGTTCCGGTTCTGGCAGCAGGTTTGGGAAATAATGTACTGCTTGTAACCGGAGGCAGCCAAAGATTTTCGCAGCAACATCGTGTTTCGCTGGAAGAAAAAGGACTAAAAACCCAAATTTTTACGATTAATTCAGAACCCACAACCGACGATATTTCTGAAGCGGTTCAACTTTGCAGAAAACATGAATGCAATGTTGTTGTTGGATTGGGCGGCGGAAGTGCAATCGATGCCGCCAAAGCTATTGCGGCAATGGCAGCCAACCCGGGTGAATTGACAGATTATCTCGAAGTAATTGGGAAAAATAATCCGCTTACTGTTTCACCAATTCCGTGCATTGCCATTCCAACAACAGCCGGAACAGGTTCTGAGGTTACAAAAAATGCTGTTATCAAATCTGTCGGGCACAGTGTGAAAGTGAGTTTGCGCAGCGAAATGATGTACCCGAAAATAGCGGTTATCGATCCGCTGCTTTCGATGCAAATGTCACCTGAACTGACAGGCTTTACCGGAATCGATGCACTCACGCATTTACTTGAAACCTTTGTTTCGGCAGTCTCAAATCCTTATCTCGAAATGATTTGTACTGACGGGTTAACCAGGATTGCCGGGTTTCTTGAACGGGCCTGTTTGAATGGGAGTGATATGGAAGCGCGGGAAAATATGGCATTTGCGGCGATGTTGGGTGGTGTTGCACTTGCCAACGGAAAACTGGGTGCGGTACACGGTTTTGCCGGACCACTGGGTGGAATGTTCCCGGCGCCCCACGGTGCAGTTTGCGCCTGTTTGCTCCCGGCGGTAATGAAAATAAATATTGAAACTCTCAGAAATCAGGGAAACACCGAAAAACTTGAAAGATTTCGCAAGCTGGCAGTGATGCTGACCGGAAATAAAAACGCCACACCGGAATCAGGAACAAATTGGATTGAAACCCTTGTTAAAAAACTTCAAATTCCACCACTTTCAGCATTTAATGTAACACGCGAAAGTTTTCCAATTTTGGGTGAAAAAGCAAAAGCTGCCAGTAGTATGAAAGGAAATCCAGTTTTGCTGAATGACCTGCAACTGCTGGAAATTCTCGATTCTTCGCTTCATTTTTGAATTGATGCTGAATTTGCCGGTTCGTATTTCCGGTAAGAAAAAGTATCTTTGTACATTAAAATCAGTTTGACTATGATCAGCAATTTTTTTCACACACCAACCAATAAAAAATTCAGTATCAGGCCACGGTTTTACGATCCTGACAAAGAGGAACGGGAGAATCGTGAACAACGCATCAGGCACGAACTTGGACTGGAACAGGAAAAGAAAAACACAAGTGGCGAATACAGACCCAATATAAAAGGACAATTCAGGAGTACTGGCGGCTGGCAAAGGTCGATGGAAGAGGGGAGAAAAGCACAACGGCGCAGGCTGATCTGGATGTTCCTCATCCTGGTTCTGGTTTTTGTGATCATCATGTTTGCCGATGATTTGTTTTAATCCCAATTTCAGGAGCAAGTGAGCGACATTATTCAGCTTTTACCCGATTCGGTTGCCAACCAGATTGCTGCCGGTGAAGTTATTCAGCGCCCCGCATCGGTGGTGAAGGAACTGGTGGAAAATGCGCTCGATGCAGGGGCCACAGAAATCCTGGTTCATGTAAAAGATGCCGGACGGACCCTTGTACAGATTACAGATAACGGCTGTGGCATGTCGCCCACCGACGCCCGGATGTCGTTTGAACGCCACGCTACTTCCAAAATCACTTCAGCCAACGATCTTTTTAATATCCGCACAATGGGTTTCAGGGGCGAGGCCCTGGCTTCTATTGCCGCCATTGCCGATGTGGAACTGCGTACCAAAAAGGTGGAAGACGAAGTGGGTACTTTTATTCATATTGTTGGTTCCGAAGTAATTCAACAGGAACCTGTGGCTTGTGCCAATGGAACCAGTTTTCAGATTAAAAACCTGTTTTTTAATGTTCCCGCGCGGAGAAAATTCCTGAAAGGAAACACCACCGAACTCAAACACATTATCAGCGAAATTCAGCGGGTGGCGATTCCGAATCCCGGTATCAAAATCTCGCTTTTTCACAATAATTCGGCAGTTTACGAACTTCCGAAAGCCAACCACCGCAAACGGATTGTCGATCTTTTCGGAAAGGCAATCAATCAAAGTCTGGTTGCGGTTGATGAGGAAACAAGCATCGTAAAAGTTTTTGGTTTTGTGGGGCAACCCAAATTTGCCCGCAAAACAATGGGTGAACAGTTCTTTTTTGTGAATGGCCGGTACATCCGACACCCGTGGTTTCATAAGGCGGTGATGCAGGCCTACCAGCAACTTTTGCCAGCCGATTCTTTCCCGGCTTATTTTCTTTTTCTCGAAACCGACCCTGCCAATATTGATATCAATGTTCATCCCACCAAAACCGAAATAAAATTTGAAAATGAACGCGATATCTGGCCAATACTGCACGCTGCCGTGCGCGAGGCTTTGGGCAAAAACAATGTGGTTCCGTCCATCGATTTCGACCAGAGTGGCAGTATCGATATTCCGCTTCCGCCAAAATCTTTTGATGAAATTCAGTTTCCTGAAATCCGGGTAAATCCGGATTACAACCCATTCGAAACAGAAAAACAAACGTTTTCAGGAAATTATCCAAAAAGCCCGGTGGCGAAAAAGAACCTCGACCGCTGGGAAGATTTATACACCGGAACACAATTAAAACTCAGGCCCGAAATCCCTGAACCTCAATCTGAAAAAGAAACAGAAAAAATTTTTGACGGTCCTCCGGAACAGTTTTCAGGAAAGAAAACACTTCAGCTAAAACAAAAATATATTCTGACGCCTGTAAAATCGGGGTTGATGGTAATTGACCAAAAACGGGCACACGAGCGGATTTTGTATGAGAAATTTCTGGAAGCGCTGAAAACAGAATCGGTGGCCAGTCAGCAGCTTTTATTTCCGCAGACTTTTGAACTAAATCCTGCCGACGCGGCTATTCTTGGCAGTGTTCTTTCCGATTTGGTATCGCTGGGTTTCGATATCAGGGAGTTTGGTAAAAACACTTTTATCATCAGTGGAACACCGGTGATGACCGATAAAGCTGAACCTTTGCAGATTGTGGAAAAGCTGCTGGAGGAATTCAAAACTTTGCAGGTGGATGTGAAAACCAGGGCAAAGGAACAGATTGCCGGTTCGCTGGCAAAGGCATCGGCACTCGAATACGGTACCGAACTGAAACAAGAGGAGATTATTCACCTGATTGATGAATTGTTTGCCTGTTCCACACCTAATTTTTCGCCCGATGGAAAAAGAGTATTGCACATCATCCCGGTTACCGATATCGAAAAAAGTTTTCTGAAGTGACAG